>CAYGPE010000020.1:0-48647 GCA_964351695.1 uncultured Hyphomonas sp. | reverse complement strand
GCTGGTGGCGGCGGCGGTGGCGATGGCGGAGCCTCATTGACCCATCGCGTCTGGCGCTCTGGTTTCAACCAGGCTGCAGGCCAGCGCATGCCTGTGACGTCACCATCAGTCAAAGATCCTTGAACAATACCGCCAGATGAAACTTTACGCTCATTGTCGGCTGCGCGGATACAGCCGCGCCATTCGACCGGCTGAAACATGTCATCGAGCTGGCTTTGCGTGAGCGCAGATCCAGTATCAGGATGGCGCAGATATTTTGTGCGATTTTCAAATGGCGCAGGCGGCGTCAGACCACTGCCGGCAGCACTTGGCGCAGCTGGCCGCGTGAAACCAAGATCGACCGCATCACTCCAACGCGCAGGCGCCTCGACATTGATGTTGACCAGCGCGGCCGTTGGAATCACCGAAATTCGCGTCAGTTCGCGCTTGTTTGAAGATTCAAACATGATTTCGGAAAACAGCTTGGCGGCTTCACGCATGTCTTCCATACGCGTACCGCTGAACATTGAGGTCGTATTGTCGAGAACGAGAACGATTTCGAAAGGACGGTCGTCGCCAGCTTCGACTTCGGTTTCAACGCGCCCTTTGATTTCAGTGACCCCCATGATCCCCGAGAACGTCGTCGGTGTACTGAGATCAACTGTAGCCTGAATCTTGTTTGTCCCGACGCGCTGAAAGTCGAGGTTCGACCACGTCACCCATTTCGTTGAGTCCGACATGTCGAGGCCAAATGTCTGCGCTCCGGCCAATTGCGCTTCAAGCCAGCGTTTGTCCGGATCGGTTTCTGAACTCGTTGTATAAGCGCGCGCCGCTGAGATCGTTGCTGCATCAACAGCAGATTGAACTTCAGCCTTGCCATTTGAGGCCCGTCGGAAGTCGAGCGCAAAACCAGCGACCGTAAAGAGCGGGATTGAAACCAGCGCGAAAATCATCGCCGTATTACCGCTATTCTCGCGTAGAACGGTTCCTACTCGTGTAACCGAATTTAAAAGCTTGCTGCGCAACATACTGATAGCCCTCCGAAGCGGGCATCATCGTCGAAATTGAGAAAAATATGGTTACGCTGCTGCGTAAAACTCACCGCGCCGCTTTAGAGTTTAGTTCACCATAGTGGCGACTGTCAGAGCGGTACTGCGCCCGCCTCAACTCGTTGCGCACGGAACCAGGCAACAAACTGATCGATACCATCGCTCAATGAGACGTTAGGTGCATATCCGTAATCGGCCTGCATCCGGCTGATGTCAGCGCATGTCTCGGTCACATCGCCCGCCTGCATCGGCTCCATTGCGATACGCGCCTCAACGCCTGTCGCTCGCTCGATCTCACTAATGAAGTCCATCAGGCCGACCGGCTGATTGTGGCCAATATTGTAGAGCTTGTGGGGGCGTTCCAAGCCCTTGAAGTCGCCTGTCTCCACCGCGATTGCTGTCACGCCAGCCACCGCATCATCAATATAGGTAAAGTCACGCCGCATCCTGCCACCATTAAACACCCGGATCGTTTCACCGCGCAGAATGGCATTGGTGAATGACCAATAGGCCATATCCGGGCGTCCCCAAGGGCCATAGACTGTGAAGAAGCGCATCCCGACCTGCTCGATATTATAGAGCTTTGCATAAGACAGGCTCATCAACTCATCGGCGCGTTTCGTTGCGGCGTAAAGTGATACAGGCGCATCCACTTTCGCATCTTCGCGGAATGGCACTTTGGCGCCATCACCATAAACCGAACTGGATGAGGCATAGGCCAGCATTGGGGCTTTCGCGGCGCGGCGGCAAAATTCAAGAACAGACAAGTGGCCGGTCAGGTTTGAAGCCGCATAGGCGAATGGATTCTCAAGCGAATAGCGCACGCCAGCCTGCGCCGCGAGGTGGATCACGCGGTCAATTTCGTCGCGTTCAGGTAATGCAAGCAAGGCTTCATGGTCGGCCAGATCAAGCTTCACAAACCGAAACCCATCCCGCCCTTGTAACTGATGCAACCGCGCCTGTTTCAGCGTGACTGAATAATAGGTATTCAAATTGTCGATACCGACGACGCTGTGCCCCCCATCCAGCAAGGCCGAGGCAACACGTGATCCGATAAAGCCAGCAACACCGGTGACGAGAAACTTCATGAATACTCCTACGCGGCCTGACTTAGACCGCGCGGCACCATTTTGAAAGCAATTAGCGGTTGTTGCCCTGTGTCAGCCGAGATTACGTTTTGGCAGCCGCCACAAGTGCCTTGGCCTGATCGGCAATTTCCGGGTGCGCCAACGCATGCGCCAGAACCGCCTCGAAATATCCGGCTTTTGAGCCGCAATCATAGGGCTTGCCGTCAAATTCGTAGGCGTAGAAGGCCTGCATTTCCATCAGGCGAGCCATCGCGTCGGTAAGCTGAATCTCTCCGCCCGCGCCTGTTTCCTGATTTTCCAGAAGACCAAAAATCTCAGGCTGAAGGATATAACGCCCGGTAATCGCCAGATTGGACGGAGCGCTCTCGCGCGGCGGCTTCTCAACCATGCCCGACATCTCGATCAGCTTGCCATCACGCTCGCCCTTCGGGGCAATCACCCCATATGAGGAGACGCGCTCCTCCGGGACGGGATCGACCGCGATAATATTACCCCCGACTTTGTCGTGCGCCGAAACCATCTGCGCGAGGCAGGACGTATCAGCTTTGACGATCACATCAGGCAGCAAGATGGCGAATGGCTCATTGCCGATGACATCCTTCGCGCACCAAATCGCATGCCCAAGACCAAGCGGTTGCTGCTGACGTACGAAACTTGCGGCGCCTGCGGGCAAGCGCGTCTTGTTGACGTCATCCAGAATTGCGGCCTTGCTGGCTTTCGAGGCGAGGCTCGCCTCTAACTCATAAGCATGATCGAAATAGTCCTCGATCGCGCCTTTGTTGCGCCCGGTAACGAACACGATGTGCTCTATCCCGGCGGCCATGGCTTCATCGACAACATATTGCAGCGCCGGGCGATCAACCACAGGCAGCAACTCTTTTGGGATAGCCTTGGTGGCCGGTAATACGCGCGTACCAAACCCTGCGACGGGCATAACAGCTTTACGGACAGTCATTCTTAAGGCCGAGCCTCCTTGCATCTGGTTTCCGGCGCCCCATCCACAGGCCGCCGGTCAAGGACGTCAAACCATCGTGGTCGTCCCCACCCCACTGACCAACGCCCCGGCAAAGGAGAACATGATCAATAGTGTTACATAACGTGACATCCACGTTCGCGAAACAGGCGAAAAGCTCGCCGCAATGCGTCTTTGCAAGTCACGCGCCGGAGAACTCACGGCCTTGGCTGCGCCACCAGCTGTCACGCCATACAGGTCTGCAAGATCGCCTTTGCCCTTTTCAACGGGGCTTGCCGGGTCATTGCTCGGCTTTCTGATAGGCTGCGCCATAGCGGGTTACTCCTCTACTTCGAGGATTGATATGAACGGCAAGCCCTAACATCGCCCTAAAGGGCGTGCTCCAATCTCTACTTTCGAAATGGCAAGGTCGCCATACGCCAGAGAACCCAGACAGGCATAACAATCCCCGCGCCCGCAAGCGCCGGCTTCCAGAAGTTCACAACGGCCCAGCGCAAAGTTATTCCAGCCGACTTTGCGAAACTGCCAATAGCTCCCATGACATCAACATTTGGCGATGCGGGATCAAACTCCGCCGCCATCACAAAAAAGCCAACCAGTATGCAGAGCAGCGCCAGTTTGAACCAACCGAACAGTTTGATTCCGAAAAGACGCAGCAAGATGTGCCGTTTAACCTTTTTCGGCGTACCGCCAACCGGTTCGATTGTGACCTCGCTCAACGCGCTCTAGCCTTTCTTTGCGATCTCCACCTGATGTGGATATGGAATGGTAATGCCATTCGCATCGAATGCGGATTTCACATTCTTGATCAAGTCGAACTTGACGTCGAAATAGTCTGCGCCCAGCGCCCAGGCTCGTGATTGAATATCAACAGAACTATCGTTCAAATTGACCACTTTCACAAATGGTTCCGGATCCTTCAAAACGCGCGGATCATCGTTAACCAGCTTCATGATTATGCCGATGGCCTTGTCCATATCATCATCATAGTCGATGCCGAACGTGACATCGACTCGGCGTGTGCCATAGCCGCTATAATTCAAGATCACACCAGAAATCGCCTGCGTATTGGGGACGAGAACTTTCACATTGTCAGGCGTCGCCAAGACCGTTTGAAACAGATTGATGTCCTTCACCGTACCTGCAGTCCCGGCCAGCTCCACATAGTCCGCGAGCTTATAAGGCCGGAAGATCATAATCATCACACCAGAGGCGATGTTTCCAAGCGCGCCCTGAAGCGACAAACCAATTGCCAATGTCAGCGCACCAAGCACAGCAACAAAGCTGGTCGCCGGCACACCAAACACTTGCAGGACCGCGATGAAGACGGCCGCGGTAATCGCCCAGCGCACCATTGAACCAAAGAAATTACCGAGCGTGTCGTCGATATTTTCCTGTTGATTGGCGATCTTACGAACCAGTCCGCCGAGCCATGCCGCCACACGAAGTCCGATAATCAGGACCAAAAGCGCGCCAATGACACGCACACCGAAACTCAGAATAAGCGGCCCGTGCTCGCTCCACACCTGCGCAAAATCAATATTGTCCATAAGTCCCTCTCAAAAATTTCAAACTGCAACACCGCGCGGTTAGGCCTATTCGTTCCGGCTGTCACCGCCCGGCGCCTGTGGTTTTCGCCACCGCGCATACCCGCCGCGCGGACCATCGTTCAGCAGCCGCTTCGTCATGACCGGATAGATACGCGCATCGCCCATCATGAAAATCATCTTTCCACCATCCGGAAATGCCGGTTCAAAAGCCTCATGCCGCACATTCAATCCGCCCGTGAACGCGCCCATTGCGGGCATAACCAGCCGCTTACCGTCGCTCACAAAGCATCGACGTCGTAAGGATCGAAACTTGCCCGCGACTTTCGCCGCAGGGTGCAAATGCCCAGCCACTTCGCCATGTTCACCTGTAGGCTCATGTCGAAATACTAACGGGTCCAAGCACAGCCTCTTCGCCGCTCGCCCGCCCAGATGCGCTGGCGGATCAGGATCATGATTGCCTTCAACCCAGACCCAATCCGTTGCCGCTGTCAACGCACGAATACGCTCTGCATCGCGCTCATCTATGCGCGTCTCAGCCAGCGGATCATGAAAACTGTCGCCAAGCGAAATCACCATTTTAGGCGAGAATTGCGCCACCAACCTCTCAACGATCTTAAGCGTCGCGCGGCTATCATACGGCGGCAACATCTGTCCGCGCGCCGCAAAACTTGACCCTTTTTCGAGATGCAAGTCAGAGACGATCAGCACGCGCCGCTCCGGCCACCATAACCCGCCCTCAGGCAATGGCAGCAGCCACTCCCCGCATAGATGTATCCGAACTTCGGACGGCTTTTTCTGCATTGCGACAGACATGACTGCCAAACTGGCGCGGGTCGCAGGGCGGGTCAATCAACATAAGCGGTAACCCGCGCCCAAAAATCTATACCCGTATTCCAACCTAATCTTAAGCAAACTGCGCTAGGCAACGCTCATGGATATGAACACACTGATGCGTATGATCGCCTTGCCCGCTGTTGCCGCGGCCCTCTCGGCTTGCTCAGTCGAAAAAGTCGAAGCCCCGGCCGCTGCGCCAGAATTTGTTTACGACGAAGCTTCAGCCGAAGAACAGGAAGCCTGGCTTTCCAAACAAGCTTGGGCGTTTCGTGACGGCATTGCCGCAGGCCTGCGACGGTCTCTGTCTAGCCTGAGCACACAGGTTCCGGTCTACAGCACAAAGCACAAGACC
The DNA here is from genome assembly GCA_964351695.1 of uncultured Hyphomonas sp. Lineage (GTDB taxonomy): Bacteria > Pseudomonadota > Alphaproteobacteria > Caulobacterales > Hyphomonadaceae > Henriciella. The sequence goes on along the minus strand of CAYGPE010000020.1, from coordinate 42,822 downwards.
ATCCGCGTCACCAGCCAGTCCAAATGGTCGAATCTCAAGATCAAAGTCTCGGGTGCGCAGCGCCAGGAATTGCAGGCCCAAACCTGCCGGGACTATTTGCGCACGACGCTCCGCAAGCAAGGCATTCGCACAGTTGTGTACGTCAAAGACCACAAAGGTATGACGGTCTTTTCAGTCGAAGGTGATGAGCGCCGCTGCGCGCGATACGAAAACGCCACATCTTAGCAACACTCGTTTAACACCTCTAGATATGTAGCGCGCGCCCTTCGGAAGCGAGCACGGCTTCATGCATCATTTCAGACAGCGTTGGATGCGGGAAGACGGTGTGCATCAGGTCTTGCTCGGTCAACTCGCCTTCTCGCGCGATGACATAGCCCTGGATCAGCTCGGTAACTTCCGCACCAATCATGTGCGCGCCCATCAGTTCGCCTGTCTCGGCATCAAAAATCGTCTTGATCATGCCGTCACCCGCGCCCAGAGCAATCGCCTTGCCATTGCCGATAAAGGGGAAGCGGCCAATCTTTAGCTTACGGCCTGTTTCCTTGGCCTTAGCTTCGGTCAGACCGACGCTGGCAACTTGCGGGTGGCTATAGGTACAGCCCGGTACGTTCCATGGATCGAATGGATGTGCATCAGCCGTTTTGCCGTGCATCGCTTCAACACAGATAACCCCTTCATGCGACGCCTTGTGCGCAAGCCACGGACCGCCGGTCAGATCGCCAATCGCATACAGGCCCTTAACGCCCGTACGACCAAAGCCATCGACGACAACATGCGTGCGATCAACCTTCACGCCGAGCTCTTCCAGCCCGAGATTTTCGACATTGCCGACAATCCCGATCGCTAGAATCACGCGGTCGAACTCAATGTCCTTGTCCTTACCATTAATATTGATGGTCGCCGTGACGCTATCCTTGGCCTTTTTGAGACCCTTGACCTGCGCGCCAGTATGGATGGTCAGACCTTGTTTCTCAAAGTCCTTATGCGCCATGGCCGCGATCTCTGCATCTTCGGCAGGCAGAATGCGATCAACCGCCTCAACAACAGTTACGTCAGAGCCAAGCTCATTGTAGAAGCTGGCAAATTCGATCCCAATCGCGCCAGACCCAATCACCAGCAAGCGTTTCGGCGTTACGTCCGGCACCATCGCTTCGCGATACGTCCAGACCAGCTTGCCATCAGGCTCAAGCCCGGCTTGCGGGATTGCCCGGGCGCGCGCGCCTGTTGCCAGCAGAACGTGTTTCGCCGTGTGCGTGCTGTCTTGGCCTTTCTCATCCTTGACAACGACTTTCGGGGCCTCGCCGCCCTTTTCGAGACGCGCCGTGCCCATCAGAACGGTAATCTTGTTCTTCTTCATCAGATGCTTGATGCCGCCCGAGAGCTGCGCCGCCACACCGCGCGAGCGCTTGACGACGGCATCAAGATCAAAGTCAGCTTTGTCGATTTTCAAACCATAATTTTTGGCTGTCTTCGCCAAGTGCAGCACTTCGGCAGACCGCAATAGCGCTTTGGTTGGAATACACCCCCAATTCAGGCAAATCCCGCCAAGACTTTCGCGCTCGACAATTGCGACTTTCATCCCCAGCTGTGCGCCGCGGATCGCTGAAACATAGCCGCCCGGGCCAGAGCCAATTACAATCAGATCAAAGTCAGTCATGGTCTATTTTCCTGTCTGTTTGGTCACAGCGGTCTCAGCTGCTTGCCGTAGCTTGTCGTACATTTGTCTTTGGATACGCATATCGCGCTCTACTTGCCGTGGGCCAATAATCTCATCCGCCCCAGCCGCTTTAGCGGCTTGACGCAGTGCAAAACGTGACACTTTCTCCGGCGGGGTAATCGAGGCCATAGCTTTAGCCGCGCGCTTGTCGACAATCAGACCGAGCGCGAACGTCGTAAACATCGTCAGTGTGCGCTCATAGGCGTAGAGACTGCTCATCGCTTCGAATATTGCCTTGGGCATATCCTTACGATGATCGTGCAATTCCTCGATCTCGCGATCCCAGCTCAGTGATCTCAGGCGCTCAAGCAGTTTGGCATTTGCAGCGTTGAATCCCGCCTTATCCGCATCGCTGCCCTGATAGGCTGGATCCGCCCAGGACTTCTCGTCATTTACCCGCAACTCATAATCGTGGTCGAAGGCAAACTGGTCCATTGGGCGAAGATCACTAAAAGCCGGCACACGCTCTGACTGTTTGGTCAAACGCGTATCCACCGTTACCTGCATGAACTTGTCATCAGGAATATTATCCAGCCCGGGCAACCCTGTATCCGGCTGCCAAGCAACGTTTTGCCACAAGTCACCCGCAACATTTCCGGCCCTGAATGTCAGTTCCGTTTTGCCTTCATTCTTGTAAGGCGCAAACGAGTCTGACGTGACGCGGAAATGCGCATGCTCAACCAAGCCGAAGGTCCAGCCGCCGCCATAGAAATAACCGAACGTGCCTTGCGATGTATCCAGTGTGCCCTTCCGACCGCCAAAAATGCGGTCATGCTTGGAGGGCCGGATCAGGCTTGTATTTGGAACGCGCTTAAACCGATTGGACGTGATCTTGCGATCGATAAAGCGTCGCCGCTCTTTCACGTACAGCCTTTCCCGGTCGTACTTTTTGACAAGATCAAGAAGGGCCATCAGTTAACGTGCTCGATATTTCGCGATCTATAGCAACATGCTCTCAGGCGCTTCGACGTAGCGCTTGAAGGCATTCAGCCAGCGCGCACCTTCGGCACCGCCAATGACGCGGTGGTCGCAGGTCAGCGTTACACTCATCACGGTGCCGACACCAAGCTGGCCGTTATCCTCAACCACAGGGCGCTTTTCACCTGCACCAACGGACATGATCATGCCCTCTGGCGGATTGATGATGGAGGCGAAATTCTTGATGCCAAACATCCCAAGGTTGGAGATCGAGAACGTGCCGCCAGTATATTCCTGCGGCTTCAATTTTCGCTCTCGCGCGCGGGTCGCAAGATCTTTCATCTCCGCGCCAATTTGGGCAAGCCCCTTGGTCTGTGCGTCTCGGATCACGGGTGTAATCAAGCCGCCATCAATCGCCACAGCGACAGAAATATTGGCGCTATTGTGATACGCGAAACCTGCATCTGTGTAGCTGGCATTACAGTCCGGTTCAGCCATCAACGCCATTGCCGACGCCTTGATCAACATATCATTGACGGAGATTTTAACCCCTTCTGGGGCCGATGCATTGATTCCCGCGCGGGCACTGAGCAGCTTGTCGAGACGAATGTCCGTTGTCAGCGGGAAATGCGGGATTTGCATGAAGCTTTGCGTCAGGCGCTTGGCAACTGTCCGCTTCATACCATCCAGCGGCACCAGCTCATATGACCCCGGATCATAAACGCGATCATCCAGCATTTGCGGCATGATCAAACCATCTGGCGAGGCTGGTGCACTAGTTGCGCCGCCGCTCACGGTCAGCGCGGTTGAGCCCGACTGGACATTCTCAACGTCTTTCTTGACGATCCGGCCATGCGGGCCAGAGCCCTTCAGGCCAGACAGGTCGATGCCTTTCATTGCCGCAATTCGGCGCGCGAGCGGTGAAGCCTTGATACGGCCATCGCCCTTGCCAGCGCTTGGCATCGGGGCTGGCGCGGCTGCGGGCGTAGGCGCGGCATCAGCTTTCGCCTCAGCCTTGGGGGCTTCAGCAGCAGCAGCAGCTGCGCCATTGCTGGCCCCGGCTTTGATGCTCGTCGGGTCTTCACCCTCTTCGGCCAACACAGCGATCAGCGCGTTGACTTTGACACCTTCAGTGCCAGCCTCAACGAGGATCTGTGCGACCACGCCGTCATCGATCGACTCAACTTCCATCGTCGCCTTATCGGTCTCAATCTCGGCAATGACCATTCCAGCTTCAACCGTATCACCCGGTTTGACGTTCCACTTGGCGAGCGTACCTTCTTCCATCGTTGGGGAAAGCGCAGGCATTGTAATATTAATTGGCATCGTCTTCTCCTACATCCCCTCGCATACGGCCTTGGCCGCCGCGACGATGTCGTCTGCATTTGGCAGGCTCATCGCTTCAAGGTTACCCGCATAAGGCAGCGGCACGTCTTTTTGCGTCACGCGTGCAGGCGGGGCATCAAGATAATCGAAGGCCAGCTCAGTCACGCCAGCGGCGATCTCCGCGCCAATCCCCATATGTTTCCAGCCCTCTTCGCAGGTCACAATACGGTTGGTTTTCTTGACGCTCTCAACCACCGTTTCGATGTCCAGTGGACGGATCGAGCGCAGATCAACGACTTCGGCTGAGATGCCTTGCTCGGCAAGCTTTTCAGCTGCATCGAGCGCAAAGCCAACCATGCGCGAATAGCCCACCAGCGTTACATCGGTCCCGGCGCGCTTCACTGCCGCCTTGCCAATCGGCAGGGTGTAATCATCAAGGTCAGGTACGGGGAATGAGTTGCCATAGAGTAATTCATGCTCAAGGAAGACAACCGGGTTCGGGTCACGAATGGCTGACTTCAAAAGCGCTTTGGCATCTGCCGCATCATATGGCGCGACCACTTTCAGGCCCGGCACGTTGCCATACCACGCCGCATAGTCCTGACTGTGCTGCGCGCCGACACGTGACGCCGCCGCGTTTGGGCCGCGGAACACAATCGGGCAGCCCATCTGACCGCCAGACATATACAGCGTCTTGGCCGCAGAATTGATGATATGGTCAATCGCCTGCATGGCGAAATTCCACGTCATGAACTCGACAATTGGCTTCAGGCCGCCAAAGGCCGCCCCGACACCTAGCCCGGCAAAGCCATGTTCGGTAATAGGCGTATCGACAACACGGCGCTCGCCAAACTCCTGCAGCAATTCACGTGTGACTTTGTAAGCGCCTTGATATTCGGCGACTTCTTCACCCATAACGAACACGGTTTCATCGCGCCGCATCTCTTCGGCCATCGCGTCGCGCAGCGCGTCACGCAGGACCGTATCTGTAAATGTCGTACCTTCCGGAATTTCCGGATTGGACAAGACTTCGACCGCCGGGCCTTGTGACGCCTCTGATGCGGCAACAACTTCCGGCTCATCGACCGGCGCCGCTGTACCACCAGAACTGGCCTCAACCGCGCTGGCATCTTCGCCATCCTCAGCCAGCATCGCGATCAATGCATTGACCTTCACATTCTGTGTGCCTTCCGGCACGAGGATTTTCGCTAGAATACCCTCATCGACCGCTTCAACTTCCATCGTGGCTTTGTCAGTCTCAATCTCGGCGATAATATCACCCGCTGAGACAGTATCACCTTCGGCTTTCAGCCATTTGGCGAGCGTACCTTCTTCCATTGTCGGCGACAAAGCCGGCATCAAAATCTCAACAGCCATAGCCTTATGCCTCCACTGGACGTAGCACGTCCGTCCACAGTTCAGCGGGATCGGGCTCGGGACTCTCCAGTGAGAAGTCAGCCGCGTCCTTCACGATAGCGCGGATGTCCTTGTCGATCGCTTTGAGGTCAGCTTCGGTCGCGATCTCTTGCTCAATCATCAACTCTTTCAACCCATCAATCGGATCGTGATGCGTGCGGATATCATCGACCTCTTCCCGCTTGCGATACTTGGCCGGGTCAGACATTGAGTGTCCGCGATAACGATAGGTCTTCATTTCCAGAATGTAGGGGCCTTTGCCAGAGCGGGCATATTTGACCGCCTTCTCGCCAGCCGCTTTCACAGCAAAAACATCCATACCGTCGACTGCCTCACCTTCAATCTCAAATGAGATACCACGCTTGAACAGTTCGGTTTCTGACGAGTGACGGGCTACACTCGTGCCCATCGCGTACTGGTTATTCTCGATCACATAGACGACGGGCAGCTTCCAGAGTGAGGCCATGTTGAATGCCTCATAGACTTGGCCCTGGTTTGCCGCGCCATCACCGAAATAAGCCACGCTGACATTCTTGCGGCCGAGATATTTGTTTGAAAAAGCCAACCCGGTCCCAATCGGCACTTGCGCCCCGACAATACCGTGCCCACCAAAGAAATTCTTTTCGCGACTGAACATGTGCATGGAGCCGCCTTTGCCGCGCGAGTAGCCACCTTCTCGCCCGGTCAATTCAGCCATAACGCCGCGCGGGTCCATATCGCACGCCAGCATATGCCCATGATCGCGGTACCCCGTGATCACTTGATCGCCATCAACAAGGCAAGCCTGCATGCCTGTAACAACTGCTTCCTGACCAATGTACAAGTGGCAGAACCCGGCAATTTTGCCCATGCCATACAATTGACCCGCGCGTTCTTCGAAACGGCGGATCAGCAACATGTCTCTATAGAATTTGAGCGACTCATCGGCCTTGAGTTTGGGCGATGATTTGCGCTTGGTGGTGGCGGCTTTTGCCATGTCAGCTCCCTTTTTTTTCAAGCATAGCGTTGGAAATATGGAAACGTCCAGTTTTATCACCTATGCAAATATGCAACCCCTGCTTCGCGATCCGTCAGGACTAACTCGTCGGGAAAAACATAGCCTAATTCGCGCCTTGCGAGCACCTCAACCAGATCAGGATCAACCTGCCCCGGCGTTAACCTAGCTATGTCCTTTTGCAGTGCAGCATTTTCCGCTTCCAAGGCCGCAAGCACCTGTTTTTTATCAGCTAGTTTGGATTGCATATCCGTCCACTTGCCGAGCCCCTGCTCGCCAGCAAATGCGTGATAGGCAAAGTAGGCTGCAGCTAGCGACAGTGTGCCAGCCGCCCAGCGGGACGTCATCGGTAAGCCTCCAAAAGTGATTCTATGAAAGACTCGATTTTGGTAAAGATGCACTTAATTTGTACGCCGCTTCATCCCGCCAATATAGCTTTCAAAGCATCGACGCGGCGGTCAGGTTCCAGCACGGTCAGATCGACCCATTGCCGGTCAATCAGAAAATATTCGATGTCTTCCGGCATCGGCGCATCATCCAGCCTCACGGGCAGCATTGGCTTGCCATATTTGTCGGCCAGATAAACTTCGCGGCGTACATGGTCAGACGCAAACGCCTCGGCAGAACACATCAGGCAGAACCGACCCGATGACTTAATCGCCCGCACGATCATACCGGCCCAGCCCTGCCCGCCTTTAAGGTCATCCCGGTCAATCCACACGCCCACACCGCCAGCCTCTAAATCACTCGCCAGCGGCAACACAGTATCGGAATTGGCGTGCGCATAAGACACGAAGACATCGCGCACCTCTGGGACGTCACCCGTCGGAGCTGGTGCGGCAACCGGAGTTGCCGGTGTCGGCGCGCGCCGCGCCGCAAGCTCAGGTGTCGCTTTGGTCTTCCCGCCGCGCCCGAATGAAAACAGCAACAAAGCCACAAGCAAAAGCACAAAACCGCCGCCAATCATCAAAAGGTTGCGCATGCCTATCGCTTCGGTCCCTGGCGACTGGCCGGGCAGCATTTTCGGCTCAAGTGTTGTCAGCCACCAGACAAAGGCCCCGCCACTACCAAGCAGAATCAACAAGACTAACCAAACTAAACCGCCACTGCCGCGAGACATCTTCGGCGGCGCAGATGGCATTGGTGCCGGGGCTGGGGCCATGACAGCCTTACCCTCACCGCCGCCCGCCCCCGCCATTGGCGGCGCACTCGCAGTCACCTCTTGCTGCGCTAACCGGGCATCGCGCTGACGCGTTTCCATCTCACGCAGCGCCTGCAAGACACGCTCAGAATGGTGCAGCCTTGCCGCCGCAAAGGTCAGGTCGACCATTTCCAGGTCGCCAAGCCCATGCGGGCTAAGGCCATGCTCCAACCGCGCCATGACAAGGCTATCCTGCTCCCACGCATCAATCGCGCGATTGGTCAGCATGATCCGCTGGACCGACATCATCGATTTACGTGACCATAGCGCCAGTGTCAGTTCATTCGGCCGCGCCGGACCGTAAGCAAATTGACCATACTCTTCGCGCACCATAACGCCGCGTGTCTTCAGGAATTTCGCCAGTTCCGCGCCTTCGGCTTCGTTCTCCGGCGCTGCAATCAAATAGACCTGCAAAAAAATGCCCCCTCGGTTAGAGGGGGCATCTAATCATGTTCTGTAAGAAACGTAACATGACAAAACCGAAACCTGCTTCGGCAAGTCTTAGGCGTTGATCAGCGCGCTTCCGGCATAGAGCGCTGCTGCGCCCAACTCTTCCTCGATACGGATCAACTGATTGTATTTCGCCAAACGGTCAGAACGCGACAGTGAGCCGGTCTTGATCTGCCCACAATTCACGGCGACGGCCAGATCAGCAATCGTTGCATCCTCGGTTTCGCCCGAACGATGCGACATTACGGACGTATAGGCATGGCGATGCGCCAGCTCTACTGCGTCCAGCGTCTCAGACAGCGTCCCGATCTGGTTGACCTTGATCAGGATCGAGTTCGCCGCGCCGCGCTGCAGCCCCATGGACAGGCGCTCAGGATTGGTCACGAACAAATCATCACCGACCAGTTGGCAGCGGTCGCCGATCATATCGGTCAGGATATTCCACCCGTCCCAATCATCTTCGGCCATGCCGTCTTCGATTGAGATGATTGGATACGTATCGACCAGAGCCGCGAAATATTTCGCCATACCCTCAGCGTCCAGCGTCTTGTCTTCGCCAGACAGCACATATTTACCATCCTTGTAGAACTCAGTCGACGCCGCATCGAGCGCCAGCGCAACATCTTCGCCCGGCTTGTATCCCGCCGCTTCGATAGACTTCATGATGAAATCGAGCGCTTCAGTCGTCGATGCAAGATTTGGCGCAAAGCCGCCCTCGTCACCAATGCCGGTATTGTGGCCGGCATCCTGAAGCGTCTTTTTCAGCGTGTGAAAGATTTCAGATCCGATCCGGACCGCATCAGCAATGCTCTCGGCATTGACCGGCATAATCATGAACTCCTGAATGTCGATGGGATTATCGGCATGCTCACCGCCATTTATGATATTCATCATCGGGGTCGGCAGGATGCGCGCATTGGTGCCGCCAACATAGCGATAGAGCGGCAAGCTACAGCTCTCTGCCGCCGCCTTTGCGACGGCCATAGAAACCCCCAGGATCGCGTTGGCGCCGAGACGCTTCTTGTTCTCAGTCCCATCCAGTTCGATCATCAGGCCATCAACCATGCGCTGATCGGTGGCCGGCATACCTTCAAGCTCATTGGCAATCTCGCCATTCACCGCATCGACGGCGTCCAGGACGCCCTTGCCTTTGAAGGCCTCGCCGCCATCGCGCAATTCATGCGCCTCATGCACACCCGTCGAAGCGCCAGATGGCACCGCCGCGCGGCCAAATGAGCCGTCTTCCAGCGTCACATCAACTTCGACAGTGGGATTGCCCCGGCTGTCTATAATCTGGCGGGCATGGATATCGATAATCTCGCTCATCGCGCGGTCCTTTTATCAGTGATAGGTCATCGCGCTCGCCATAGTGCGAACTCGGCGAAGGGGCAAGTCAGCGCAGCTAAACCGCCGCCGCGACGGAACTTCGCCGCAAATGCGTTACACGCTGTAGATGCACACTACTGGAGGGGCCGCGCATGCGCCTGATAGATACATTACGCCTGCTAGCCATCAGCGCCACCTACGCACTTGCAGCCTGCGCCTCTTCGGCCAGCCCAGAAACGCCCGCCGCGACATCCCTAAAAACCAAGGACGTGCCTTTCGTAACCGCGCCCGTTTCAGATCAGCAGATGCTCGACATTTATCTGCCCACTGCCCCCGTGTCAGGCGCACCTGTACACGTCTTCGTGCATGGCGGCGCATGGGTCATCGGCGACAAGTCGAACGTCAAACCTGCTGAGGCAAAGGCCTACACAGATCGCGGTGTCATTCTCGTTTCGGTCAATTACCGGCTTGGCCCGAAGCATAAATATCCCGCCAATCTCGATGATATTCAGTCAGCGACCACATGGCTCGAGGACAATATTCGGCCCTATGGCGGCGACCCGGAAAACATGGTCCTGTCTGGCCATTCCGCTGGCGCGCATCTCGTCGCCCTCGCCGCCATCTCTGCAGGTAATGGTAGCCCTTACAAAGCCATCATCCCGGTCGACACCGCAGCGTTCGACCTGACAGTCCCTGCGCCCATGCGCAAAATCCAACGCGCCAAAGAGTCAGTCTTCGGCAGCACTGAGGCGGACCTTAAAGCCGCTTCCCCGGCCCTTTTGATCAGCGCAAACGCCGCCTACCCGCCCTTCGAGAACTTTGTCACAGCCAAGCGCCGCAAAGCTGTGCGGGAGACCTACAGCTTCACACAGGCTCTAAACGCAAGCGGGCACGAGGCGACCACCCACGTTTTGTCTGGCGGCCTTTCACATTCCGACATGAAGACAGAACTCTTCCGGCCCGGCAGCAAGATATTCAATACTGTCCTGACTCAGCTTAGCGTCACGCCCTAAAACACCCTGCGCCCTCGCCAAACCCGCCCGGACACGCCAGATAGGCGCGATGAGCTCTCGCCCTTCGCCCTCAATCGCCATTATCGGCGCTGGCCCCGCAGGCCTGATGGCGGCTGAAGTGCTAACGGATCGCGGGCTGGCCGTCGACATCTATGACGCGATGCCCAGCCCGGCGCGCAAGTTCCTGATGGCGGGCAAAAGCGGCCTCAACATCACCCATAATGAGCCACAGGAGACCTTTCTCAACCGCTATACCGCGCCAGATAGTCGCCTCACCCGAATGGTTCGCAGCTTCAGCGCGCAAGATATCCAAAGCTGGATGCAAGGCCTGAGCATCCCGGTCCATGTCGGCCCGACAGGCCGGGTCTTTCCGCACATGATGAAAGCCTCGCCGCTGCTGCGCGCTTGGCTTGAACGTCTTCAGCGAAATGGTGCGCGCCTGTATACTCGCCACCGCTGGCAGGGCTGGAGCGACGATGGCGGCCTGACATTCGACACGCCTTCCGGGCCACTCACGACACGCCCTGCCGCCACAATACTCGCCCTCGGCGGGGCCAGTTGGAAACGCCTCGGCTCTGACGGCGCATGGGCACAGCACCTCGCTGCCCAAGGCGTGCCGCTCACCCCCTTCACGCCAAGCAATTGCAGCTTCCTTTGTACCTGGACGCACCACATGCGGTCACAATTCGCGGGCGCGCCAATCAAGTCCGTCCGCCTCACAGCGCCAAATGGTGAGGCCACACGCGGCGAGTTCGTCATCACGGCACGCGGGGTTGAAAGCGGCGGAATCTACACTTTATCTGCGGCGCTCGTCGATCAGATAGGGGCCGAGGGTCAGGCCCAGTTGATGATCGACATGCTGCCAGATTTAACCGAGCCGGAGATCGCCCGCCGCCTCAATGCGCGGCCCGGCAAAACCTCGCTCTCAAATCATATGCGCAAAAGCCTTTCGCTCTCACCAGCCAAGCGCGCCCTTGCCTTTGAGCTAACAGATGCGTCAACCCGCGCGGCGCCTACTCAGCTCGCCGCCGCACTGAAAGCCCTACCTCTCACGCTAACGGGCGCCGCACCGCTGGACGACGCCATCTCGACTCGCGGCGGCGTGGCATGGTCAGCGCTCGACGAAAACCTGATGCTGAAGCACCTCCCGGGCATGTTCTGCGCCGGAGAGATGATCGACTGGGACGCGCCAACCGGCGGCTACCTTATCACAGCATGCCTGGCGACGGGGCGCGCCGCAGCTGAGAACGCGGCAACCTGGATCGAGCAGCTGAAAACTTAGCTGTAAAAAAGATACAAATCTCTTCGTAAAACTGTCCGGCAAGCGTCACGCCGCAGTCACCGTCAAGTGTCACTCCCGCGCCAAATTCAACTGAGGGGTAATCATGTCGAATCGACTTACGAAAATCGTCGCTGCTACACTGCTAAGTGCTGGCTTCGCACACACAGCCCAGGCTGACTTTATCACAGGGCAAGTCACAGATGCCACTGGAGAAGCGCCACTTGAGGGCGCTATTGTATCGGTTGAGGGTCTCAACCGGTCCACAACCACAGACCGTTTCGGCGACTACCGCCTGAACAATGTCCCGGCCGGCGACTTTACCGTCTCCGTCTCCTATGTCGGCGCAGATACCGTGGTTGCCGATGTCTCTGTCCCAGCCTCTGGTACAGTCGCCGATTTCACCTTGGGCGCCGACGTCCGCTATCTCGACAATATTCTGGTGGTAGGCTCGCAAGCGGCGCAAGCCGGGGCCATCAACCAGCAACGCGCCTCCGATGCGATCATTTCCGTCATCGACTCAGATGGCCTTGGCAACTTCCCGGACACAACCGTGGCGGACTCGCTTGCTCGCGTCCCAGGCCTGTCAATTGAGAATGACCAGGGTGAAGGCCGCTATGTCTCGATCCGCGGAATCAACACAGACTTGATCTCAGCCTCGATCAACGGTGTGCGCACGCCGTCTCCTGAAGACCGCCGCGGCGTCCTGCTCGATGGTGTGCCGTCAGACCTGCTCGACGGTATCGAAGTTCAAAAGTCCCTGACGCCAGACATTGACGGCGACAGCCTTGGCGGTGTGATCAACCTGAAAACTATCTCGGCATTTGACCGCAAGGGCCGCTTTGTTCGTGCCAAGGTCGAGGGCCGCTACAACGAGATCACCGAAAATCTCTCGCCCAAGGCGACACTGACCTATTCCGAGACCTTTAACGACACATTCGGTGTTGCTCTCTCGCTAAACTTCCAGAGCCTCGAAATCGAAGCCCACAATAACGAAGCTGGTGGCTGGGGTGACGAAAACGGCGTCTTCTTCATGGACGATGACTATGAGCATCGCTGGTACGAACTGACCCGTGAACGTCTTGGTGTCGTAGCTAACTTTGACTGGCGCGTGAACGAGAACACCGATCTCTACCTGCGGACACTCGTCAATCACTACACAGATGACGAAGTTCGCAACAAGTTCGAATTCAAGGACCTTGATGACGGCGCGCCAACCAGCGCCACTACATCAGTTGTCCCAATCAATGAAATTGATGCTGAAGTTCGCTTGCGCGAAGAAACGCGCCAGATCCAGACAATTTCAGCGGGTGGCATCAGCAACTGGGATGAATGGACCGTCGACTATCAAGTGTCCTACGCCTACGCCGAAGAAGACGATAGCGACAATCACGATGTCGCGTTCCGGTTCGAAGATATTCAGGATAATTTCCCCGGTACGATCACATTCGACACCTCGTCGCCTGAAACACCGCGTATCAGCGGCGATGCCTCTGTCCTTGCCGCGATATATGACCCGGCGAACTATGATCTGGATGCTTTCGAAGAAGAAAACTCTGTCAACGAAGACACCGAGATTGCAGCGCAATTCAACATCTCTCGCGACAGCATCTTCATGAACACGCCTGTCACATGGAAAGGCGGCTTGAAACTGCGTGATCGTGAAAAAGTCCGCGACGTGAACCTGACCTTCAATGAGCCAGATCTCAATCTCGCACCTTTCGTCAACGACCAACTGCTCTCCAACTGGCGTCTGCCAAACCCGCAGCCAGCCTGGCCGGACGCCGGTCTGACCGCAGCGCTTCGCGGCACATTTGCGCAGGGTGATCTGGACGCCGAGGGTAGCTTCTTTGACAGCAACGCTGAAGACTTCACCATCGACGAGAAAATTCTGGCCGGTTACGCCATGGGAACGTTCGATCTTGGCAAGGCCACAGTCGTTGCCGGTGTCCGGATTGAAGACACGCAAGTCGATCTGCAGGGCAATGTCGTTCTCGAAGATGAATTGGTCATCGACTCGGTGCGTAACATCTCACAGGATTACACAAACATCCTGCCAAGCGTGAACGTGAAGTATGACTTCAGCGAAAAGCTGATCGGCCGCGCCGCCTATTACGCTGCAGTGGTTCGTCCTGCTTTCGGTAAAATGGCACCCTCCGTAGTCTTCAATGATGACCGGGACGAGTTGTTCATCGGAAACGCTGACCTGAAAGAGTATGAAGCTGACAATTTCGATCTCGCACTCGAATATTATCCAAGCGGACTGTCCGTGATCTCTGTCGGCCTGTTCCACAAGGAAATCGACAATGCGATTTTCCCAGTGGTTGTTGAACGCGATGAAGATGCGGCTGGCGATCTCGTTCCGCTGACCGACTTCCTGCCAACCCTGCCGGTTAATCTGGCCTTCCTCGATCCGGCTATTCTCGCCGACATCGAAGAAGTTGCGACCTTCACCAATGTCGACTCAAGCTCAATCACGGGTGTTGAGTTCAACTATGTGCAGGGCCTCGACTTTCTGGGTGGCAACTGGGAAGGCTTCCTGGTTTCGGGTAATCTGACGCTGACAGACTCAGACGCGACGCTTCCGGAAGGTCGCAGCGTACCGTTCCTGAAACAGTCTGACACGATCTGGAATGTCGCGCTTGGCTATGACAAGGGCCCTTGGGACTTGCGTGTATCTGCGAACTTCCGCGGCGATTATCTGGACGAGTTGGAAGGCGAAAATCTCGACCGGACAACGGATGACCGCCTGCTGGTCGAAGCCTCCGGTAAGTATAGCATCAACGACAATATCCAGCTCTACATTGAGGGAAAAAATCTCACAGATGAGCCGGAATACTATTATTTCGGCAACGAACGCCGCCTCTCGCAGTATGACGAGTTTGGCCGCACATTCATCTTCGGTGCCCGCCTGACATACTAAGCGGCGCCCTTCTCAATCAAATGGGCCGGGCAAACCTTATGGGGGTTTCCCGGCCCTGCTTTTTCCGCCAAACATCTCTCTGGAGGACATATCCATGTTGCGTCTGACCACATCTATCACCGCACTGCTCGCGGCCACAGCCTGCGCCACCGCGCCGGAAACCCTGCCTTTCCCTGTCACGCCGATTGCAGCCTCTATAGAAACCGATCCGATGACGGGCATGGGGGATCGCGCTGATGATCCGGCGATCTGGGTCAACGCCGCTGATCCAGCAGCCTCTCTGATCCTTGGTACCAACAAGGCCGAGGGTCTGCACGTTTATGGTCTCGATGGCAAAGAGCGCCAATTCCTTGATGTCGGCCAGCTCAACAATGTCGATCTACGTGAGAATCTCGCTGTTGCCAGCAATGACGAGACCGAAAGCCTGTCATGGTTCTGGATCGACCCAGTTACATCTGCTGTATCGCATTATGGCGACACCCCGGTCGGCAAGGTTGAGCCCTATGGCGTCTGCCTCGGGCATAGCGATATGCCGACAGCTGCAGTGACATATAAGGATGGAACCGTACAGATTTGGGGCTTTGCCACGAACCGCGCCAATCAACCGGCTGCTGGAATCCTGCGCACAGTCAAACTCGCCTCGAAACTGGAAGGCTGCGTGTTTGATGATGCCGAACAGCGCCTGTTCATCGGCGAGGAAGCCTATGGCATCTGGTCGCTTGATCTTGCCGATCCGGAATCCACACCAATAAGCGTTGACGCGATTGCGAATGGCAATGGCCTTGTTGAGGATACTGAGGGCCTCAGCATCTGGCATGGGGACGCGGGCAGCGGCTACCTCGTCGCCTCGGCGCAGGCTGCCGATCGCTTTGTCATCTATGACCGCAAGCCGCCGCACGCCCCGCGCGGGATTATTACAATTGCGGCGAGCGAGGATGGCGCGGTTGATGCCGTCACGCATACTGACGGGCTAGACGTGACATCGACACCGCTACCCGGCTACCCCAGCGGCCTGCTCGTCGTCCAGGACGATGGCAACCCGGCCAGCGAGCAGGACCAGAATTTCAAACTGGTCGACTGGGCGAAAGTCGAGGCAGCGCTCGGCCTGAAATAACAGCGCGCATCCCCCAAAACAAAACCCCGCCAGCGATGGCGGGGTTTTCTGTATTTCTAAATACCGAAAAGACCTAGTCTTCTTGCGGCTCAAGGATTTGCTTGCCGCGATACATGCCTGATTTCAGGTCAATGTGGTGCGGACGGCGCAGTTCGCCAGAATCCTGATCTTCGATATAGGTGTTGCCTTTCAGGCGGTCGTGCGCACGGCGCATGCCACGGCGCGACTTTGAAATCTTACTCTTAGGGACAGCCATTGTCTGAAATCCATATCGTCTCGGGCAAAGGCCCATTAAATCCAAACCGCGCGTATACAGGCGCGGCGGGGAGGATGCAAGGGGGAGATTGACGCGTATCTGTGCTCAGATTTCAGATAGGCGAAATGACGCCGCAAGGCCAGTCTTTGGGCGGAAGAGGCTCTGATATTGCTGCGCTAAGACGCTGCGCGTCACGCAGCAGAAGCGGGTTCCGCGACAGCGCTTTGCGCTACGCATGAACCGGGCTGAGGGCTCCGGCCTAGTTAGGAACTATCCTTGAAGGGCGGCGCCGCCCGAAAAACGACTCGCACCCAGCGCCAGACAAGCCGCCGCCCGCAGGCCATGAAACGGCCCATCCAATAGTGGACCGCGCTGAGATGCGCCTCGCCAGAGGCGTCATGCATCGGTATCCAGTGTTCGCGGTAGAGCTTGCGCTGGCGGTTCATCCAGGCGCGCAGGTCACGCGTGTCATCGCTGAACGCAACCACATGCACGCGGCCATCGGCGCTGATCTCAAAGATCAGTTCGCGGGTCGTCGCCTCAGCCCAGCCGCGCAACCAGAACAATTGCCACCACACCCACGGCCAGAAATAGACCGGAACGTGGGCGACAGCAGCGAGTGTGAAGCGGATCTCCATAGGCCGGAAGTATAGACCCGGTTGAACAGGTGTCGGACAGAAGGCCAGTTTTGCCTGTCTTTTCAAGGCGCATGGTCGGGAATGATGCCTGCTTTCGGTGGCAGAAGGGGCATCCATGGGCAGCTTACTTAGAGCGAGTTTAAGGCGCTAGGAATAATTCCGGGCTATCGGGTTAGTCATCGACATTCACAGGGGTAGGTTTGACCCATGGTCTGAATGCAACTTCGTAAAGTGACCGATTCACTCTCTTTGTACTTTCCACCAGTTCTGGATAAGGCTGGTCAGTAACCGAGACGTAGCCAACATTGTAGTTCTCGCCGTCCATTGCGCGGCCCGTCAGCTCTGAGTCCGTGTATTGAAACCAGTGCGCACCCACAAAGTATGGATTTTCCAAGACGGCCTGCATGTATTCTTCGTACATTCGGCCCCGTTCGGCTTGGTCTTGCGCCCAGACCAAGCCACCATGAAAAGACCCGCGGTCCAAGGCACCTACATGCCACTCGCCGATAATTGCGGGCATGTCGACCTCTTCCAGATGTGTCCACTTTTGCGGGTGAATCGTTTCGCGATACTCATTGTAGC
Source organism: uncultured Hyphomonas sp. (assembly GCA_964351695.1). Lineage (GTDB taxonomy): Bacteria > Pseudomonadota > Alphaproteobacteria > Caulobacterales > Hyphomonadaceae > Henriciella. The sequence continues at coordinate 25,669 of CAYGPE010000020.1, read as the reverse complement.
TAATCACATCGCTATGCTTGGCAGCCGCGCGGATCACTTCAACAGGACGCGCCCAACTTGCCATACGCGGCCCTAGATACATGTGGTTTGGCATGTGATGCTCGACAGCATCGTGAACAACGCGGAAATATTCGCTGGCAAAGGCTTCAAGCAGCACACTGAAATCTGACCACATCGCGTCATTTCGCGTGTCAAACCGGACGCCCTTTTCCAGAACGCTCCATGTCTCAAAATCTGTATCCCAAGCGGCATTGAGCGCTGAGATATCAGCATACTGCGCCTTCAGCAGAGCCATGAGCGCCGCTTTGGCAGGCGTATCTGCAGCATCGCGAGACAGTGTATAAATCACAATCCCGTAGGTCTGTTCTTTCGTTTCAGGGCGCCCCCAGCTGATCTCATTGTCAATGAAGACACCGATGCACCAGGGACTATCCTGCACACGCTCAGCGATGGCGCGAACGGTCAAATCCGCCCGTTCGGCAAACTTCGGATCGAACGGATCGGGGATTGCGCCCCAGAAATCAAATCCACTACTGACGGTCTTGTAATCGCCAATGATCCAGCCATCCGCTATGTAGGGAATTTCTCCGTTATTATAGAGCGAATGATCAGCCCAGTTCCCGGTCGAGGTTAAGCCCCAGTGGCGCATCCGATCGATCGCAACCTCTGTCCACTTTTGCATAAAGTCCGGATATGTCTCAGCGTATTTTCGCTCCAGGTTCGTGCGGTAGAAACTGAACGTCTCACCATGCTCCAGCGCCCCAACATTCACCTCGCGGCGATAACCGTAATTCCCGTCATAGTCTTCGCCAGCTTCTGGCAGCCACTCAAACATGTTTCGGCGCAGCTCAGACACAAGCTGGCGCGTTGTCTTACTGGGCATGTCCTGCAGAAAAAGACCGATAGAATGTTCCGGCGTCAGATCTTCAGGCGTGCGTTGTACGACCTCTGACCTATCATACTGATACCCCGTGATCGTGCCATTATTTGACAAACGCATATTGGCGATACCGTTAGAGAAGAACATGTAGCCTTCAGGATCGATCATCGCCCAGCGCTCGCCTACTTTCTCGGTACGGAAATAGCCTGTTGCCTCAAGTTTTGGACCCTTTTTCCAACCGCCGAATTTGGAACGGTCATTGAAACCGGGTTCTGCCGCGAGCTCTTGAAGCTCAGCTTCTGTAACCGCCGCGAGCTCTTCATCGGTATGAATTTTTCCAATGAAATCAGCCTTCGCGTTTTGACCATACTTGTCCACGATATTGGTCAGGAAATCCGGGTTTAGCGGTGGATTTTCAACTAGCCGGATATTATCAATAATCACGTCCCGATCATATTTCAGACCACGCGAATAAAGCCCAAAACCAGAAACATTGGTGTAGTCGAGGCTTTTGCTTCCCCACATCCAGACCATCCATTCTGCATCACCCTGAATCGTTGCAGGATCACCGCGAAGGCCCGAATCCAAGGCCATTAAAGGACTCTTCAACTCGGCATAAAACGTCTTCGTTGCGCCAGCCGGAATGACGTTTGCGCGCGTGACATTCCCCCCTTCGGCGGTGTTCAGACTGAAATGCAGCTGCGTGGACTGTTCACCGGGGTTGATGACATCGAAAGCGAGCCCAAAATTGTCTTTACCGGACCAGTCCCATCCTGACATTGCAGGACTGAAATTCACGGATACAAGCTGGTGGCTGGAGCCATCAAGATGAACTCGCAAAGCGTATCCGTCATCGTACTCAACAACGTCAAGATGACCATAATTGACAGAGATACCTCCGGGCAGAAGCCCATCGTCAAAGTCAAATAGGGGCGTTTCATGGAGCCCTGTTGGGGCGTTCGTGTCATTACTGGTTTCAAACTTGTCTAGTACTGAATCCGCAGAGTGGGAGCATCCATACGTCAGAGCCAAACAGGACAATATTGAAACTGTAGCGAACGTTCGGATCAATGAATTTGCTATCATAGGCTTCTCTGCAATTGACTCATCGAGGATTACGTCACTGAACATGCTCTGCATTTACTGTACTTTGTTAATAATGAGATCTCGATTGTCAACAATATGCCCAGCTTTAGCCAAGCGAGTCCACCTCGCTCAATTAAACCATCAAGGAAGTGGTCTAAGCACGACTCAAAACGAGTCTGCAAGCGCCCGTTTTAGGGTGGTTTAAGCCGCTCATACTGTCTGCTTTGACGTCGGAAGTCGCTTCACTTTTGCGCCCTAAACCAACCTACTCTGCGTGACCGCAGCGCCAATAAAGCTCGCAAATAGCGGGTGTGGATCATAGGGCCGGGATTTCAGCTCTGGGTGGAACTGTACGGCGATAAACCAGGGGTGGTCTTGCAGTTCGATAATTTCTGGCAGCACGCCGTCTGGCGACATGCCGGAGAAGATCATGCCCTTGTCTTCAAGCGCGGCGATATAGGCCGTGTTGACCTCATAGCGGTGGCGGTGGCGCTCTGAAATATCCAGCGACCCGTAAATCTCCGCGACTTTTGAGCCTTCGCGCAGCCGCGCCGGATAGGCCCCGAGCCGCATCGTGCCGCCCATATCGGTGGTCTCGTCGCGGGTGACTTTCTCATTGCCCTTCGTCCATTCCGACATCAGGCCAACCACAGGCTGGTCTGTCGGGCCGAATTCAGACGTCGCGGCGTCTTCGATCCCGGCCATGTGGCGCGCCGCTTCAACGACAGCCAGCTGCATGCCATAGCAAATGCCGAAGCATGGCACTTTGCGCTCGCGGGCAAATCGCGCCGCCCGCATCTTGCCGCGCGCGCCGCGCTCGCCAAAGCCGCCGGGCAGGATAATCGCGTGAACGCCTTCGAGGATGTCGATCGGCGCATGGTCATCATCAAACGCCTCACTGTCGATCAGCCGGATATCAACCTTCACATTATTCGCGAGGCCGCCATGCGTCAGCGCTTCCATCACCGACTTATAGGCATCGGGTACATCAACATATTTGCCGACCAGCCCGATACAGACCTCACCATCCGGATTGTGGACTGTTGCGGCAATCTGGTTCCAGCGCGTCAGGTCCGGCGCGGGCGCGTCATCAATGCGGAAATGGTGGAGAACTTCGGTATCCAGCCCCTCAGCATGGTAGGCCGCCGGCACATCATAGATATGGCCGAGGTCGCGCGCCTCGATGACGCTGGCCGGGCGGACATTACAGAAGCTCGCAATCTTGGCCTTTTCCGTTTCGGGGATCGGCCGATCACAGCGGCAGAGCAGGATTTGCGGCTGAATACCGATGGAGCGCAACTCCTTGACCGAGTGCTGGGTCGGCTTGGTTTTCATCTCGCCGGCCGCCGGGATGTAGGGCAGCAATGTCAGGTGAATGAAACAGGTCCGCTCAGCGCCAAGCTCCTGGCGCAACTGGCGGATCGCCTCAAAGAAGGGCAGGCCCTCAATATCGCCGACTGTACCGCCAATCTCGCAGAGGACGAAATCTACGCCCTCACCCGCATCTGACAGGACGAATTCTTTCAGCTCATTGGTGACGTGCGGAATGACCTGAATGGTCGCGCCGAGATAGTCGCCGCGGCGCTCTTTCTCGATGATCGTCGAATAGATCCGGCCCGTGGTGATATTGTCAGACTGGCGCGCCGAGACCCCGGTAAAGCGCTCATAATGGCCAAGATCGAGGTCGGTTTCGGCCCCATCATCGGTGACGAACACCTCGCCATGCTGGCGCGGGCTCATCGTTCCGGGATCGACATTCAGGTATGGATCGAGCTTGCGCAGACGGACCTTATAGCCCCGCGCCTGTAGCAAAGTCCCCAGCGCAGCCGAAGCGATACCCTTGCCCAAAGAGGACACCACGCCGCCAGTAATGAAAATATAGCGAGTCATGGAAATGCAGTTTGCCCGATTCGTGCGCAGGCCCGATAGGGAATTACGCTAGCTGGTAAAGTTTATTGTGGATCGGCCAGCGGATCAGCCAGCGGATCAATCTCGTCTTCAGCAGCTTCGTCGCCCGCATCCGGTGCCGTTTCGCCTGTCGCAGGCGGCGTTAGAACCGGTTGCGCCAAGGGATCATCCGACAATGTCAGGTCCGGGTCGCGCAGATCGCCAAGGCCGTCTGTGCCCAGGGCATCATCGATTGACTGGCCGCCAAAATTCTCGTCCAGCGTCTCTTCAATCTCGGTGATGCCGCCCGTATCGTTTTTTGTCGCTAGCGTAGTCAGGGCAAGGCTGGTTGCAAAAAAGATCGCGCCAAAGATAATTGTCGTGCGCACCAGCGCGCCAGCGACACCGCGTCCGGACATCAGACCACCCCCTGCGCCGCCACCGCCGCCGCCAATCCCCAAGGCGCCGCCTTCAGAGCGTTGCATGAGCACAACCACCACCAGCACAATGGCAACAATGATCTGTGTGACGAGAAGAACGGTAAGCATAAGTCAGGTTCCTGAAATTCAATTGGCGGGCAATAAGCGCTATTTCGTCTGACGCCAACCCCTAAGCCCAGTCCAATACACCGGGTCTAGGCAACCGCCGCAGCGTAGATGGCCATGAAATCGTCAGCCTTCAAGCTCGCACCGCCAATCAAACCGCCATCGACATTATCAATCGCCATGATTTCCGCTGCATTTCCGGGCTTCATGGAGCCGCCATACAGGATGCGCATCTGCGTGCCGCGGGTGCCATATGTGTCGACCAACTGATCGCGAATCAGCGCGTGAACCTCGGCAATTTCCTTGACCATGGGCACTTCGCCCGTCCCGATCGCCCAAATCGGCTCATACGCCACAACCAGATCGACTGTATTGTCATCCTTTGGCGGAAGCGATTTGCGCAAGATTCGCGAAATTACTTCCTCGGTCTCGCCCAAGCGGCGCTGATTATAGGTTTCGCCCACGCAAATAATCGGAATCAGTCCGGCGCGCAGCCCGGCCTCAGCCTGATCCTGCACATACGCACTGCGTTCGCCATGCAGCGAGCGGCGCTCAGAATGGCCCACAATCAGATATGACGCCCCAGCGTCTTTGATCATTTCGGCGGACAGGTCGCCAGTATAGGCCCCCCGCACATCCGGATGACAGCACTGGCCGCCAACCTGCAAATGCGCGCTGGCACGGTCTGCCATGGCTGAAATCAGCGTCGCCGGCGGGCAAATCACACAATCGGCGCCATCGCCGAGCTCTGCCAGTCGCGCATTCACTGAATCGACTTCTGAAAGAGCTGATTTTAGCCCATTCATCTTCCAGTTTCCTGCAATCAATGATCGAACCATGGTAATCCCTATCTTGAACAAGTGTACGCGCTCGCCTAGCAAGCTGGGATGAACCCTACAAGTGACCTGATACGAGGCCAACACATATGCTGACCCTGATGCGCTCCCTGCTCCGCTCCAAAGTGGGCTTCATCGTTTTTGGTCTGGTCATCATCGCGATGGCAGGCTGGGGCATTACTGATGTGTTCAGCGGCGGCCTTGGCAATAACCTGATCGGCGCGGGCAACAGAGTTGTCTCCGACCAGCAGTTTGATACCACTGTTGAACGCATCCTGCGCAACCAGACCGATGATCGCGGACGTTCGCTGACCAAAGAGCAAGCGCTGGAACAGGGCCTGATCGACCGCATTTTCCAGCAACAACAGATTGATGTTGCCTTGCGCGCCTATGGTGACAAGGTCGGTGTCACCGCGACCAAGGGCGCCGTGGTCGATTCATTGACAGAAAACTCCATGTTCCACGACACAACGGGCGTATTCGATCCAAATCAGTATCGCGCCCTGCTCAATAATAATGGCCTGACCCCCAAGGAGTATCAGGACAATCTTGAAGGCACGCTAACTATCACACGTCTGCAGCGCCTGCCTGTGGCCGGATTGAAGGTGCCCAACGTGCTGGCCCGCATGGACGCAGCTTATACAGGCGAGATGCGCAATGCCCGCTGGTTTGCCCTGCCCGCTTCGGCCTTGCCGGAAATTGGTGATCCCACAGATGAAGACCTGCAAACACTGTATGATGACCGCCGTGATGCCCTGCGCGAGCCGGAACGCCGCAGCGTCAGCTTGATCCGTCTCAGCCCGGATGACTTCCTGGCACGCGCGGAAATTGAGGAAGCGGATATTGAGTCATTCTATGAGGCCTACAAAGTCGAGCGCTATACAGGCGCCGATTCACGCACCTTCTCGACATTCCAGTTTGAAACAGAAGACGCAGCGCGCGCCGCCCTTGGCCAAATTGCAGGCGGCGCTGACCCCGCCTCAATTGAGGGCCTGACCGATTCAAACCAATCGACGGGCAAGGCTGAGTCGATTGCCAATTCGACACTGTCTGATCAGGTCTTTGCCCGCAGCGCGCAGGTCAACGGTATTTTCGGCCCGCAGCAAATTGGCAATCTCTGGACTGTCATCCGCCTTGAAGCCATCATCCCCGGCCCCGTGACGCCGCTGGAGCTGGTGCGCGATAGCATTGTCGACGAATTGAAGCGTCAGGAAGCTGTTGGCTATTATTATGATAGCCTGCCGCAATTCGATGACCTGATCGGAACGGGTGCCTCGCTGGAAGACATTGCTGCAGGGCTGGGTGTCCCGCTCCTGTCTTTTGATGCTGTAGATCGCAGCGGCTTTAATCGCCTTGGTGGCCGCTATACGCCATTGCTTGAGCAACCCGACCTGCTGGCGCGTATCTTCGAACGCCCTGTTGGCAGCAACACTGAGCGCTTTGCCGATGATGAAGTGACATGGATGGCGCGTCTGGATGCCATACAAGAAGAGCGCGTGCCGGAATTTGAGGAAGTCCGCGAGGTTCTCGATTTTGCCTGGCGTCAGGGCGAAGCCGCGCGCCAGCTTCAGGATGCTGCGGCAGCCGTTGAGGACAGCGTCAGAAATGGCGAGAAAACCCTCGCCGAGGCTGCGCAGGACTATAACCGCGCCGTGCAAACGCCCGAACGTGCCCTCACTCGCCTAAACTATAATGAGGCAACACTGCCGCCAGCCCTGATCAACGGCCTGTTTGAAGCGCGCAATGAAGGTGACCTGCTGACCGCGCCCGGCCTTCCCGGCGAAATGATCATCCTCGAAGTCACCGAGATTGATCGCCCGGAGCCTGAAACGCTTGATCTGCTCGCCTCGACCGCAGCGGTGAACATGCAGGGCCGGGTGGCGGAAGACCTCTACCAGGCCTATTTCGCTGAAATCCAGCGCGAAACCGAGCTGGAAATTAATGATAGCGCTTTGGCCGCCTACAAGCGGTCTGTTATCCCGCAGCAATGACCCGAGACCAGTTACGCGTCCGGCGCAGGCCCGGCGACCTCGAAACGCCGGTTTCAGCGATGATGAAGCTCGGCGCCGATAGGCCGGGCTCATTTCTGTTTGAGTCCATTCATGGCGGCGAGCGTCTTGGCCGCTACTCCTTTATCGGCCTGCACCCGCGTCGCTGGATGCGCATTCAGGATGGCGCCGGAGAGTCTGCAAGCACAATTGACTTCACCGACCCGACGACGTTTGACGGCACGCCCGTCGAAGCCCTGCGCCACTTTGCGGCCTCTGCCCGGGCCGATATCAAGGCCGATGAAGACCTGCCGCCTATGGCCAGCGGCGCGTTCGGCTATGTCGGCTATGATATGATCCAGCATGTTGAGCCGGTCAGCATCACCAAGCCAGACGCGCTCAACGTCCCGGAAGCCCTGCTCGTCATTCCCGGCGTCGTTGTTATCTTTGACCACCTCTACCAGCAGCTTATCCTCGTTGGCCGCCACGCCCCCGGCGAAGAAGCCACCGCTGACGCCCTGCTCGACACGGTTGAAAACGCTCTCGAAAGCCCGCCGCCGCTCAGCCCGCGCGAGGGTGAGGCCGAAGATCTGAACTTCACCTCCAATACAACCAAGGATCAGTATTTCGATATGGTCGAGACGGCCCGCGACTATATCAAGGCGGGCGACATCTTTCAGGTCGTGCCCAGCCAGCGCTTCAGCACCCCGTACAAGCGCCAGTCGATCAGCTTCTACCGCGCCCTGCGCCGCCTCAACCCGTCCGCCTTCATGTTCCTTATGAACCTTGGCGATGTCCGCCTTGTCGGCTCCAGCCCGGAAATTCTTGTTCGGGTGCGCGATGGCCGGGTTGCGATCCGCCCGATTGCGGGTACCCGCCCGCGCTCTGGCGATCCGGTTGAAGACCAGCGCCGCGCCGACGATTTGCTCGCCGACCAGAAAGAGATTGCCGAACACCTGATGCTGCTTGACCTTGGCCGCAATGATGTTGGCCGCGTCGCCGCCTATGGCAGCGTTGAGGTGACAGAGCGCTTCATCGTCGAGCGCTACAGCCACGTCATGCATATCGTGTCGCATGTTGAGGGCGACCTGCGCGACGGTATCGACAATGTCGACGCGCTCCTCGCGGGCCTGCCTGCGGGCACGGTCTCCGGCGCGCCAAAAATCCGTGCCATGCAGATCATTGACGAGCTGGAGCAAAACGCCCGTGGCATCTATGGCGGCGCGATTGGCTATTTCGGCTGGAATGGCGACATGGACACCTGTATCGCCCTGCGTACAGCCGTCCTGAAAGACGGACAGCTGCACATTCAGGCAGGCGGCGGTGTCGTCCTCGACAGCGACCCGCAATATGAGTTCGACGAGACTGTCCACAAAGCCAACGCGCTCAAGAAAGCCGCTGCCCTCGCCGCTGCGTACGAGTTCGACCAATGAGCAAATCCATCCTCGTCATCGACAATTATGACAGCTTCACGTGGAATCTCGTCCACTATCTTGAGGAAATTGGCGCACGCACCACCGTCATCCGCAACGACGCGATGACCGCCGCCGACGCCCTTGCGCGCGGCGACGATGCCATCGTCCTCTCGCCCGGCCCGTGTACGCCAAACGAGGCCGGCATCTGCGTTGAGGTGGTGCAGACCGCCCCACCAGACCTGCCCATTCTCGGCGTCTGCCTCGGCCATCAATCCATCGGCGCGGCGGAAGGTGGCAAGATCATCACCGCCCAGCAAATCCGCCACGGCAAGATCAGCCCGGTCACCCATACCGGCGGCCCGCTTTTTACCGGCCTGCCTGAGACGTTCGACGTGGTGCGCTACCATTCCCTCTCCATCCGCGCGGAAGACCTGCCAGACACTTTGATCGCCGATGCCCACACCGCTGACGGCGAAATCATGGCCATCCGCCACAAAACCCGCCCCGTCTACGGCGTCCAGTTCCACCCCGAAAGCATCCTCACCGAACACGGCCACGCGCTCCTCCGGAACTTTCTGGAGATTTAGCGCGAGGGGCAGCTTTGGGTCAGGAGCGGAAGTAAGGATGTACTGCGCGAACGGGCATTATTGGCCCTTATCGGTCATTCAATATGCCTAAATTGAACGACTGTTTCGCCCTCTTAGCGGAAGTCAGCGATTCCATGCTAAGGAGAACGACAGTTAGTAGGAGCGGAGCGCTATGACAGAAGCAGATCTCTTGGAACTAGCGGCCATATCGCGAGCGAATTTGGGTTTTCTTTCAACTCAGATCATTGCCGTGCAATTCGCGCTAATTGCTGGAATCTTCCTGTTTCTTAACCGCGCAGGAATTTTGCTAAAGTTGGGTATTCTATTTTTATACTCCGCCAGCTATGTGGCACTACTTAGTTTATATTATTGGGAGCAGGCCGCCTATGTCTCTGTGAGGGAAGCTATTCAGGCCCTCCCAGAGCGGAGCGCGGCGTCGGTGGCTGCAATTGAATGGGTGCAAGGACCTGGCAGGAACGTGTCTGCCTTGGTCAATGTGCTCTCCGTCGCGAATTGGTTTGTTGTTGTGTTCTTCTTGTTCGCACCGGTTCTTGAGAATCGCGATGAATAACGACGCTTGATCATTAGGTTCTATGGGCACTGTTTTAGAGCACATTGAAACGCAAATGTCCGCTTTTGGCGAGTTCTAGCCTGTTAGATCGAAGCGCCTCACGTCATCTTCGACGCCTAAAACTGACATACAGCCCTAAGCCCGGCCCCAGGGCCGCACCCTGAGACCGCCACAGGCCCGCATGGTGAGCGAAGTCGAAGGGCGCGGGCCGGAACGCACGCCTCATGGTTCGAGCTTGTATTTTGCCCGGCGCTGAGGTGCTGCGCACCAGCCGGGCGACAGCTGGTTCCCGATCGTCGCTGCGCTCCTCCGATGAACCGGGCTGAGGGCTCTTTCCCCACAAAACGCCCCCGCCAACACAGGCGACTGTACTTTTCTTTCCGCCCCCTCCCGCACCCAGCGTATACTGCCCGCATCTCCCCCATGCAGGGTCGATCATGAGCGGCATGGTTGGGGGCAGAGCGGCGGTCTGAGGCTGCGGGTGGGGGTCCGTTCCCTATCCTTGGCGGTTTCAGTCGGGCAGTGCACCGGGACACCTGGCGGCAATCCGCACAGGTTGGACGACAGTTCCGTAAAACCGACTAAGCCCGGACTCGGCAAAGCGCGAAGCTTGCCGGGATGACCAAAAAAACGCACCGCCGCGGGCGCGCTCAGCTTGGGCGCTTTACGCCGTCTCGAGAGAGCGGCAGTCACTTCGCGTTCACCCTGAGCGCGCCCAGACCCTGCATATGCGGGGAAAGAGATACCGTGACGCGGAAACGCGGTCCGGGAATTGTTGCTGGGAGATTCGGAGAGGGTTGTGGTTTTGCGAAGCGCTGAGCGCCTGCGGCGCAGCTTCGCGGTAGCAGGTTCCGCGCTGCGCGCATGAGCCAGGCTCAGGACTGTCGCCCACAAGGACCAGTGGTCATGACGCGCGTGAGCCTTCAGCCTGGTTCATGCGCCGCAGGCGCGGAACCCGCTACCACCGCGTCGCCCGAAGGGCGTTAGCGCGGTGAAACAAAGAGCCCCTGCCTCAAAGCCTTGGCAAAAACGGTTGGCAGGGCATTGAGCGCGGCCTCTATACCGAGGCCATCAACTTCCACGTCAAGTTTGGCGCGCCATACGCTCAGCTCAAGCGCGAAATGGGTGAAGACATGGCGCACCTGCCCGGCCGCCTGCCAATCCGCATCGAAAGGAAAACCGGGCGCAGGCAAATCCCCCTCGCCCCAAGACGATCCGGGCAGACCCTGCATGCCGCCCAGCAGACCCGAAGGCGGGCGCAGCTCAGTCAAGACGCGTTCGCCTTCGCCGATAATCACAAAAGCATGCCCGCGCCGCGTCGGCAGTTTGGCCTTCTTGGGTTTGATGGGATAGCGCGCCGGATCACCTTCAGAATAGCCAATACAGGCTTCACGCAGGGGACAGAGCAAACAATTCGGGCTGCGCGGCGTGCAAATCGTTGCGCCTAAATCCATCAGGGCCTCTGCAAATTCAGCGGGTCGATCAGCTGGCACAAGCGCCGCAACACGCTCTCGGATGCGCGTTTTCTCGCTGGACCAGTCGCCCGTCGCGGCGAGCAGACGCGCAAATACACGCTCAACATTGCCATCAACAGCCGCCTCGCGCCGCCCGAAAGCCAATGCCGCGACTGCACCGGCTGTATAGGGGCCAATACCGGGGAGCCGCCGCAGCTCATCAGCCGTATCGGGCCATTTCCCCAATGCCGTAACCTCGCGGGCACATTTCAGCAGGTTACGCGCCCGGGCATAATATCCAAGCCCCGCCCATGCCGCCATAATATCAGCATCATCAGCCGCCGCGAGATCTTCCACCTTTGGCCAGCGCGCGGTGAAATCGAGATAATAGCGCGTCGCATGGGCGACGGTTGTCTGCTGCAACATGATCTCGGCCAGCCAGATTCGGTAGGGATCAGCCACCTGCCCTGCTGCGCGCGCCTCAGGGCCGATACGCCAGGGCAAGTCACGCGCCTCTGCGGCATACCATTCCAGCAAGGTCGCAGCGAGATTGTGAAATCGAGTCTGTTCATTGAGGGCCATCGCGGGCAACATGCAGCCTATGGTAAAGCGATCAACCCTTGACCCGCTGGAAGAAGCACGCGCCCGGGTGCGGCTGCGCTATACCAAGGCGAAAGCCGTGCATCCCGGCCCCGGCACGGTGGGTAAGGCCGCAATGCGGATTGCGCGCAAGACATTGCCAAAATCCGCTGCGACAATTGGCAAACTCAAGCTCAACTGGGAAGATATTGTCGGAGAACAATTAAGCCGCCTATGCCGCCCTGAGAAACTCGGAGCCACACGCGGCGGCAGGCAGTTAACGCTGAAAGTTATTCCCGCTGCTGCTGGCCTTGTTCAGCACCAGTCCGAAATGATCCGCCAGCGTGTATCCGTCGCAGCAGGCGGCGATATAACCAAGATTAAGCTTATTCAGGGCCCGATTAGCGGTGTTAGCGCGCGAACACCTCGGCCACGGCCGCTCCCCCTGACAGCAGATCAGCGCAAGGCCCTTTTAGAGAGCGCACAGACAATTGATGATGAAAAACTGCGTGCTGCAATTGTAGCACTAGGCGAGGCCGTGCTAACCGCTACGACAGACTAGAAGGCAATGCCGCGCGTTAACGACTTGGCAACCTTCGCGACTCAGACTGTTAAGAAAAGGTTATGGCTATGCTCCGTTTCACCCGTCGAACCACGATTGCCGCGCTCGCTGGCATTGCACTATCTGCTTGTAATCAAGCAGGTGGCGAAGATGTAAGCTCGCCCGCCACGCCTACCGGGGGCAACGAATCAGCTGCAGTCGAAGACATCATCCTCGGTGATCCAAATGCGCCAGTTACGATCGTTGAGTACGCCTCGTGGACCTGCCCGGCCTGTCTGAACTTCAATCAGACCGTCATGCCGATGATCAAAACCGAATATGTAGATACAGGCAAAGTCCGCTTCGTATTCCGCGAATTTCCTACGCCGCCCGTAAATATTGCTGTCGCAGGCTTCGCCGTGGCGCGCTGCGCGGGTGAGGATAAATATTATGACGTTATCCAGGAGCTATTTGAGCGCCAGCCTGCCATTTTGACGATGGCGCGACAAGGCGACCAGGTCAAAGCCGCGCTAGAGCAAATCGCTGAGAATCATGGCATTTCAGGCGAGGACGCCTTCAATGCGTGTCTGGAAAATAGCGACATCCGCCGCGCCATCTCAACATCCGTTGCCCGCGGCGATGCCAAGGGCGTCAACAGTACGCCAACCGTATTCATCAATGGCGAAGAGCTTGAAGGTACCGATTGGCGCTTCCCGGAAGGCATGCGCGCTTTGCTGGATGCGAAGCTTGGCACCGATGAAAGCACTGAGTCTTCTGAAGCAGCTGCAGAAGCTACGAGCGAATAAAGGAATGATGGGGCCACAATGCACATAAAAGAACTGCGCATTGCGGGATTTAAGTCCTTTGTGGACCCCGAAGACGTGCCGATAAATCACGGATTGACCGGTATTGTGGGCCCGAATGGCTGTGGAAAATCCAACCTGCTTGAGGCCTTGCGCTGGGCGATGGGGGCCAATTCGGCCAAGGCCATGCGCGGCGGCGAGATGGACGATTTGATCTTCTCTGGCGCTGCAGGTCGCCCTGCCCGTGAGCTGGCGGAAGTCACTCTGGTTCTGGATAATGCTGATCGCACGGCCCCTCCTGAGTTTAATGCATCAGACACGCTGGAGGTCATGCGCCGCCTGAAACGCGGAGCCGGATCAAGCTATAAGGTCAATGGCCGCACCGTGCGGGCGAAAGACGTCCAACTAATCTTTGCTGATGCTTCGACTGGCGCAAATTCTCCTTCTTTGGTGCGGCAAGGACAAATCAGCGAACTGATAGGTTCTAAGCCACAGAACCGCCGCCGAATTCTTGAAGAGGCCGCTGGTATTTCGGGGCTGAACACGCGCCGCCACGACGCAGAGCTGAAGCTCCGCGCAGCTGAAACCAATCTGGAACGGCTTTCTGAGGTATCTGCAGAGGTAGAACGGCAATTAGAGAGCCTGAAGCGCCAAGCCCGTAAGGCCCGAAAATATAAAGAGATAAGCACCCAGATTGCGGCGCTCGAAGCCTATCTCGCGCATTTGAAATGGTATTACGCCAAGACTGATCTGGAATCATCGACTGAAGCCCTGGCGACGGCGAAGGCTGAAGTTGAAAAACTCAGCCGCGAAGCTGCGACAACTGAAACGAGCCGGATCAATGCGAGCGAAGATTTTACGCCGCTGCGCAGCGCGGAATCTGTTGCATCGGGCAAGCTTGGCCATGCACGTATCGAGCTGGCGCGCCTGGAGACTGAGCGTAAGAATAGCGCTGACATGCTTGCTGGTCTGGAGCGTGAGGCGACCCGTCTGGCTGAAGATATTGAGCGCGAACAGGCCCAGAAACAGGAAGCCGAGCAACACCTCGCTCAGGCCAAGGACAGCCTCGCCGCCCTTCCCGTGGCCGACGACACAACAAATAAGGAAATGGAAATTCAGGCTGTTGCGGCGCTAGAGGCTGCGCGCGTGACACTTTCTGAAGTGCAGGAAACGGCCGATCAAGCCAGCTCAGCGCTCGCACAAAAGCGCGCTGAAATTCAGGCGCTTGAAGCCAATGCTGATGCCCATCGTCGCCGCAAAGAGCGGTTGGAGCAGGAAGCTGCGCAGCTAAGAGCCATCTTCGAAGCTTTACCAGATACGGCCAACCTGTCCGCCGAGCTGACCGCCGCCCGGCAAGCCGAAAGTGACGCCCAGCAGACGGTAGAGACGACAAAATCAGCGCTCGCAGCCGCTGAGGACGCGGTCCTAAATGCGCAAGAAGCCGAGTTAGAAGCCAAAACCCCAGCCGATGAAGCGCAAGACACGTTGCGCACACTGGAAACTGAGATTTCAGGCCTCAACCGCCTGCTACGCAAAGCCGACAGTAAGGGGGCAACGCCCGTTATTGAGCAAATGCGTACTGTGGATGGATATGAAAAGGCTGTCGCCGTTGCGCTTGGCGATGACTTGCAGGCCCCAACAGACCGCAGCGCCTCAATTTTCTGGGCCGGGAGTGATGCACGCACAGCCGCCCTTCCCGGCGACGCCAAGCCGCTAACTGAGTTTGTTGAAGCCCCCGGAGAGTTGGCGGCAAGACTGTCGCAATGCGGCGTGGTTTCAGCAGATCGCGGACCAGACCTTGCTGTCCAGTTAAGCCCCGGGCAACGCCTCGTGACGACCGAAGGCCATTTGTGGCGCTGGGATGGCTACACACGCACCCCTGATGCCCCGGCTGCTGCTGCCGAGCGTCTGGAGCAGCAGGCTCGTCTGGATTGTGCGCAAGCCGAAATCGGCCCGGCCCGCGAAGCCTTGAGCGCGGCGCAGGCCCGTTACGCAGAGGCCAAGGGGGCCCGTATTGGCGCTGAAGACGACCTGAAAGACCTGCGCCATAAAGCGTCCGATGCGGCTGACCAGCTCGACCGCGTTCGCCGTGAGCTCTCTACGGCCGTCCAAAACAGTGACCGGGCCAGCCTGAAAGCAGATAGCTCGCGCGAAAACCTCGCCCGCATTGAAGCCGACCTGCGCATCGCAACAGAAGCCTATGACACCGCTGCAAAACCGGAAAACATTCAAGATCTGGGCACTCTTGAAAGTGTGTTGGAGGTCGCTCGTACAGCGCTCGCCAAAGCGCGCGATGACGAGACCGAGATTCGCGGACGCCTCACCGATCTGACCCGTAACCGTGAACAGGCCATGGCGCGCCGCAGCGCCCTTGAGCAAGATGTGACACGCTGGGAAACCCGGCTGACGGCAGGCACAGCGCGGGTGGAAAGCCTTATCCGCAGGCGCAATGAAGCGAGTACGGAAGCCGCTGAAGCGCGCGCCAAGCCGCAAGCCCTGCAAACGCAATTGGACGAGTTGGCGCAGCGTGTTGAGGCGCTGGAAGCAGAGCGTCAGGCCGCTGCTGATAAATTAGCGACACGTGAAAGCGAGATCAGGGAAATTGAGGCAGCGGCTCGAACAGCTGCATCAGCTGCGATGAAGGCGCGTGAAACACTCGCCGTCGCCAATGCGCGGCAGGAAAACGCCGAAACGCGTATGCAGGAAGCGAGCGAAACCGCCCTGACACAGTTCCAGCGCACCCCTGATGGTCTGCTCTCACTCGCCAAAGAGGGAATTGATGAAGACGCCCTGAGCGAAATGGGCCTGCAGGATGCTGATCGCGAACTGGAAATATTGAGGCGCAGCCGCGAACAACTCGGCGGCGTGAATATGGAAGCCGAATCAGAAGCAGATGAGCTTGGTGCGCGCCTCGGTACGCAAGAAACAGAAAAAGCCGACCTGATCGCGGCAATTGCTAAGCTACGTGAGGGCGTTGCCGCCCTGAATGAAGAAGGCCGCGCGCGCCTGATGGGCGCGTTCGAGAAGGTCAACGAGCATTTCAAAACCCTGTTCACGACCCTGTTCCGCGGCGGTGAAGCAGAGCTGCGTCTCGTTGACGCAGACGACCCTCTCATGGCGGGCCTCGAAATCTTTGCGCAGCCTCCGGGTAAGCGCCTTGGTACGCTGTCGCTGATGTCGGGCGGCGAGCAAGCCTTGACGGCAACGGCGCTGATTTTTGCCGTTTTCCTGTCGCGCCCCTCGCCCATTTGTGTGCTGGATGAGGTCGATGCACCGCTCGATGACGCCAATGTTGATCGCTACTGCAATCTGCTCGAAGAAATGCGCACACGCACCAATACACGCTTCGTTGTGATCACCCATAACCCGGTCACGATGAGCCGTATGGACCGCTTATATGGCGTAACCATGCGGGAAAAGGGCGTATCCAAGCTGGTTTCCGTAGATCTACACGCCGCCGAAGAACTGGTCGCTGCCGAGTAATCAGGCAAGGATACACGCGATGAAGCCACCCGAAAAAAATGACCTTTCGGAGCGTATTTCCCGCGCCAAGGCAGCGCAGGAAGACCCGGAAAAAGCCAAACGCCAGGCCGAAGCCTCAGGCGGTATGTCAGCAGGCGCAATGGCGCTACGCTACGGCGCAGAGTTCGGGGCTTCGGTTTTTATCGGCATCATGATGGGTCTCGGGATCGATCATTTCTTTGGTACCAAGCCCTGGGGACTGCTGATCATGATGGGCTTTGGTCTTGCGGCGGGCGTTCTCGGTGTTATACGCGCCTATCGTGAGTTGACGGCTCAGGCCAATGCGGCCATGAGCAGCCCCGAAACGGGTACAGAGAATGAAGAATTGAAGAGCTGATGAACCTATTTTTCCGGCACGTCGCAGACCCTATGAAGCAGTTCGAAGTCCAGACATGGGTCGAACTGCCTGAAGTGTTTGGCTACGATATCTCATTCACCAATGCTGCTGGCTTTATGCTGCTTGGCGTGGTGCTGTGTATTGCTTTCTTCGGCTATGCCGCATCGCGCGGGAAAATCATTCCGAACCGGGCGCAGTCCATGGGCGAGATTGGTTACGGCTTTGTGGCTGATATGATCCGCGGAACGGCTGGCGAAGAAGGCCTGAAATTCTTCCCCTTCGTGTTTACGCTGTTTTTCTTCATCCTGTTTGCCAACCTTATCGGCATGTCACCATACGCATTTACGACAACAAGCCACCTTGTCGTCACCGGCGCGCTGGCCCTGCTCGTCATCAGCATCGTTGTCGTATTTGGGCTTTGGAAGAATGGCCTGAAATTCTTCGGACTGTTTGCGCCGTCTCTGGGCGACATGAATATCCTGGGAAAAATGGTCATCTATGCGATCCTGATTCCAATCGAAGTCATCTCGTTTATTGCCCGTCCGCTGACCTTGGCACTACGTCTGTTCGCCAACATGCTGGCGGGTCACATTCTGCTGAAGCTATTTGCTGGCTTTGCCGTAACTGGCATTACAGCAGGCGGGATTGGCCTCGCTGTTGCGCCGCTGGCCTTCACGATGGGCGTTGCGCTCAATGCGCTTGAATTCCTTGTGGCTGGCTTACAAGCTTATGTATTCGCCATTCTCACCTGTGTTTACCTAAACGACGCGCTACACCCAGTGCACTAGGAGACGTTTCGCTGCGGCTATATAGCCGTGAACTACAACTTGACGCGCCGCATTGAACAGGCTTCACGGGGCGCAAATTGAACTAACTGACTTCCCAAAGGAGATTCCCATGGAAGGTGATATCACTCTCGGCCTTAAATATGTTGGCGCTGGCCTGGCAACGCTCGGCATGATCGGTGCTGCAATTGGTGTGGGCAACATCTTCGGCTCATTCCTTGATGCCGCGATGCGTAACCCATCCGCTGCCCCGCAGCAGACCGGTAACCTGTTCATCGGTATGGCGCTTTCAGAAGCCCTAGGTATTCTGTCATTCTTGGTGGCGATCCTGATCCTGTTTGTTGTGGTCTAAGCCACAACACCAAGTGATCTTGAAGGACCTGTACCAATGACTGCACTCATGTTTGCTGCCGATGCAGCCCATGGCACAGCTGGGAAAGCGGCGTTTCCACCGTTTGATCCGTGGCATTTTCCGTCCCAGATTTTCTGGCTCGTGCTACTGTTCGGGTTCCTTTATATTGTTCTTTCCCGATTCATCCTGCCAAAGCTTGGCGGCGTATTGGAGCATCGGGAAAGTACGATTGCCAAAGACCTGGATGAAGCTGCCCGGTTGAACGATCAGGCGGTCGAAGCCAATCACAATGTCGAGCTGTCAATCGCCAAGGCCCAGGCCAAGGCGCGTGAAATGGCGAACAAGGCCCGCACGAAAATTGATACCGACATTGGCGAAGCAACAGCCAAGGTTGATGCTGAGCTTGATGCCAAGCTAACAGAAGCCGAAGCACGTATCTCTAAACTACGTGAAGAAGCGATGCTGAATGTTGAATCGATTGCTGGCGACGCAGCTGCGCAGATACTGTCGCGCTTCGAAGCCAAGGCGTCCAAATCTGACGTATCAGCCGCCGTGAAGTCGGCCCTGGAGAGCTAGATATGAAACGCTCACTATTGGCTCTCGCCTTGCTCGCTGCACCTGCTGCATACGCTGCAGACGGCGCAGAAAAAGTCGCGTGGTATGCCGACCCTGTTACAGCGACGGCGATGGGGGCGCTGATCGTCTTTCTTATCATTGCTGGCATGATGGGTGCGTTCAAAACGATTGCAACGAAGCTGGATGAACGTGCCGCTGGTATCCAGACGCAGATTGACGAAGCCAAGGCCTTGCGCGAAGAAGCGTCTCAAATGATGGCTGATGCTGAGCGTAAAGCCAAAGAGGCTGACGAAGCTGCTCAGGATATCGTCAAACGCGCGAAAGCTGACGCCGCGAATATGTTGAAGCAGGCCAAGGCAGATCTTGAAGCCAAGGTTACACGCCGTGAAGCTCAAGCCGAACAGCGTATTGCCCGCGCTGAAGCTGAGGCTGCGCGAGATGTTCGCCGGGCTGCTGCGGACGCTGCGACAAAAGCCGCCCGCGATGTTCTCTCAAGCGGAGACAAGGGCAGCGATCTGTTTGAAAAAGCCCTTAAAGAAATTGACGGTCGTTTGAACTAAAACTGAGTGCTCAATATACCGTCCACAGAAACACCGATTAGCCCGTGACCCATGTCGCGGGCTAAATGCTATTTGGGAATGACATTTTTCTCTCGCCCAAAGACAAGCTTCATAAGCCAGTTAGGGGCGAAACGCTCAATCTTAGGATAGCGCGAGAGAATGCCCTCCATCCAGCGCCGCCCCCAGATCGAATTTCGACCCAGCAGGACAACGCCAACAATAGCGATCGGCAAACCAATCGGCAGAAATGGCGTTACAAACCCAATCGGAATGGCAATCACAATCAAAGCCAGACCAAGCAGTGCGAGAGCCTGACGAATAAAGGTACGAAACCCTGCCCCAACAACCTCGACAGCCGCTAGCGGAACCTGCCCCTTTTTAGACTTTTGAGGTGTTTCGATTGGCGTGTAGCCGTCCGGCATATCAGTCTCGTCGTTCACTGGTCTACTTCGTAACGCAATAGTGCGTGTTCGCGTTCAAATTATGTCTGATACATACGCATCTACCCACACTGTCAGATGTCGCTTTAGCCACCTGAACACAATCTAGAATATCATATACGAGATGATTTTTTTGTAAGCTTGCCCTATTCTGCTGCCATAGCCGCCGGTGCGGGTGGTGTCCATTTCAGGATTGGCTTACGCGCCGCTTGCGTCTCGTCCAGTCGTTTCATCGGCGCAAGATGTGGCGCAGTCTTCAGCGATGGATCTCCTGCTGCGGCGCGTCTGGCAATGCTTTCAAGCGCATCACAGAAACGGTCAATCTCCTGCTTGCTTTCAGTCTCCGTTGGTTCAATCAGCATGGCGCCATGCACAACCAGCGGGAAATACATCGTCATGGGGTGATAGCCCTCATCGATCAGCGCCTTGGCGATATCCAGTGTTTCAATACCGTCAGCTGTGAAGGCATCGCTGAACAAGGCTTCGTGCATGCAAAAGCCCTCAAAGGCGGGCGTCATGACCGTTTTCAGGCGCGACTGAATGTAATTGGCGTTCAGGACCGCATCTTCCGCAACCTGTTTCAGGCCATCCGCGCCGTGGCTCAGCATATAGGTCAAAGCCCGCACAAACATGCCCATTTGGCCGTGGAAAGCGACCATACGACCAAATGATTCTGCGGCTTCGCCTTCGACATGCTCGACCAGCTTATAGCCGTCATCATCATGGGTGACGAAGGGCACGGGCGCGTAGGGCGCAAGCGCTTCGGAAAAAACGGTTGGGCCAGAGCCCGGGCCGCCGCCGCCATGCGGGGTCGAGAAGGTCTTGTGCAGGTTGATATGCATCGCATCGACCCCGAGATCGCCGGGGCGCACACGGCCAACGATGGCGTTAAAGTTCGCGCCGTCGCAATAGAAATAGCCGCCCGCCGCGTGGATCAAGTCGGCAATATCCTTGATATCGGTTTCGAACAGACCGCACGTGTTGGGATTGGTCAGCATGATGCCGGCAATATCATCGGTTTCCTGCAAGCGATCTCGGATCGCGTCCATATTCACCCGGCCATTTGGCCCGGCCTTGATCTCATCGACGACAAAGCCGCATTGTACGGCGGTTGCAGGATTGGTCCCGTGCGCGGAGGCTGGAACCAGCACGCGTTTGCGGGTATCGCCCTCGCCGCGGGCAATCAGGGCCTGGCGGATCGCCAGCATGCCGCACAGCTCTCCATGCGCGCCGGCTTTTGGGCTCATCGCGACAGCAGGCATGCCGGTCAGCGTTTTGAGCCACGTTGCCAACTCGTCAATGAGCTGCAACGCGCCCTGCACCGTGCGCTGCGGCTGCAGCGGGTGAATATCGGCAAAGCCCGGCATCCGCGCGGCTTTTTCGTTGAGGCGCGGATTGTGTTTCATCGTGCAGGAGCCGAGCGGGAAGAAGCCAAGGTCAATCGCGTAATTGCGCTGGCTGAGGCGCATATAGTGGCGCACGGCTTCGGGTTCAGACAGGCCGGGTAAGCCTGAATCGGTCTTGCGCTTCACGCCGCCGAGGCGGTTGGCGCGACCTGTCGGGGCAGGCAGATCGACACCCGTCTTGTCTGGAGACCCAACCTCAAAGATGAGGCCCTCGTGCTGAAGCAGGCCGCGCGAACCGGACACAGTTTGAACGGTGTTAGACTCGGAAGCTTCAGGCGCCGTCTGACGGCCAATCATCTGCATGGTCATCACACCACCTCCTTCAGCGCCGCCACGTAGGCCGCTATATCCGCCTGTGTTGTGCACTCTGTTGCCGCAGTAATAATCACATTCCCCATAGAACTGCCTGATACGAGGCGAGACGCTCGGACCCCGCCGAGCACGCCGCGTTCATCCAGCATGGCAAGCACTGCTTCGGCGTCGATTGGGGTCGAGAAGGCAAACTCATTGAAGAAGCGCGGTGTGAGAATTTCCACGCCATCAATCGCCGCAAGCGCATCGGCCAGATCACATGCCGTTTCGTGATTGAGCACGGCAAGATCGTGCAGGCCTTTACCGCCCAGCAGCGTCATATGCGCCGTGAAAGCCAAGGCGCACAGGCCTGAATTCGTACAAATGTTTGACGTGGCTTTATCCCGCCGGATATGTTGCTCGCGGGTTGAGAGTGTTAGCACAAAACCGCGCTTGCCCGCTGCATCCACAGTTTCACCGCACAGACGTCCTGGCATCTGGCGGACAAGTTTCTGTGTGCAGGCAAACAGGCCGACATAGGGCCCGCCAAATGTCAGGGGATTACCAATTGACTGGCCCTCGCCCACAGCGATATCTGCGCCCATTTCACCGGGCGGTGTGACCAGACCAAGCGAAACAGCCTCTGTGAACACGCTTACAAATAGCGCGCCCTTGTCATGCGCGGCATCGGCAACGTCAGACAGGTCTGTAATCGTGCCAAACACGTTTGGCGATTGCCCGATCACGCATGCGGTATGTTCATCAACATGGCTTGAAAGCTCACCTTCAGCATCAATCGCGGCAGGCAGTTGCACAATCTCAATACCTTGTGCCTCGCACAATAAGCGCGTCGCCGCAGCATAGTGTGGGTGGACACCGCCTGAGAGGATAACTTTCTTACGGCGTGTCGCGCGGCAGGCCATTACGGCAGCCTCTGCACACGCCGTCGAGCCATCATACATCGAGGCATTGGCGACATCCATTGCGGTCATAGCCGCAACTTGTGTCTGAAATTCGAACAAGGTTTGCAGCGTGCCTTGCGCGATTTCAGGTTGGTAAGGCGTATAAGTGGTCAGGAATTCGCTGCGCTGGATAATCATATCCACACTGGCCGGGACGTGATGCTTATAGGCGCCGCAACCGACGAAGAATGGGCCACTGCTGGCGGCAGTATTCTGCGCTGCCAACGCCGCGAGATGGCGCTCAACCGCAAGCTCGCCCTGGTGCATTGGCAAGTCATGGATCGGGCCGGTCAGGCGGGCATGTTCAGGCACGTCCTGGTAGAAGTCATCGACGTGGCGCGCACCGATAAATTTGAGCATCTCTGCGCGGTCTTGATCTGTGAGGGGAAGGTAGCGCATGCAGCGGCTCCAATTCTGGTTATCCCGGCCCGATAAAATCCAGGGTCAAGGGGCGTCTCGACTTAAAGGGCGTCGCAAAAGGCCTTGTAGGCATCGGCGTTCATAAGGGCGCTGAGCTGATCAGTATTTGTAAGTTTCAGCTTACAAAACCAACCCGCGCCTTCTGGATCTTCGTTGACTGTCTGCGGAGCATCGCCAAGGGCGCTATTGGCCTCAACAACCTCTCCATCGACAGGCGCGTAGACATCCGACGCCGCTTTGACGCTCTCCACAACGGCCATATCGTCGCCCTTACTGAAACTCGCGCCTGCGTCTGGCACCTCAACGAAGACGACATCGCCCAGCTGGTCCGCAGCGTATTGCGTAATCCCAACGGTACCAATCTCGCCTTCTACAGTGACCCATTCATGGTCTTCGGTATAATAAGTCGTCATATTTGCTGTCTCCAGTGGCCCGCCGAGCGGGGCTTAGCGTTTGTAATTCTGTTCAACGAAAGGCAGGTCGCACACCTCTGCGGCGCGCGCTTTGCCGCGCACCATGAGGTCGATTTTAGTGCCGGGAACGGCAAGATCGGCGCGGACATAGCCCATAGCGATTGGACGATCGACGGTTGGGCCAAAGCCCCCTGACGTCACAACACCCACGTTTTGACCCGCTATCTCAATTTCGGTGCCCTCACGCGCAGGCGCACGCTCCAGCGGCTGAATACCGACACGCTTTTCGGCCGGACCATCAGCTAGAGCCGCCAGGATACGCTCGGCTCCAGCAAAATCCGCCTGCTCACGCCGGGCTTTCTGGATCACCCAGTGAAGACCCGCCTCAACAGGGTCGCGGGAGGCGTCCATGTCGTGCCCATAAAGGCAAAGCCCCGCCTCAAGCCGAAGGGAATCACGCGCGCCAAGGCCAATCGGTTTGACGCGGGGGTCGTTTAGCAACTTACCCGCCAGCGCAGATGCTTCATGGTTCCACACAAGGATTTCGAAGCCATCTTCGCCCGTATAGCCAGAACGCGAAACAATAACGCCGCTGCCATCGCCATAGATGAAGGGCGCGAAATCCATGAATTTGAGGTCTTTGACACCGGGTATGTAAGACTCAAGCACAGCTTCAGCTTCTGGCCCCTGAAGTGCCAGAAGCGCGGCGCTTTCATCATAGCGTTCGAGTTCGACATCGTCGCCCAAGACTGACGAAAGGCGGGCCAAATCAGCCTCCTTTACCGCAGAATTCACCACGACATAAAGCTCGCCCTGACGTGTGGCCTGCGCCGAACGGCCTACAAATAAATCGTCGGCAATCCCGCCATCATCGGTCAGCAAGACGGTGTAGCGCAAACGTCCAGGCTTTAGCGGCGCAATATTGGAAGGAATCACACGTTCAGCCCGCCGCGCCAGTTCGGCAAAGGCCGCATCGGGTGTTTCAGGTCCCTGCCCGCTTTTAAACCGAAAGCTCGCCGGCCCCATATGGCTGACATCGAACAGGCCTGCATGGCTGCGGGTCCAAAGGTGCTCAGCGCGCACACCATCCTCAAACTGAACGGGCATTTCATAGCCGGCAAAAGGCACCATTTTCCCGCCGCACGCGACGTGAACGTCATAAAGCGCTGTGCGTTTCAGGGGTTTTTCTATCGAAGCGGACATTCGCGGCGCCTTATGGTCAACGGCCTGCATGCCTCATTTGAGGTCAGGTAGGCCGCCCCCGCTGTCTTGGCGCCTGAGAGATTTCGCCCCCTGATAAGAGAGCTTGCTCCTTCGGCGAGGCTGCAGCTTTCGCTCGCCTCTTTCCAGCGTGTTGTCTCCATTCCGGTCCGTGGGCCTGAGCGTTTCCGGGGCGGTTGCGCCTTCGGCGGCAGGCATATGCGCCTGCTCTCTCCCGGAACGGAGATTTACCTCGCTTGCCTAATCTGGATTCGAAGCGGCGACAAGCTTTGTTGCTTATTCCGAACGAATATGCCGAGCGTGCTCAAGATGTAGGCGGTAAATATGCGCTAGAGGCTTCATTGCTGCGGCTTAACGCCAGCCTTTTCCAACTCGCCGTTCAATCGACCCGTAAGCCAAAGAAAAAACATCCGAAAATCACTGATCAGTGACCACCAGGGATGCGTAAAAGTCGCGGGGCGATTACGCTCAAACACCGCGTGACCAAGCCATGCAAAAGAATAGCCTGCAAATGGCATAGCCAATAATAATAGCCAGTTCTGGCTCACAATGGCCGTCAGAGCAATCGCAATAACCAGAGCTGTACCGATATAATGGACTATGCGCGTCGAAGGGGCCGCGTGCTCTTGCAGATAGAACGGCCAGAACTCCTCATAATTCGCTTTGCGCTGTGTCATGCAACGTCTCCTGAAAGGTATTTTGCACTATCTAGCAGCAAATTGGCTTAAGCCGCAAAACGATGCGCAAAAAAATGGCCCAACCTTGCGGTCGGGCCATTCCAATTTCGAAAAAGAACGATCGTTACTGAACGATAATCGTTACTTCTGAACGACGGTTTAGTGGCTCACGCACACCATCACGTGTTGCTTTGGCCAGATCGTTCTCACCGCGAGCAGCAGTGTTAATCGCACCTTCAGCGACGCCGCGAGACTGCAGAGCAGACGCCACAACAGCGGCACGGCGAGCCGAGAGACGCTGGTTGTAAGTCGAGCTACCTGAAGTATCGGTGTGACCGACAATGGTCACGCCGCCGGCTGAACAATCAGAGCGCGCTGCAATGTTTGCGATCGCCTGATCAACAACGGCAGAAGCCTGGCTCGTCAGATCCGCTTTATCCCACTCGAAGTAGACCACGAATGACTGGTTTACAGTCGAACAAGCCGCAAGCTCCGGTGTGTCAACCACTGTTGGTGGCGGAGGAGGTGGAGGCGG
>CAYGPE010000019.1:0-49632 GCA_964351695.1 uncultured Hyphomonas sp. | reverse complement strand
AACCAACCCATAAAGTGATTTGCGGGGTTTTCACACAGGCTCGACCCAAAGCAGATCTAAACCTGCTCCCCGTATAAGTCATACGCATCCGCCGCCGTGATCTTCGCCGGTACGATATCGCCGGGGGTGAGGGTGGTGTCGCTTTTCAGGTAGACCATGCCGTCAATTTCCGGGGCGTCGGCTTTCGAGCGGGCGAGGTATTCGCCGGGCTCGTCTGATGGGCCGTCGATGATCACATCCTGCGTGGTGCCGATTTGAGCCTGCGCGCGGGCGGCCGAGATTTCGGCCTGTACCTGCATGAAACGGTGCCAGCGGTCTTCTTTCACTTCTTCCGGTACATGGCCGGGCAGGGCGGCGCTGTCGGCGCTGGCGACATTCTCATATTTGAAACAGCCCGCCCGGTCGATTTTGGCTTCGCGGATGAAATCGAGCAGGATGTCGAAATCCTCGTCGGTTTCGCCGGGAAAGCCGACAATGAAAGTCGAGCGGATGGCGAGGTCCGGCACGTCGCGGCGCCAGCTCTGAATGCGGCTCAGCACCTTATCCTGATTGCCGGGGCGTTTCATGGCCTTGAGAACCGGCGTGCTGGCATGCTGGAACGGGATGTCGAGATAGGGCGTGATCAAGCCGTCGGCCATGAGCGGGATAACCTTGTCGACATGCGGATAGGGGTAGACATAGTGCATCCGAGTCCAGACGCCGAGGCTGGACAGGCCGCGCGCAAGGTCGAGGAAACGCGTGTCATAGGTCTCGCCCTTCCATTGCTGCGGTGCGTATTTCACGTCGAGGCCGTAAGCGCTGGTGTCTTGGCTGATCACGAGCAGTTCCTTGACGCCAGCGCGGACGAGTTGCTCTGCTTCGGTCAAGACATGGTGGATTGGGCGGGAGGCGAGATCGCCGCGCAGTTTCGGAATGATGCAGAAGGAGCAGCGATTGTTGCAGCCTTCGGAGATTTTCAGGTAGGCGTAGTGG
Organism: uncultured Hyphomonas sp.; assembly: GCA_964351695.1. Lineage (GTDB taxonomy): Bacteria > Pseudomonadota > Alphaproteobacteria > Caulobacterales > Hyphomonadaceae > Henriciella. Next base: position 48,660 of record CAYGPE010000019.1, on the reverse strand, counting down.
CGCGGCGTCAGGCGCAGGCCGCTTTCCGGGACGAGGTCGACCTTAGGGTCGTGCGGCGGCGTCAGGTGGGTGTGGACGGCGTCCATGACCTGCTCGTATTGGTGCGGGCCAGTGACGGCAAGGACACTTGGGTGAGCCTTTTCGATCACGTCAGGCTCAGCGCCAAGGCATCCGGTGACGATAACCTTGCCATTGGCTTCGATCGCTTCGCCAATCGCTTCCAGACTTTCTTCACGGGCGCTATCAAGGAAACCGCATGTATTGACGAGGACAAGGTCGGCGCCTGCATAGTCCGGGCTGATCTGGTAGCCCTCGGCGCGCAGGCGCGTCACGATCCGTTCTGAATCGACCAGCGCTTTCGGGCAGCCAAGCGAGACAATCCCGACTTTCGGCAGGGCAGGCGGGCGGATCGGGGCTTGTGGCGTGGTCATGAGGGCTCTGCTATACTGACAAGGCGGTATTGGAAAGGTTGTGACACATGCAAACTGAACCAACAGGGCCAAATTACAAACGCCTGCGCAGTATCCAGCATACGGCGGTGATTGCCGGCGTTCTGATGCTGGGGACCAGTGCTTATTTGCTGGAAGTCTTCTCCAATCCGCAAATTGCGACTGTGGTGATGGCGCTGGCCTTTACGGGGATCGCGTTCAGCGCCGTCTTCTACTTCGGATGCCTGCTTTTCGAGGGCTCGCTGCAAAAGTATATTGTTAGCGACGACACCGAGATCAAAGGCGAGCGGGTTGAGATGGTCACGACCACAGCGCCGAGCGGGGACGACAAGATTGACGACTGGGTCGGGCGCTATGTGTTCGCGCGCAATCTGTTCGGCATGAGCGTGATCCCGCTGCTCTTGCTTGGCGGGCTGTACTTCTGGGGATGATGGCCGAAGCTAAGCGGCTTCCATCTCGATACCTTTTTCAGTCATGAGCTCTTTCAGTTCGCCAGCTTCAAACATTTCTTTGACAATATCGCAGCCGCCGACAAATTCGCCTTTGACGTAGAGCTGCGGGATGGTCGGCCAGTTTGAAAACGCTTTGATCCCCTCACGCACGGCCTTGTCTTCCAGCACATTGATGGCCTGATACTCGACGCCGAGATAATCAAGCACTTGCACCACGACAGAGCTAAACCCGCATTGCGGGAAGGTTGGCGTGCCCTTCATGAAAAGCAGTACATCATTGGCTTTTACAGCTTCGCTGAGAGCGGTTTGGACGTCATCAGTCATGTGTGGTGTTCCTTTGCAGCCGCGTATCAGGCTTCATTTTTGATCTGCTCACGCGCGATGGGCAGAAGCTCGGCCATTTGTTCGCGCAAGCGGGTATCAGTTACGTCGACATGTTTGTCATCAAAGTCAGCACGGACTTTGCGGAACACGTCTTCGTCGCCCGCCTCTTCGAGGTCAGCGAGCACAACCGATTTGGCATAGGCCTCGACGTCGTCGCCCGTCAGCCCGAGAAATTCAGCCGCCCAAATGCCGAGTAGCTTGTTCCGACGGGCCATGATTTTGAATTCAGCTGCTGAGTCGTGGGCGAATTTGGCTTCTTCAGCGCGTTCGCGATCATCAAATCCAGACATAGATGCCAGCCTTTCTAATAATTTGCTGTGACTTAAAGGGGATATAGGGTGTTACTCCCCCCCGGTGCAAGAAGCCTTTTGCGTCTGCGCCCGCCTTGGCGTATGAGGCACGCTTGTTTCTTTGGCGCGCCGTGAGTCGCGCGCCGGGTAAGGCCGTTTAAAGGGCAAAGCTGATGACACGCAAACGGATGATTTACGAAGGCAAGGCCAAGATCCTGTATGAAGGGCCTGAACCAAACACGCTGATCCAGTATTTCAAGGATGATGCAACGGCGTTTAATGCCGAGAAAAAGGCTGTGCTGGACGGCAAGGGCGTGCTGAACAACCGTATCAGCGAGTTCATTATGACGCGCCTTGGTGCCGTTGGCGTGCCAAACCACTTCATCAAACGCCTGAACATGCGTGAGCAATTGATTAAAAAAGTCGAGATTATTCCGCTGGAAGTGATTGTGCGCAATGTAGCGGCGGGAACGATGTCAAAACGGCTCGGCATCGAAGAAGGCACGCAATTGCCGCGGGCGATTGTCGAGTTCTGCTACAAGAAAGACGAACTTGGCGACCCGCTGGTCTCTGAGGAGCATATCGCGGCCTTTAACTGGGCTGCGCCGCACGAGATGGATGAAATCATCGCGCTTGCGCTGCGGGTGAATGATTTCATGTCTGGCATGTTTGCGGGTGTTGGGATCCGCTTGATCGACTTCAAACTGGAATTTGGCCGATTTTTCGAGGATGACGCCCAGCGCATATTGCTGGCAGACGAAATCAGTCCTGACAGTTGCCGCCTCTGGGATCTGGAGACCGATGAGAAGCTCGACAAGGATCGCTTCCGCCGTGATTTGGGCGGCGTGACCGAAGCCTATGCGGAAGTCGCCCGGCGGCTCGGCATTATTAAGGAATCAGGCCAAGGCGCAGAAGTGGTCAATATCAACGGAGCCCCGAAATGAAAGCCATCGTCCATGTCGGATTGAAACAGGGCGTGCTCGACCCACAAGGTAAAGCTGTTGCCGATACGCTGGGCCGAATGGGGTTTGGCGAAGTCGCCGCCGCACGCATCGGAAAAGTCATCGAGCTAGACCTTGAAGGCGTCGCTGAGGCTGACGCGGAAATGCGCGTCAAAGAGATGTGTGAAAAATTGCTCGCAAATACTGTCATCGAGAGCTACCGCATCGAACTGGTCAGCTAGAACTCGCCGTCTGCGGGGTTGAGACGCATCAGCTCTATATTGCGGAATGCGACGGGGTGGCTTTCCGCCTGTAGAGCGAAATGACCTTCACCAAGCGGGCCGTCGTGGCCGAGGCGCTGTGTATCCTCGTCGCTTGGGTCATATTGTAGCGCCGATAGCCGGAAAGCTTCTTCGCCATTGATGATCAGTCTCATCAGCTGCTGACCGCGCACTTCCAGCTCGAACTGAACCCACGTATCGGCCGGTGCAGCGAGCGTTTCTGACGTAATGCAATGGGCTGTTTCCAATTCGCCAGCGATTTCAACATGCGTACCGGGCGTGCAGATATTCGCGGTGGTGCGCTCAGGAAGATCGGCTGACATCCCAAGCAGCTGCGCCTCGATCGAGACAGGAAAGGCTTGATCGACCTGCATCGTACCAGGGGCCTGAGCATGCACCATGACGCCGCTATTCATGAAGGCCCAACCCGGGCCGCCCTTCGCTTGGATGCCGGTAAAGCGGTATTCAAAGCGCAGGCGATAGTCAGACAGCAGCTCATCGAAGAATAGGTGCCCGAACGTATTGTCGAATTCAGGGTAGGCATCATAGGAAACTACAATCTCACCCTCCTCAACCCGGAACACATTCTTCGCATCCTGACCGATATCTTGGCCCATGATTTTTGGTGTCCAGCCCGTGAGTGTTTGGCCATTGAATATTGGTATCCATTCGGAGTCGGATACGTTTGATATACCGGTTGCGCAGCTGGAAATAAGACAGGCACCGCAAATCAAACTGGCTAGGCGTTTTAGTGACATGTGATCCCCATCTGAGCGGCTTGGTTTTCTGTTATGCGGCAGACGGTTCAAGTTCACAAGGCACCATTTTGAGGCGCGGAAAGTATTCTGAACACCTGTTCATCATTGTTTTTGTTGAATAAATTGCGACGGAATTGTGATTGACCTTCGTTGTATCCTGCATGTCAACACAACATGGAGGATGACATGATCAAGATCGTAGCAGTTGCAATGATGACCGCACTCGCAGTGCCAATGGCGAGCGCCGGGCCAGCAGAACGCCTTGAGCGGCTCGATAATCGCATGGACCGAGCAGAGCGCAATGGTGCCTGGGAGCAGGGCTCACGTATGGACCGGATCGAGGACCGGATTGATCGGCGCGAGGATGTTATTGATCGCCGGGAAAACCGCCGCGATGAGGCGGTTGATTTGGGGCCACGGGACGTCTTTGAAGACAAGTTAGACCGTCTTGAGGATCGCTGGGATCGCCGCGAAAGCCTTCGCGATCGCCGCAACTAGATCGCATCAGATTTGAATAGCGGGCCATGCCTATGCGGTATGGCCCGCTTTATGCTTGGATATCTGGCATGAAACGTCTGCTTGTTCCGTTCGCAGTCCTTGCGCTTGGTGTTCCGGCCTCTGCGGAGGTTTGCCGCTCTGTCGCGACAGTGTGGCAAGAGGCCGGATTTACCTATCGTACGGAAATCTCAACCCGCGCGGATAATGGCTGCAAGCGCCTGAAACAGAACATTGATGGCATTCAGGAAGCAGGCAATGACTGTAATTGCGACTTGGTGATTGATGGGCGAGAAGGGCATTTCCGTGCACCGCCAGCTTATAATGCACCGCCGCTGCTCGCCGTGTGTTTCGGACCGGATGCAGACCCAGCGAGCTATCCGCGTGAAGGCAGGTGGTTTTCGGATTGAAGGCTAAAGCGCGACGCCCATGATGATGTCATTGAACATCTGATTGCCAACCTGAAACTTGCGCGTGCCAACCTGATCGAACCCAGCGCGTTGATAGAAGGCGACGGCCCGATGGTTCTGGTCGTAGGTGCCAAGAAGCATGCGTTTTGCGCCGTTTATGCGGCCGTGACCAATCGCAACTTCCATCAATTCGCGGCCTGTGCCCGTACCGTGGAATTTTGAGAAGACATATATACGCTTAAGCTCGATATCGTCTGGGGTGCCTTCGGTCGGTGGCTCGACAGCCGTGGTCACGGCGTAGCCAACCGGAGCCCCGGTTTCAGTATATTCAGCAAGCCAACAGGCGTAGAATGGATTGTCTTTGGAGAGATAGGCGCTGTAGATCGCCGGATCATGCTGCGCGCGGCAATGGGCGATAAGGTCGCTGCCGGGGATCGCTTGTACGTAGCTCTCAAGGAATGTTGCGGCGCCAATCGTCCCGAGCGCATTTTCATCGCCCGGGACGGCTGGTCGTATGGTAATGCCCGTCGGCACTTAGGCCGCTGAAATGGCGTTCTCGAAATTGGTCGAAACCGCTTTCAGGAAGCCTTCAGTTGTCAGCCATTCTTGCTGCGGGCCAACCAAGAGTGCGAGGTCTTTGGTCATCTGGCCGCCTTCAACAGTCTTGACGATGGTCTGCTCGAGCAATTGCGCGAATTTTGTCACCTCTGGCGTGTTATCCATCCGGCCACGGTGCTGTAGGCCCTGTGTCCACGCATAGATTGAAGCGATTGAATTGGTCGACGTCGCTTCGCCCTTCTGGTGGTTGCGATAGTGACGGGTCACAGTGCCGTGGGCAGCTTCCGCTTCAACTGTCTTGCCATCCGGGGTCATCAGAACTGAAGTCATCAGGCCGAGTGAGCCATAGCCCTGTGCAACCGTATCGGACTGCACATCACCATCATAGTTCTTACAGGCCCAGACATATCCGCCAGACCATTTCATCGCTGCCGCAACCATATCGTCGATCAGGCGGTGCTCATATGTGCCGCCAAATTCTGCGAAGGCATCGGCGAATTCATTGTCGAAGACTTCCTGGAAGATGTCTTTGAAGCGGCCATCATACTTTTTCATGATCGTGTTCTTGGTTGACAAGTAGACCGGCCATTTGCGCTGCAAACCATAATTCATGCTGGCGCGAGCAAAGTCGCGGATCGACTGATCGAGGTTGTACATGCCCATGGCGATACCGGCTTCAGGGAAGTCGAAGATTTCATGCTCAATGCTGTCAGTTCCGTCGGCAGCTTCCCATTTCATGGTCAACTTGCCTTTGCCGGGGATCAGCATGTCTGTGGCTTTATACTGGTCGCCAAAGGCGTGACGGCCGATGACAACAGGCTTCGTCCAGCCCGGCACAAGACGCGGGACGTTGGAGATCACAATTGGCTCACGGAAGACAACCCCGCCGAGAATGTTACGGATTGTGCCGTTCGGCGACTTCCACATTTTCTTCAGCTTGAACTCTTCAACCCGGCCTTCATCTGGCGTGATCGTTGCGCATTTAACGGCAACACCATGTTCTTTAGTGGCGTGCGCAGCGTCATGGGTGATCTGGTCATCGGTTTCGTCGCGTGACTGGATCGACAGGTCGTAATATTTCAGGTCCACATCGAGATAGGGGTGGATGAGTTCATCCTTGATCATCTGCCAGATGATGCGGGTCATCTCATCGCCGTCCATTTCGACGATTGGGTTTTCGACCTTGATCTTTGCCATGGGAGGTTTTCCTTTGCCTGTAGCGGTTTGCGCTGCCTATATCAGGTCTGGCGGCGGCGTCAAAAGGTGGAGACGTCGCATATCCGAGATTGACGTAGGGCTATGGTTCAAGGCACTTGCGCGGACATGGCTGACCACAATCCCACGATTATACTCCATACCCCTCAGCTCGGCGAGAATATCGGTTCGGCGGCGCGGGTGATGCTGAATTTCGGTTTGACCGATCTGCGCCTAATCGAGCCGCGTGATGGCTGGCCGAATTCGGCGTCTGAGCCTCTGTCGGCAGGCGCTTTTGAAGCGGGGGTTAGTGTCCGTGTGTTTGAGACGGCGGAAGCCGCTATTGGCGACCTTGGTCTTGTGCTTGCCGCCACCGCTCGCCCACGCGGGATGGAAAAGCAGGTGGTTACCGCAGCAGGCGGGGCCGAGTTGATCCAAGCCCGCGCGCTGAAATCTGGCATCCTGTTTGGCGCAGAGAACCATGGCCTGCCCAGCGATGTCGTGGGTCTGGCTGATGCGATTATGACTTACCCTGTCAATCCGGGCTTTGCCTCGCTCAATCTGGCGCAAGCGGTTGGCGTATTCTGCGCCGCGCATGGCGCCGTATCCGCGATGCCCGGTCGATGGGAGGGGGAAAAGGCAGGGGTCGAACCACCCGCCGATAAGGCCGATCTTATACGGATGTTTGAGCATTTTGAGGATGAGCTGGAGCGCGCCGGGTATTTTTATCCACCCGACAAGACGCCGCTTATGAAGAACAATATCCGTAATGCCTTCATTCGCGGTGAGTGGACCGCGCAGGAAGTGCGCACATTTCGCGGGGCGATCAAGGCGCTGGCTTTGGGGCGCGGCAAAGCGCGCGTGGGACGCGGCGACAGCTAGCGCGAATCGGCCCCGGGAATATTGGCGGTTGCGAGGCGCGTGGTGAGTTCCCGGCCTTCAGCGGCATACATCTTCTCGCCCTCAATCGCCGTTTGCGTACAGATATTGAATTGGTCCGAACTGATCTTGAAGCCAGCATTGAAGCCATCGATCATGGACCGGCGCAGGCCGCCTTGAAACGGCGCTTCAACGTCCAGAAGTCGCTGCATATACTCCCGCCAATACTGGTCGCCGCGGCCATTGCACAATGTTCGAATGCCGTGTGCTTTGCCCAGAGATTCAGACAGGCTGACGACATCGCGAAAATAATCCTGGCTGCGCACTTGCGCATTCGCAGTGGGCCACGCGAGCGACAGCATAAGCAAAGCGCTCGCAAGCGCAGCACGGCGTTTGGACATGTAGCGTCGTATCATGCCTGCATGTTCGCATGCTTCGCGCGGCGACAGAAGCTTTTTTGCCAAAATGACAGTTCGGTCATGTTTGGCGCTGAAGGCAATCTGTGCGACACTCGTAGAAACAAGAAGAGGCCGGATGAAGCTTGGCCCACCACAACAGGAGAAGATCATTATGATCCGCCGATTTAGCGCCACCATATTAGCCGCTGCCTTGGTCTGCGGCAGCGCGCTTGCAGGCGGCGATATTGGCAAGATCGACATGCAGGTCAGCAAGGATGACCAGATGACGATCGCCCTAAGCGTTGCTGGTATCGATGCTTATGGCGTGATCGACACAGCTGCGACATATCCCTTGGTGGATGATGATGTCCTCGCGGCGGCGCGGGCCTTGCCGCGCGATCAAAAGGTCGCCGTTTTGGGGCTTGAGGGTACGCTCACCTTTGATACGGCGCAGGTCGGTGATCTACGCCTCGGGAATTTGCAGCTGTCGGAACTCGCTGTTGCGGTCAATAATCAGGTTCGCTTTCCCGGACATAAATCAGTGGTGCCAGCTAACGCATTTGACGCGCGGGTCATCGATTTTGATTTCGGTCACAATCGGATTGAACTCTATGATCGACGGCCAAAGTCGACTGGCGATTCGGTTCGCTCGCGGTTGCGGTATGAGGAGATTCAGGGGCTACCGTTCATAAAGGTCAAACTGAATGGGGTAACGGGACGAGCGCTGATCGATACAGGGTCTTCCGAGACATATGTAAATGGGGCGTTCGCGCGGCTGGCGGGCGCCCGTCTGAAACCGGATCTCACACAACAACTCTATGGCGCAGACGCGACTTTTACAGGTGTGAGTGTCGTCTCGGCGCGGCGGCTTTCAATAGGGCGCCACGGCATGGAGGACTTTTTGATCCTGTCAGCCGATCCAGCATTGTTTGATTATCTTGGCCTCGCTGATGAGCCAATCATTGTGCTTGGGCTGGATACATTGAAGAATTTTCGTATGCAGATCGATCGCGAGAAGAAATACATCTATCTCAGCCGCGCTGAAACGCGCAGTAGTGGGCGGCGGTTTCGCGTTCAGCCGTTCTCTAGCCGAATCAGACCGGATCAGAAAACGGAGTAGGGCGGTCTATGTCACACTAAAAAAGGCTACCCCGTGAGGAGCAGCCTTTTCTATGTTTTCAAAAGCTAAAAGTGCGGGCCCTTATTCAGGCGTCACAGCTTCTTTGACGTCTTCCGCAGCTTCTTCAGCGGCTTCTTCAACATCATTGGCGCCGTCATTGACCATGTCGTCAATCGCGTCACCTGCTGAATCAACAGCGTCGCCAGCAGCATCAACTGTTGCGTCTACGGCATCGCCTGCAGCTGCAGCCGCGTCGCTTGCAACGTCTACTGTCGCGTCAACCGCATCACCAGCAGCCTCGACGGTGGCATCCGCAGCGTCTCCAGCGGCTTCAACAGTCGCGTCGACTGCATCACCGGCTGCGTCCATTGCGTCACCAGCAACTTCAGCTGTTGCATCGGCTGCATCACCAGCAGCTTCGACAGTTGCATCAACCGCGTCGCCAGTAGCTTCGACAGTTGCGTCAGCAGCTTCTTTTGCCTGATCGCACGCCGCAAGGCCTGTTGCTGCGATTGCAGCCAGCATCATTTGTAATTTAGTCATGGAAAGATTCTCCCCTTCTCCAAAGTCGGTATCGACGGGGCGTGTCTTATACGATTTTATGGGTATATGCGCCCCTTAATTGCATTTGGACGCGCGCAGACGGGCAAAATGGGGTGAATTATGGTCAGATTGGGCTGAATTCGCTTCGATAACAGTCACCTGCAAGCCGATCCGTCAAATCCTAATTTTCAGACAGAATCACCACAAAAACGTGGCGCACCCAGCAGGATTCGAACCTGCGACCTCTGCCTTCGGAGGGCAGCACTCTATCCAGCTGAGCTATGGGTGCGTTATCGGCCTATTACGGCAAGCCGGGCAGTGATGCAATTGGCCGCCTGCGGGTAATTTCCGATTAGCAGTTTTGCGTTCTATACCTTGGCTGGAGCCTGTCGCATGATGCACAGGATACGACAAAGAGAGTGCGCGTGTTTATGCAAACCCCCACCAGAATGATATCGGCAGTGTTTGCAGGACTGTTAGTTCTGTCAGCCTGTGCGCAGCCCGAGCCTTCGCTGCAGACAGAAACCAACCCGCAAACAGAGCAGGCCCCTGAACGCACTGACAAAGCTACGTTGCTGGCCGAGCTGGCCGCCGCTCAAGCGATTGCGGAACAGACGAGGGGGCCTGGTTTCCCGCCGGTTTGGACGCTCGCGGACGACGATACGGACATTCATTTCTTTGGAACGGTACACTTGCTGCGCCCAGAAACCGAGTGGCGTTCACCCGCGTTTGAAACCGCTTTCGAGGCTGCAGACAAAATTGTCTTTGAGGTCGACCTGAAAAGCCCTGATGGCCAGGCCGCCTTTATGCGGGACTTCCTGCCGCGCGGAATGTACCAAAATGGCGGCAGCTTGCGGGCAACGCTTAACGCTAGCGACGAGGCCGTTATCGATTCGGCGTTGTTGGAAGAAGGACTTTTCCTTGATGCCTATAACGCGATGGAACCGTGGATGGCGGCGATTATGGTGAGCCAGGCTGGGCTGACACGGGATGGGTATGATCCAAACTCTGGCGTTGATAATGTGTTGGAAGCTGCTGCGCAACGGGCCGGTAAGGATATTGGATTTCTGGAAGATGTGAGCGCTCAGGCCGATGCGTTTGATTTGCTGCCGGAAGAAATTCAGGTCCAATTTCTATATGAAACCGCTTTGATGATCGATGAATCAGCGAAAATGCTGGACGTGCTTGTGGATGAGTGGGCGGACGGTGACGTGGCCGGACTGACAGCTGTGGTCGCCAACCCCGAGGCCTTTGGCTCAAGCGATCAAATTTACAATTCGCTGCTGGTCGTGCGCAACAAAGCGTGGGTGCCGCAGGTTGAGGCGATGCTGGACGAGCCTGGAACAGTGTTTATCGCCGTCGGCGCTGCGCACCTGATGGGCGAAGATAGCGTCATCAAGATGCTACGCGACAAAGGCTATGAGGTAACTGGCCCCTAAGCGGTTTCTGCGGCTGCAGCGGCGCTGGCCCAGGCCCATTGGAAATTATACCCGCCCAGCCAGCCTGTGACGTCGACGCATTCTCCGATGAAGTAGAGCCCTTTGTGATGCTTACTCTGCATGTCGCGTGAGGAAAGCCCGTCTGTACTGACACCGCCTGCTGTGACTTCTGCGGTGCGCCACCCTTCGCTGCCAACGGGTGTGAGTGCCCACTGTTTGAGACGCAGCGCCACGGCCTCAAGTTCGCTATTCGGTATTTCGGCGAGGCGTTTGTCAGCTGATACGCCCGGTTCCGCCGCGATCAGGTCGACAAGGCGTTTGGGTAAATGCGTGGCAAGGATTGTGGGCAGGGTTGCCTTGGGCTCTTCCGCCTTGGCTTGGAAAAGGAGCGAGATTGCATCGTGTCCAGGCAGCAGGTCCACCGTAATAGCTTCACCGCTATTCCAGTAGGAAGAAACCTGCAGGATTGCCGGGCCCGAGAGGCCGCGGTGTGTGAAGAGCAGGCTTTCAGCGAAGGACGGGCCACGCGCTGCAGACGCTTCTACCGGCGTGGACACGCCGGAAATGGCAGCAAAATCGTCATGCGCCTGACCTGTGAAGACCAGCGGCACGAGCGCAGGGCGCGGGGTGATGAGCGCGTGATCGAATTGCTCCGCAAGGTCATAGGCAAGCCGTGTCGCGCCCATTTTAGGGATTGAGAGGCCGCCTGTCGCGACAACGAGGCTCTGCGCTCTGATTTCACCTGCTGAGGTTGAAACGAGAAATCCAGATTCGGATGGCTCAACCGCATCAATTTGCGTTTCAAGGCGCAGCTCGCCGCCCGCTTTGGATAACTCGTCGAGCAACATCTGTATGACTGCGCCACTTTTTTGATCGCAGAACAACTGTCCAAGCGTTTTCTCGTGCCAGCTCAGGTCGTGCGTTGCCATAAGGTCGCAGAAATCCCATGGCGTGTAGCGCGCGAGCGCCGACTTTGCGAAATGCAGGTTCTCGGAAATAAAGGCGCTAGGCATGGTGTGCATATTTGTAAAGTTGCAACGTCCGCCACCCGAAATGCGTACTTTCTCAGCGGGCTTTCGGGCATGGTCGAGGACAAGGGTTCGGCGTCCGCGCGCAGCTGTGCGTGCCCCGCAAAACAAGCCCGCTGCACCGGCACCAAGTATCAGTGTATCGACCTCGACCATTGCAGCGCGACCCTCGAAATGTGTTATATCTAAAAAAAGTCTTGTTTCGGCCCACTTGGCGGCTTGCCGAACGGGTGTAAAGGTCTTGCAAGCAAAACAGGAGAGGGACGCATTATGAGCAGTCGACCATTGGGGGTTCGCAATATCCTGCTAGGTGCGCTGGCCATTACGCTAGCGGCATGTAGTGGAAATAACGAAACTTCTGATGTGCCGCCGCCGCCCGAATCCGATGTCGGGCAGGTCGTCGAACGCTCTCGTTCTGATCAGGTCGCCGCTAATCGACGAGAACGCGAACGCCAGCGCCTCGCTGAGGCACAGGCCAGTAATGCGTTTGTTTATGCTAGCTACAATCCCGATACGAGCGGTGATCAGCCCAAAGCCTGTATGGTATTCTCCAAGCCGCTTGATCCGGATGCAGACTATTCAATCTATGTCGAGCTTGAAGACGATGCCGCCCCAGCGTTTGAGGTGAATGGCGAACAATTGTGCCTGAATGGTCTGAGCTTCGCCTCGTCCTATACCGCTGTGCTGCGAGAGGGGCTGCCTGCAGCCGATGGCAGCGAGCTTTCCCGCAAAGAAGAAGTCTCCATCAGCTTCGAAGATCGCCCGCCATTTGTCGGTTTTAAAGGTGCAGGCGTAATCCTGCCGCGCCAAGACGCTGATGGTCTCGCAATTGAAACAGTGAATGTCGAGGCGGTTAAAGTCACAGTGTCGCGGGTCAATGATCGTGCGCTGGCATTCAAGACCATTACGCAAGGGGCTGAGTCTCAGCAGGGCCGCCGCAGCTATATTTACGGCGATGAGAACCCCAGCGACGTCGCCTCGCAAGTCTGGACCGGAACGATGGATGTTGAGAACATCGCGAATGCGCCGGTTGTCTCTGTCTTCCCACTACCGGATGTGATCGAAACGTTGGAACCCGGCGCGTATTATGTTGAGGTTGAGGATGCCAAGGAGCTGGATCGCTATGCGGGCCCGGCGGCGTCTGCTCAACGCTGGATCATGCTAACGGATCTGGCACTTACGGCCTATCGCTCGCAAAGCGGGCTCGATGTGACGCTGCGTTCATTGCAAGATGGGCGGGCGCTGCAGAATACGCCTGTACAATTGCTGGCCTTCAACAATGAAGTGCTGGGTGAGGCTGCTACCGGTGTGAATGGCCGTGTCTCGTTCAACGCCGAGCTGCTCGCCGGGACCGGCAATATGGCTCCGAAAATGTTGCTGGCCTCTGGTCTCAAGGGCGACACGGCAGTGTTGGAACTTACCCGCGCGCCGGTTGATATGTCAGAGCTGGGCGTTGGCGGGCGAGTGACGCCGGGGCCAGTGGATGCCTATCTCTACACAGAGCGCGGTATCTATCGCCCCGGTGAAACGGTTTACCTGACGGCGATGATGCGCGACCGTGCTGGCCGCGCCGTTGCGGAACGCGCGGGCACGCTTATCACGTATCGCCCCAATGGTATGGAGGCGAAACGCGAGCGTTTTGCGCTTGAGGCCGCTGGCGCTATCCAGCGCGATATTGCCCTGCCGCGTGATGCGTCGCGCGGTATGTGGCGGACAGTGATTGAAATTGATGGCAGCGGTGTTGCAGGACAAGTTTCCTATTCAGTTGAAGACTTCGTACCGCAGCGGATTGCCGTTGAGATTGAGGGCGAAGATGCTGTCTTCCTGCCCGGCGATGATGCGCGCGACATTGATGTTGTGAGCCGCTTTCTGTATGGCGCGCCGGGCGCTGGCCTGACGGTCAAATCCCAAGCCCGGGTTGAACCCGACCCATCACCGTTTGAAGGGTTTGAGGGAGTCCAATGGGGCGTTCATGACAGTCGCTTTCGTGAGCAGATTATCGAGCTTGAAGATCGCACGACGGACGGCGCTGGCCGCGCAACAGTGCGTCTTGTTCCAGGGGCGCGCGGGCGTAATGCAGATATTCCACTGCGTTTGAATACAGTCGTCAGTGTGCTTGAGCCGGGTGGCCGCGCCGTAACAGAGAGTATTCGTATCCCGTATCGTCCAACCGACCTCTATCTCGGTACCAAGCCATTGTTCGAAGGCCGTCTTGGTTATGAATCCGAAGGCGCGTTTCAGGTTGCCGCCGTCAATGCCAAAGGCGAGGGTCTATCGACTGATTTGAACTTCAAGCTGCTGGAAATCGACTATCACTATGACTGGTATCGCGAGAATGGGCAGTGGAAGTGGCGTCGCTCAAGATCTGTTCGCACAGTCAATGAAGGTAAGATGAGCACTGCGGATGGTCTCGGTCAGGTCAAGGTTGATGAACTCCAATGGGGCCCACATGAGCTGATCATCGAAAGTGACGATGGTGCTAAAGCCAGCCGTAGTTTTTATGTCGGCTGGGGCGGTGATGTCTCCGGTGATGGCGTAGAAGCCCCTGACCGTGTGCAGGTAGTTATGGACGAGCAAACCATCCTGCCCGGACGACCGGCTGCGCTAACGATTGTGCCGCCGTATGATGGCCAGGCTCAGATTGTTGTCGCCACAGATCGCGTCTTGTCGGTTGAAACCCGGCCTGTGCAGGCATCAGGCACGCAAATCACGCTTCCCGTGACGGAAGAGTGGGGTGAGGGCGCCTATGTCATGGTCAATGTCTATACCCCGCGCGATCCCGTGGTGCAGTCCAAGCCGCGCCGGGCAGTTGGCGTCGGTTATGTACCTGTCGATATGGCGGCGCGCACGTTCGATGTAACAATTGATGCGCCAGCGCTCATGCGGCCGGGACGTGAGCAGACGATTGAAGTCACCGTTGCGGATGGCCCGCGCGAGAAGGCGTTTGTTACGCTGGCGGCTGTCGATGAAGGTATTTTACGCCTGACGAAATTCTCAAGCCCCGATCCTGTCGACTGGTATTTCGGCAAAAAGGCGATGGGTGTCTCGCTATATGATGATTATGGGCGTTTGCTTGATCCAAACCTTGGTCTGCCTGCAGAAGTACGGTCAGGCGGCGATCAGCTCGGCGGCGAAGGTCTATCAGTCGTACCAACACAGACCGTGGCGCTGTTTAGCGGCGTGGTTGAAGTGGGGCGCGGCGGTAAAGCTGAAATCACGTTTGATGTGCCGGAGTTTAATGGTGAGCTGCGTTTGATGGCTGTCGCCTGGTCTCCGAGTGGGCTTGGCCATGCGAGCCAGCCGATGACGGTGCGCGATAAGGCGCCAGCGGATCTCATCCTGCCGCGCTTCATGGCGCCCGGTGATGAGGCTATCGCGACTGTGAGTATCGATAATATCGAACTGTCGAGCGGCCAGTTTAATGCGTCTCTGACAGCCAGTGATCCGTTGAACGTTGCTGCGCAGGAATTGTCGAAAACTATCCCGCAGGGGCAACGTGTGGATCAGGGACTACGGTTTTCTGCCGACGGAACCGGTGTTTCGCGGATGCGGTTGAATGTGACTGGACCGGATAATTACGCGGTTGATCGGGCCTACCAGATCGAAACGCGATCTCCATTCCTGCCCGTGACGAATATATCGCGGGCGCTTATGGAAGCCGACCAGACGTATGCCCCAAGTGCGGACCTGCTTGATGGCTTTGTGCCGGGCACTGCGATGATGTCGGTGAGTTTCTCTGGCATTCCGGTTGATCCGAATGCGCTGTATCAATCGCTTGCGCGGTATCCCTATGGCTGCACGGAGCAAACCATCAGCCGCGCCTTGCCGCTGATCTATGCTGAGCAATTGGTTGATGAAGGCGCCGAGGGCGAACCTGTCGCCAAGGACCGCGTGCAAAAAGCCCTGGCTCGCGTGCTCAACCGCCAGAGTGATAATGGCGCATTCGGCTTGTGGCGCGAAGGCGATGGCTATGCTTCGCCTTGGCTCGGGGCCTATACGACTGACTTTGTCTACCGGGCGCAAGAGGCTGGCTATGAAGTGCCGCAAGCCGCGCTTGACCGGGCCTATCAGTCCATGCGTGCGATTGCGCAGGGTGATGCATGGCGGGTCTATGGCTATCAGACGAATGTGTATGAAAGCCGCTGGCATGACGATACAGAAGAGTTGCTGATGCAACGCGCCGCGCCTTACGCTCTCTATGTGTTGGCACGGGCTGGCAAAGCGGATGTCTCTCGCTTGCGCTACTTACATGACAGGGAGCTAGGCAAAATTCGCTCGCCTCTGGCGCGCGCGCATCTTGCTGCGGCTCTATCCTATATGGGCGACCGGTCTCGGGCCTTTAGCGCCTTTGATGCGGCAGAAGAGGCACTCGGCTATGATAATGATGGCGATTACTACCAGACGCCGCTACGTGACTTGTCTGGCGTGCTCGCGCTGGCAGCAGAGACCGGCTTTAATGAGCATGTCTCGCGGCTGGCGACGCAGGTCGGCGAAGATGTTCCTGAGCCAGATCGTCTGACGACGCAGGAAAAGGCTTATTTGCTATTGGCGGTTAACGGTCTCAGTCAAGAGGATGGTCTGCGCCTTGATGTTGATGGACTAGGCCGCAATAGCGACAATGACCGTCGCTATATGGTGTCAGCTTCGCAGCTTGAACGCGGTGTGAGTTTCCGCCTGAAGCGGGGATCGACGCCGGTGTTTCGCACCGTGATGGTCACAGGTGCGCCAGCATCCGCGCCGCCACCTGCAAGCGAGAGCCTGTCTATCGGTAAGACAATCCGCACGTTGCAAGGCGGCCGGGTTGATCTGGCGCAAGTGACGCAAGGCGACCAGTTTGTCGTGCAATTGACGGTCTCTCCGAAACAGCGCCGGAACAATCCGGTGATCATTGCTGATCTTCTGCCTGCAGGGTTTGAGATTGAAACCGTATTGCGGACTGTTGATGGTGCACGCGAGTATGCGCCGGATGGTGCCTTTGCGTGGATTGGTCAGATTGATCAGGCAGAGACGGCTGAGGCGAGAGATGATCGTTTTGTCGCTGCGATTGATGTCATCGATGAGGACCGCAAACTGGCTTATGTCGTGCGCGCTGTAACGCCGGGCACATTTACGATGCCGGGCGCTGTCGCGGAAGACATGTACAGACCTGACGTGTTTGCGCGCTCAGCCGCGACGAATCTCACGATTGCGCCTCAGGCGACGGGGCCGGGCGGTAGCAAGTGATTTGGATTAAGCGTTCAGCGATTGCCTTATTGGCGGCGCTGACCGCTTTCGTCCTGCTGGATAAAGTGTTTCCACCCCCGCTTGAGCGTGGGGAGGCCGTGTCGATCATGGTGAGTGATCGTGATGGTCGACCGTTGCGAGCGATCCCGCTTGAGAACGGCACATGGCGATTTGCTGCGCAGCTTGCAGATACTGACCCTGTCTTCGTTGAAGCCTTGCTGGAGGTCGAAGACAAACGTTTCTGGTCACATGGCGGTGTTGATTGGATTGGTATGGTGCGCGCAGCGACGAGTTCGGCGCGTGCGGGCCGAATAGTGTCGGGTGGATCGACAATTACGATGCAGACGGCGCGCTTGCTTGAGCCGCGGCCGCGTACTGTGCCGTCAAAACTGATCGAGATGTTTCGGGCGCACCAGATTGAGAAACGCCTGAGCAAGCGCGAAATCCTCGAACTCTATCTTACGCTGGCCCCTTATGGCGGCAATCTGGAAGGCATTCGCGCCGCGAGCTGGCGTTATTTTGGCCGCGAGCCAGACCGGCTCTCAGATGACCAGATCGCGCTTTTAATCGCGCTGCCGCAATCGCCAGAGGTGCGCCGCCCCGATCTGCGACCCAAAGGGGCTGCCGCAGGTCGTGAGGCGATTGTCGCGAAGCTGGAACGGCTTGGTTATCTGGATGCAGCGCGGGCGCAAGAAGCGAGGAGCGCCGATTTACCGTCTGGCCGACACGCATTTCCAGCCCGCGCGTGGCATGCGTCCGGGCGTGCGGCATTGAATTCATCTGGCGATGTTCGCGCGACGCTTGATGCAGGATTGCAGGCTGAGATGGAGCAGATCGCGCTTCGCGCGGCCACCGCGCAAGATGATGAGACGCAAGTTGCTATACTCGTGGTCGATGTTCACACGCGCGCCGTGCGCGCTTCGGTGGGATCAGCCGATCGAGGCCGGCCCGGTGGCTGGCTCGACCTGACGGCGCAAGCGCGCTCGCCGGGCTCGACCCTGAAGCCCTTCATCTATGCCATGGCGTTTGACGATGGCAGCGCGGCTCCAAACACGACCATCGCAGATTTGCCGAAACGGTTTGCGGCATATCAGCCAGAGAATTTCGACCGTATGTTTCGCGGCGATGTGCGGATTGCCGAAGCCTTGCAGCATTCGCTGAATATCCCCGCCGTGCTGGCGCTCGACCGGGTTGGCCCAGAGCGTTTCGCCGCGACCTTGGCGCTGGCGGGTGCGCCGCCGCGCATTTCAAGCGGCGCGAAACGCGAACCTGGTCTCGCCCTGGCGCTTGGCGGTGCGGGACTGACGGCCCGAGAGCTGGCCGTTCTCTATGCCGCGCTTGGTGATGGGGGGCGCGCTAAACCGCTTGTCTGGGATGAGGCGCAGATTTCGAACGCGGTTAAGCGCAAAGGCTTTCGGTTGATGAGCGCCGATAGCGCAGCCAAGATCATTAAAATTCTGCGTGAGACGCCAGCGCCCGCCGGGCGGATGCCGGGGCGTCTGACGCAAGCGGCGCCGCAAGTCGCATTCAAGACAGGCACCTCCTATGGCTTCCGCGATGCATGGGCTGCAGGGGTCTCAGGTGAATATGCGATTGTGGTTTGGGTTGGCCGCGCTGATGGCGCGCCGCGTCCGGGGCAAACGGGACGCAAAGCCGCGCTGCCACTCTTGTTTGAAGTTGCTGATCGTACCGCTTTGCATTTCGGGTCAAGTGGCGCATCGAGTACACGCTTGATGACGCAAGATGCCCCTGATGCGCGGGGCGCGCTTTCCAGTTTTGCCGAAGCGGGGCCACCTGAAATCCTGTTCCCGCCGCGGGATGCGGAACTTTGGGCTGGTCAGATTGATGGCCGCGCCTCACGACCTTTCGTCTTCGCCGGGCGAGGGGAAGGTGAGTTGCGATGGTTTGTAGATGGCCAGAAGGTTGAGCCTGACGCCGGCGGGCTGCCCGCCTGGCGACCTGAGCAGCCCGGTTTCTACAGGGTTAGCGCCGTCGATGCCGCCGGGCGTACGAGCGCTGTTCGGGTGCGCGTTATGGGAGCAGATGGATAGACTGCGCTGCGTTTTGCGAAAAATGGGCGCTTTTCAATCTTGAACCCCAGCGCGCTCCGGCGTATGGAGGCCGCTAGTGCCGCCTTAGCTCAGTTGGTTAGAGCGCTGGTTTGTGGAACCAGAGGTCCTTGGTTCGAACCCAAGAGGCGGTACCATCATTACTCCCATATCATGAATGCATTGATGCGGCGCACGATTCCCCTACAGTTGACGCATGGGCAGGATGACGAAGATCAAGTATCCGAGGCGACGCATCTCACGATCAGTGCTTCGCGCGCTTACAGGTCGATTGGTTCATCATTTCGGTGATTTGAAGGTGACTGGCATTGAAAATGTGCCAGCGTCCGGACCGGTAATCCTGGCGCCCAACCACTTCAACTTTGTCGACCCGCCGCTGATCCTGTATACGAGTCCGCGACTGGTTGAATTCATCGGCGGTGCACAGCGGCCGAACTCGCCGATATGGGCGCAGATGATTCCGAAAATGTGGGGCTTCATTCGTGCGTATCGCGGTGGCTTCAGCCGTTCAACACTGACCCAGGCATTGGGTGTATTAGAGCAGGGCGGAGTGTTGGGCATCTTTCCCGAAGGTGGAAGCTGGGCGGCGCTGTTGCGACCAGCGCGGCCGGGTTTGGCTTTCCTCGCCTATCATAGCCGGGCGCCAGTTGTACCTATAAGTATTATTGGGGCAGAGACATTGCTCGGCGGATCAAAGCAATCGGTCGGTGTCACTTTTCATCCTCCCATTCCTGCGCCAACCACATCTGCTAAAGGGCGCGAAAAACGTGCAGCATTAGATGCTTACAGCCAAATAATTATGGCCGCGATTGCTGCTGGTCTACCGGATTCTCAGCGCGGTATGTTTTCGACAAATGCGGATGCACGACAGGCCGCAGAGGCTGTTTCTGCATTTCCATTCCATGCGGCAGACATGCGCGGAATATAGCGTTTGCACTATGGAATGAGGGGTGTGGGTGGCTCCGCGAGTAGGAGTGAATATTCGCATAAAAGTCTATTAAAAACAACTGGTTAAAACGTTTTTGGTGAAGATTTGTAGCCCATTTTGTGGCCCATTTTGTAGCCCAAAAACTGAGAGTCTAACCTCTCACCCAAATTACTTCATTGAGAGCGCAATATACTTTCTAGAGGTTTTTCCCGCCAGAAATTTATGTCCCCCCGACCTTGAAGCTGCACTTCCTCATAGTCGTCTTTCTAAGAGGCGATTTATCAGAGCAATCCTCAATCGGGAAGTTGTACGCTTTAGAGGTTGCGAACCGAGCCTTCCCACCTATCGTGATGCATGCGGCCGCCGTGATAGAGGAGGTGGAAACATGTCGGTTACGTCTGCGATCAATATTGCCGACCTAAGGGCAGGCGCGAAGCGTCGCTTACCGCGCATGGTTTTCGATTATATAGACGGTGGTGCAGACGATGAAGTGACGCTCGCGCGTTCGGTCAGCCGATATGATGATTATGAGCTGAGTTGGCGGGCGCTGCGCGATGTTTCAAACGTGGATCTCAGCACAGAAGTATTGGGGCAGCGTTTTGAGCTACCCTTCCTGATATCGCCAACGGCAGCATCAAGACTGTTCCATCCACGACTGGGTGAGCGCGCGGTGGCTGCCGCCGCATATAAGGCTGGTTGCCTATACTCGGCGTCTACCCTGGCATCCGTCGCGGTAGAGATGATTCACGAGATCTGCCCGGCGCCGAAATGGTTTCAGGTCTATGTCTGGAAAGACCGGGCACTCGTCGAGCAGGTTCTGAGCCGGGTACGCGATGCTGGCTTCACCACTCTTGTCCTGACCGTTGATACGCCGGTTGCAGGTAACCGGGAACGCGACCCCCGCAATGGGTTTTCGATTCCTCCTAAGGTCAATTTCACAGCAATGACATGACAAACCCGATGCCATCGGGAATGTCGAAAACCAATGAAAAGACAATTTGGAATATCGCAACCGTCACCCAGGCACCGTAGCCTGTCGCCTTGTCAAGGCTAGGCCAAGCGCGCACGAAGACGATGAGGGGGATGATCCAAAAGAAATGGCTTAAAGAGGCGAAACCAAGTGTCAGTTTTTCGATCGGGACAATTGGCATAACTGCAAAAAGAAAGATGTGACTGGCGAGGATTGCCAAGCCGTAAATCTGGGCTTCTTTTCGCCAAAGAACAAACAGGAGTAGTGCACCGATCACCATGTCCTGAAATTTCATCCATACCTTCACCCAAGTGGGCACCGCGGCGAATTGTGCGCCGAATACGGCTTGTGGCGGAGGTGCGCCGCCAGTTGCCAATTGACCAGGAGGTGGCCCTGCCGAAACCGAGAGCAGTTCCAGCACAAGCAATAACACCAATAGCGCAACGCCTATAATGGCGCCTAACCATCTTGATCCTATCATTGATATTCCTCCTTTTGCGCCGGGTTTCATGCGGTTCGCCATACGGGTGGAAATCGAGCGCACATCATCACCGCAAGTTGGTTGATCTCGGGCGATGTTTTCAAATAGCGAAACCGGGAGTGGATCATATACCTAGCCTCGGTCAGCCCGCGTAAGGCTCAATTTTCGCTGAAAACCCTCCCGGAAAACTAGATAGGCTGCGAGACGACCGCGATGGCTTCCCCGGACGCCTTGCTATTGTCGATAAGCGGACCTTCTCCCAACTGGCCCTTACAAATGGCAAGGCTGTTTTTAACGATATAGTCGCAGCGTTCAAAACGGCGGGCGCGATATTTCTCGAAGGCCTCTTCTGGTGTTGCTGCTTTTGAAAGTTCGTCAGCGATCACCAGCGAATCCTCGATCGCAAGACCCGCGCCTTGGCCAAGATGCGGGGTGGTTCCGTGGACCGCATCTCCCAATAAGGCGACCCGGCCCTTATGCCATGGGCCTTCCAGCATCAACCATTCCAGCGGGCGATAGACGACGCCGTCATTATCGGTGACATGCTCAACCAGATTCTGCACCATTGGGGACGGCGTGGTCATGCGCTTTCGCATCTCGCTCGCGAGATTTTCGGTCGGAATCCGCGGATTATCCGGCTCCGCGGTGGTGACATACATATACATCAGTTCGTCTGTCATCGGCACCAGGCCGACGCCGGGTGTTCCATTATAGACCCAAAGTCCTTGAACATCGTCGGGCCGCTTGAAATTGTAGCGCCAGACCGCCTGTCCGGTAAATTCTGGCTTTGGGGCGTCTGGAAAAAGCGTATTTCGGGTTTGCGAGTAAATGCCATCAGCGCCGATAACGAGATCATATCGCCCTTCACTGCCGTCAGAGAAGACAACATCGACATGGCTGCCCGTGTCAGAAATCTTCTCTGCGGTGAGCCCAAGTCGGATTTTAGCTCCTGAGGACTTGGCGCGGTCCCCGAGCACGCGCTGCAATGCGGGTCGTCCAATGCCCACACAGGCTGGATAATTCTCAGTCAGTGCCGGGGTAGGAATGTGAGCGACTTCGGTTCCGTTGGGCAGGAAGATCTTCACATGATCAAATCCGAAACCAGCATCAACATAATCATCGATAACGCCCAGCTCAGCGACCGCGCGCACGACATTGTTTTGCTGGATGATGCCCACACCATACACTGACCATTCTGGATCTCGCTCGATAATTTCGACTTCGAAGCCTTTGCGGCGAAGGGCAATGCCGGCAGTGAGCCCGCCGATGCCGCCGCCAATGACGAGAATGGACCATTTCTTGTCGCGCGACGTCGTCACGGCTTGTTCGGAGGCTTTGGCCGAGTTGCCCTTGCGGCCAAACAGATTTTTGAAGATGCTCATTATGATAACGATCCTGTTGTTAAGCGCTTGCCTGAATGACAGTCTGATCGATGGCGCCAAATATTGGGCGCCCGTCAGTGTGCACCGTCTGCATTTTGATGCGATCACCAAATGCCATGAAGGGCGTGCGGATTTCACCGTGTTCGATCATGTCTATGGCCCGACGCTCCGATATGCAGGATGATCCGACAGCCGGGTAATCTGAATTGGAGACCGTTCCCGAGCCTATGATTGTTCCTGCGCACAGGTCGCGGGCGCTCGCGGCATGGGCGACAAGCTCATGAAATCCATATTCCATTTCCGTCCCTACCGCTCTGCCGAACGTCTTCGCGTTCCATTCGACGTGAAGCGGCAAGCAGACGCGGCCATCAACCCAAGCTGCGCCGAGTTCGTCAGGCGTAACCGCGACAGGCGCGACGCTGCAGGGCGGTTTTGCCCGCACGAAACCAAAGCCTGTTTTCATTTCTTCGGGGCCAAAGTTTCGCAGGCTCCAATCGTTCAACTGGATGATCAGTTTGATGTGACCCATCGCATCTGTTGCGGACGTGCCCATCGGCACCTCATCTACGATAACAGCATATTCACCCTCGAAATCGATCCCATCGGCCTCGCTTCGGAACGGGATATCATCCGCGCCGCTGTAGAATCGGTCAGACATGCCTTGATACATGAGTGGATTCGAGGTTTCGATCGGCGGCATATTGAAGGCTTTCTGCATCAGTTCCCCATGTTGAGGAAAGGCAGAGCCGTCCAGCCATTGCCATGAGCGTGGTAAAGGTGCGAGAGCGGCCTTGGCGTCAAATGGCTGGGCGCCGCCATCCCTTGCTTCAACGCGTTCGGCGAGAGATTTAAGGTCTGCTTCTACATCTGACCAACGCCCCATCGCATCAAGCAGGTTCGCAGCCGCCGCATCTGCCGGTAAACAGCGCTGATGATCGCTGGAAACTACAACCAGTTGGCCGTCTTGGGTTTCATTGGCGAGTGTCGCAAGTTTCATATCAAGGTCCTTTACGCCAATGCGGGATCGAATTTGCCGTCGATCAAAATGAACGCGATGCGGCAATTCTTGTCAGTGCGATTGGCCCAGCCATGGTTTGTCCCACGCTGAACAACGATGTCACCGGCCCGGACAGTTGTTTCACCTTCATCCATGATAAGGACGATCTCGCCCTCCAGGACGATGCCGTAATCAATTGTTTCTGTCTTATGCATGTGAGCGTGACGGACGTTTTCGCCCTGGGCGACCGCGTCTGCTGCGCCGATTTCGGCAAAGTGAGCCTTGCGTTCTTCAGGCGTCATATTCTCAAAGCTGTCATCATCGGGTGGAATATCTAAAACACGAATGCGCGTTCCGTTCTTTGGTGGAGCAAGAACGATGCTCTCCTCGTGAGGTTCGCCGCTCGCAGGATCGATATAAGCGGGGGTCTGGGTTGTATTCCATACCTCGTAGAACATTGGTCCCGTATCGCCGCCAATGCGCTGCACGCGCGGCGGAGGTGCATCTTCCTGAATGATCGCTTTGCCATCGGCATCATGGCCGGTGACGATTCTGCGAAACGGTGCTTCTGTCATTCCTCACTCCCAATCTTTTCTATTTTTACCGGTATGCTCGCCATAGAGCAGAGGGTGTTATTCAGCCTTGGCACGGCAGGGCCGTTCGCATTGATTCTGGAGATTTTCTCGCGCATCGCAGACAATAAAGCATCAGCCTCCATGCGGGCGACCATTTGACCAAGGCAGGCATGAATGCCGTGGCCAAAGCCGACATGACCTGCCGCGTTGCGCGTGACGCTAAATTGGTCGGGTGTGTCCCATCGTCGCTCGTCCCGGTTCGCGGCGGCCAAAAATGTAAGCACTTTGGCACCTTCCTCGATCTTGACGTCGGTAATGCTGGTATCCTGATTGGCCGTGCGAAAGAAGGTCTGGACGGTCGAGCGCCATCTCAATCCCTCATTGAAG
Organism: uncultured Hyphomonas sp.; assembly: GCA_964351695.1. Taxonomy (GTDB): domain Bacteria; phylum Pseudomonadota; class Alphaproteobacteria; order Caulobacterales; family Hyphomonadaceae; genus Henriciella. The sequence goes on along the minus strand of CAYGPE010000019.1, from coordinate 24,029 downwards.
GCGCGGCGCGTCGAGCTTTGGTTCGGTTCCATTTTCCCCCACTCGTCAGGGAACTGCGTGAACGCGTAGATGATATTGGATATGCCGTTCACGGTAGTATCCACACCTGCAGATAGAAATGAACGCACGAGGCGCTCGGCTTCGTCATGTGTGCAGTCGCCGCGGTCGGCCGATTGAAACACCGCTTCGCCCCAGCCATCGGCTTTCAAATTCTCGCGTTTGCAGGCCTCAGCGACCCAATCTGCGGCCTCTTGCGCGCCGCTCATGCCATCGTGAAAAATCTTATTCTGAGGGCCGAAAGCGTTGAACACGATTGACGCGTATGTCAGCAAGTGCTCACGCCCATCATCCATTAGACCGACAGCATCGGGAAAAATCCGCATTGGAAATTCTTCGGCGAGATCGGTCACGGCATCGAATCGATCTTGCTCGATGAGTTCGGCGACAAGTTCGCGGGCTTTTTCTCGCCAGACGGGTTCAAGCGCTTTGAGCACGGGTAGTGCCACAATCTTATTCATCAAATCCCGGGTTCGCGTATGCAGCGGCGGATCGGCTTCAAGCAAAAGAGAGGGGGGGCGGAACGGTACTTCCTTCGAGAAATCGGCTAGTCCAACACCTCGGCTTGATATGAAGACGTCATGATTAGCCAGGACGTCCGCGACTTCTTGATGGCGAGCGACGCCATATACGCCGATTGAGTCTAACCAGAAAACTGGGCCGATTTCCCTCAATTCACCGTGATAGGCGTAAGGGTCGCTGAGAAATGCCTCAGAGAACGGGTTGACCGTCACAATCGGAACATTTGCTTGCCTCATCCGGTCAATCTCCGTTGTCGACTTAAGCGACGCGCCCACCCAGCGTATCGGCGAACCAATCGGCGATATAGTCACGGCCGAACGACATATTGTCTGCGCCAACATGTTCGACGCCGCCTTCTCGGCTGGTGAAAATCTTCAGTTTGGGCTGCACAGAATTGGTCATCTGTTCGAATGCTTGATGCGCATATTTTACATTGATCTGACGGTCATTCTCACCATGCGTGATGAGGAATGGCATTTTAATCCGGTCCATATGACCGTTCATGTTCATGCCTTCGACTTTCTTAAAAAAGTCCTCTTTGTTTTCAGCGCCAAACACCCAGTAAACATGCTTCCAATAGTGTGGAACCGGGTTTTCGCCTTCGCTCTCAAGTCGGCCGATCTGGACCTCATGCCAATTGTGATTAGCCCCCCAGACTGCACCAGATGCGAAGCGTGGTTCATAAGCAGCTGCGCGAGCCGCAAAATGTCCGCCAAGAGAGATCCCTGTGACTCCAATTCTGTCTGAGTCGACGTCGGGTCGCCCGGCAAGATATTCATAACAAGGTGTCGCCCATTCTTCGGAATAGGGAGTGGCTGGTAGCCCATGAAGCCTGAGCGTCTCTCCAGTTCCAGGTTGATCGACGCACAAGGTAGATATCCCTCGCTTGGCGAGCGCAGTCGGCAACCAGCTCCAGAACAAGAGCTCCTTGGAGCTGTCCAGTCCGTTTGTGTACAAGACGCAGGGTGCTTCGCTTTCCACACCCTCCGCACGCGTAAACAAGCCTGGGATAATGGCGCCTTTGTACGGGATCTCAATTCGCTCGATGTTCTCTTTGCCGTATTCGACATATTTCTTGAATGCGTCTTGCGCCTTGGCGAAAGTAGCAGCCTTACCCGGCTGCCCAGCACCCTGCATACGCTCAGCGGTCGTATAGTACAGACTGGCTCGGCGCAGTTTTTCGGCTGCTGAGAATTTGCGTCCCAGTGCAAGATCTTCTTCGGCAAGCTCGAAAAGCGTGTCCGCTTTCTTTGCCCATTCGGCCATGAATTGCGGCGTCCCTGCATCGGCACCTCTATCGGCGGCGTCCTTGATTGGCTGGCACATATCAACGATCTCGCCGAGCTCAGCGCCACTCGCGGTCGCAATCGCGACAGAAAGATTCCAGATGTAATTTGGGAAGAATTCAAAAAGGGCCATGCCTAAATTCCTATATCTTTAAACAGACCAGCATCAGGCATGGGTTTCGGCATGGTTTCGGGTCCGCCAACCCCGAAGCCCCATTGATCCATCACTTCTTTGCTCGGTGGATGAACTTTGGCTTCCCAATTTTCATCATCGACCTTTTCCAGATCGCAGGTATACTCAACAGCGTATCCGGCGGGGGTCACGTAGTACGAAAAGACGTTATTTCCGGCGGTGTGCCGGCCTGGCCCCCAGGCAATGTCACCATTGGTTTCGCGAAGCCGCTTTACGCCTTTCATAATGGCATCGATATCCGGTACGTCATAGGCAACATGGTTGAAGGCAGGCGGACCCGGCAGGATTGCCATACGATGGTGCCATTCATTGCAGCGCAGGAAGCACATGAAATCACCGAGCCAATCGGACACTTTAAAGCCGAGGGCTTTTTCATAGAACTCCACATAAGCTTTATGGTCAGGTGAATGGAGAACGACGTGGCTGATTTTCTCAGGCCGCGGTTCGCCGGACGTTAGTGTCTCGGGAGTGCGCGTTTCGAACTCTGTAGAGACCTCGATGGTGAAGCCATTCTTGTCAAAGAAGCGAAACCCGTATCCACCCCCCAAAGTGTCCAGAGAGGCGGGCTGAGAGATTATTTTTCCGCCGGCAGACTCGACCTGCGAAACCAGAGCGTTCACCTCAGCACGATCCTTCGCGCTCCAGCTGATGACGTCGATGCGCGGCTCGGATGTTTGGCGCAGTCTGATCGAATAGGAGGCTGATGTACCAGGCGCCACGAGATATACCATGCCATCCGTGCTCGGAACTTCTTCTAATTTCCAGCTCTCCACATAAAAGCGTTTTTCAGCCTCCAGATCGCTGACGCCGTAGCCAATATACCGAATGTCATTTACGCGTGCCAATGCCGCACCTCCTTTAGTCGTTTGTTGCGTCTCAGCCGGGATTTCACGGCCGCTCCCAAACAGTTTTCGTAGCAATCCCATTACAATTTTCTCTCATCCAGAGGACGATTGCCTTCAATCTGCGTATGCAGTGTTAGGCTCGGTGCGAATCCGGTGAATTGCTGCAACTTGTTTAGCCTCCTCAAGGTGCCGTTTCACGCGACATCCTCATTTCTGCGCCCAAGCTAAGTCGAGCCAGTCAATCTGTAAAAGTGATAAAAATTATATTGATCGATAGTTTTGCCAAATGGTTTAGGGCGAACGCAAACTCTCATCGTCTGTTCAGGTGTGAGGCGGCCCCAAAATGTGCCAGACCAGTTAAGTGTTTTCACGTATCTGTTTTTCTGATGCAAATGCATCGAAAGATACAATTTCCTTAAATGGACGCAGTTTGCTCTAACGATAACAGATTTCCGATTAACGGATGCGTGTCATGGGAGGACCTCAAATGAAATCGATTAAACTCGGAACGGCGTCATATATTGCTGTTGCATTAATGATGGCTGCACCAGCGGTTGCTCAAGAAGAGGCAGCGCCATCGAATGAAAACTCTGGAGCGGAGGCAGGCAGAACGCTCGACACGGTCACAGTGACTGCTCAGCGCCGTGAAGAATCGCTTCAAGATGCAGCAGTAGCAATTGAGGCTTATGATCAAGATTTGCTAACGCAGTCGGGATTAGAGTCTGCGCAGGACCTCGGACAATTGTCGCCTGCGTTGGGTATATCTGCTGGTGGCGGCCCGCTCACGAGCATATTTGTTCGGGGTGTTGGGGCGCTTACGGTCAATCCACTCACAGATGCGGCTGTCGCTCAAAACGTTGATGGCGTTTATTTGGGAAGATCAAGTGGCGCCGCGGGGCTGGCGTTTTATGATTTGGAGCGCGTAGAGCTGTTGAAGGGACCGCAGGGGACCCTCTACGGTCGCAACGCGACAGGCGGCGTTCTAAACTATATTCCGCAAAAGCCCGTTATCGGTGAGCTGTCTGGGTACGCTCAGACTGAAATCGGTAACTTCAGTAAGTTTGGCTTGCAAGGCGCGATCAACATTCCTGTTTCCGATAAAGTGGCAATTCGCCTATCCGGAAATTCGCTTGATCGGGACGGATATTCCGATGATGGTTTCAATGATGCTGATTCCTTTGGTCTTCGTGGCCAAATCTTGTTTGAGCCAACGGAAAAACTGTCAATTCGCATTGCTGGTGACTATTCTGAAAATAATGCGCTAGGCGGTGGCGGTGACTTGGTTGGCACTTTTTCGAACGATACCGGATCACTTACTGATTTCACCCCATCGGGCGTTTCTGTGGATTCTGGTCCAACCTCTGATGAGGCGAATGCTATCCGGACGGGAGTATTGCATACGCCATCCTTTGCGCCATACCGTCCTCTTGATGCAGACGATGTTTTTCAAGATATCTCTTTCACGGGGATCATGGCGGAGATCAATTACGAGACCGAAGCCGGTACGCTCACATTGATTCCGGCGTTCAGAGAATCTGATCAGGATTACACATTTATAGGGCCAGGCTTTGCGCCAGCCAAAACGAATGAACAGAATGAGCAGACCAGCATTGAGGCGCGTTTCGCGACAGACCTTGACGGACCGCTGAATGGTATTGTTGGCGCGTTCTATATTGACGAAGAAATCCAAACGAGCACCGTTTTTGCTCAAAACTTTGCGTCTCCAATCCAAAACTATGAAAATGGCGGCGACTCTTGGGCGGTATTTGGCCAAGGAACTTTCGACGTCTCTGAAACACTCCGGTTGAATGCGGGTATCCGTCACACGGAAGATAGCAAATTTGCTGAGGGCATAAGCGATACGTTCGTGACGTTCTGTGGCGGTTCGCCCGTCAGTGGCGATTTCCTAACGCCCGGACCGCCCTTTATCGCAAATGCCTTCAACCATGGTTGTGCTGTTCCCGGCCTGATACCAGAGCACCCGATTACATCGGACCGCGATGCCTTTATTCAGCATTTTGTGGATGCAGGATTGATAGCGGCTGGATCTGTCGCCACAGTTCCGGGAATGGGGCCGCCACCAGTTTACAACTTCCTTATTCCCGGACTGAGCACTTTCCCCAATTCACCGGCTCAAATCGCTGCAATTGTGAATGTGGGCGATGGGGCTTTGAGTTCCGATCTTGAGTTTGGAGAAACGACCTATCGGTTGGGCGTAGAGCTCGATTGGGGTGAAAGCAATTTGCTGTATGCCGGTTATGAACGCGGATATCGTGCGGGAGGCGTCGATCTTAGTACTGCTTCGCCAACATACGACTCTGAGTTTATCGATGCTTTCACAATTGGGTCTAAGAACCGGTTCCTGGGCGATACGCTCCAAGTCAATGCTGAAGCTTTCTACTGGGAATATACAGACCAACAGGTCACGTACTTTACCACATTGGACAGCGCCTCATCTTTTCCAATTGCGAACGGGGATGCAACGATCACGGGTCTGGATATCGACGTTATTTGGGCCGTCTCCGACAGCACAACGCTTAGCGGAAATGTGCAATTCCTAGACTCCACATATGACAGCCTAACACTGGTTTCAGATCCGGGCAGAGGTCGTTTTGGGTGTACATCACAAGGCGTAACAGGCGCTATTGAAACCTATGACTGTTCGGGGCAATCCTTGCTTTACTCACCAGAGTTTGGCGCTGATTTCGCAATCAATCACGTCATTGGTTTGGGAGAATTCGATTTGTCTCTAACCGCCTCGGCGTCTCATCGCGGAGAGCAGGCGACGAGCTTTACATTCGTGGAAGCAACGAGATCTGACGCATACACCACCGTGGATCTCGATGCTACGCTCTCACCGGATGATGGGAATTGGGCTCTATCGGCCTTTGTGCGGAATGCGACGGACGAGCGGTATTTCAGAAATACCAATGTTAACAACCGCGGTTTGAACTACGCCATATCCAATGCGCCACAGACCTATGGAGTTCGCCTGCGAGCAGACTTCTAGCGTCTAGGCATTTAACGCTTGGAGCCTCATCCGTTAAAAACGACTTCGGATGGGGCTCTAACGTTCGCTTCCTGACAGAGCCGATCTTAATCTATTGGTCGAGAAATTAGACCGGGGGGTGTTTGAAGGTATCGCTGAAGTTCCCCATGGATCAAATGCAATAAAGAGAATGAAGCATGAAGAGAACAATTGAACGAAGCCTCATGATTGTCGTCGCGCTTGCATTTCAAGTAGCTTGCAGCTCGAGTGACCACTCTTCGCAAGATGCTCCTCCGGCCGAGAATCTTGACTCTCCGCCGAACGTTCTTCTCATCGTCGCAGATGATCTGGGCTATACCGACCTTGGAGCATTTGGGGGTGAGATAGATACTCCCAATCTTGACGCGCTCGCCATCTCTGGTGTGCGTCTCACAAGTTTCTACACCTCCCCCAATTGTTCGCCAACGCGCTCCATGCTTCTCACGGGAAAAGACAATCATAGTGTCGGCCTCGGCGTTATGGCCGAAGCGTTAGGAAGCTTCCCTATGTTGCAGGGGCAGCCTGGTTATGAGGGGTTTTTGGATCCCCAAACCAGCACGATTGCAGAAAAGTTCTCTGCTGCGGGCTACTATACCGCGATGACGGGCAAGTGGCATTTGGGGACCCAACCAGAACATCAGCCGTCAGAGCATGGGTTCGAAAAATCATTTGTCTTGCTAGGCGGCGGCGGGGATCATTTTGGTCATGGCCAAAACGGTGAGCCTGCACTGGAGCCAGTAACCTATACAGAGGATGGAGTGCCTGTTGATTTTCCTGTTGGCGCGTACTCCAGTGACTTCTACGCGGAACAGATGATCGGGTACTTGTCGCAGAACGCTGAAGATGATCGTCCATTTTTTGCTTACTTGGCGTTTACTGCGCCGCATTGGCCACTGCAGGCCCCCGCCGATTTGATTGCGAAATATGAAGGTCGCTACGAAGCTGGTCCGCAGGCTTTGCGAACTTCGCGTCTTTCCCGTTTGGCAGAGCTGGGCGTTTTGGGCGATGTTGTGGTCAACGCAAATCTTCCCGAGTTGGGCGCATGGGAAGAAATGCCGGAAGAGCAGCGCGCGATCGCGAGCCGGAATATGGAAATCTATGCGGCAATGATCGACTCTCTTGATCAGAATGTTGGCAAGGTTGTTGAGCATCTGAAGCAGACGGGTGTGTTTGAAAACACAGTTATTATTTTCATGTCGGATAATGGAGCCGAAGGTATTGGTTTGCAGCCACTCATTGGCAGGACGTCCAGCGGCACCTTGCCAGAACACAAAGCAGAGGTTCTGGCGACAATTGCTGCAGGCAATGTAGATCTCGACCTTATGGGCACAAAAGATAGTTTTATCACTTACGGTCCTGATTGGGCGCAAGCCGGCGCAGCGCCTTTCCGTAAGTATAAGGCTGATACGGAAGAGGGGGGGATAAGGGCCCCAGCATTCATTTTGGGCCCTGGAATTCAAGGCCAGCGGGTCGTCGATGCTCCTCTGTCTGTCAGGGACATTATGCCGACAGCCCTAGATCTCGCCGAGATTACGTATGACGAGAGTTTGGTCACACCGGCCTTAACGAAAGACGGCGTGAACTCGCCAACAGCCAAGTCTTGGCTTCCGATCTTGAGTGGTGAAGCGTCGACCGTCAGAAGTGAAAATGATGCGATCGCCAGGGAGTTATTCCTGAAAAGAGCGGTTCGTCTTGGAGATTGGAAAGCCGTCTACGGAAAGGCCCATGATGCTGATCCTGCTGATCGGTCCGCGCCATCCTCTTGGCGGCTATACAATCTCAGCACAGATCCGAGCGAAAGCTCTGATGTTCGAGAACAATATCCAGAACAATTCGAACGCCTGATGACGGCATGGGAAATATACGCCGAAGAGAACGGTGTTTTCGTGCCAGGCGGCAGATAAAAACAACCTTTTGAGCGAGGAACGCGCATGTCCGAACAGTCGATGACACAAACGAGGCAGGCCACGAGCTTGCACGGTGTTCTAATCATTCTGGCTTCCGTGATGCCGGTTATGGCGATCATTAGTTTGGTTCCGGTCGTGCCGCTCTTGAGTAAAGAGTTTGCTGATGTGCCGGGGAGTGATTTCCTGGTTCCGATCGCGTTGACGGTCCCCGCATTATGCCTTGCTCTGTTTTCACCGGCAGCAGGTTGGATCGCCGATCTCGTGGGACGAAAGTCTCTCTTAATCTCAGCCCTCTTTCTATATTCGATCATCGGAATCTTGCCCTTCTTCCTCGCCGATCTGAAGCATATCATCGCGTCACGCGTTGCGCTCGGGATCACCGAAGCGGCCATCATGACGGTGGCGACAACACTGATCGGTGACTATTTTGAAGGCGATCGGCGCGAACGCTGGCTGAGCATACAAGTCTCGGCGATCAGTATTGCCGCGATTGTTTTGGTCGCTGTTGGCGGCGCCCTGGGCGCAGCACTGGGGTCGCGTGGACCGTTCCTTCTATACGCGGTGGCGGCTCCACTGGCGCTGATTTGTGCGTTCGTTTTGTTTGAGCCGCTGAAAAAGCAAGGCTCTTCCGAAAGCAAACAGCCATTCCCATTCGGAAAAATATTGCCACTCGCCATTGGAGGGCTATTTCTAGGCATCCTGTTCTATGTGGCAGTGGTTAAGTTAGGGGATTTCGTTGCCCTGAGGACGGCGCCGACGCCTGGGCTACTCGGGATCGTTGGCGCAGTCGTGAATATGGGGGTCGTGGTCGGGGCGATACTGTTCGGAGTGCTAAAAACCAAGCTACCAGGCGCCGGCCTAATCGCGCTTGCAATGGCCTTCATGACCGTTGGGTATGCCGCTTCGCCCCACGCTCCGGGCGTACCACTGACAACAGCATCTGTATTTGCAATCTGCGTCGGTGCGGGGATCTCGATCCCAACCTTCGTAACTTGGGTGATGAGCTTTTTGCACCCATCGGCTCGCGGGCGAGGCGTAGGCTTCTGGCAAGGGGCATTTTTCCTTGGACAGTTTGTTGCGCCGATCACAGCCGTTGCATTGACCGCTCAATTTGGAGGCTTTGCGAACACCTTGCTAGTGTTTGCAGGGCTCGCGGCTGCCGTCGGATTGGTGTCGCTTTTAAATTCGCGGGGCCGCCAGACTTTAAGTTAGTCGCGATGAATCTCGATAGATATGGTCCACTTCCAGATCGCGCGTTTAAGTCTTAGAAAACTTAACAGCGAAACCATTATCGTCCAGCCACGCCTGGGCTTGTTTTTCCCGCTCGATGGCCCGCCGGAAGGCTGGGATTTCAAGCGTGCGTTGAAAATGGGCTGAGATTGCAGGGAAGGGGGCTGGATCAAATCCGGCGCCAGTGATCCGGAACCAGACCCAATGTAGGTAAGCGTCAAGCGCGCACCATTCGTCGCCGCTCAGCCATTCCTGGCCGGCGAGCGAGCCTTCATAGCTGGCAAGTTGGCGACCCATGGCTTCACGTCCCATTGCTGACACTCGGGCGGGGGCGCCGTCCAGGTCGCAGAAGAATTGCGGCATTCGAATTCGGGTCACAAGCGGATGGAGGTCTGACGAAAACGCGAGCAAACGACCATTCAGTTGACTTGTTTCAAGATCGGTTTCCGTGTTCGGAAGTATGTTTGCATTTCCGAACCGTTTATCCAGCCACAGCAAGATTGCCGGGTTTTGTGCAATCGCCTCACCATCCACTTTGAGGACGGGTATTTTGCCCGCTGGGTTCAGGGCAAGGAAGTTTGGCGCGCGATGGTCCCCGCGCATGAAAACGACAAGTTCGGTCTCGAATGCGGTTTCGGATTTCTCTAGCATGACTAACGGCACACGCGAACATGCGCCGGGAGCGAAGTAAAGTTTTAGATTGGACATCGGATAACAGCCTTATGCGTGCAGCCACGTTTGAGGCTGGAACATAAGGCAGATCCATCGCTTTGTATAAGTGATGCTATTGATCTCTATCCATAGGCAGCGTGAATTGGACTTGTTCTTCGATCTTTTTGATCAACCACTTTAGTCCGGGATCTGTGGCTCTCGCCTGATTGTATTGGAGATGTTCAGACATTGGCGCCATGTCAAAGGGTAGTTCTGCAATTTTGATCGGTAGAATCTCAGAAAATTTGAGGGCGAGACGTTCATGCATAACCGTGAGGTGCGGTGAGTTGAGGACGAGTTCCGGTGCAAGCAGAAAAGATGCAGCCGTAACATCTTCTTTTCGCTCGCGTCCCCTCGCATCGATCGATGTTTGAGCGATTGAGGAAGGTCGAACGCGGCCGAGTTTTACGACGACATGGCTCGCGTTATAGAATCCTTCCTCGGTCAACTTGCTTTGGAAAATTGGATTGCTGGCGCAACCGACGACCACGAAGCGCTCCTCGAACAATTGGATATCAGGATGCGAAACCGACAATTGCGATTTGGGCAGGATGATCAGGTCTATTTTGCCTTGATCAAGAAGAGACGCGGTTGTGTCCCCCGGTGGCAAGATATCGAATTGGAGTCTTGGCGCGGTCCGGAACAGCTTTCGCAGCAAGGGCGCAAGCAAAACAGTTGCGATATAATCAGACGCCGCAATGCTAAACCGCCTTTGAGAGCTTTCTGGATGAAACAAGGTCGATCGTGAGATCAACGCCTCGACATCATAGAGGACGGACTTGATCTGTTCGCTCACTTGCATGGCGTGTGGCGTTGGCACCATGCGCTTGCCAGTCTGTGTAAGTAGATCATCATTAAAATATTCGCGCAATCTCTTGAGCGCTGCACTCATCGCTGGTTGACTGAGGTGCAGGCGTTTTGCTGCCCCAGAGACGCTGCGTTCCTCAAGAAGCACGTCGAGGGCCACCAGCAAGTTCAGGTCCAGGCCTTTAAAACGCATTTCAGGTCATCTCCATCCGTGTGAGAATGCAACGGACTACATTCTTAGTTTTGGCAATAAACTACATCAAAAATATACTATAAACAAAATTGATGGAATATCATACGGGCAAACAATTTTTCTGATCGTCATTTCTTGGAGTAAGATGCTGGAACGGGCGCGATAGGTAATAGTTATCGCAAACAATCGTGAAACGAGCATCCAGTTCAGATGCGACCATCTGGACTGAACATGTTTTGGTTCGAGCACCTGGGAGCAAAATAAACTCTTGAACAGGCCTTTCGCGCCATTCTGAGCGCTCTTGCAGAATTGTCATCAAAGCAAGCGAGCTCGAACCGCATGATTAGAGCCAAAAAAGAGAGCAAACTCCCAACCTTCGAATGCGAGTTGCTGAGATTAACGCAGAATTATAAGGAATTCCTATGAAAACACGCGCTGCTGTCGCTTTTGAAGCCAAGAAGCCGCTGGAGATTGTCGAGCTAGACCTGGAAGGCCCGAAGGCGGGCGAAGTCCTGGTTGAGATCATGGCGACTGGGATCTGTCACACCGATGCGTATACGCTCGATGGTCTCGACAGCGAGGGGCTCTTCCCGAGCGTGCTGGGCCATGAGGGTGCGGGCGTCGTGCGAGAAGTCGGCGCGGGCGTGACGAGCGTTGCACCCGGCGATCATGTCATCCCGCTCTACACACCTGAGTGCCGCCAGTGCAAAAGCTGTCTCTCTGGTAAGACCAATCTCTGCACCGCGATCCGCGCGACGCAGGGCAAAGGGCTGATGCCAGATGGCACCTCACGCTTCTCTTTTAAGGGCCAGACCATCTATCATTATATGGGCTGCTCAACCTTTTCGAACTTTACGGTCTTGCCTGAAATCGCTGTCGCCAAAATCCGCGAGGACGCTCCGTTTGATAAAGCCTGCTATGTCGGCTGCGGCGTCACAACAGGCGTTGGCGCTGTGACCAACACAGCCAAAGTTCAGGTTGGCGACAATGTCGTCGTGTTTGGTCTCGGCGGTATCGGACTGAACGTCATCCAAGGCGCCAAGATGGCCGGGGCGGACAAGATTGTCGGGGTCGATATCAATAATTCAAAGAAAGACTGGGGCGAGAAGTTTGGGATGACGCATTTCGTCAATCCGAAAGAGACCGCTGATGTCGTCGCGCATTTGGTCGAGCTGACCGATGGCGGCGCAGACTATTCTTTCGACTGTACCGGCAACACCGAAGTGATGCGACAAGCACTGGAATGTTGCCATCGCGGTTGGGGCACGAGTGTGATTATCGGCGTCGCGGAAGCCGGCAAGGAAATCGCCACGCGCCCGTTCCAACTGGTCACCGGACGCAACTGGCGCGGCACAGCCTTTGGCGGCGCCAAAGGCCGGACCGATGTCCCGAAAATTGTCGACTGGTACATGCAAGGCAAGATCCAAATCGACCCAATGATCACCCACGTCATGCCGCTGGAGAAGATCAATGACGCGTTTGATCTGATGCATTCAGGGACAAGCATTCGCAGCGTGGTGACGTTCTAGATGGCTTTGAAAGAAGTTTCGTCGTGGGAGTCATTCGGCGGACGGCTCAGTGTTCACGATCATGAGAGCGCGGTCACAAACTGCACCATGCGGTTTGCCGTTTATACGCCGCCGCAGGCACAAGACAGGCCGGTTCCGGTCCTCTGGTTCCTGTCAGGCCTGACCTGCACATGGGCGAATGTCATGGAAAAATCCGGCATTCAAAAGTATGCGGCTGAGCACGGGTTGATGATCATCTCGCCCGATACGAGCCCGCGCGGCGATGATGTCGCCAATGATGGCGCGTATGATCTCGGACAAGGGGCTGGCTTCTATCTCACCGCGACGCAGGCGCCGTGGGCGACCCATTTCAAAATGGATCAATACATCACTGATGAGTTGCCTGGAATCATCGCGGAAAACTTTCCGGCAGATATGGCTCGGCAGGGCATTACGGGACACTCCATGGGCGGACATGGCGCGATCACGTTGCACTTGAAGAACCCATCCACCTACAAGACTTGTTCGGCCTTTTCACCGATCGTTTCGCCGGCGCGCGTGCCATGGGGACAAAAGGCACTAGAAACCTATCTCGGCCCTGTCTCTGTTGCCTGGGAAGCCTATGACGCGACTGAGTTGGTCAAGGAGATGCCTTCGGAAGCCGATATCCTGATTGATCAAGGCGACGCCGATCAATTCCTCGCTGAGCAGTTGGATCCTGCCCTATTCTTGGAAGAGGCGCGCCATCATGGCCAGCGCGTCACCCATCGCATGCAGCCTGGATATGACCACTCATACTACTTCATCGCTAGCTTTATGAGCGATCATGTCGAGTGGCATGCAAAAAGACTAACTTAAACTATGAGCGCCAAAACCACTCATAGCGCGTTCTGATCAAGTCATAGCCGTTGTGGCCGGGCAGGCAACCGTTAAACGTCCGCATCGCTGCGTCAGATCGGCTATGAGGGGCTCATAACACGGGTGGCGAGGAAGAAATTTTGCCGTATCAGCGCCACCTGTTCCTTGAACCCTTGATGAACGGCGACCTCAGCCAGGACCGGCTCCCATTCAAGCCGCCAGCCTAGTATGAGCATCATTGGATGAGGAACCTTCTATCTCGGCGCGTCGTTATTCAAATTCCTCGGTATCAATTGTGCGGCGCATCCCCTCCGGATAGCGATGTCCGGAAACTGTTGCCTGGTTGATCAAGGCGTCAGCGGCATCCAGTGTTTGCTGAGATATGGTGACATTTAGCGCGGAGAGGTTTTCTTCGAGATGCGCAATCGAGCGCGTGCCGGGGATGGCGTGCACATGATCCCCCCGAGACAGGACCCAGGCGAGCGACAACTGCGCAGGTGCGATCGCCGCTTGTTTCGCGAGCGCTTCGAATTTTCCGACCAAACTTTTATTTCTTGCCCAGTGCTCGTTGGAAAAGCGAGGATGGTTTTTCCGCAGGTCCTTTTCTTCGAGTTTGTCTGGGTCGAGTGCTGGGTCTGCAAGTGCACCGCGTGCGACGGGAGAAAAGGCGACGAACGCCACGCCGAGAGATTTACATGTATCAAGAACACCGAGCTCTGGGTTTCGTGTCCATAATGAGTATTCTGTTTGCATCGCTGCGATGGGATGTTCCTGATGGGCGCGCTGCAGAGTTTCGGCGGACATTTCGGACAGCCCGACGGCGCCAATTTTGCCCTCAGCTTTGAGCTCGGCAAGCGCGCCGACACTCTCTTCGATCGGCGTCTCAAAATCGCGCCGGTGCAGATAGTAGAGATCGATATGATCAACGCCTAAAGTCGCGAGGCTTTTTTCGACCGCGCGGCGGATTGTCGAGGGCTGACAATCAATCCGACGCTTGCCATCATCAAATTCGATGCCGCATTTCGAAGCCAGAAAGACCTCGCTGCGGCGCGTTTTCAAAACCCGAGCAAGCAGTGCCTCATTATGGCCCCGGCCATATAATCTTGCTGTATCGAGATGACCGCATCCGATGTCGATGGCGCGATGCAATAGCCGCTCACCCTCAGCTTCGTTGGGAATGGGCAAATAGGCCTGGCTAAGGGACATGCAGCCAAGACCGATCGGGTTCAAATTGTGTCTAGCAAGGGCGCGGGTCATGGCTTGGCTTTTAGCTCCAATCGATCGGCAACGGCGCCTCGCGGAAAGCGAACCGGTTGAGATGGTCTGCGACAACGTCTTTCATGCGTGGCAGGTTCGTCGGTTCTTTTGGCGTCAATTCCACCTCCAGGGAATCTTCTTTTGCGACAAAGCGAACGAGGCCTCCAGGAAGGTCGGCTGATCCGTTTTGTTCGTCTAAGGACACTTCAAACTTATGGGACCAGTGTTTGCAGATTTGCGTCATATATTTTTTCACATACGAGGTTGGGATTGTAGCGTTGGTTGCTGTCATTTTGTCTTCCTTTTTTGATGGCGTGCATTAGAGCGGCAAGCCGATATAATTCTCGGCAATGCTTGTCTGCGCGGCTTTTGAATTGGCAATATAGTCAAGCTCAGCGACCTGCATTTTGCGTCCGAACTGACCATTCTTTGGAAAGCGATGCATCAGGTTTGTCAGGAACCATGAAAACCGAGAAGATTTCCAAACTCTCGCAAGGGCTTTCTGACTATACTGATCAATGCCGTCCGTGTTTTTGTCTTTAAAGTAAGAGATCAGGGCAGGGGCCAAATAGGCGACGTCTGATGCGGCGAGGTTCAGACCCTTGGCGCCTGTAGGCGGAACGATATGGGCGCTATCTCCAGCGAGGAAAAGACGACCATGGCGCATCTTCTCGAAAATAAATGACCGAAGCGGCGCGATCGATTTCTCGATCGATGGTCCAGTCACCAATTTGGCGGCAATGTCGGGTCCTAGACGAATGGCCAGTTCGTTCCAGAATCTGTCGTCCGACCAGTCATCGACAGAGTCATTCAAATCCACCTGAATGTAGTATCTGCTGCGTGTTTTGGAGCGCATCGAGCTGAGCGCAAACCCTCTGTCATGGTTCGAATAAGCAACTTCGTGCGTCGCTGGCGGAACATCCGCGAGCACGCCCAGCCAACCAAATGGATAGACACGTTCAACAAAATCGGCGTCCGTTTGCGGAATGCTTTTGCGAGATGGGCCATGATAGCCATCGCACCCGGCGATAAATTGAGCGTCAATTCGAAATTGATCACCGTTCTTCTCATAGGTGACAAAGGGCGTGTCTTCGGTGAGATTATAGAGGCTTACATTATCAGTTTCGTAGATGATCTGCACACCGCGTTCGGGGGCTGCGTCCATCAGGTCCTTGGTGATTTCAGTCTGACCATAAACCACGACCTGCTCACCCGTCAGGCCTTTGACGTCGACTTCGATGACCCGCTGACCGTCGGCGAAAATAACCCCGTCATGAGGCAGGCCTTCGGCTTTACAGCGGGCATCGAGATCAAGCCGCTCTAGGATATTAATGGTTCCGCGTTCGATGACGCCGGCTCGGATACGACCCAGAATATAGTCGGGTGGCCTGCGCTCCAGAATGACGGCATCGACACCGGCCTGTGCCAATAAATGACCCAACAAGAGACCAGAAGGTCCGGCGCCAATGATGACGACGTCCGTTTTCACTGGCTTATGCCTTTCGGCCGAGCTGAGCTGTGACCATCTGCTCGACTTTTTCCATAACTTCATGGGTGGCCAGAATCTGTTGAACCGACCCGTTCGGTTCGCGGTCTTCTTCAATCGCTGAAAAGAACTCGCGCTGCATAAGTTCAATGCCGTTCGACGACACCGCAACATGCGAGACATCAACCACCTCGCCATGGCCCGTTTTCATGTCGTCATAGTAGGCGGTGTAGGTGCCATTGTCGCAAATATAGCGGAAGTTCGTGCCGAGCGGTCCTTCATTGTTAAACGACAGCGACAGGTTACAGACCTTGCCAGAGGGCGTGCGCATAATGATGCCCATATCCATATAGATGCCTAGATCCGGATGGACCGGCCCGGCGACCGCATACACGTCTGAGATAGGCTCCCCGGTTTGGTACTGGAACAGGTCGATAGAGTGCGCTGAATGATGCCAGAGCAAATGGTCAACCCAGGTTCTGGGTTCGCCGAGTGCATTCGTGTTTGTCCGTCGGAAGAAGAAGGTCTGGATGTCCATCGCCTGGATCGATAGATCGCCTGCTTGAACTTTATTGTGTACCCATTGATGCGGTGGATTGAACCGCCGGACATGACCAACCATTGCCTTCTTACCAGAGGCATTTGCAGCATCCACGAGGCGTCTGGAATCCTCGATATTGTCAGCCATGGGAATTTCTACGAAACAGTGTTTGCCGGCTTCGAGGGTTTGAATGGCTTGGCTCGCGTGCATTTGCGTCGGCGTAACCAAAATTGCTGCATCGACATCGTCTCGCGCCAATCCCTCGGCAAGGTCCATGGACCAATGCGCAATGCCGCGGTCTTCCGCGATCTGCTTTGTCGCTGCCTCGTCCGCACCAATCAAAGAAACAATTTCGGCGCCGTCAATCTGTTCGAGTGCAGCCAGGTGTTTTCTACCAAACGCACCGGTTCCGCCAGCAACTAGAACTCTCATGTCTTATTCTCCAATACGATATGGCCGACCGCCGTGTTTGAGGCCGGCACGTGATAGTGCCGATGAAGCTCTTTCACATTGGCGCTCAAAGCCCCGCGCATGACCAGCCACATCACCATTTCAATGCCTTCCGAGCCCGTCTCACGTAGGTATTCAATGGCCGGAATGGTCCGCAGGCGTTGCGGATCGGCGGTTAGGTCGTCGAGGAATTTCTGGTCCCATTCCTGATTTATCAATCCAGCGCGAGGCCCCTGCAGCTGGTGGCTCATGCCGCCCGTTCCCCAGATCTGTACGTTCAGGTCTTCGGGATAACCTTCGATAGCGCGCGCGATAGCTTCGCCGAGCATCCAGCATCGATTGCCGGAGGGAATTGGATAGGTGACCACATTCACAGCAATCGGGATCACTTTGACGGGCCACTCAGCCGGTTGCCCGAACATGGCCGATAGCGGCACGGTTAAGCCGTGATCCACGTCCATCTTATTGATGATGGTCATATCGAAATCGTCAAGGATCAGGCTCTGCGCGATGTGCCAGGCGAAATCGGCGTCATTCTTGACCGTGGGAACTTGCCGAGGTCCCCAGCCTTCGTCGGCGGGCTGAAATTCTTCTGCGCAGCCGATTGCGAATGTTGGGATCAAGTTCATGTCAAAGGCCGAGGCGTGATCATTATAGATCAGGATAACCACATCCGGCTTGTTTTCCGGTTTTACAATCCAATCCTTAGTCCAGTCATAGCCAGCGAAGATTGGCTTGAAGTAATCTTCGTCTGTTTTGCCTTGATCAATGGCGACCCCGATCAAAGGAATGTGGCTGGTCGCTATGCCGGCAGTAAGTCTGGCCATTTCAAGTGCCCTCTTTAATTGAGCGCACACCCTCAGGGGAGCGTCCGCCCGCCATCATCATGGCTTTGTAATCATCAACGCTCATGCCGGTCATGGTTGAAACCGCTTGTACGAACGAAAGCCCGTCGGTGGAGAAAATCTTGGCGAGGTAGTAGATATTACCGCCGAGATCGAGGAGCTGATTGTAATCCCGCGCCAACACGGCAGCCTTTTGCTCATCGGTCATTTTCCATTCTGAGAGGTAGCCTATTTCGTCGGCCTTCCAGCGTTCCCGGTTCTCTGGCTTCATCAGGCTCATGCAAAATTGGTTGAGCCAATAGCCCTGCCGGGCGCGTTTAGTTGTGTAGACGCGCGTTCCAGGAATATCTTCGAAATCATCTGTGTAGTTTGAAACCTTGTCAGTCATTGGCGGCCATCCTTGCAAGAATACGTCGCGCATGTGCGCCACCGGAATCTATGGAGAGCGTACGAAGCGACAAATCGGGGTTTTCCGCGATGGAGCGTTGTTGGCGTTCGAGAACTTCAATATCCTCCAGGAAGATGCGATCCTGTCCAGCTTTGATCCGGGCCGTGACGCCTGCATCGTCAATGTCGAAATTGCGCGCCATGCCCCAGAAATAGTGTGAGCTCGTCTCCGTCTCAGGTGTCATTGAATCGATAACGAAGCCGCGTACCCCGCTATCATGACTTTCCAGCGTGTCGCCAGCCTCAACTGGGGATACGCCGACGTCGATAATGACGGAGCAGGGGGCAAGGAACTGACAGATTTGCCAACGATCAACCTTGCCATCTTGCTTAAGGGCGTCTCGCCAGAATGGTGGAGCGTCAATGTTCGGCATCCAGCGCGACAAGAACACTTCATCGCCCTCTACGCGCGTCTCAAGTGGCGCTTCCATCAACTCTTTCTGACCGATCGAGCCCATGTGGACATAGGTCTCGTGGGTAAGATCCATGAGGTTGTCGACAAAAAGTTGATAGTCGCAGCCAACATTCATATAGCCGCCATCAAATACCCAGCCCTCGGTCGAACACGGCCAGAAGTTTGGCACCAATGCAGGGTCGGCTTTTTCCGCATCACCAATCCAAACCCATACATAACGATGACGTTCGACGACGGGGTAAACAGGCGTTGTGAGCTTTTCATTGATGCGCTCGTTTGTCAGCGGCATTTCGCAGGGCTTGCCTTCTGGGGTCACCACAAGTCCGTGATACTTGCACCGGATATTATCGCCTTCTCGAAACCCTAGGGATAAGGGCAACAGGCGGTGGGGACAGGCATCGCGCAGCGCGACAGCACCGCCGTCGAGTTTGCGATAGAGTACAATCGGCTCGCCGCAGATTTTTCGAGAGAGCGGGGCATTCTCAACCTCACCATCCCAGGCCGCCACATACCACTTGTTTCTGATAAAGGTCATTTTCCCAACTCCTTGAGATGCTCGTCGAGGCGCGGATACACGCGGCGCGCGTTACCTTCGAAGATGGCGTGCCGGTCCTCTGCGCTCAGGCCGAGCGCCTCGACGTAGCGTTTGGTGTCATCAAAATAGTGGCCAGTTTCGGGATCAATCCCTCGCACGGCACCGATCATTTCAGAGGCGAAAAGGATGTTCTTTTTATCGATCACATTGAAAAGAAGGTCGACGCCCGGTTGGTGATATACGCACGTGTCAAAATAAACATTCTTCATCACGTGCTCTGAAAGCGGGGGGATCTTCATCATGTCAGCGAGCCCGCGATACCGCCCCCAATGGTATGGTACCGCCCCGCCACCATGAGGTATGATGAAGTTCAAATCAGGCAGGTCGCCGAACAGGTCGCCAGTCATCAGGTTCACAAATGCGTTCGTGTCGGCCGCCATGTAATAGGAGCCCGTCGCGTGCAAGCATTCATTGCAAGACCCGGAAACATGGATCATGGCTGGCACACGCAACTCGATCATTTTCTCATACAAAGGGTACCAGTAGCGGTCAGTGAGAGGCGGCGCGTTGAACCGGCCCCCAGATGGATCCGGGTTGAGGTTGCAGCCGACAAATCCAAGGTCCAGAACACAGCGTTCTAGCTCTTCAATCGCTGTTTCGAGGCCGCCGGGCTTTCCATCCGCGCCGAGAAATTGCGGCAACTGACACACACCGACAAAATTCTCTGGGAACAATTCGACCGTCCGCTTGATCATATTGTTGCAAGCAATCGCCCATTGTTGGGTCGTGGCCTGGTCGCCCACATGCGGCTCCATGCGCGAGGCGCGGGGGGAGAATATCGTGAGGTCCGCGCCGCGGTCTTGCTGGAGCTTGAGCTGATTGTTCTTGATGATCTCATAGAGCTCTTCGTCTGCATATTCAGGTAGGGCAGGCAGAGGGAGAGACGGGCTTGCGAGCCGTGCCTTTTGCGCTTCACGAAATGCCAGATGCGCCTCGGGGACAAGGGTCTGGTGACCGTGGATGTCAATGACCAAAGTCATGCTACTGACGCCTTTTGCTGGGTGCGCATAAGCGCGAGTTTATCGTCGATTGTCCCTGGGGTTGGACCTTGATTCAGGCTGCCGAGTGCGTTCTGGCGAGTGACGGTCCCGCGCGTGAGGAGGGGATCAATGCCGAGGCTCGTCAGGGTCGCGCAAACCTCTTGCATCTCTGCGGCCCGGCGCTTTCCATGAACCAACATGCGATCAAGATTATAGTTCGCGCGATCTGGCCAATCGCCCCCTAACGACTCCAGCACATCTTTCGTCACGCCTGCAGCGTCGGCGGCCAAGAAACACTCCGCCGTGAGGGCCTCAATGCCTTTGATCATGACAGAGCGCACCATCTTTACCGTCGACGCATCGCCAACCTGCGCGCCGACCATACGGACATTCGAGAATCCAATCTCGCTCAGCATCTTCTCAGCTTTAGCGGCATCTGGTCCCGAAACCAGGAGCGGAACGCTTAAGCGGGGCGGGTGGACTGGCGCCATGATGGCGACATCGACATATCGCCCGCCAGCGCGCGCGATGACCTCCGCGCACGCACGTTTTCGGTTAGGAGCGACAGAATTCATATCCAGATAGAGGGTGTTTTTCGGCAGATGTTGCGCCGTTTCTGTTGCCGCGGCGAGGACTTGGTCAGCCGTCACCAGGCTGATGATCGCGCTGGCCTGTCTGGTCGCTTCCGCATTTGTCGGCTGTGCGCCGACGCCAAGTTGTTGAAAGCGCTCCAGAACCGTAACCCTCTCATCGACCTGTAGCAGTTTGACGTCATAGCCGACGGTTGCGGGACGCCATTGAGGATCGCCGGTAAACGCTTGCGCTGCCTCTCCAAAACCGATGATGCCGATCATTCCTACCATGCCGCTTATTAGAGCCGCGTTCCAGGCAATGGCCTAATCAGAAGTGATTTGGTGATATAATAAAATACGAATTATAAACTTGTTTCGCAAACCTGTTTCAGGGTCGAAATGTAGGCGTCCTGCAAGTGGGTTGGGCGCCAGTTCTCACGATGAGTAAGCCCGATGGTTCGGGTAAGGCTTTCAGGCGCAAGGCCAACGATCTTCAACCAGCCGGCCTCCAATTCCACAGCGACTTGATCGGGGGAGAGGATGGTCAGACAGTCTGTCTTCATCAAGATTTGCCGAATGGCGATCACAGAGCCGCACTCGACCTTTACGTTCGGCGTATTTGGGCCGAGCGCTTCAAACAGGTCTTGCCACCGATCCCGCAGTGGGACGCCGCGTTGCGGAATGCACCATTCAAATTCCGACAAATCTCGAAGATCAATCGCATCGCGTCGAGCCGGGAGCGGGTGTCCACTTCGAGCCAAAAAGACTGGTCGGTCTTGAAAGAGCGGCAATTGGACAAGGTCGGGCCCAGGTGCGGGGTCGCGCAGCGCGCCGACTAGAAAGTCTAGTTCGCCGTCACGCAGAGGCTCGACCAGTTCGACATGCGAACCTTCAGCGATGGAAATTTCGCTATCGGCATGAGTCTCTTGAAACCGAACGATGCTTTCTGGCAGAACGCGGGCCCGGCACAGTGGCATGGCCCCGATCGTTACCCGTCCGGATGCCTCGCCCAAAAGCGATTTTATTTCTTCACCCGCCGCCATGAGCTCAGCAAGCGCGAGCCGGTAGCGTCGTGCGGTTGTCCTGCCTGTCTGTGTGAGCTCGATCCCGCGTCCGCGCCTTAGCACCAGCGACTGGCTGAGCGCTAACTCCAAATCAGCGACGGCACGGTGCAAGGATGCACGCGCAAGTCCTGTCGTGTTGCTCGCCTCGACATAACTGCCTTCTCTGGCCAGAGCGGTAAAGGCACGTATTTGCGCCTGCGACACGCGTTTAGAGCGGATCAGCTCCAAAGCCGTTTTGGCGCGCGGTTGGAGGAGATGCGCAGCCTCTGTCGGATGCATGCCGTCTGGATGGCGTTCGAATAAGGATGTGCCCAATTGATCTTCCAGCCGGACTAAGCCCTGCGTCACGGCTGGCTGTGAGATATGAACGGCTTTGGATGCCGCCAGGATGGTGCCTAGTTCGTAAGTTTTTACGAATGCTCTGAGATGCCGAAGATTCCATTGTACGCTAGCCATTCTGATACTGTTAGCATAAGCTTATACCTCCAGGGAAGAGCGAATGCGATGGTTTTGCCGTGATACGGTAACCTGGAGAAAATGGAGGCACAGCGATGAGCGGAACTGTTATCCAGACCATAGAGCGCGCCGATTCAGACGTGATCGATGGTTTGGCGTCTTGCGGAGTTGCTACGGTCCACGAAGCCCAAGGGCGTACGGGTCTTTTGGCAAGCCGTATCCGGCCAATTTTTCCAGGTGCGCGGATCGCCGGATCTGCGGTGACCATATCGGCGCCGCCGGGCGACAATTGGATGGTCCATGTTGCGATTGAGCAGCTTCAGCCGGGTGACATTATGGTTCTCGCGCCGACGAGCCCCTGTGAAGATGGTTATTTTGGTGACCTCCTGGCGACGTCGGCGCAGGTACTGTCCGTCGTCATATAAAATCTCTCATGCTGCAAGCTTAAGTCTGAGCCATTTTATATGACGACGGACACTTTGAAACGAAGATTTCGAAACGGGTTCTCGCGCGTCTCTTCACCTTCATAAGCCCAAAATTCTCTGAACAGGTTTCTTAGATTTCCAATGTCTCTGTTGGCGCTATCTGCGCTCAGAGGCTTTGAGCCATCGGTTGGCTGAAGGCGCTTGGTCCACCAGGCATGAAACTCTCTCGCGTGCGATCGCGTGATCTCATCCATAGGTAGATCGCCAAACAGCGCAATGAAGTTTGCGACGGCTCGACGCTTTGGTTTGAAATAGGTCTGTTTCTGTGCTTCAGATTTATTCAGCAACGTACTTGTTGATATGAACTTGAAATAGGTCTCAAGCGCCTGTGAAATTCTCGGCGCTGCAGGTTTGACCGTGCCGAGCACAGCCTCGGCTTCTCGCTCATCGAATTTCGCCTTTGACCCGACGTGTTTTAGACGGTCAACAAGCTCAGAGGTGGGGGCCGCTTGAATAAGTGTTTCAGTCGGCTGGTAAATGTATCCGCGGGCCATCGCACGCCGTTTCGCTGATTGATATCGCAATTGGGCGTTCGACAACGTGCTCTTTGGGTTTCTTAAAGAGCCATCATCCTGAGTCGAAGCGAGCAGGGTGGCCCAATAATGGTCATCAGCCTCTGCAAGCGCATCCCGGCGCACCCGCGCAACTTCCTTAGAGGAGGTTTTAAGCGCGGTTCTGATGATATCCCGGTCATCAAGTTCGGACAGGTGCCGCGGAACCCGACGGACATAGTACCATCGATCACGGCGTTGCTTCAGGAATTGGTCTAAATGGCGCATCTTAGGAGCATTTGTAGCCCATTTTGTGACCCATTTTGTAGCCCAAAAATCCGGAAAATTGTAAAAAGCTGTGCATTTCCGTGTGGAAAAGTGTTATAAAACAGCGATGTAAGGGAAGGAAAGTGGCTCCGCGAGTAGGACTCGAACCTACGACCGATCGATTAACAGTCGATTGCTCTACCAACTGAGCTATCGCGGATCATTACCAAGGCGCTTCATTATCAAACGCGCTTTGCTTGTAAACACTTCAATGTCATTTCAGGATAAAAAAATGGCGGGACACTGTCCCGCCGAGGCATTGGGTGATGGTGGGTGTCTCCAAAGAAGACATACTGACAATCTCCGATAATGGTTAATGAGAGTTAAACAAACTGGTGGCAGACGTAAAAAAACCGTTCAGAACGGCTTAACCCCTGACGCGATTTGTAAATTTCTTCGGAAGGTTTGGAGGCCCCGACCAGAATCGAACTGGTGTACACGGATTTGCAATCCGCTGCGTAACCACTCCGCCA
>CAYGPE010000018.1:0-49654 GCA_964351695.1 uncultured Hyphomonas sp. | reverse complement strand
GCACCATCAGGACACATTTACTGGCGAGCAGCACATCCTCTCGGCGCGCGCCGAGGGCCCGGCCCACCAGTTTTTCATTGTCGCCCATGCCGTATAGCGTCGCCGTGTCGAGGAAATTGCATCCCAGATCGAGCGCATGATTGATCAGCTTTTCAGCCGCTGCATTCTCGGTTGGCGGGCCATACGCCCAAGTCAAATTCATGCAGCCCAGCCCCATCGGATGGATCTGGGTATCACCAACTTTTCGCAAGGCGTATCTCCTATGACTGATCGCGCGCTTTGAACCTTGTTCTTAGATCAGTCTTCAGGATTTTGCCATTGGCGTTTCGAGGTAGTGGATCCGTTTGGATTTGAATTTCAACGGGCACTTTGAACGCCGCTAACTGGCCCGCAACATATTTGCGTAATTCGTCTTCTGTTGCGTCTTTGCCGGGGATCAGCTGGACAACCGCGCCCACCTCTTCGCCTAACACCTTATGCGGAATACCAACAATCGCAGCGTCCATAACGGCAGGGTGTTCGTAGAGGGCGTTCTCAACCTCAATACAGTAGACGTTCTCGCCGCCGCGGATCAGCATGTCCTTGGCGCGGTCAACGATATAGACGAAGCCTTCCTCATCCAGACGCGCCAAATCGCCGGTTACTACCCAGCCATCGACAAAGGTTTCAGCGGTTGCTTCGGGCTTGTTCCAGTATTCCTTGCAATTTGCCGCGCATTTGCACCACAACTCACCGACTTCACCGGTTGGAACCTCTTTGCCGTCAGGATCAATAATCTTTAGCTCAACGGCAGGTGGCGGCGCACCGGCACTATCCGGGCGGTTTACATAATCCTCGCCCGAATTCAGCGTGGCTGTGGCGCAAGTTTCCGTCATACCCCAGCCATTGCCTGGAGAGGCCTGTGGCAGAATTTTCTTGATTGTCGTCACCAGTTCAGGAGCAGATGGCGCGCCCCCATACGACACAATGGTCAGGCTGGAAAGGTCGTGCTTATCGCGGTCCGGGTGTTCGAGCACCTGCCAGACGATAGCCGGAACACCACCAATTGCGGTAATCTGCTCACGCGCAATCAGTGGCAAGGCCTTGCCCGCATCCCAGCGGTGCATGCAGACGATCTTCTCACCCCTCAGCAGAAATGGCACCAGAACCGCAAATGCGCCCGTTGCGTGAAAGAACGGCACAGACAGCAAGGCCGCATTCTGATGGCTCGGATCAGGCTCTGGGACGGGCTCACCGCGGCGCAGATAGCTACGCGCCATACTGGTCATTGAATTCAGGAAGTTGGAGATAATCGCGCGATGACTGGCGAGCGCGCCTTTTGGGCGTCCTGTCGTACCGGACGTATACATGATCGTGGCCGGATCATCGGTCTGGAGCGTCGCAGGCGGCAAGCCAATAGGTTTCAATGCCGGCCAAGCTGATACCGGGCCGATCATCTCATCAAGCATGCGCACCGTTGGATCTGCATATTCTTCGTCGCTGCGGGCGATGAGGACATGTTTCAGGTCCGGCAGGTCGCCAACCTTGTCGCGAATACGTTCGTAGATCTGGCCGTCAACAATGGCTAGTTTCGCACCTGAATCGCGCAGGCCATAGTCCAGCTCATCACCGGTCCACCAGCTATTCATGGGGGTCGCAATCGCGCCGACGCACAGAGCAGCAAAGAAGGCGACAGGCCATTGCGGATAATTGCGCATGATGACAGCCACGCGGTCACCCGGCTTGATCTCGAACTCTTCGATCATCAAACCCGCCAGATGCTCAACCGCGCGGGCAAACGCACTGACTGTGACACGCTCTTCCTCGTATACTAGGTATTCACGGTCAGCGAACTGCGCTTCTGCAATCTTCAGGATGTCGGGTAGTGTTTGCGGCGCATTGGTGTAGACTTTCATCTCTACGCCATCAATCGTAGCGGACCCCAATTTCAACGGTGTGTCGGATGCCGCAAGCGCGGCATTAGCCTGCGCTATCGACATGGCTGGCCAATTTTCCGGCAGCGCTGCGCCCATACTATTCTCCCTGATTGTTTTTTATATCAAGGAGATATGGGTCACTTATGCCCGAAGGGAAAGAGGCGACGTTACGTTAGGTCAGGCGGAAATGTCAGCCCGCAAACGGCGATGCCTTGATTGTGATCGAGAGCGTTTCAATCTTTTGGCCATTTCGCGTGACAAGATCGCGGTCCGCCACAGGGATATCGGAGCGAATTTCACGCTGCGGCGCTGCGACGCGCAAAAGCATGCTGGACGTTACGGCTTTACCATAGT
This sequence comes from uncultured Hyphomonas sp., assembly GCA_964351695.1. Classification (GTDB taxonomy): domain Bacteria; phylum Pseudomonadota; class Alphaproteobacteria; order Caulobacterales; family Hyphomonadaceae; genus Henriciella. The sequence goes on along the minus strand of CAYGPE010000018.1, from coordinate 47,384 downwards.
CTGGCAGGTTCATCGCTTCTGGACGATCATCGAAAGATAGCTCTGTATTGACCAGCAAAAAGTCAGACGCCCACGCGCCGAGATCACGTTCGAACTGCGTTTTCGCTGCGGCGCGCGTATCGGTCGGAATATCCAGTTTCAAATCATATACACTGCTACCACTGAGGGCGACAGTGTAGTCTTTACCTGGCTCAACCAGAATCTTCGGCGTATCGAATGTTTCGCCATTCTCTTGCAGCGTAATATCAAGCGCATAAAACGCGCCATCGGCCTTGGCATCAGGCGCTAAGAGGGCAAAAGCAAGGAAAGCCATTCCGCTGGCCAAGACTATCGTAAAAAAGGATCGCATCTGGGTGACTCCGGCGCACTATACACACCCCAAACCCTTGCAACCCATGTGCCAATCTCCCGCATCAGGGGAAAAGGCGCAAGCGGCAAACCCAGCTGCCGCTCGCGTTTTTCGCAAATTTAATCTGGCTATTTACCAAACTCACAGAACCGCACTGTACGCGCCGTTCCGTCCGGTTCGGTCAGGTCATAGCTCGGCCCGGTCAGGTTCGGATCATCACAGAGATATCCGATCTGGAACATATCAACGATATACGCGTTGTCCGGCTGCAGATTATTTGTGAGCATGAGGTCAGCGGCCGTCTGGTGTTCACCTAGCCGAAAGCGCGCTTCAAACTCTTGTGTCGGTGACAGCTCACCGCGAGCGAGAGCACCATTCAGTGACGCCGCTTCACTTCGGGCTGTATCGCGCAGCGGGCTAGCGGCAAACGCGGCTTTGGTGCCGGGATAATCATCGATCAGCTCGTCCCAAGCCGAGATCGCGCCCATGACATCATTGCCTTCGCCGTAGCGTAGCTCTCCAAGTTTCAGCAGGGCTTCAGATGATTCTGCCTTGCTGAGATCAGGATTGCCCAGGAGTTGCAAAATGCGATCAATGGCTTGCTGCTCGTTGCCAGCAGCCTCAAGCTGCGAAACTGTATCCATGGCAAGACCGAATGCACTTGGGATCACGGGTTGCTCGACAGGCGGCACATCCACAGAGGCGTCCGTCGCCGGTTCGACAGTTGAGGAGGCACAGGCGGCAATTAGCGCAAGTGAGGATAGTGCAATAAGGCTTCGCATGGTTTCAGCTTCCCTGAGTTTCGTTTGATGTCTTTGTCTCTGTGATCGGCATGGCGACACTAAGGCACAAATCAGGCGATTGGTTTACCCGGGCACCAGACCAGATTTGCAGCGTAAGCGGGCACGTCGCCAAACTTATGTATCGCGTCGCCTCCGGCTGCTTCCGTGCAAATGAAACCAGCCTCACGTAGCGTGTAGACTTGCAGGTCGGTTGGCGTCAGGCCGGACTTTTTGTAACGCGCTGCAGCCTCGTCAATTGCGCCTAAGGCGACTTTATCATCGAACCATTTCGGCAGTGTTTGCAGGCCGCTCAGTTGCTGCTCGTGGCGCGTAATCTCAGATTGGATCATGCGTTGATCTGTTCGTACCTGTTCAGACCCCGGGTCCAGAGGCCGCAGCACCAGATAGGCTTCAAGGTCAGTCATGGCACCCGGCTTGTCGAAATTCCCCTTCCAACGGCGCTCAGCTCGCAGCAAATAGGTTTGCGCTTTCTGATCGTCTGTAAGGGGCTGCGCCAGAAGACGTGTCAGGTCGCGATTTACAGCGGCAGCACTTGGGTTGTCTTGAACGCGCTTGATCGCGGCTTCAAAGGATTCCAACTCCATGCCCTGCTGGACTGGTATTGTCTCGCAGGCGCCAAGCAGCGACAAAGCGCCAAGGCTGAATGCGGCAGCGATGATCTGTACTTTCATAGGTCTCAAATCGGCTAAACCGCGCACTAGTGCAAGCCCGAACTACAATACAAAACATTCATTCAGCAAAGGCTGAATCAAGCCTGTGCAATGGCCGCAATTGCTTCGGCGTTACCGCGCCCCAAGGCTTCGATTGCCACGCCAGCAATATGACGCGCATTCAAGCCAGCCTCATCATACATCAGGTCCGGCTTATCCTGATCCTGAAATACATCCGGCAAATGCATCGTGCGAATTTTCAGGCCCGTATCGAGCGCGCCGCTGCTTGCCAAATAGTGCAGTACGAAGGCACCAAAGCCGCCACGTGCGCCCTCTTCAAGTGTGATCAAAACTTCATGCTCTTTGGCGAGCCGCGTAGTCAGCGCCTCATCAAGCGGCTTTGCAAACCGGGCGTCGGCTACGGTGCATGACAAGCCCTGCGCGCTGAGCATATCGGCCGCTTTCAGTGCCTCTTGCAGGCGCGTCCCATAGGACAAGATAGCGATAGCCGTGCCCTCACGAACAATGCGACCCTTGCCAATCTCCAGCGCCTTTGGGTTTGCAGGAATCTCGACGCCATACCCTTCACCGCGTGGATAGCGGAATGCGCTTGGCTGATCGTCAATCTCGGCAGCTGTCACGACCATGCGCGCAAGTTCTGCCTCGTCCGAAGCGGCCATGCAGATCATGCCCGGAAGCGCGCCCATATAGCCAACATCAAAGCTCCCCGCATGGGTTGGCCCGTCGGCCCCAACAAGACCCGCCCGGTCAATCGCAAACCTCACGGGCAGTTTCTGGATCGCGACATCATGCACAACCTGATCATAGCCGCGCTGCAAGAAGGTCGAGTAGATCGCCGCAAACGGTTTCATGCCATCCGCGGCCATTCCAGCCGCCATTGTGACCGCATGTTGCTCAGCGATCCCAACATCAAAAGCTCGCTCCGGAAAGGCCTTGGCGAACAAATTGACGCCCGTACCCGAAGGCATCGCGGCGGTAATCGCGCAAATCTTGTCATCAGTCTTGGCGAGATCCACCAGCGTGTTGCCAAACACGTCCTGATATTTCGGCGCGCCGGGTTTGCTCTTTTGCTGCTCGCCCGTCACCACATTGAAGCGTGAGACGCCGTGATATTTGTCGGCGCTGTTCTCAGCCGGTTCGTAACCGTGGCCCTTATGGGTTACGACATGCAGCAACACTGGTCGCTGCATCTGCTTGATATTTTCCAGAACCGGAATGAGTACGTCGAGGTCGTGGCCATCAATCGGGCCGACATAGTAGAAGCCAAGCTCCTCGAACATCGTGCCGCCCATCGCAAATCCGCGCAGATATTCCTCAGCCTTGCGGCTGGCGCTCTCGAGACCAATTGGTTTGACCACGGACTTGGCGAATTTGCGTAGCCCCCGATATGAACGGCTGGATACAAGGCGGCTGAAATAATGGCTCATCGCGCCAACAGGCGGCGCAATCGACATGTCATTATCATTGAGGATAACAATCTGGCGAACTTGATCGCCGCCAACATTGTTCATTGCTTCATAAGCCATGCCTGCCGTCATTGAGCCGTCACCAATCACCGAAATGACGTGATTATCTTTGCCTTGAAGTTTGCGCGACGTGGCAAAGCCATGCCCCGCAGATATTGAGGTCGAGGCATGGGCCGCGCCAAACGGATCATACTCGCTCTCGGCACGCTTGGTGAAACCAGACAGACCGCCGCCCTGACGCAGGGTTTTGATCCGGTCGCGACGCCCGGTGAGAATTTTGTGCGGATAGCATTGGTGGCCCACGTCCCAGATCAGCTTGTCATCAGGGGTCTTGAAAACAGAGTGCAGCGCCACAGTCAGCTCCACCACGCCAAGGCCGGCGCCGAGATGACCACCCGTGACCGAAACCGCATTGATCACCTCGGCGCGCAATTCATCGGCGATTTGCTTCAAGGCTTCGCGCGATTGCCCTTTGAGATCATCCGGAGATGACACATCATCAAGCAGGCGACTGTTGGCAAGATCGTTCATCTGGCGGCCTCCGCACCGTTGTCGGTATTCATCCGTATGGACTAACGCGTCCTATCAAGGACAAAATCAACCGATTGCAGCAGAATATTGGCCCGATTTTGAAAAATTGCGAGGTGTTGACGCGCTTGCGCGGCGAGCAGCCGCACCCTTTCGCGTGCCTGATCGATCCCCAAAAGCGTCACAAAGTTGGCTTTTCCAGCGTCAGCATCGGTGCGAAGTGGCTTGCCCACCTCTGACTCGTCGCCCGTTGCGTCCAGCAAATCGTCGGCGATCTGATAGGCCAGCCCAAGATCATGTGAGAAGCCGTGCAAAGCGTTTCGCTCGGCTTCGTTCGCGCCGCCAATAATGCCCGCCGCCTCGACCGAATAGGAAATCAATGCTCCGGTTTTTAGCCGCTGCATGCGTGTAATAGTGTTGAGATCACGGGGGCTATCTGTTTCGAGCATATCGATCATCTGGCCACCAACCATCCCGCACGCGCCTGATACATCAGCCAGTCGTTCAATAAGTTTCAAGCGGACCGTTGGATCACGATGCGTATCGCTATTCGCCAATATCTTGAATGCCAACGTGAGCAGGGCATCACCAGCAAGCACCGCCGTTGCCTCACCATAGGCCTTATGGACCGTTGGTTGTCCGCGCCGAAAGTCATCATCATCCATACATGGCAGGTCGTCATGAACCAGAGAATAGGTATGGATGCACTCAAGCGCAGCAGCGGTACGTAGCAAGCTCTTCTCTGGTGCGTCAAAGAGCGCGCCAGTTTCAATAACGTAGAACGGCCGCATCCGTTTGCCATTGGCGAGGGCGGCGTGGCGCATGGCGCGCATCAAGTCGGCTTCTGGGCCCTGAGCTGGAGGTATCAACTGGTCCAGCACGACTGTCATTCGGTCAGCGACCTCTGTCAGCCTTCGGGCAAAGTCAATATCGCCGACCTGCTGCATCAGTCGAAGCTCGCTGGCTCAGTCGTGACTTCGCCGTTCTGACCCTGGATTATTTGCTTCACTTTCAGATCGGCGGCATCAAGCCGCGCCTGACAATGCGCCTTCAGGGCCGCGCCGCGTTCGTAAATTTCTATAGATTTCTCAAGCTCGACATCACCCTGCTCCAATTGGCGAACAATGGTTTCAAGTTCAGCCAGTGCTTCTTCAAAGCTCATTTTATCTACAGGTTTTGCCTTATCAGCCATTGTGCCCTTGATCTTTCTTCACGTGGAATACTCGCTCACCCTAGAGGCGAGCGCCGCCTGCCTCAATGGCAGAAATTACGATTTTCCGCGATACTCGTAGACGCGGAAGCTCCAATAGCCGTCGCCGCCATCCCGCACACAGACCCAACCAAGCCGTTCCATAGGGCGGCGAAACATACGATTGATCCAGCCATGCGCGGCGAGATAGACAGTTTTACCGTCTGCGGCCGCCTCATGCATGCGCAGTGCGGCTCGCTTTGAGCGTTCACGCGCCTCGCTGATGCTTTCACCGTCTAGCTTGTGGCCAAAAATCCAGACGACACGCGCCATCACGTTCCACGTCTTGGGCAAATAGGTCTTATTTTTCAGACGCGGCGGCGGCAATGGCGCTTCATTGAAAACCGGATCGGGATCCGGTTCACGGCCCCCCGTGGCCCAGCGCGCCGTTTCGATTGAACGAATGCGGGCTGAACTCAAAACCACGTCAACGTCTTTTACAGCCTCAACCAATTCTGCAGGCGGCTCCTGGTCTTTGGCGAGGCTGCCGACCTCATAGCGCTCCCACCAGTCACGATAAGCCACCCAATCAAGGCGCGGGCCCACAGCACGATTGAGAGCCGGGCGACCGTGACGCGAGACGATTACGCGCCCGCGTAGAGGTTTACGTCTGGCTTTGTCGACTTTTCGTTGACTCATAAGGCATCCCAACCCTGTCCTGATGTTCAGGTCCAGTTTGCCACTTAGACAGGTTAGTGAGTTGCATCAAGCAGATGCCGCATTTTCAGAGAAACCTAAAGGCCACGGCGCCATATAGCGTTCACCGCGCCCGAAACCCGTCCGGTCAGACTGAATTCCGATTGCGAGACCTGATCCATGCGCCGACGGGCCCGCTGCATCAGGACGCTCGCTTTATCCGGCATGATATTCTCGCCCCAACGCCAAGCCTGACCCGCAAGACGTGACGGGGCCAAACTCTCACAGCTGCTACGCAAAGTTCCCGCTTCGATCGGCAATTGGTAATTGGTGTAGTGCCGCTTGTAATGATCAAGCCCAGGACCGGAATCATAGGTCAATATGTTGTTCTGAACCAAGCGCGGTAGAAGCTCTTGAACAAGAACATTGCCCGGCGAGTAGCTTCCCATATCTCGGTTAAAGACTGTCAGCCAGCCATGCATAACCTTATCAGACTGCAGGTTAAGTTCACTCGCAGCGTGGTGATCATCAAAGTACAGGGTCACAAGCCGGGCGCGTAGGCGCGGCCCTTCAAAACTATAAAGCCTCTCGAGCAAACCGCGCGCCCATTCGGGTTTGAGCACATCGTGCAAGCCCGTGCGAGCGAACTGATCGCGTTTCAGTTCAATCAAACGATCGAACGAACGGGCGCAGCCATCATCCCAAACGAATTCATGGGTTGAAAAATCACGCTCGATATTGCGGTAAAGTCGCCGCATTTTTTTGAAGTGTTTTGGCCAAGCCGATTGCTGCCCGGCCAGGTAGGCGTTCCACCCCATACTCAAATCGGTCATATTGGCACCAACCCGGCGCAAGCCATCTGTGACGCATGCAGTCTGTGGCAACAGGCCCGCGACAGTTATGCCGGACAGATCCAGCCCAGCAAGGAAACCACGCTCGGACAGCTTTAACCCGGTCTTCAATATCGGACCATGCCAGTCTGAAAACGCGCCGCCAATAGGGCGCGCCCAACCGCCAGGGCGGACATGCAACGCCCAGAGCCCAACAGCTTCATCGCCATCAAACGCGACACCAATCCGTGTATCCTCGCGCACCTCGCCAACCAGTTTAGCAAAGTCAGGATCAAAGAACGGATCATCATAAATCGCGCGCGCATTGCGCAGTGCCGCATAGGCCTGCCACAGCTCGGCGCTCATTTCAGCCGGTCGATAGAGAGCAAATTTCAGCACTGTCGCTCCACCAAGAAATTCCATTGCGCAATCTCATGCACAATCAATGCTTAGTGGTTTCGCGTATCAATCCGGTAAATATTGCTGGAAAAAACTTAAAGGCCCTTCCAGACCCGTTTCTTCATGCAGGGGTCAGACTGCGCGCTCTTGCAGCTATATGTACTGAATAACACGGTGTCTGCGCGGCCGATCAAGTGATCAAACGGTACAAACCCAACGGACGCTTGTTTATCGGTGTAACCTGGGCGCGGCGGGCAGCCCGCTCGATCGATCACGCTAGCCTCATTAGCAGGGCAATGACCGGACGTATTGCGCGCATCGGTAGAGTTATCCCGATTATCGCCCATGAAGAAATAATGCCCCTCCGGCACGATAAAGACGACCGTATCGTCATACGCGCCGCCGCGCTCAAAAGAATGGCTTAGCCATGTCGGGTCAGACCCCTCATTATACTCACGTGCGGTTTTGCGCAGTTTTCGACTATGTTCAATATAGGAGATTCGGCGCACGAAATCGCGCGGCACAGCCTCGCCATTGCGGAAAATCTGCCCCCCTCGCATCTGGATCGTATCGCCGGGCAAGCCAATAATCCGTTTGATCATAACGCGTGGCGTATGGGGGTGTTCGAACACGGCCACATCACCATGCTTAGGTTTGCTGGCGAAGATGCGTCCGTCCGGCAGTGGGACATAGCGCCCGAAACTGAAAGGCAGTGAGTGGCGCGAATAGCCATAGGCAAACTTGTTGACCGCGACCCGGTCTCCAACCTGAAGATTAGGCACCATGCTTTCCGAAGGGATCACGCGCAGCTCGTAAAACAGCCCTGAAAAGAGCAGGAAAAGCGGGATGAATACGCTGAGCGTGACGCCCCACTCGCGCGCTTCCTTGATGGCCTTTTGCTTTAGCGTAGTTGGCGCTTCAGGCTCAGCTGAAACCTTTTCAGTCGTCGTACTCATCGCAAGGTTACCGCCGTTCCGTATGCGAGAAGCTCGGCCGAACCGCCCATAATCATGGATGTGGTGACACGCATATTGATGATCGCATCAGCGCCCTTCGCCCCGGCATCCGCCTGCATCCTGTCAAGCGCTTGCTCACGCGCTTCGGCCATAAGCTTTGTATATTCAGGTACTTCGCCGCCAATCAGGTTGCGCAGCGCCGCCATAATATCGCGGCCAAAAAAGCGCGTACGAACGGTGTTTCCTTTCACGGTGCCCAATACGGCCGCGATCTCGCGCCCCGGAACGGTTTCAGCCATCGTCACAATCATCGGCATGCTTTCTACTTGTCGACCGTTTTGGAATAGTGGTCATCTTCGGCATTGTTGAGCCGGTCAACCACCACTTTTGCCAAAAGCACCAAAAATCCCAGCGCGACGAGCCCCGGAATCGCCAAAACTGCCCAGATTGGCGCGCCTGTTTCCGCACTAGCTGTATAGATAGCAAAGCCGATCCCGGTCATCATCAGGACAGCATAAATAGCGCCGCCAAAAATGATCAGACCAATGCCCACAGCAAACCAGCCGCGCGTTGGATTGTTTTCCGCCATCCATGTCTCCGCCAGTTGAACCGCAAGTGGATAAAACAGGTCTACCCTGCATCGCGGTTCAGCGCGACATCCTTAGCTGTTAAAAATGCACCTCAGAGGCCGGAATACCAGTTCACGCCGTCTGCATCTCGCTCACGCGTCGCCTCGCCGCGCTTGATTAAACAGTTGAGATGCGCGACCGCCTCCCCCGTCGCCATGCTGAGCACGTCATCGCCGATTTTACGACCGAATATGGCCGGGAAGATATCGACAACCCGGCGCTTCTCACGCGCAATGCGCTGTCCTAGCCGCTTCAGTCCAATTTCATGACCATGCACCAGATGGTCCAGGCGGTCATGTGCGCCGTGAAACGGTTCATTATGCGCTGGCAGGACCAGGACATCTTCAGGCAGTTCAGCCTTCAGTTTCTCGCACGAGGCCAGCCAGTCCTTTAGCGGGTCGGCATTGGGCTCGGTTGGATAGACTGACACATTCGAAGATATGCGCGGCAGCAGCTGATCCCCGGCAATCACGATATTCAGCGCGTCGCAAAATAAGCAGGCATGTTCGGGAGAGTGACCATTGCCGACAATGACACGCCACGCCTGACCCGCCATTTCAAACGTATCGCCATCCTCTAAACGCTCGAACGCGTCCGGCAGAGGTGTGACCACCTTACCGAACATGCCAAACCGTTTGCGGTAATTCTCGACCTGTGCCTCATTCCATCCAGCGGCGGTATAGAAGTCGATCCCGGCCTGCGGCGCCGACCTACCCGTATCTGCGATCAAAGACCGGCATGTCATAAACTCCAAGCGCGAAATCCATAATTCGGCTTTTGGGAATTTACGCGTTATCCACCCGGCACAGCCAATATGGTCGGGATGCATGTGGGTAATCATCACCCGCCATACCGGACGCCCATCCAGCTTGGTTTCGAAAATTTGCCGCCATGCTGCCTTGGTCTCGTCGGTCGGGATGCCTGTGTCGACGATGGTCCAGCCCTTGTCGCCATCATCAATCAGCCAGAGATTAATCCACTCGAGAGAGAAGGGCAGCGGCATGCGCACCCAATGCACACCCGGCGCAATTTCCAGCGTATCGCTAACCTCAGGCACAGTCTCGCCTAGCGGATAGGTGAGCGCTGCGCGCCCGGTTGGCTTACTTTGAAATCCGTCCATGCCGCATCATCGCATGCCGGACACAGCACTCCAATTGCTCACCACGGGGAAAGCGCTAGCGGCTGCGGACCTTTGTAACTTTTGTACCTTCAATGCTGACCCCAGCCATCAGGCCCTTCTGGTCAAAAATGAAGGCATAAGCATCATCTTGAAGAGTCGAAGTCGACAAGTTCTCGGCTACGCCAGCATTAACGACAACGACGGTTGGCCCGACGCCGATTTCCCAGCCATCGGACTCGTCAAGATAAGCCACCGCCTCTTCATTCATCAGGAAGACCGCATAGCCATAGGATTGCGCCCCAGCCTGCAAGCCCCATGAGCCAGTGAAGGAGTTATAATAATCCACGACAGTATTGCCGCGGCGTAATTCGCCTTCGCCATACGCGCCGCCAAAGACCAAGCCGGCCTTAACGATAGATGGAAAGACCAGTACGGCGCGTGCCTCTTTGGAAATTGCAGAAGCCGCGGCATTTCCCCGAATGAGCGCATTTAACGCCTGAGCACTGCTGGCGTCGAGATCACTGCGGGTTTGCGGCGCGCCGGGTGTCGTTGCGCACCCTGTAGCAATTGCAGCACCCGAAAATGCAAGCGCAAGTGCGGCGAATGTTGAACGAAACTGGATCATGAAACTGCCTCCCATACGGTTTGAATACCGATATTTGCCGAGACCTTGGTCTCCATCGCGACTATTAGCAAGCAACTCTTGGGTTGAATACTTAACACGCGACCACGTTGACGGCTAAACCTCCCTGACTGGTTTCCTTATACTTTGTCGACATATCGAGACCTGTCTGACGCATCGTTTCGATAACTTGATCGAGGGATACTTTTTGTGGACCCGTACTATGCAAGGCAAGGCGCGCCGCGTTCACGGCTTTCACGGTGCCGATTGCGTTGCGTTCGATACAGGGAATCTGGACCAGCCCGCCCACGGGGTCACAGGTCAGGCCGAGATTGTGCTCCATTCCGATCTCAGCGGCGTTCAGGCATTGCAGCGGCGTACCGCCCCAAACGGCGGCAAGACCACCTGCCGCCATTGAGCAGGCCACACCAACCTCCCCCTGACATCCCATTTCGGCGCCAGAAATCGAGGCGCGCTGTTTGTAGAGCAAGCCAATACCGCCCGCGACGAGCAAGAATCGGCGTGCCTTGTCGCGGATAATCTCGTCCGCCTCATGGCAATAGTGCCGGATGACTGCAGGCAAGAGCCCGGCCGCGCCATTTGTCGGCGCGGTGACGACCCGCCCACCTGCAGCATTCTCCTCATTCACCGCCATCGCGTAGACATTCAGCCAATCAAATAGCGCTTCGCGTTCGTTTGATCCCGCGCCAGACTGTAGCTTTTGAAACAGGCCCGGCGCTCGGCGCGAGACCTCTAGTCCGCCCGGCAGTGTGCCGCCTGTTCGTAAGCCGCGATCCACGCACGCCATCATCACATCACAGATGTGGTCCAGCATTTCCATTGTCTTCTCACGCGGTCGGCGCGCATCCTCGTTTGCGAGCATCAGATCACTGATAGACAGTGAGCGCGCCTCACATATCTCAAGCAATTGCGCGGCAGATGAGAAGGCAAAGGGCGAGCGCGCCTCTCCGCCGATAATATCATTCTTAACAGGCCGCGAAAGGCGGCGGGCGGAGGCGATAAACCCGCCACCTGTTGAATAATATACACGTGTCAGCGGATCAGTATCACCCTCGCCGAACAATCTCAGCACCATACCATTGGGATGAACATCCGGCACAATATCGCCGCGATACAGAATATCGCGCACGGGCTTGAAATCGATCTCGGGACCACCTGCCAGTTTCAGACGCTTGCTGCGCGCGACAGCATGAAAGGCCGCCTCCGCTTCGTCGGGATCAGCGTTTTCAGGCGTGAACCCAAGCAGGCCCAGGATGGCGGCCTTGTCAGTGCCGTGCCCTACCCCGGTCAGGGCTAGAGAGCCTTGCAACTCAACCTCAACGCGCACGGCTTGCTGTAGTTTTCCAGCTTTGCCTGCCTCACGCAAGAACCGGCGACCAATCCGCATCGGGCCCACAGTGTGAGACGATGAAGGCCCGAGACCAACACGAAACAAATCTAGTACTGATAGCATTCAAGCCACTCACATTATTGCAGTTGCAATCAAGTGGCACGCTGATGCTTGGGCAGCAACCCTGCCTTAACTACATGGCCGAAATACCGCCATCGATTTTCAACTCTGAGCCTGTCATCAGCTTGCTCTCGTCACTGGCGAGATAGAGCACGGCATAAGCAATATCATCAGGCTCGCCGACCCGGCCCAAGGGGATTTGGCGCCCCAGCTTCGTCAAGACATCGTCGCGATCCGGATTGCCCGTCAAGCCATCCAGGATGGGCGTGTTCACGAAAACCGGATGGACTGAGTTACAGCGGATTTGACCGTTTGTTGACCGCGCCAGATGCAGCGCAACTGACTTCGACATATGCATCACCGCGGCCTTTGCCGTGTTATACGAAACGTAGGCACCACTCGCGATAATACCCGCAATAGATGAGATATTGATGATCGAACCGAGCCCATGATCGCGCATCAGCGGAATAGCATATTTGCAACCAAGGAAAATCGAATCCACGTCGACTTTCATGACATGCTGATATGTCTCGTAAGGTTCCTTTTCGACATCGCCAAGGCTGCCGATCCCAGCATTATTGACGAGCACGTTTAGTCCGCCCATCGCGTCATGGGCTTGCTGCAAAACTGCCTGCCATTGGCCTGCATCAGTAACGTCCTGCTGCCAGGCAAAAGCTGTCCCATCACCGTACTTGGCGTTGATTGCGTCGCACGTGGATTTTGCGCCCTCGCCGTTGATGTCGGTTACGGTGACTTTTGCACCCTCTTTGGCCAACATGTGCGCCATGGCCTCGCCAAGCCCCTGCGCACCGCCGGTTACATATGCCATTTTTCCTGAAACGCGGCCCATGGCTCACTCCCTGTATTATTGCTGTTTGCAAGGCATGGTGCATATCACGGCAGGCGCTTGCAAGCCTGCCCTCGCGCTAAGCGTTAAGCTTATCTGCAAGTGCATCCATGAAGCCGGCCAATTCAACATCCAGCGCTGTGACCCCGTTGGCATCATGCGTCGTCAAAGTCACGTCAACTTTGTTGTAGACATTGGACCATTCGGGATGGTGATCCATCGCTTCAGCCTTCAGCGCGCAGGCAGACATAAAGCCCCAGGCCATCTTAAAATCAGCGAATTTGAACTGTTTCTCTATCGCGTCGCGGTCGCCTGATGTCTGGCTCCAGCCCGCTAATTGCGCGACACCGGCCGCAGCTCCAATCTTGTCAGCCATCACTCTTCAGTCGCCTCGTTTTGCGTGTCATCCTCGGTCTCGTGCACAAAATACAGCCATCGTCCGTCTGATGCGATAGCTGTGCGCACACCGGGATAGCCCTGACCGCTGCGTATGCGCGCGATCCCCGTTTCACCCACCAGCGCGCTAAGCCGCGCCCGGTCGCTAAAGCTCAGCCGCTCCGGCACTAAGTCTTCAGGCGGCAAAGCTGCAAGGTCCGGCCAGATATACCAAAGCTCTTCACCGACCATCCGTGTCCCATAAGGGCCATCAAGCAATTGCTCGATCTGGGCCAGTGGATCAAACCCAGTTCGCCGCAGTAAATCCCAGTGAACGCGGTGCGCCTCTCCGGCGAAATTCGAAACGAAGGACGGTTCCGCGTTGGCCAGTCGGGTAAACCGCGATAGCGAATTACGGGCAATGACGTCGCGGATCGCTTCAACTTTCAACGCGGCAGCCTCTGAGAGAGGCTCGACAGGGTCTGGCGTCACCATAGGTTCCACCTCAGGCTGCGGCGCAGCATCAATTGTCAGCCTGACTGTTGGTGAGGCCCCTTGGGTGTCACCGCACGCAGCGAGCATCGCTATCAAGAACAATCCGATGTGTATTCGCATAGTATCCTCGCTTGCCTTACAGACCCTATCCTGCGACTTGGTCCGAGTCGATCAGGCCTGTCGACACACAGATTTGCAATCCGTCGCCTGCGATGCATCGTATGCAGGTGAACCGAAGACAGGATGACGTCATGACAGCTCGCATTTTTCTTGGCCTGATTGGCACCATGTTCGCTGCCTTCGGCTTATGGTCGATTACGCAGCCTGAAGCGATGACGGCGCAACTCGGGGTCGAAGTTTCTGGTCCTGCAGGCCTGTTTGAAATGCGCGGCGTATTTGGCGGTATCAGCCTCGGCGCGGCGATACTCTGTTTGGGCGGTGCGGTCCGCGATACGCTGACACGCCCGGCCTTGTTTTTTGTCGCGACCTATATGGGCGGCTATGTCATTGGCCGCGCCGCCTCACTCTTTGCGGGAGATAGCGCGCCAGCTTCAAGCTGGATGTTCGCAAGCGGCGAAGCATTGGCATTCATCATTGCCGCCGCGCTACTAGTCAGGCGGGCCTAACCTTGCCGCACAAAAAAAGCCCCTCCATTCGGAGGGGCTTTTCTGTTTTGTGCTCAGTAAGCCTTAGAAGGTCTTACGAACGGTAACACCATATGTTCTCGGAGCGTTTGGATATCCGTTCACACTGCCGTTCTGTGCAACAGTCGGGAAGGCACTCTGGAAGTACTCATCTTCATTGAGATTACGGCCCCAGACTGACAAGTCCAACCCATTATCCCAAGAGAATCCGACGCTTGCATTCAAAACGCCAACTTCGCGGTCAAGTCCAACAACGTTGTCTACAACCTGAACTTCGCTCTCATACTGATAGTCACCGCGAACGAAGCCGCTCATAGAATCTGTCAGATCGAAATTATACGCCGCTGCGAACGTCATGCTGGTTTCAGGAATACCTGCTGGCATTGCGCCACTCGCATCAACCGAAGTTGCGTTGCTTTGCGTATAGAAGCCGAGAGCCTCATTGAAGACCCATGGCACGGGCGCACCAACAAAACTATCGTATTTTGGATCTTGCTGGATACCTGCAAAGGTCAAGGTCAACTCGTCTGTTACCAACCAGGTCGCATCCCATTCGATACCACGTGTAGACTGCTTACCCGCGTTCGAAAGAACAAAGCCGGTTCCCTGGAAAATCGTCGACTGGAAGTTCTCAACTGTCTGGTCAAAGAAGGCCAGATTCAAATTGAAGTCACCCGTCGAGAGTTTCGCACCCAGTTCCCAGACCGAAGTCTCTTCAGGCGCCGCAAAGCGAGTACCATCGCCGCGATTGTTCGGGATAAGGTTAGCTCCTGCCAAGCCTGCCTGATTAGACAGCAAGAAGGAGGAGTCACGGGTCAAGTTCCATGAAGACGCTTTGAAACCTGTGGCATAGCTACCATAGATATTCACGACGTCATTCACATCATACGCCAAACGAGCCGTATACGTGACACTATCGTCCTCTGTTGTGTCGCCTTCAATAGCGTTCGGGAAGTCGACAAATCCTGGCAAGAACTGCAGAGGAGCTAAGCCACCACCGATCTGTTGCGCAACACCTGCTTGAACGCCGGCTTGAATGGCTGCAACCGTTCCGATGGAGACCGGGTCAGTCCCACCGAGAAGACCCAAGTAAGTTGGCAGATCGACCCCCGGCACAGCGCCGCCAGCAACCTGAGCGAGCGTAATATCGCCAAGCGACGCACCAAGAAGTGCCTCAACGATAAATTGCTGGTTTAGATCACTCGGCAGATCCAGCGAAGAGAACAGGTCATCGTTTTGAACGGTACCCGAAACTGTTTTCTCGTCATTGATGTAAGCCAGACCAAGCGTGGCCGTCAGTTTGTCTGTCAGATGGAAATCAAACTGAGTGAAGAGCGAGTAGCTCTTATTGTCCTGCTGGAAGTTCTCGCGTGATCCAGTACCTGGCGCAAAGAATGTCAGTGGCGCATAGCCTAGCAGCGCTTCGATGCCTGGAAGCGCGTTCGGTGCACCGAGCGCTTGCGAGGCCAAGGCATTACCATAATTGTAGAAGCCTGAATCGTAGAGCACGTTACCTTGCAGATCGACGCTTTCATCGAAATAGAAGGCACCGAACAGGTAATCGATATTGTCGGTCGAACCAGCATACCGAACTTCCTGCGTAAATGTATCAATCGTGTAGTCCAATACATTCGATTGAATCGCGGTCAGGCTGGTAAAGTCGACATCGCCGTCGGCCAGAAGCTCCTGATTACGAAACGCTGTAATCGACGTCAGCGTACCCGGTCCAACATCCCAGTCGGCCTGAGCAGAAATACCGCTATTTTGAATTTCGTTTGTAGGATCGACATCAAGCGCCGTTTCAAATCCAAACGGATCAGTGATGACCTGACCACCGACAGCTGTAATCGCCGCCTCTGTTGGGCCGCTGGTGATGTTTGGTGAGTAACAGCAGGTTTCATCAAGGCTGTCATAGTCGGCGATCAAGCGGATCGACAGATCCTCGCTCGGCTCAATCAGCAGCTGACCCTTGATTGAATAGCGGTCACGATCATTCAGCTCAGTTCCAAGTGCAACGTTTTCAGCGTAACCGTCTCTTGAGTTCAGGCTGCCGGAAAGCGCAAACGCGACATTATCTGTCAGAGGGCCGGTGACCCGGCCTTTGAAGATTTGAGAATTATAGTTGCCGAGCGTGACTTCGGCTTTACCGCCGAATTCAAATTCTGGCGCTGAGGTGATAACGCTGATCAAACCAACTGAGGCGTTTTTACCAAACAGGGTCGATTGCGGTCCGCGCAATACTTCGATCCGTTCGATGTCAGCATAATCTGACAAACCGCCTGCAGCACGTGTGCGATACACACCATCAATGAAAACCGCCACAGCCGGTTCGATGCCGACATTATTCGCACCATTACCAAACCCACGAATTGAGAAAGTGGCATTACCAGCTTGCTGGAGCTGACCAACCCGCAATGATGGCACAAGCGTCTGCAGGTCGAGAATATCCACAATATTGGCTTGCTCAATCACAACGTTATCAACAACGGATACCGCAATCGGCACGTCTTGCAGCGTTTGTTCGCGCTTCGTCGCCGTTGTCGTAACCGTGTTAAGGCGCTTAGTGGTATCGCCTTCATCTTGCGCTGAGGCTGTAATACCGCCAGCCATAAGGGCACCAAGCCCGACACTGAGCGAAAGGGCGGCCTTCAAGCCAAAATTTGTTTTGGTGGATGAACTCATCTCACGTCTCCCGTTATATTTGCTTATTATCTCAAACTTGTGATGCCGGATTTTCTAGCCGACTTGCCTTAAGGAGTATCCGAATCCGTCTCTTAGACAAGCAAAATGACGTAGATTTTACCCGAATGCCCCGGTTCTACCTGCGCGAGAGAAAATTAGGTGACATATTCGCAACAGACATGTGAATGCGGCTCCGCCATTGCTGGGGAGCCGCTGATTCTGGAGGATTTTACCTGACGTTGCGTCAATTGCACACCAGGTCGTGCGTCGAGGTCTGCGCTAGTAAACGCCCTGCCCAACACCGCCATCAAAGACCATTGGCTGGCCTTTGACCTGGCGTGTACGCTCAACCTGACGTTCTACTGATTTCATCACTGTACGCGTCGTAGGCACACAGGTCTTCGCGCGCATATTCGCTTCAATAATCTTGATGCCCGGACCATGGCGGCGCAGCAGCGAGCGCTCATTACAATCGCGCTGCGGGGTTTGCGGCGCACATTCCAAATTGCCGCCGCCGCGATGCACGAGTGCCTCACCTTTCTGGCAGGCGAATGTCTGGCCATGCGCAAAGCTGGCTTTACCGTCTTCGATCTGGCCAAGCGTCACCTGCATATTGGTGCCCGCCATGCAACGGAACAGCTCACCGCGATACGCACCATCAACACGTTGACTAGCATCTACGCGCGACGCCGGGTGCGGTGTACCTTTATCGTCCAGACAGACCGCCTGCACAGGACGCATCGTACGCTGCATCTTCACCGTCTCGGCGCAATATTCCTCAGTTTGTGGAACCTGCTCGATCACCGTCTCAGTATAGCGTTCTTCATTGCCCTCGACATTCAGGGCACCGATCGACGATGGCGCAATACCTTGCGGCGTATAAAAACCACCGCCGCCTGATATAATCGTATTGGACTGACCGCCGCCAACGATGCTGGTATTCAAGTAAGACTGCGTGCTGGTGATGACGCTGCCCTGGTTCACCGTCACATTAGACCCCGTCACCATGACATTCGGCCCCGCGACATTGACGCCCGGCACCACGACACCATGCCCTGCTGGACCTTTCCCGCAGCATGGGCCGTTATGATCACCGCCATTATATGTTGGCCCAGATGGCATAGGCGCCCCGCCCATCCCGCCGCCCGCATAAGCCACGCCGCCGAGTGCGATGATGGCGAGCGCACCGGCTCCAGCCAGAAATGTGTTCCGAGTTGATACGGTCATGCGATGTCTCCCTGACACTTCGCCTAACAGGAAGCAGGTTCCGTGCCGCTTTTCCCGCGTGTGGGGAATGGTGCCTCATTTTCCAACAAGACTCGCCAACCGGGCGAGCCGGAAACTGGCGCAATCATTGCGACGGCAGCCACAAGCAAGAAAACAGGCACCGGGCGTGTCACATGTATTACAAGGTCAATAAGAATGAAAAACCAGACCCTCCACCCGAACACCAAGACGCTGCTTAAAGCGTGGGAGCGAATGAACGCCGTGCCTGCGTCTGGCGATGCTGGGCCGACGACCAGTGAGCATCCCGACCTGATCGAGGGTTTGTTCGTTATAGAGCGTAATAGCGACGGCGTCTGGGCGTTCCGCAATGCCGGGTCGCGTGTCTCTAAACTGCTCGGCCGCGAACTGGCTGAACACAACTATCTCGACTTCTGGACGGGCCATGACCGCGCCATGCTTACTGCTTTCCTTGAGTCCGTATTTCAGGCGCGCCTGCCCGGCATACTGCAAGCCCGGGGCGAAACTCTGACAGGCCAGCGCATCGACATTGAGATGATGCTTGCACCGCTTACACAGTCTGCAGGTTCAGGCGCGCCGATGCGCTTGTTAGGTCTCTACCAAACTCTGGGCGGCGCTGGCCTCCTGCAAGGCCGCCCCGTGTGGCGTCATCGTTTAACCGCCGTGTTCCCACCTGACGCTGCGAGCGAGCCGGTTGGTCTCAAACTGGTGGCGAACAACAATTAATCCATACGCTTCAGGCCTGTCTTGAAGCGCTGCCAGTTGGCGACATAAACCTGCGCTGAACCCTTGATCAGCATCACCTGCTCCGGGCTAAGAGTTTTGACGACCTTGCCCGGCGCGCCCATGACAAGGCTATTATCCGGAATCACCTTGCCCTCGGGAATAAGGCTGTGCGCCCCGATGATGCAGTTCTTACCGATCACAGCGCGGTTCAGTACAGTCGCGCCAATCCCAATCAGCGTCTCATCGCCAATGCTGCAGCCATGCAGCATGACCATATGCCCTATCGTGACATCTTTCCCGATGGTTAGCGGGCAGCCGAGATCGGTGTGCAGGACGCTACCATCCTGCACATTCGAGTTCTCGCCTACCGTTATCGGGTCATTATCGCCGCGCAGAACCGCATTGAACCAAACGCTCGCATTCTCCTGAAGAATCACATTGCCAAGGACGCTCGCATTGTCTGCGACCCAAAAATTGCCTGACTGCGGCAGGTTTGGGCAAACTCCATCAAGTTCGTACAAAGCCATGAGCGTTTCTCCATTATTTTCATTTCGCGCGCGGAATCTTTCTTAAGCTCCGATTAACCTTGGTAGAGTGTAATTCAAGTACAGATTCGGGAGCCAATTGCCCATGATCGAACATCGATCTCTGCATACACCGCCAGGTCATATTCATGACCATGATGCGGACTCCCTCGTACTTTCGTCGCCGCTGCGCCATTTGGTTCAGCGGCTTTTTTGTACCCAAAAAGGAGACTCTCATGGGTAAACGCGCTGCGACTAAACGCCAGAAAGCACAAGCTGCCTTCGAAGCATCAAAAGTCTTTGAAGGAAAAGGGCCGCGCGAAGCCCAGCTTTATGCGATCTCTGGTGGCTGGCATCCAGACGACGCAGATAAAAAACCCAAACACGCGGTCAAGCCAGCTCACGGTGAGCGGCCACAGCGATACCAGAAAACAATCAAGCCTCGCTCCGAAAACCAAGCTAAATTCATGGAAGCGCTGGACAGCAAAACGCTGGTTTGCGCACTTGGCCCGGCCGGCACCGGCAAGACCTATCTTGCCATCTGCAAAGCCGTGGAGGCTCTACAGAAAGGTAAAGTCGCACGGATTATTCTATCACGCCCGGCGGTCGAAGCTGGTGAGCAAATCGGGTTCTTGCCCGGCGCAATGGAAGATAAGCTCGCGCCCTACTTACGGCCCCTTTATGACGCCTTGTCAGACCGCCTCAGCCCGGCCCAACTCAAGCATATGATGGCCGAGGGCGTGATCGAAATTGCCCCGATTGGCTTCATGCGCGGTCGAACACTGAACAATGCGTTCGTCGTCATCGATGAGGCCCAGAACTGTACCTACACGCAGATCAAGATGCTGCTCACGCGGCTTGGCTGGAACTCAACAATGGTTGTCACCGGAGACCCGGCTCAATCTGATCTGCTGCCGGAACTCTCTGGCCTCGGAAACGCAGCCGACCGTCTTGAGAAGCTTGGCGACACGGCCGTCATCCGGCTTGAAGGCCAAGATGTTGTGCGCCACCCCCTCGTCGCCGAAATGCTTGATGTGCTCTAACCACGAGCCCATGCAATAAAAGAAGCCCCGGCCGTTTCACACGTGCCGGGGCTTTTCTTTGTCGGGTTAAATCTATCAGCCCAGATCTTCCGATAGTACCGACATGTTGATCGAGTAAGAAACCTCACCCTCATCTGTGTCTTTATAGGCTACGGCGATAAACTCATCGCCCAGATGGACCTCAACTGAGTCGCTGGTTTCCTTTCGCCCAATAAGGCGCAAGTTCGGATTCAGTTTGTTTTTAAGATACGCCTCAAGACGTTTTACTTCTTCGCCGCCCATAGCGCGCTCCTTTTATCTGCTTGCGCTGGACATAGAGTGCGCCGCGGCTGATTGAAACCGCAAAGCCTGAAATAATCCGTGCGATCAGTTGTAATAGCTTGGTTTTTCGCTGGAAGATGCCGCAACAAACTCATCTTCCTTGGGGTTCACCAGCCGCCAAAGCGCTGCTGATACTGCCCAAATCACCTCGACAATCATCCTTGCAATCAGGGTCAACACGATACCGAAGATTGACGCCTCATTGATGAACTGGCGCATCAAGGCCTTGCCCTGCTCACCAAAGTCGGGATTGCGGATCATGTCCCAATTGGCGATCCAATTGGCGAAATCATTCACGCCATTATAGGCTGAGGGCACAAACAAGATGCCAAACACAATCAGCACCAGGACCATGAAAAAGGTCGCGACAATCTTCACTGACGCGTTCGACAGCGCTTTGAACAATAAGAACATGACCTCTACCCCTTGTTTTGCGTTCGAAACATAGCCGCTGGTCCGCGCGGCGTAAATGCGCAAGCCCCAGTGACATGCATAATTCACATTCGGCTGGGCAAGCTGGGCCGAATCGTCGATGACCTAGGACATGTCTTCATCTGACCCACTCGACCTCTCGCGCGTTGATCCGCCGATCTGGCGCATCATGGTCAAAGATGTGGCCTATGGCCCATACACACTGGGCCAGATGCGCAGTTTTGTGCAGGAAGGTCGGCTT
Organism: uncultured Hyphomonas sp.; assembly: GCA_964351695.1. Classification (GTDB taxonomy): domain Bacteria; phylum Pseudomonadota; class Alphaproteobacteria; order Caulobacterales; family Hyphomonadaceae; genus Henriciella. The sequence continues at coordinate 26,080 of CAYGPE010000018.1, read as the reverse complement.
AATCTGAAATCGCGCGTGGCCGAGGGCGATGGCGGCGCGGTTATTCCGGCCGCCGATCAACCCCGCCTTGCCACGATTTTCCGCGAACAGATGGCCGCAGAACGCGCCGAAGCTGAAACCCGCCCAACTAATCACCTTATCGTCGCGCGCGCCGTTGGCGACAGTCGTCACCGCATGATCAGTGTCCTGAACGAGCTGGGTAGCTTTGCTGAACTCATGCCTGGAACCTTCCTGCTCAACACGACAATGCGCACGGCAACCCTGCGAGATCGGCTCGGCTCGGTCAGTGATGATGGCGACAAGCTGGTCATCGTCAACGCTGATACAGGCCGCCTCGCCTGGCTTGGCCTCGGCCCGGAAGCCGACACCCATATTCGTTCGATATGGAAGCCTAAAGACTAAGCCGACATCATAACTTCTTGCGGCGGCAAGGCGACGCGCCCGAGAATCATATCGGCGGCTTTTTCGGCAATCATCATTGCAGGCGCATTCGTGTTGCCCCCGATCAGCGTCGGCATGACAGACGCATCAACGACCCGCAAACCTTCCACACCGCGAACCCGCAACTCCCCATCCAGCGGCGCATCATCATGGATACCCATCGCGACCGTGCCAACGGGATGATAAATCGTCTCGGCATATTGGCGGATATAGTCGTCAATATCGGCGTCGGTCTGAACTGAAATACCCGGCCGCAATTCCATACCGCGGATCGGGCTCAAGGCGTCTTGCGCGCAAATCTCCCGCATCATTTTCACAGACTGGCGCATGACGGTAAGGTCGCCTTCTGTGGCAAGATAGTTCGGGTCGATCAGAGGATGATCGAACGGGTCCGCGCTGGCCAAGGCGATATGCCCCCGCGATTCCGGGCGCAACTGGCAAGCATGAACTGTATAGCCGTCGCGCTGCGGCGTCTCTCGCCCATGATCAATCATGATCGCATTGACCAGATGCAGCTGCACATCGGGACACTCGAGCCCCTCACGCGACTTCAGGAAGGCCCCGGCTTGCAGGAAATTATCCGCCCCCGGACCAGACTTGGAACGCAGGTATTTCAGGCCTACAAACAGCTTTTTAAGCCCCGCCTGCTGCGAGTAGGCTGATAATTTCTGCGTCATTTCGTGGATAACCGTGACATCCAGATGGTCCTGCAAATTCGCGCCTACGCCGTGCAAATCAGCGATACAAGTAATGCCTTGCTCGCGTAGCATTTCAGCCGGGCCAAGACCGGACAGCATGAGCAATTGCGGCGACTGAATCGCGCCAGCACACAGGATAACTTCCTTATTCGCGTATATCGTTTCGGGCGCCGCGCCGCGCTTTGCCACAAGCTCCACGCCATGCGTCTTGCCACCCCGGAAAACGACCCGCGACACCAGAGCCGTAGAGCGCACCGTTAAATTGGATCGCTCAGCATCTGCATCATGCAGATAGGCCTTTGAGGCGCTCCAGCGCTCACCACCCGAAATCGTACGGTGATACGGCCCCATGCCTTCTTGCTGGGGGCCGTTAAAGTCTTCTGTTACGGGGTAGCCGGCCTGCTGCCCAGCCTCAATGAAACCCTTGTAAACGATTGAATCAACAGGACTATCGCTGACCTTGAGCGGCCCGTCACCGCCATGATAATCATCTGCGCCTCCCTCATAGCCTTCCGATTTTCGAAAATATGGCAACACGTCTGCGAAGCCCCAGCCTTTAAGCCCCGATTGCCGCCACTGGTCATAGTCACGCGCATGCCCGCGGACATAGAGCATACCATTGATCGACGAGGAACCACCCCATCCACGCCCGCGCGGCCACCACAATTCACGCGCATTCAGATGGGCCTGCGGGACTGTAGAGAACCCCCAATTATGGTCATTCTTTGTGCCGATAAGATTGGATATTCCGGCCGGCATACGCACCATTAGGGCGGTATCTTTCTTACCCGCTTCGATCAGGCAGACACTGACATCAGGATCTTCAGACAGACGGTTAGCCAAGACACACCCGGCGCTGCCTGCACCGACGATTATATAGTCAAAGCTCGTCGCCTTTTTCACATGTATCTCCTCGGTGTTTTATCATCTGGTTAGAAAAGCGTCGGTATTCTTAACCTTATCAACCTTTTGTGAACGTGCGCCTGATAATCAGGCAATGTTAAGCAGCGATCGGGCGGTAGCTGCACCTGGATTTGGAGAATCAGATGATTGCTGCCCAGCAAAATGATCTTAACCCGAGAAACGGCGCGCGTGCAAAGCCCGACCGTCGTCGTCACCACAGAGTCGATATCGCGCTCGGTGGCCGGTTTATGTATGATGACGCCGATCACAGCCTTGAGACGGTCAATGTTTCCTGTGGCGGTGCTCGCTTGCGCGCGCAAGTATCGCCAGCCAATGGTGAAACGGTCATTTGCTATTTCGATGATCTTGGCCGGGTATCCGGCACGGTTGCACGCCAGCTGGATGACGGCTTTGCCATTCACTTTCAAACCAGCGCCCACAAACGCGACAAGCTGGCGGATCGATTGATCTGGCTGATCAATCACAAGCGCTATGGCCTGCAGGACCAACGCTCCGCGCCGCGCAAAGCCAAAGGTGGCCCGGCTCTGATTACCCGTACAGATGGCACGCGCATCCAATGCCGCGTTATCGATATTTCAATGACTGGAGCCGCGTTCGAGTTTGACGGCCCGCCCCCGATTGTCGGAGAGCGCGTTCGCGCCGGAACTATTATTGGCGAGGTTGTGCGCTCCGTCACAGGTGAGTTTGCGATCCGCTTTCTGGCCCTGAAGAAGGCCGATTAACGTCCTTGTGACTTGAATCGACCCACCATCGAGGGCATTTAAGCGCTCGGAGGATCTCTCATGACCAACAATCCTGATATTGGCGCGCCGCCGCCCGTCTGGACACGTTTGCGCTTTGAGGCTCGGGCCGCAGCTGCCGACGAATCAACAATGGCCAGCTATATTGATGCCGCGATCCTGAGCCATGACAGCATCTGCCGCGCGCTTGCCTTCCATATCGCTGAGAAGCTTGCTGGCCCTGAAATGGGCGCGCAACAGGTCCGCCAGGTCATCGCCAATGCCTATGACCGCTCCCCTGAATTGGTTGATGCCGCAGAAGCTGACATGCAGGCCGTGCTAGAGCGCGATCCCGCCTGTCGCGGCATGCTGCAACCCTTCCTGTTTTTCAAAGGCTTTATAGGTCTTCAAACCCACCGCATCGCCAATCACCTCTGGAAACAAGGCCGTGAAACGCTGGCCTTCCATTTCCAATCGCGTGCGAGCGAACTGTTCGCGGTTGATATTCATCCGGCCGCCTCAATTGGGCGCGGTGTCATGCTCGATCATGCAACCGATATCACAATCGGTGAGACAGCTATTGTCGGCGACAATTGCTCACTTCTGCACGGCGTCACGCTGGGTGGAACCGGCAAGGAAGTCGGCGACCGCCACCCTAAAATTGGTCAGGGAGTGTTGCTATCGGTTGGTGCTAAAGTGCTCGGCAATATTACGATTGGCGATCAAGCCAAAGTCGCCGCCGGGTCTGTCGTTCTGAAGGACGTGCCGCCGCGCTGCACCGTTGCAGGCGTTCCCGCTAAACTCGTGGGCAGCGATCCATGCTGCGAACCTGCCCGATTAATGGACCAGTCTATCCCCGAAGACGCAAAATAGGTTCAAGCCACGGGGCGGTGCTGCGTGCCGGCCCCTGCGGTTATGAAAATTGCCGTCGCTGCTTCATCTGTTTCCGCTGTATGCCAGACGCCGCGCGGGTTGATCGCATACTCGCCCGCTTTCAGCACGATGCGTTTGTCCGCCTCACACTCAATTTCCTGAATCAACGTGAACGCACCGCTGATACAAATCACCACTTCCTCGCCTTTGGGATGCATTTCCCAGACGTCCCATGGCGCACTGAAACTGTGCTCGGCCACCAGACGGCTCTCTGTGCCATCGGTGGCATGGCGTTGGATATAGCCCTCATACCAGGCCAACTCACCTGTAAACGCGGGTTCGGCTGCAGCTTTTGCGCCAAGCCCTAAATGGATCGGAAATGTCTTGAGTGATTTAGCGGTCATGTTGTTTCCCCTTCAATTTGAAGGTTTCCACGCCAATCACGATCCGTCAATTTCGCTGCGGACGCCTGTTTAAATCACTCCCCTTGATCTTGTTACACTGCGCATGCGCCAGTTGAAGATTGGCCTCGTCCTCGCCACCGCCTTTGGATTTCGGGACAATATGATCGAATGTCGCCCGCCACTTTGCCCAAATCCGCGCATGGGGCGCCTCATAGCGATTGCGCAGCATCGGCTTACCACACAGCGCGCAAAGGCCGGACTGCGCAGTCCACATTTTGCCGAGTTCGGATGACCTGGACGTCTCGTAAGGCTGGCTCACAGCCCCTCCGGCACATCCCAGCCGCGCCGCGCGCACGCCGCGAGTACGGTGTTTCGCAACAGGCAAGCAATCGTCATAGGGCCGACCCCGCCCGGCACTGGCGTGATACTTCCGGCTACTTCAGCGCAGCTTTCATAGTCTGCATCGCCAACCAGCCGCGTCTTGCTTGCACCACGCTCCGGCGCATCAATCCGGTTAATCCCGACATCGATGACGCAAGCGCCCGGCTTCAGCCAATCACCTTTGACCATTTGCGGGCGCCCGACAGCTGGCACAACGATGTCCGCACTGTGACATACGTCCGGTAAATCGGCGGTACGCGAATGCGCTATCGTTACCGTGCAATTCTCCGCAAGAAAAAGCAAAGCCGCTGGCTTTCCGACCAGAATAGAACGCCCGATCACCACAACATGCTTGCCGGACAGGTCATCTCCCAGCGCCCGTTTAGCCAGGATCACGCACCCGGTTGGCGTACAGGGCCGCAGCCCCGGCTTGCCCAGCACCAGACGCCCGGCGCTAACCTCTGTCAAGCCATCAACGTCTTTGTCCGGGTCAATCCTGGCAATCGCCGCCGCTTCATTCAGCCCCTTCGGCAATGGCAGCTGCAACAGGATGCCATCGACAGCATTATCGCCGTTCAGGTCGGAAATCAGATTCTCGACTTCAAACTGCGTCGCATCGCCCGGAAGATGATGGTGCAGCGAGTTCATGCCGCATTCTTCGGTTTGGCGCACTTTATTGCGAACATAAACCTGGCTCGCCGGATCATCGCCAACAATGACCACAGCCAGTGTCGGCTGCCCCTGCAGAGCTGCGACCGCTGCTGTCACGTCGGCGCGCACATCCGCTGCTACCGCTTTGCCAGAAATCACCTCAGCGACCATCGCCTATGCCCTCAAAATGGAATGAGCAGGATGGCGCGCGGGATGAGCCAGTCGCGTACAAACGGAATGGCCAGCAGGATAATCAAGACTGACAGGTCAAGTCGCCCGATGGGCGGGATCAATCGCCGGATTGGCGCCGCCACAGGTTCGATAATCGAAGCCAGAAAGCCGTAAATCTGGCGCACGGTCGGGTTGCGCATGTCGACAACACCGCCAACCATCAGCCAGCCCAGAATGACATAAGCAAAAATGGCAATGAAATAGACCGTCAGCAACGGCGATATGAAATAGCCGTGCAGCGCGAATAACAGGTCTCTCAAAGGTCAGCCTCCAGAATCTCTAATCGCTTCAACTAAGGTGATCGCCCCGCGCCCGCAACCCGAACTAGTCGGTGCGGCGGAATCGTTTTGATTGCGCGCCGACAAGCATCCGGCCTAGCGGGTCGGGTAGAACCTTACTCAATGTCGCCAGCCCCTTGTTCACAGCGCCCGGCACAATGACAGGCTGCCCCCGCTCACAGGCTTCAATCCCGGCTTCGACAACAGGTTCGGCGTCCATCCACATCCAGTCTGGCATCTCATTGGTCTTTTCGCGCGTGCCATTCACATCATGGAATTCAGACCAGGTGAAGCCGGGGCACAGCGCTGTGCAATGAACATTCTCATGCCCAGCCGATTTGGACTCTGCATTGATGCTCTCAGAGAATTTGATCAGGCCGGATTTAACGCTGGCATAAAGCGTGTGGCCGTTCGATCCCGGCGTGTAGCCGGCCAGTGACGCCACATTGACGATCCGCCCAAACCCGCGCTCAGCCATGCCCGGCAGGACTTTGTGCACCAGCTCAACAGGCGCGGTGTACAGCACGCGGATAAATGCCGCCTGATCCTTCCAGGTGGTGTTGAAGAATGTGCCGGGCAGACCATAGCCTGCATTGTTCACTACCCCATCAACATCCCGCCCTGCAGCCTTGATTTCCTTCAAAATTGTATCAACCGAATTGGCCCGCGCCAAATCCTGCGTAATCACAATGGTCGCAATCTTATACTCTTCCTCAAGCTCTCGTGCGAGCAATTCCAACCTGTCCGCCCGTCGCGCCGTCAGGGCCAAATCCCAACCTCGCGCTGCATACTGGCGCGCAAATTCAGCGCCAATCCCTGCCGAAGCCCCAGTTATCAGCATCAATTTACCCATCGGCATTACCCATCTCCTCATCAAGCTTGCGCCACACATTTACCTTCGTCAGGAAGGCGAGCTGTGTACGCTCCAATTCAAATCCTGCCGCCTGCATAGACGGTCCAAAATCCCACCCCAGATAGCCCTTATAGTAAGGCTCATGAAAGCCCTCGGGGAAGTATTCCAGAAATCCGTCCAGTTTTTGATTGTCCCCGAACTGTAAGCTGTCAGCGACAATAAACGCGCCGCCGGGTTTCAAAACTCGCGCAGCCTGCTTGATCACATCGGGCCGAACGCGCGGCGGTAATTCGTGAAACAGGTAGATTGAAACGATTGTGTCAAATGCTGCTTCATCAAACGGCAAATCTTCGGCCTGACCTTCGGCCACACTGGCTTGCGGCCAGTCCGACACTGCCGCGCGCGCAGCCTCTGCATATGGCGGCGACAAATCCAGCCCGGTCAATTTCAAGCGCGGGAACGCTTGCAGCGTCTGGCGCATAAACCGCCCTGTCCCGCAAGCTAAGTCTAGAACACGAACTTTGCGTTGATCATGCCCGTGTAGCTCACGCGCGAGTTCTGCCAGCGCGGCCCGCCGCATCGCATCGCCGGCGCCGGTAAACAATGCCTCGACCTGATGATCATAAATCTCGGCGCTATCTTCGCTCAACCATCCATCAGTCTGATAATGAAAGTTCTGGCGATAATAGGCCGGGAACCGCGCCGGGTCGGCCATCTCGCTTTGACGCACCTCAACCCCGTTACGGTCCAGTCGCCTCTGGTCGACATTGGCGACATCGGCAAGGAAGGCGCGCGCATGCTTCACCGCGCCCGGCAAGTCGCGCACCCGCATATCGGTGGCCACCGGGTCAGGATACAGCCCCGTTTCAATATTTGCCCGGTCACGCCGGAACAGGTCAAAATACGCCTTGCGCAGCGCTTTGATATCTGTCTGATTTTGCGGCTTGAACACGGGCTCACCCGGCCGGTTAAATCCGGCAGAACGCCGCCGCGCGACGGCATACTGCCCGCCATACCAAGCCGACCGCAACCCTTGCGCCGCTGTGTAGCGCGCCCGGCCTGCTGTTTTCGCAACACGTTCAAACAATCCCATACCGCAAAGATGGGGCGCAAAAAGCGCTTCGTCCAGTGCTGCCAGTGCCGCGCCTTCAGCTTACGTTCATGCAGGTTCAGACTAAATGACATGTTAGACGGGCCGAATGCCCGCAATTTCAGGAGATCAGCCCATGATCCGTACTATGCTTTTCGCTGGCGCTGCTGCGCTTTGCCTCGCCCCGGCTGCGCAGGCGCAATACCATAGTGGCTACGATAATGGCTATTATCACAGCGCGCAGAAAAGTGGCTGCGAACGCGAGCAGGACAGTAATCGCCTTGTCGGTGGTTTGATCGGTGCTGTCGCAGGTGGCGCACTTGGAGTCGCCATCGCCGATGATAATGATGACCAATATCGCGGCCGCCATCACTATCGCGGGCACCGGGGCTATCGCGGATATCGGGGACATCACGGCTATCGCCATAATAATGATGGTGACGAGATCGCTGGCGCCTTAATTGGCGGCGTGCTCGGTGCCGTTATCGGGAGCGAGCTTGCTGCAAGCGGTACAGACTGCCGGCGCACCGTTTCAAACAATTACAGCTACCAGGCCATGAATGTTGCCCCGCCAACCCGTCAGGCCTTCGCGACCGCAAATCCGCAGCCTGTCTCAAGCCAGCAGCCCTATGCCTACGGCAATCCGGGTCAGCAGCTCTATGGTGGCCCAGCCAATAATGCTGGACCACGCGAGCCTATTCGCGTCACGCGGACACAGCCAGAGCCGCAACCTGCCTATGCCCCGACATGCCGCACCGTACAGCGCGAGACACGTCTGCCAGACGGGCAAGTCGTGCGCGAGCCGATCAGCGTCTGTCAGGACAGTAATGGCCAGTGGAACATGCAGGATGGCGAAAGCCGCTACTAGCGCTGAGACTAGGTAGACTTCCCGCTTTCCCTCATTCGCTCCTCGGCCTATGAGGGGGCTATGACTGAATATTTTACCCCCATTCCCTTCCCGCTTTGGCGGGAAGATAAAGCTGCCTTCGCCGAGGCGCTTGGCCGCTCATTTCGCGAGACCGGTTTTGCTGTGATCGATCAGCATCCGGTTGATCTTGAGGTTATCGGCGAAGCCATCACGGCAACTAAGGCGTTCTTCGAATTGCCCGAAAGCGTCAAAGAGACCTATCATGACGCGCCCGGTGGCCGTCAGCGTGGCTATACGCCATTCGGCACCGAAAACGCCAAGGGTGCCAAAGCCGCTGACCTGAAAGAATTCTGGCACACGGGCCGCGCTCTGCCTGCGGACAGCCCCTATCGCGCGACGATGAAAGACACGCCAAGTGTGCCGGAAGTGGCAAAATTCGACAGCGCCACCCGCAAATTCTATGACGCGCTGGATACGTTCGGCGCAACCTTGCTAGAAGCCGTCGCCTTGCACCTTGAGCTGCCGCAGGACTGGTTTGCGGACAAGGTCCAGAACGGTAATTCTATCCTGCGTTTGCTGCACTATCCGCCGCAGGAAAACCCACCCCCCGCAGGTACAGTTCGCGCTGGCGCACACGAGGATATCAATGTCATCACGCTCCTGCTTGGCGCGGAAGAATCAGGCCTGCAGGCCCTGCATCGCTCTGGCACATGGCTCAGCATCAATCCGCCGCCAAGCGCCATCGTCATCAATTGCGGCGACATGCTGCAGCGCCTGACTGGTGGCATCTTGCCCTCAACCACACACCGCGTGGTTAACCCGCAGCCAGAACGCGCTAAGTTCCCACGCTATTCAACGCCCTTCTTCCTGCATTTCAATCAGGACGTGATGATCAAGGCGCTGCCGCAGTGCCTCGCTGAGGGCGGCAAGGCCGAACCACCCATCACGGCGCAGGACTATTTGATGGAACGCCTGCGCGAGATCGGCTTGGTGCGGTCCTAAATGATGCCGGACTTTCTGGCTCAGTATGAAAGTGTCTTTCGCTTCGGCATATTCCTGAGTGTTTTCGCAGTGATGGCGGCGCTTGAAGCGTTGGCACCGCGCCGCAAGCGTTACCTCACACGCACGCGTCGCTGGTCAACGAACGGGCTGATGGCCCTCAGCGGCGCCGTCGCTATTAGCGCCGCGATGCCCCTGCTGGCCATCGGCGCGGCTGAGATTGCTACAGCCCGCAATTGGGGCCTGTTTAACCTCGTCGCCTTCCCCGGTTGGCTGGAATTTATCGCTGCAGTGATCCTGCTTGATCTGGCAATTTATGCCCAGCATGTCGCGACACATAAAATCCCCATTCTCTGGCGGCTCCATAAAGTACATCACACAGATCGTGATATTGATGCCTCAACTGCGCTGCGCTTTCATCCCGTCGAAATTATCCTGTCCATGATCTATAAGATCGCAATAGTCTTCCTGCTTGGCCCGGCAGCGCTTGCCGTATTTGTGTTTGAAGTCTTGTTGAATGCCAGCGCTCTATTCAATCACGCTAATGTTCGTCTGCCGCTCGGGTTGGATCGCCTTGTTCGCCTTTTCCTCGTGACCCCAGATATGCACCGCGTGCATCATTCTGTTTTAGCGCATGAAACAAACAGCAATTACGGCTTTTGCCTGCCCATCTGGGACCGTCTTTTCGGCACCTATCGCGCAGAGCCCGAAGCCGGTCACGCGGCGATGACAATTGGACTGGATCGGCACCAGACGGACCAGCCCGGCGGCTTGATCTGGAGCTTGCTTCTACCTTTTCGGCATTAGCGCGCCAGCAGGGTTTCAACCTCAGTGCGGCGTGGCAGGCTTGGTTGCGCGCCCGGTTTGGTCACAGCTAAGGCGGCAGCGGCAGAAGCAAAGCGCAATGCCTCAGCTTCCGACTGTCCCTCCGCTAGCGCGACGACCAGAGCACCGCAAAATGTGTCGCCTGCGCCCGTGGTGTCGACCACGTTCACCTCAAACGCATCGGCGCGCGCGATTTGACGACCCGCCCGAAACAGGACTGCGCCGTCTGCGCCAAGTGTCAACGTGACCATGCCGTCTCCCGCATGCAAAGCATCGCCATAAAACGCCGCTTCAATCTCATTGACGATGAGCAAATCGGCCCGCGTCAGCAGCATATCTGGCACATCAATGGCGGGTGCGAGGTTGACCGCAAATAATCCCATTTCCAATTCGAGCGCGGCCATGACCGCGCCCACCGGAACCTCCAACTGGCACAGCACCGCATCGCATTCTGGCAGACCCGCGACATCCTCCGCGCCCACTCGTGCATTCGCGCCGCTGGCCACCGTGATGTGGTTTTCACCCTCCGGCGACACAGCAATCAAGGCCACACCTGTTGCCTCGCCCAGCGTCGTCATTACCCCGCTGACATCAACACCGTCTTTGCGTAGCAGCGCCAGCGCGGGTTCAGCCAATGCGTCATTGCCTACTGCGCCGATCATGGTGACATCCGCGCCAAGCCGCCTTGCGGCCAGCGCCTGATTGGCTCCCTTCCCGCCGGGATGCTGGGCAAAACGTGCGCCGGTAACGGTCTCGCCAGCCTTCGGCAGCTGCGCGCCGCTAGCTATAAGGTCGAGATTGATCGAGCCAACAACGCCAATCTTCACAGCCATCAATAGCCCCCCAACACTTCACACAGCGTCTCAAACACGCCGTCCGCATCGGCGGAAATATACCAGAGCGCATTACCCTCTTCGCCAAATGAAATGTCTGTTTGCCCAAAATATTTCCCCGGACGCGTGATGACATTCACGCTCGCGCGCCAGCCCTGAAACAGATCCGGCCTGAGCAACGCCATGATTGTCGATGGATCATGTAGCGGCGCGTCGCGGTGACCATTGGCTGAAAATTCAAGCCTGCAGGAGGCATCCAGCAAGTCGCCCGCCGCCTTGGCTTGCGGCGTTCCAACCGCGCGGATTTTGGCCAATCGATCCTTGGTCGTCCGGATCGAATGGGTGACATCAAGGCTGAGCACGCGGATATCCAGCCCGCTACGAAACACAGCAGAGGCGGCATGAGGATCGGCAAACACGTTAAACTCAGCATAGGGCGTGATGTTGCCGCCTTCCGCATCCGCCCCGCCCATCAAAACGACCTCGGCAATGCCATCTGCGATGTCCGGCGCCATGGTCAAAGCGAGTGCGAGATTGGTCATCGGTCCGGTCATGACAATGGTTAGCGGTTTGGTTTTTGCCGCCCTACAAAGCTTGATGATTGTCATAACGCCATGGGCTTTCGAGAGCGGCGCATCGGGGGCTGGAAACTCAATCCCGCCAAGTCCGGTCGAACCATGAAAGTCCTCCGCCGTCACGGCATCGCGTAATAGGGGTCGCGGTGCCCCGGCGCATACGGGCACTTCGCGCCCACGCCCGGCAACGCCGCGGATGATCCTAGCATTCTGCGCCGTTTGCGGACCTTTCACATTGCCCGCAACCGTCGTGATAGCCAGCACTTCAAGCTCTGAAGATCCAAAAGCTGCAAGCAAAGCCACGGCGTCATCAAGACCGGGATCACAATCGATAATGATCTGTTTTTTCATGCCCTATGGATCACCCTGCCCGCCGATCTTGGCAAGCCCTAGCCGCCTGCCCTGCTTAGCGCTACACCAGTGGCAAAGCTGAAACCTATGCGGAGAAATGTCTATGTCTGTTACCTCGAAATTGGTGGATTATGAGCAAGGCGGCCAAGTCTATGAAGGGTTCCTTGCCATGCCTGCGACGGCACCGAAAGCGGTTGTTCTGGTCGCTAATGCCTGGGGCGGGCAATCTGAGTTCGAGCAAGACAAGGCCAAGTTGCTTGCCGAGTGGGGCTATGCCGGTTTCGCGCTGGACGTATATGGCAAGGGCAAGCGCGGGACGACGACTGAAGAAAATCAGGCACTGATGGAGCCGCTGGCGAGCAATCGGGTGGCTTTGCAAAATCGCCTCGAGCACGCGCTGGAAACCGCGAAAGCTGAAAGCGGCGCAAACCAGGCCGCAGCGATTGGCTTTTGCTTTGGCGGGCTTTCAGTCCTCGATATGGCGCGCACCAATATGGATCTGGCGGGCGTTGTTTCTTTTCACGGCCTTTTCGGCGCGCCGGGAAATACCGCTGACAAAGTAAAGCCAAAAGTGCTGGCCTTGCACGGCTGGGATGACCCGATGGCAAAGCCGGAAGACGTGATGGCCTTCACAAAGGAAATGACTGAGGCAAAAGCCGACTGGCAACTCCACGCCTATGGCCACACGCTGCACGCCTTCACCAATCCGGCGGCAAATAATCCTGACTTTGGTACGGTTTATGATGCCGGCGCTGATCGAAGAAGCTTTGCCGCGTGCAAGGATTTTCTGGCGGAACTGTTTGGATAAGACAGCACCAATCCCCGGACCAGCTCACACTGTCACGGTATGCAGGGTCTGGGCGCGCTCGGATTAAGCGCGAAGTGACTGCCTGCCTTTCGGCGAGGCTATAGCGCCCAAACTGAGCGCGCCCGCGGCGGTGCGTTTTTTTGGTCATCCCGGCAAGCTTCGCGCTTTGCCGAGTCCGGGCTTAGTCGGTTTTACGGAACTGTCGTCCAACCTGTGCGGATTGCCGCCAGGTATCCCGGTGCACTGCCCGACTGAAACCGCCAGGAGTAGGGTTTCGGTGTCCCCACTCGCAGCCTCAGACCGCCGCTCTGCCTTCCATCATGCCGCTCATGACCGACCCTGCCGGAAGGAGATGCGGGTAGTATACGCGAGGTGCGGGAGGGGGCGGAAAGAAAAGCGCAATCGCCTGTAGTAGCGGGCCCTAAGTGTAGGAAAGAGCCCTCAGCCCGGTTCATCGGAGGAGCGCAACGACGATCGGGAACCTGCTATCGCCCGGCTGGTGCGCAGCACCTCCCACGGGTGTCCAGCGCCGGGCAAAATTCAAGCTCGAACCCTGAAGGCGAGCGTCCGGCCCGCGTGGTTCGACTTCGCTCACCATGCGGGCCTATGGCGGGCTGCATCGCAAGCGGAAAGTGTAGGAAAGACAGCGTTCCAGTTTAGGCCGCGAGACCCGCGACGAGATAAAGCAGTGTGGCTACCGCGCCTGTAACCAGCGCGTAGGGGAGCTGGGTTTTGACATGTTCCATGTGGTCACATCCCGCCGCGAGCGAGGCGATGATTGTGGTGTCGGAAATCGGTGAGCAATGGTCACCAAAAACACCGCCGCCCATGACGGCGGCCACGGCCAGCGGCAAGGGAATGCCTGCCCCCATGGCGAGCGGCACAGCGATGGGAACGAGGATGCCATATGTGCCCCAGCTTGTGCCGGTGGTGAAACTGGTCACGCCTGCGACGACGAACAGAATGGCCGGGATGGCCCATGGCGCGGGGATATCAGCGGCAATACCCGCGATAAATGCGCCTGTGCCGAGCGCTTTAAGGCTGCTGCCCAGGACCAGCGCGAGGAAGATGACCGTCACTGCAGGCAAAAGATCACCCATGCCCTTGAATCCAATATCCACAAGCTTGCCGGGCGCGCGGCGGCTGATCGCGAGAAAGATGAAGGCCGCCGCAGTGGCAAGGACGACCGCCCAGAGGATGGATTGCGAGCCGGAGCCTTTGGTAATGTCGCCGCCACCTGTCCACCACATGAAGGCGAGTGCGCCGCCAACCAGAATGGCCATCGGAATGCCCATATAGATGGCGCGGCTTGGGGCTTCGTTTTGGTCATCATCGGGTACACCGTCAGCGGCGAGCGCGGGCGCAGTCCAGTTGGCATCGGCCTGCGCCATTGGGCCAAAGGTCTTGTTCAGCGCGATTGTCGCGAAGACGCCTGCGACGGTGAGCAATGCGTAGAAATTCAGCGCAATGGTCTGAAACAGGACGGTAAACTCATCGGCGACACCATTTTCATCCATCAGGACAGCAATATAAGCGCCCCAGCCGTTGAGCAGGATCAGAACGCTGATCGGCGCGCAGGTACTGTCTATAATGTAGGCGAGGCGCGCGCGGCTGAGCTTGAGGCGATCGAATAGCGGGCGACCCAGGACACCGCTGGCGAGCAGGCTGACATTGGTTTCGACGAAAATCAGAACGCCGGCAATTGCGGTCACGAGGCCAGCACGTCGCGGTGTTGAGGCGAGCCCGCCGCTATGCAGGCGCTCAACCATCGCTGCGATCCCGCCGGAACGCTGCATAGAGGCAATCAGCGCGCCAATGATGAGGCAGAAAAGCAGGATGCGTGTGTTGCCCGTCGAGCCGAAGATGCTGACAGCGCGATCAATACTGCCCAGCGCGCCAAGGGCTGGATTAAAGCCCGCGACGAACGTCTCTGACAGCCAGATGGCGAGACCGAGCGCCCAGAACACATTGCGCGTCCAGACCGCGACGGCGAGCGCCGCGATGGGCGGCAATATGGTGAGCCAGTCCACTAGTTGACGCTGGCGGGTGACTTCAGATCGGCGGTGCGCGCAGCTTCAACCTCGCGCATCAAACGCATCAAATTGCCGCCCCAGATTTTCGCGAGGTCTGCTTCGCTATAGCCTGCTTCGAGCAGCGCCTCGGTTACACGCGGTAAATAGGTTATGTCGCTCATACCCTCAACGCCGCCGCCGCCATCCCAATCGGCGCCGATGCCGATATGGTCTGGTCCGACAAGGTTCAGCGAATAGAGCAAGTGCTCCATATATTTTTCAAACGAGGAGCGCGGCGCAGGATGAACTTTCTCCAGCGCGGTGCGGGCTGTGATATAGGCCGTCTGCGCGTCGGGCGACATTTTGGTATAGTCAGCTCCGTATTCGGCGGTGATTTCAGCGAGAGCGGCGGTGCGCTCTGGTGACGGTTCCAGTTGCTCAAGATAAGCTCCGAGCGCATTGATCTGAATGACGCCGCCATCATCGGCAATGGCAATCATCAATTCGTCGGGCACATTGCGGGGATGGTCGTAGATCGTCTTTGGCCCCGAATGCGACAGGATGAGCGGCGTTGTCGAGAGCGCCAGCATGTCTTCAACCGCCGCATCAGAGGCATGACTGCCGTCGAGAATGAGGCCGAGACGATTGGCTTCACGGACCAGATCTTCGCCGAGCGGGCTAAGGCCGTCATAGGCCGGGCCTGCCGGGTCGGTCGAGCTATCGGCGAACTGATTATTGGCGAAATGGACAGGGCCAAGCATACGCAGGCCGCCAACATAGAAAGTTTCAAGCATCGAGACATCGAGCCCGAGCGGATAGGCATTTTCCATGCTTTGCAGGATCACGCGCTTGCCGCTTGCAACAATCGCTTCGGCTTCATCGGCAGTGAAAGCGAGCTGCGCTTGATCAGCATATTTTGCCGCGACTTCGCGAATGGACGCCTGCCGCAGTGTGGCTTGCGTACGCGCCTCGACATAACCGCGTTCCGTAAGCGGGCCCTGACGGGTGTAGATGACGAAATAGCCGCCATCGAGACCGCCCTCAGCCATGCGCGGCAGATCAACTTGCGTGCCGTCATCGGCGTAGCTTTGAAGCTCGCCAAAGGCATAGGTTTCGCTGTGAAAGCGCGCCGGGATATCCAGATGGCTATCGAGCACCATGAGGCGCTGGTGCAGGCTATCTCCCGTATCGGGCCCCTCAAGTGGCACCTGGGCCGTGATCACGCTGCCTGTCCCCGGCGCTTGCGGGGCACATGCGCAAAGCGCCGCGGTGAGTGCCAATCCGGATAGAAATTTCAACATGCCGTGCTCCATTCATTTGACGCCAGACCAGCAGAAGCCGCCGCACAATACAAGCCTTATTGGCGGGCGGGCCAGATGACGTGCGCGGCCCCGACCAGGCGCGCAAGGCGGGCGAGTTCAGCGTGCAGCTTCTGGTCTCTGGCGGGCGTCCATTTGACGCCGGGTTCGGGCCACAGGTTCAGGACGTTGAGCTGGCCTGCCTTTCGATCTGCCTTGACTTCGATCCGGCCGACGAAACGGTCGCCCTCCAGCAAGGGGTAGACGTAATAGCCCCAGCGGCGTTTGGCAGCGGGTACGAACATTTCGACGGTGTACTCAAACCCGAACAGGCGTTGCAGCCGGGCGCGGTCGCGGATCACAGGGTCGAACGGATTGAGGATGCGCAGGCGCGAGGTCGCGCTGGGCGCGGTGGCGAGCCGGGCCTCTATATCGCCGGGCGCAAGCGCAGCCCGCCATGTGCCGTCGGCGCTTTCAATCTGGACCGGGACGAGATCACGCTGCGCGGCAGCCCAGTCTTTCACTTCGCTGAGGTCGGCTGCGCCCCAGAAGCGCTGCATGTCGCCCTCGCTGCCAAATGCGATACGGTCCAGCGCGCCGGTGCAGAGGAAATCAAGCTGGTCGGCATCGCTCGGCTCATGCGCGCGCAGGTGATTGGGAATGACGCGCTCGGTCAGGTCATAGAATTTGGTGAAATTCTCGCGGTGCGAGGTCGAAAGCTCGCCTGCATACCACATATAGTCGAGCGCCAATTTGTGCGGCGGGCGGCGCCACATCTCTTTCTTGCCCTCAATCTTGGTATCGAACGCTTTGGTGCAGAGCGGGCCTTCGTCGCGAATGCGTTCTTTAATCGCGTTGCGACCATCTGGACCCAGCATGCCGCGATGCCACTCCCACCCTCGCACTTTGGCTTCCATACGCCGGAACTGCCTATGCCACATCGGGTAAAGCTCAATCGGCAGGACAGACGCATCATGGGTGAAGTGTTCAAAAACGCCGCGATGCTGTGCCAGCAAACGGTTGAGCATGGGCTCGCGATAATTCTGGTTGCGGCTCCACAAGATGTGATGATGAGCGCGGGCGACAACCCGGATCGTATCGAGCTGGACCATGCCGAGCTTGTTGATAAGGGCAGGCAAATCAAGCGGCCCAGTCGGCGTTTCCGCCAGTCCCTGCGCCGCGAGCCACAAGCGGCGGGCATCACGGTTGGGGATTGTAAGCGGCGCGGGCATACACCCGTGTTTCATAATTTTGCGAAACAAAAAAGCCCGCACCGGGACTTGGTGCGGGCTCCAGGAGAGTTGTAATGCCGTTGGGAATAACTGGGGGACTATCCCGGCATTACAACTGTATCGATCAGGTGAACAACGCCATTTGATGCGTCGATATCGGTGGCAATCACGTTTGACGTGTTACCAGCGGCGTCGGTCAGAACCACACCGCCATCATGCAAGCTGGCTGTCAGAGCCGCGCCATTGACCGTTGGGATTGTATAGCTGCCGCCATTGTCATTGATGGCCGCAATCAAGTCGCCCGCCATGACTTCAGCGCCGACAACATGGTAAGTCAGAATGCCCGTCAGCAGATCTTTATTCTCTGGCATGACGAGGGTTTCAACTGTGCCTTCAGGCAGTTTGGCGAACGCACTGTTTGGCGGCGCAAACACTGTGAACGGGCCGTCGCTGCTAAGTGTATCGACCAGTCCAGCGGCCGTCACTGCGGCGACCAGAGTTGAGAGATCTTCATTGCCGACAGCGAGTTCGACAATGGTTTTTTCAGTCATTGCTGGCGCTTCAACCGGTGCAGGCTCTACAGAAGCAGGCTCTGCGGGCGCTTCAACGCTGGCTTCTTCGCAGCCGGCAAGGAAAAGCGCGCTCGCAGCAAGACCAGCAGTAAGGGAAATTGGGAGTTTCATCAGTCATCCTATTCTTTGCGATGCGCTTCAGGGTGCGCATGTAGAGTTTACGGCGCAGGCCGAGTCTGGATGACGTCGAAAGTGAATTCGCTTCGAATTTTTTGGTTAACTTTTAGTTAGGCTGAGACTACTCAGTCTTCATCCCGTTCGTCGCGCCAAGCTTTTAGCTTGGCCAGACGATCGGCTATGGGGCCTTCGCGGCCCTGGCCTTTAGGCTGGTAGAACTCGGGACGGTCCATGCCTTCGGGAAAGTAATTCTGGCCGGAAAAACCACCCTCGGCATCGTGGTCATATTGGTAACCTTTGCCATAGCCCTGATCCTTCATCATCGCCGTTGGCGCGTTCAAAATATGTTTGGGCGGCATCAGTGAGCCGGTTTCACGGGCCGCGGCGCGGGCGCGTTTCAGGCCGACATAGGACGCGTTGGATTTCGGCGCGGTGGCAAGATGCACAACGGCGTGCGCCATAGGGATCAGGCCTTCAGGTTCGCCAAGTCGCTCAAAGGCGCGGGCGGCTTCACCTGCGACCATCATCGCGGTCGGGTCCGCGAGGCCGATATCTTCACTAGCCATGACGATCAGTCGCCGGGCGAGGAAAAGCGGGTCTTCGCCGCCCTCCAGCATGCGGGCAAACCAGTAAAGCGCCGCGTCCGGGTCTGAGCCGCGCACGGATTTATGCAAGGCCGAGATCAGATTATAATGCTCCTCGCGATCCTTGTCATAAGCGGGCGCGCGTTTTTGCAGGGCTGTTGTCAGTTGCTCAACGCTCAAGGTCTCGTCTTCGGTCGCGAGGGTGAAAGCCTGCTCGGCGAGATTGAGGAGATAACGGCCATCGCCATCGGCCATGTCAATCAGCGCCCCGCGGGCACGGGCCTCGAGCGGCAGGGGCCGGGCGATCTCCGCTTCGGCGCGCGTGAGGAGTATTTCGGCGCTGTCTTCATCAATGCGGTTTAGCGTCAGGACAGCGCAGCGCGAGAGGAGCGCGCCGTTGAGTTCAAAGCTTGGATTCTCGGTCGTCGCGCCGACAAGCGTGACTGTGCCTGCCTCGACATAGGGCAGGAAACCATCTTGCTGGGCGCGATTGAAACGATGGATTTCGTCAACAAAGAGCAAAGTCCCCTGCCCCATATCACGGCGCTGCTTGGCGGCGTCGAAAACGGCGCGCAAGTCTTTGACGCCTGAGAAAATGGCTGAGATGGCCTCGAAATGCAGATCGGTCTCAGCCGCCAGCAAGCGGGCAATCGTGGTTTTGCCGACGCCGGGCGGGCCCCAGAGAATAATCGATGACAGTTGCCCCGTCGCGAGCATACGCTGCAGCGCGCCGCCGGGACCGAGCAGATGGTCTTGGCCGACGACATCGCCCAGGACTTGCGGCCGCATCCGGTCTGCCAGTGGGCGCGGCGCGTCTTTCGACATGTCTGAAGCAGAAAACAAATCACTCATCTCTACAGCCTTACTCTCGTCGCCCTAGAAGTGTAAGGATTTATCGTTGACAGAATTTCTCTGGTGTGACTAGATCAAAACGTGAACAATGGGGCTGAAAATGACGAAACCACTGACCTTCTACACCAATCCAATGTCGCGTGGACGCATAGCCCGCTGGATGCTGGAGGAAGCTGGTGCGAGTTATGACACGCAAGTGATCCAGTACGGCCCGCAAATGAAAACACCGCCCTATACCGACATTAATCCGATGGGCAAAGTTCCGGCGATCAAGCATGGAGATACGATCGTGACCGAATGCGCGGCGATCTGTGCCTATCTCGCCGATGCCTTTCCCGAGGCGGGTCTGGCCCCCGCGCTGGATGATCGCGGAGCTTATTATCGCTGGCTATTTTTTGCCGCCGGGCCGCTGGAAAGCGCGGTGCTGAACAAGTCCATGGGCTGGGAACTCAAAGAAGACCAAACCGCGACGGCGGGCTATGGGACGTTTGATCTTGCCCGCAGCACCCTCATCAAGGCCGTATCTGAAACGCCCTTTGTCGCGGGGGAGAGTTTCACGGCCGCCGACGTCTATGTCGGCTCGCAGGTTGGTTGGGGCCTGCAATTTGGCACCATCCCAGCCAGCCCGGAGCTGGAAGCTTACCGCGACCGTGTCTATGCTCGCCCGGCATGGGCGCGCGCCAATGAGCTGGATAATGCGCTCATGCCGCAGGAAAGTTAGAGCACGACAGTGCCGCTGATGCGACGGCCATTGCGATCAATCTCGATGGCCCACTGGCCTTCCTTGCGATCGATTGCACGCTGCAAATCTTCGACAGAATTTATCGTGCGGCCATCAACTGAAACGATGAGATCGCCCGGACGGACAATCCGCCACGCATAAGCCCGGCGCATGATCCGCGTCACCAGGACACCGGAGATAAACGGGTCACGGCCCATTTCCTCAGCGAGGCGCGGTGATAGCTCAGCAACTTCCGCGCCCGTGAAGGGGTGGCGACCGTCAAGCAGGACAAGTTCGGCCTCTGAAGCGCCCGGCGGCGGGGCCAGCGTAACACGAATGGTGCGCTCTTTACCGCCGCGCAGGATGATAAGCTCGGTGCGTTCGCCCGGCGAACGTGTTGCGGCGAGGAATTTCAAGCCGCGCTCGTCAAATACTTCGCGGCCATCAATACTCAGCACCAGATCCCCACGTCGCAGGCCCGCCAAATCCGCCGGGCCATCATCATAGACTTCGCGCACGATCACACCGACCGGGCGATCCAGCCCCTGCGCGCGGGCAATATCAAACGTCACCGACTGGCCTTTCAAGCCAAGCCAGGGCCGGACAATCATGCCCTCATTCACAGCCGAGTCGACGACGCGGCGAACCATCTCAGCCGGGATGGCAAAGCCAATCCCGTTGGAACCACCTGAGCGCGAGAAAATCGCTGTGTTGACGCCAACCAGCTGACCGCGCGTATTGATCAAGGCGCCGCCGGAATTACCTGGGTTCACAGCGGCGTCTGTCTGCAGGAAGAAGGCGTAATCGGAAATACCAACATCGGTTCGCGCTGTGGCAGAAATAATGCCGCTGGTCACAGTCTGGCCGACCCCAAACGGGTTACCAATCGCCAGTACGATATCACCGACCTCAACCGCGCGCGTATCGGCATAGTCGAGGTAAGGCAGAGGATCATCGCCTGTTTCAATCTTCAGGACAGCCAGATCCGTCCGCTCATCAGCAAGGATCAAATCAGCCTCATATTCACGGCGATCTGACAGCACGACGAGGAATTCATCTGCCCCCTCGATCACGTGATTATTTGTCACGATAACGCCGTCATCAGACAGAATGACACCAGACCCGAGCGAGTTTTGCACACGCTCACGGCGGCCCGGACCGGTCTCGAAACGGCGACCAAATACGTCGCGCATCGCGTCGCGGCGCGTCACGGTTTTCCGGGTATAAACATTGACGACAGCCGGCGATGCCTCACGCACGAGCGGGGCGTAACTCAGCTCAACATCGGCGCGCGTTTGCGGCACCTGCTTGGTCCAGAAGCCCTCGCTTTGCGCCGAGGAGCCGTAAAGCGGGCTGATCAGGAACACCATCAGCGCCAGAAGCAGCACCACAACGGCAATAAGGAATTTTGATACGTGTTTTGTCATACTGCGTAGATAGGTCATGATTATGGCTCTATTCCGGCGCGCGCGCGGAAGCAATTGGGCGCACATAACATTTCAGTTAGATTGTAAGCGCAAACCTCTGAAAACACACAGACTAATTTATTTCATCTCTCTATAATATCAAAGACATCGAGGTGCGGTTTGGAGGTGAGATATTGGCCAAATTGCCCGCCTAGCTCCGCGTAATGCGCCGTTTTGGTATGGGCGGTTAGCGCCGCCTCTGAGGCGTATTCTTCCATCATGATATAGCGGGTGTCTGAACCACGCGCCTTGTAAAGCTGGTATGTCAGGCAACCGCCCTCACTGGCTTTGACACGGGCCATCAGATCGCGGGCCAGCGCCTCAAACGCGTCCTGTTTCCCGTCAATCACGTCAAATGTTGCGACAAGGCCAATCATATTATTCTCCAGATTCAGCCTTTGAAGGCGGTGACTTCTATTTCGATTTTTATTTCAGGCTCGATCAAGCCCGCGATCACCATCGTTGCGGCGGGGCGGATGTCGCCAAGCGCCGCCTCAAGCACGGGGGCGAGGTCGGGCACAAACGCGCGATCTGTCGCCGTATACTGCACGCGGGCAATATCGGTCATCGCGAACCCGGCTTCGGCGAGGACGCTGGCAATCGTGGCAAAACAATTTTCGGCCTGTTCGCGCGCCGTTTCAGGCAAGGTCATGGTGTCATAATCATAGCCCGTAACGCCGGAGATGAAGCACCAATCACCCTGCACCACTGCGCGCGAATATCCCATCGTTTTCTCGAAAGATGATCCAGTTGAAATCAAACGGCGCGGCGAGGGCATGGCTTACTTTCCTTCGAATTTCGGTTGGCGTTTTTCGAGGATGGCGTTGACGCCTTCGATATGGTCCTCGGTGTGGTGCATCATGGATTGGGCGGCAGCCGACATTTCCATGATGGTTTCATAGTTTGCTGTTGCGCCATGACGCAGCAGGGTCTTGGCGACGCGCAGGCTTTGCGGCGGCTGTTGGGCGATGCGGGTCGCGAGTGCCATGGCTTCGTCCATGAGCGTTTCAGCCGGGACAGCGCGGCTGATCAGGCCCCATTCAGCGGCTGTGGCGGCGTCTATAACATCGCCGGTAAACAGCAATTCAGCGGCCTTCGATGCGCCGATAATACGTGGCAGCAACCATGCGCCGCCATCGCCGGGTATGAGACCGAGCTTGAGGAAGGTGACGCCAAATTTGGCACTGTCTGCCGCGATCCGGATATCGGTCATACAGGCAACATCGCAGCCCAGCCCAATCGCTGCGCCGTTGACGGCTGCGATAAGTGGCACTTCGAGATTGTAAAAAGCCGTGACGGCCTTGTGGATATTGCGGCGATAGCCCTGGCGCACATCATAGGGCGAACCCGCAAAGGCGCCGGTACGGCTTTGCATCGCCTTGACATCGCCGCCCGCTGAGAAGGCGCGACCTGCGCCGGTGAGGATCGCGCAGCGAATAGCTGGATCGGCTTCAATTTCAGCGCAAGCGCTGGCAACGGCAATGCCATCGCCTTCCTGGCCGAGCGCATTCATCATTTCGGGGCGGTTCAGCGTCAGGATCGCAATCGCGCCTTGCTTTTCAAGGGTAATGACAGACATGTTTCCTCCGGCCGCAAGTCTTGTTTGATGCAGGCATGACAGACCCGTCGTGCCGTGTCACGTCTTGGCGCTGCGGCAGGTCGGCGCGGGGCCTATTCGGCCGATGTGACGGGGCGATATATCCCAGTGAACCAGTCCTGCCAGAGATCGGTTTCAGGATCATATTGCGCAAAATACTGGGTGACCGTGCCGTCTTCATTTGGCGTCCACTCGCCTCGGAACGCCGCAGCCAGCGGCCCGGCATGATAGGTGATCGTGCCTTCCAGATGCATCGCGCCCTCTTCATCAAGGCCGCCAATATAATCGATCAATGTGCCATTGCTGACCCATAGCTGGCGCCATGTATCTGTATCCGGGTTGTAGACATTGTAGCTTTGGCCCTTGCTGCCGGAAACAGAGGTCCATTTTTCGAGGACAAGGCACCCGCCTTCTTCCTTGGTGATCACATTGCGCCCCTGCTTGACGCCTGCGGTATCAAACACGTCCCATGTGCCGACCCAGAAATCGAATTGTTTGTAGGCCTCGGCATCACACGGGCCGACAATTGCGTCGGCGGCGGGCGCCTCGGTGTCAGGCGCTTCGGCGACAATTTCGGGCACGGCTGCGGCCTCTGGCGCGGCAGGTTCCGGCGGTGTTGCACATGCGGCGAGCCAAAGTCCGCCTGCCAATCCCATGACCAGTCCAAGACGTTTCATCGCTGCCTCCTATGCAAAAAACCCCACGTCACCAGAATGGCGCAGCGGGGCTTTATGTCAATTCGAAGTGACGACTTATTCGGCGGCTTGACGCGAACTTGCACCAAGCGCAGTGAAGCGGCGCATGTGATGGCCGGTATCCCCAAACTCGCTCTGGATCATTGTCAGGCGCTTGAAATAATGCCCAACAGCCAGTTCTTCAGTCATGCCCATGCCGCCATGAATCTGGATCGCATCTTCGCCGACCAGCTTAGCGGCTTGCCCGATCCGAACCTTGGCGGCTGATACTGCAGCCTTTCGCGCATCGGCTGGCTCATCCAGCTTCATCGTCGCCATATAGGTCATTGAGACAGATTGCTCATGCTCCATGAACATATCGACAAGGCGATGCTGTAGAACCTGAAACTTGCCAATCGGCACACCGAATTGTTTGCGCTGGCGAGAATAATCAAGCGTCATGGCATGCGCGACGCCCATCGCGCCCATCGCTTCGGCGCAAACCGCTGCAGTGGCTTCGTCGACAACGCGCTCGATCAGGTCAAGGCCGTTATCAAGGTCGCCAATCAGAGCTTCGGCACCAAGCGCGACATTCTCAAAATAGATGTCGGAGGCGCGGCGGCCATCGACTGTCGGATAATCACGTGTGCTGACGCCAGCCGCAGATTTATCGACTAGGAAGACCGAGATGCCAGAACGGTCGCGCCGATCGCCGCCAGTTCGGGCTGTCACGACAAGCTTGTCTGCCCAGGGCGCGCCGATGACAACGGCCTTGTGGCCGTTTAGCGTGAACCCATCGCCTGTTTTTTTGGCAGTGGTTTCCAGATCCGCGAGATTATAGCGTCCGCGCGGCTCAGCATAGGCGAACGCAAATACGCTCTCGCCGCCCATGATTGCTGTGAGGTGTTCTTCCTTTTGCGCACTGGTGCCCGCATGTTTCAGGAAGCCGCCCGCACACACAACGCTTGGAACGAAAGGCTCAACGACGAGGCCCTTGCCGAATTCTTCCATGACGATCATGGCATCGATCGGGCCGCCACCAAGGCCGCCATCGTCTTCGCTGAACGGGGCCATGAACAGGCCAAGTTCAGCTAGCTGCGCCCACATTTCCGGTCGCCACCCGCTGTCACTGCTGACGGTTTTCATGCGGGTATCGAAGTCATATTGCTCCCGGATCATGCGTGCCAAGCTGTCGCGGATCATGCCCTGTTCTTCGGTGAAATTGAAATCCATCCTCGTGTCTCCCTGGTGTCCGCGCCTTTACAGGCCGAGGATCATTTTCGTGATGATGTTGCGCTGAATTTCATTCGACCCGCCATAGATCGAGGTCTTGCGCATGTTGAAATAAGTCGGTGCAGCTTCGGTCGCATAGTCTGGCCCGATGGCGAAATCATTGCGTCCGTCCATCGGGATGTCACGCAAATATGGCGCACCATAATGGCCAACGGCTTCCAGCGTCAGCGCGGTCACACGCTGCTGGATTTCTGTGCCTTTGACTTTCAGGATGGAGCTTTCCGGCCCAGGGCCTTTGCCTGCGGCCTCACCTGCGAGCGTTCGTAGTTCTGTAAATTCCAGCGCGATCAGATCGATCTCAAGCTGGCTGATCTTGTCGGCGAATTTTGGGTCGCTGAGAAGCGGCTGACCGTCAATCTCTTCATGGCGGGCAATCTCGCGCAGCTTTTCAACGGCGCGCTTTGAGCGGGCCACGCCAGCAATGCCGGAGCGCTCGTGCGCCAGCAGGAATTTGGCATAGGTCCAGCCCTGATTTTCTTCGCCGACGCGGTTTTCAACCGGTACGCGCACATCCGTCAGCCAAACCTCGTTGACTTCGTGGCCGCCATCAATCGTGATGATCGGGCGCACTTCAATGCCGGGTGTCGTCATATCAACCAGAATGAAACTGATGCCCTGTTGCGGTTTGGCGGCATCTGGATCGGTCCGGCACAGGAAGAAGCCCCAATCGGCATGCTGCGCCATGGTTGTCCATGTCTTCTGGCCATTGATGATATAATGGTCACCATCGCGCACGGCGGTCGTTTTGACCGAGGCGAGGTCAGAGCCTGCGCCCGGCTCTGAATAACCTTGGCACCACCACTCCTCACCAGAAATAATTTTGGGCAGGTAGCGCTCTTTTTGGGCGTCGCTGCCAAATG
>CAYGPE010000017.1:0-49753 GCA_964351695.1 uncultured Hyphomonas sp. | reverse complement strand
TGGTGCCCCCACACGGACTCGAACCGCGGACCTATTGATTACAAATCAATTGCTCTACCAGCTGAGCTATAGGGGCACTGGCGGGTCATTTATCGCGCGTCCCACTAAAGCGCAAGCCGTCATTACAAGATCACGCAGTTGCCACATTTGATCCGGTTTCCGGCACGTTTTCGCCGCTGACGCATAGTTTAAGCATAACCAGCAATGAAGGAGCTGATAATGTATAAACACGTGCTCATCGCCGCCGCCATGACGGCATCTGCTGCGACCGCTTTTGCAGATGTCCCACCGCCGCCGCCAACTGAAGTTTACACCGCGCCGGCCGCGCAGGTGTGCAACCCGACAACGCTGCAAGTCTATTTCCGCAATGGTGAAACCAGCCTGACCAAGGCCGCCCGCCGCGCAATTAACAGTGCTGCAGAACGCCTCGAAGGCTGCGCCATCGCCGATGTCAGCCTTACAGCGCTTACATCTGATGGTCGCTCAATGCCGGAAACGTTTGACCTTGCTGCCAATCGCCTGGCAACCGTCTCGACCGTTCTTGAAGATAAGGGTCTGAGCGCTGAGAACGTATCAAAAAGCATCGATACAGACATTGAAGAGCCTGCGGTTAACCGGCCGATGACACGGCGTGTGCAGGTTCAGCTGGCCGCCTACCGTCCAGATATAGGCTAAGCTCACCGAATCCCCTTGCGTTTCGCCCCCTATCCCACGAAGCGCAAAAAACTCCCCCGGATCGCAGTCGCGACCCGGGGGTTTTCTTTATTCTGCAGCTGCAAAGAATGACAGAATGAGGCAGCCAATGACGAACGTAACCACAGTATGGCTGCTATCGATCAGCAGCAGTTCCCATGAATGCATTGGTGAGTAGACATAGGCGTACATCATAAGCGGGACGCCGATGAGCAGCGACAGCCACAGCCCGAACAAACCGGCAGTTTTCGGCGTTGAGA
Source organism: uncultured Hyphomonas sp. (assembly GCA_964351695.1). Lineage (GTDB taxonomy): Bacteria > Pseudomonadota > Alphaproteobacteria > Caulobacterales > Hyphomonadaceae > Henriciella. The sequence continues at coordinate 48,800 of CAYGPE010000017.1, read as the reverse complement.
TGTTCTTCTGCTTCATATGCCATGCGAGGCCATATGAAAGGATGAGCGGGATCAAGAAGCCTGCGGCCATCCAGGTTCCACTTTGCCCTTCAAAATCAGCTTCGGTCCAGCCATGCGCAGCCATCCAAGCCTCGCTGAACAACATTCCGTACCAGATGAAGCCGATAAAATACATCGCGATAGCGGCTAGTAGCACGCCAAGTACATTTATTCCTGCAATCTTAGGCATTGTTTCCTCCCGAGGACTGTTTCAATTATGCCATGTCGCGCTATGAGAAGCCCCAGCCCGACTCGCCTACTATGCCAGAATTCGGGGATAATTGGAAAAAGCTATGCCGAAACAACCATCTCGACGCATCCTGATCACCTCGGCCCTGCCCTATATTAACGGTATCAAACACCTCGGGAATCTTGCCGGATCGATGCTGCCAGCAGACGTCTACGCCCGGTTCCAGCGCCTGCGTGGCCATGATGTTTTATATATATGCGCCACTGACGAGCATGGCACCCCAGCAGAACTCGCGGCGCAAGCTGCCGGGATAATCGTACAAGCGTACTGCGACGAGCAGCACGAAATACAGCGTACCGCTGGCGAGGGCTTTGCGCTGTCATATGACGCCTTCGGACGCTCCTCCAGCCCAGAAAATGTAGCACTCACACAGCATTTCGCCGAAACACTTGAAGCCAAAGGGCTGATCGAAGAGCGCGTGTCCAAGCAGGTCTACAGCGTCGATGATGGCCGCTTCTTGCCGGACCGTTACGTCGAAGGCACGTGCCCGCATTGCGACTTTGAGAAAGCCCGCGGCGACCAATGCGATAATTGTGGTCGTCTGCTTGATCCGGTTGATCTGATTGATCCCTACTCATCGGTCTCGGGTGGCAAGAATATTGAAATCCGCGATACTGCCCACCTCTTCCTGTTGCAGTCAAAGATGCAGGACCAAATTCGCGACTGGGTTGAAACAAGTAAGGACTGGCCACAGCTGGCAAAGTCCATCGCGCTGAAATGGCTGGACGAGGGTCTGCGCGACCGCGCCATTACACGTGACCTGTCTTGGGGTGTTCCTGTCGCCAAAACGGATGGCACTGTCCGCCCCGGCTTCGAAGACAAGGTCTTCTACGTTTGGTTTGACGCGCCTATCGCCTACATCGCCGCGACCGAAAGCTGGGCCAGGGAAAATGCTGGCGACTGGGAAAGCTGGTGGCGCAAGGACAAGGGCGCAGAGGATGTCGAATACGTCCAGTTCATGGGCAAGGACAATGTCGCGTTTCATACGGTCAGTTTCCCGGTCACGATTTTTGGGTCCGGCGAGCCATGGAAAGCCGTCGACAAACTAAAAGCCTTTAACTGGGTCACGTGGTATGGCGGCAAGTTCTCCACCTCAAATAAGCGCGGCGTCTTCATGGATCAGGCTCTGGAGCTTTTACCTGCCGACTATTGGCGCTGGTATCTGATGGCGAATGCGCCGGAAGGATCAGATGCGGCGTTCACATGGGAAGGCTTTCAGGCGAGCGTGAATTCAGACCTCGCCAATGTCCTCGGCAACTTCGTCAACCGGATCACTAAATATACCGTCAGCAAATTCGATGCGGCCCTACCCGCCTCTGGAACGCCCGGCGAGGACGAGGCGTGGATGGCGGCAGAGTTAAAGGCTGGCCTTACGCGCCTGACCCAGCATTATGAGGATATGGACTTTCGTAAGGCCGCTGCAGAGACACGCGCCCTGTGGGCAGCCGGCAATGAATATCTTACACGCGCCGAACCATGGGTGAAGTATAAGAATGATGTCGATGCTGCGGCTATTGGCGTCCGCACTGGCCTCAATCTGGTTGTCATCTTTGCGATTATTGCCCAGCCGCTTATCCCGAACACGGCCAAAACCATTCTTGATACACTGGGTGTGCCAGACGGTAATCGCAATTGGCCGGATGCTTATGATGCCAGCCTGCTAGACGCTCTGCCTCACAGTCTGCCGATTACCGCACCGCCAGTCCTATTCCAGAAAATCGAAGACGCCATAGTCGAAGAATGGACAGAACGGTTTGGCGGAGAGGGCTAGGTGCGATGCCCCACCAAAACCGCATTGATCCCTTCTCACGGCTTCACGCGGTCTCAGATCATGGTCTATTTCTCGGCAATCGTGGCATTTTGCACGATGAAAACGGTCAGTTGACGACGGATCGCTGGAAGACCCCAGCATGGATTATATGCTCACTCAATGTGCCGTCTGGCGTAACACCGCACCCTGTCATGGCGCAGGGCAAATACACGCACCTCTTTTTCATGGATGAAGCAACTGCACTCGCTGCGGGACACCGCCCGTGCGCCATGTGTCGCCACGCGGCTTGGCAAAGCTATCGCCGCGCGATTACGGGCCATTGCGGCATGCCACAGTCGCCAATGGCAGCAGACATCAAAACAGGACTGTTTGGTGAAATGCGCGAGTATGTGAAGAAGTATGATCCAGTTTCGCGCCCGGTCGTTGAAGTTCGCGCCCTGCCTGATGGAGCCATGTTCGCCGTTGAAAATACCGCTTACATGAAATGGCAAGGGCAAGCTTTTCGTTGGTCATTTTCTGGATATGGAAAGGCAAAGCCGCTGCCAGAGCGTGCCGAACGCTTAACGCCTGCGCTTAACTGCGTAGCGCTGAAAAACGGATACACGCCCAAATTCCACGCCAGCTTACCGGCTTAATCAACAGGTCGCATTACGATCAGTTCATTGATCCGCTTGGATTTTTCCTTGGCGAACAAGACATTATGCAATTCCCAAACTTCATTGTTGGGGAATGTCATCTCGATATCGCCAGTCACGCCCAAGCCGAGCATGCGGTGTCGCAGGAAGTCATCCTTTTTGTAAGTACAGCGGACACTTGCGCCGCTTTCAGCGCGGTCGCCTGTGCCCCAGATAACCCGTTGATGCACTTGGCCCGGCGCGATCTCATAGAATTTTACGCGATCGAACCCAAAAATCATAATTGCCCAGAGCAAGAGAACGCTAATCCCCATAAACGCGTAGAACGATTTGCTCATGCGGATGTCAAGCTGCGCCAAAAAGTCTGCGACCGGCTGGAACACATTTCCCATGATCATCAGGATACCGCCAATCGCCAGCAACAACCCGAAAATCACAGAGTTCGCGCCGCGCAACCGCACCGTCGTCGAGAAAATCACAAACACTAATGTAAATGTAAACGTTAGGCCCTGCACGCGCGCTGCGGCGCCTTCATCGCCCAGCCCGGCACTAAACAAGAAGAATATGATGCCGAGCATCCAGATCGGCCACCAATATAAAATCGCCGAGTGAGTATAAACCCGCAGCGATGAAGACTGGCTGTTTTGCGCCGCTGCAATCGTCGGCGAAACTGGTTTTGCTGCCGGCGGCGGTGCTGGTGCGTCGTCACTCATGTATCCCTCCACAAAAGTGTCTCAGGCCAGCATAGCGCAACCCAGCGCAACGACAACGGCAATTACGCGCCCTCTGGCGCATCCGTGCAAATTCGCGTTAGGTTGATGTAAACGGAGTGACCATCAGATGACGATTACAAAACTATTCTATAGCGCCGCTGTAGCGGTTTCATTGACAGCCTGTACGCCCTCATCGGCAGAAAAAACACCGACAAGGACAACAGCCGAGCAAATCCGGCAAACCGTAGAAATAACGGCTGATATGCCAACGGCAGGGACAAATCTGCTAGATCTCTACACATATTTCCACGCTAACCCCGAGCTCTCTTTCAAAGAAGTACGTAGCTCGGCAATCTTGGCTAACGAGCTGGAAAGTCTCGGCTTTTCCGTCACGACTGGCGTTGGCGACGCGTGGACAAAGGCTAAATCTGAACGCGATTATGGCACCGTTCGCGACGGCGTTGGCGGTTACGGCGTTGTCGGCGTTCTAGAAAACGGTGACGGCCCGACCGTTCTGATCCGCGCCGACATGGACGCGCTGCCTGTGCCGGAACAAACGGGGCTACCTTATGCATCTCAAGTCGTCAGTGAAACCTGGACCGGCGTTGAATCTGGCGTGATGCACGCCTGTGGTCACGATGTGCATATGACATCCTGGGCCGGTACAGCGCGTGAACTCGTCGCCAAGAAAGATGAGTGGTCAGGTACACTGATCATGATCGCGCAGCCGGCTGAGGAGCTTGGCAATGGCGCGCAGGCGATGCTGGCTGACGGTCTCTTCAGCCGCTTCCCAACTCCGGATTATAATCTCGGCTTACACGTCTCCGCCGGATTGCCCGCGGGCACTGTGGGGTATTCCTCTGGTTACGCCCTGGCGAATGTCGATAGTGTCGACATCACTGTCAAAGGTATTGGCGGTCACGGGGCTTACCCGCATACTACAAAAGACCCGATTGTCGTTGCCAGCTCTATCGTCATGGCTTTGCAAACGCTGGTATCACGCAACACGAACCCGCTGGATTCTGCTGTCGTCACAGTCGGTTCGTTTCAGGCAGGCGCCAAACACAATATCATTTCAAATGAGGCAAAACTCTTGCTGACGGTGCGCTCCTATGAAGACGAAACGCGCCAAATGCTGCTGGATGGCATTAAACGCATCGCGAAGGCACAAGCGCAGGCCTATGGCGCACCCGAGCCAGAGATTTTCGTTGAGCCAAACTACACGCCCTCGACTTATAATGATCCTGACCTCACCAACATAGCCACAGCAGCGATGTCTCAAATTATCGGCGAAGATAATGTTCGCGAGATATCACCCGTGATGGGCGGCGAGGACTTTAGCGAATATGGACGCACTGAAGAAAAAATCCCAAGCCTGATCTATTGGATCGGTGCCGTGAAGCCAGAGGTCTGGCAAGCCGCGCAAGATTCAGGTGAAGGTTTGCCGTCTCTACACTCGCCCTTCTTTGCGCCGGACTATGAAGCGACAATCGATACAGGCGTGAAAACAATGACAGCGGCAGCATTGGCACTTTTCAATGGCGGCGAGTAATCGCCCCAGCTTCGCCCGAATAGCGCCTTAAACAACATCCAATCTGGTAGCATGGAACTTACGCGCCGTGCTGCCTTTTTCGGACTGACGACCCTGCCATTTCTGCCGCAGGGCTTAGCGACAGAGATTTCCCGCACCACCAAACTCATCAGTGCGGCGCGTAGCCAGATTGGTGTCACCAAGGCGTATGATGGCGCCTATGTGCGACTTGATTATCCTGGCGGTGATGTACCGCGTAGCACGGGTGTCTGTATCGACGTTATCATTCGCGCCTACCGTGACGCTTTCGCGTTCGACTTCCAGAAACAGGTCCACGAAGACATGGCGGCTAACTTTAGCCGCTATCCGAAAACGTGGGGTCTGAAGCGCACGGACCGTAACATTGATCACCGCCGTGTCCCGAACGTTGAAACATGGCTGAAACGCCAAGGGCATGAGCTTGTGGCAGATCGCTGGTTTCCCGGTGACATCATCTCCTGCCGCGTTGGCGGCTCGCTCCCCCACATCGGTATTGTCAGCGACCGCAAGAACAGCAGTGGAAAATACAAAGTGATTCACAATATCGGTCTCGGAACGCTCGAAGACAGTCGCATCTGGGCCTATGGCGCAAATCGCCGCTTCCGTTTCCTACCGGGATGACGCCAGCTTAAAACCTCGTTAGTCAGGTCAGATGAGAATCGCGACTTGGAACGTAAACTCCGTCAAAGCCCGCCTTGCTACAGTCCTCGATGTCCTTAAGGAGATCGACTGCGACGTCATCTGCCTGCAAGAAATTAAATGTGAGACTGATGCCTTTCCTTACATGGAGATTGAGGAACTCGGTTATAATATCGAAGCCCACGGCCAGAAAAGCTATAATGGTGTCGCCATGTTATCGCGTCACCCGATGGAAGACGTCAAACGCGGATTGCCCGGCGATGAATACGACGATCAGGCTCGATATATCGAGGCCCTTATACTAACTGATAACCCTATACGCGTTGGTGGCCTCTACTTGCCCAATGGCAACCCGGCGCCCGGCCCGAAATATGACTACAAGCTAGGCTGGATGGATCGCCTTGCCGCACATGCTGAGACACTTCTGAAAGACGAAGAAGCGTTTACACTTTGCGGCGACTATAATGTTATCCCGCGCGGCGAGGATTGCTGGGAGCCGACTGTCTGGGAAGGCGACGCGCTAACGTTGCCGCCAAGCCGCGCAGCTTTTCAGCGGCTAAAAAATCTTGGCCTGACGGAAGCCTTCGAGGCTACCGACAATCGCGCCCATCAGTATACATTCTGGGACTATCAGGGCGGCGCTTGGAATAAGGATCACGGCATTCGAATCGACCACCACCTGCTTAGCCCTCAAGCCGCAGATCGTCTCGAAACTGTAGAAATATATCGCAAAGCACGTGGCAAGGAAAAGCCTTCAGACCACGTTCCGGTGATTGCGACCTTTAGCGACTAGGCCTAATTGATCTTATTAGTTGTCACAAAACCGTTGATTGACCTCAGGCTTGGCCGCGCTTTACTTTGGGCCAACAGCTATTTTTTAAATGGGGTATCGATGATTAGCCGTCTACTTTGTCTAGCCTTTTTGCTTTGTCCAATCACCGCTGTGAACGCTACCGCGCAATCCGTCGGTGACCTTTTCAATGACAAAAATTGTACGCCCCAAGGCGAAATGGTTTTTTGTACAATGCCTGATGGGTCGAATACCGAGTTTGATGCAGCGACTTACGCTATGATCCAGCTGGCGAATAAACAGGATATAGAAGTCGTTCCTGACGGCTATCTGGAACAGTTACAACAAGCCGTGGTAGACGCCGAAGAGCAAGAACAGGCCGACATCGAGCGTGAAGAATACGAAGCAAATCGGCCGTATGTTCTAGGTGATTTTTTCAGTACCCTGGTCGCACAGGATCAATCTGATTTCGCCGATTTTTACGAGCGTAAGTATGAAAAAATCAAAACGTACGAACCGCGACAGATGACAGCTTACGATAATGTCTCAATCTCGGGTGCTGAAGGGGATACGTATTTGATCGAAGTACCAATTCAGTTTGACACAAACGAATCTGAAGAAGTCTACACCCTTGCGTGGGGAAATATACACAGACCCGTTCGGCGCGAGGAGAAGCTGCTGATCCGCGCCTCACAAAACGCCATTCAGTGCACGCAATACTGGTTCGACACATCGTGCGAAGCACGGACTTATCCGGAAATATCGCCAACACTGCTCTATCAAGCAATCGATTACCTGAACACACCCCCACCATTGGAGGATTAGCCCATGCTGAATCGTTTGCTCAAATTCGCTGCGTTGAATTTTCTAACAACATTAGTCGCTACCGCCGCCTATGCTCAGCATAGTCTCGATGAATTACAGACACGATATAACACCTACCTTGGGTCGGTTGTTGTTGCTTTCGATGGCAACACTGCAACCGCTTACCAGTATCAAGGCGAAGTTATGGGGCAGCTTCAAAAAATACCCGAAGCCAATCGAGACGCGGCGAAGGCACAATTATCGGCGCAGGTGAGATTAGCACCAGAAGCGCTAGAAACGGCTGTCGTTCTTATGCCACTGAACGCCCGGCAGCCTGTTTTTCTGGAAAGAACAAAGGTCTTCAGGCTCGAAGATGCAGAAAAACTGAACCCACAAGCTGTCGCCGCGCTTGCAGTGCCCGACAGCCTCAAACGAAAACGTGTGGTGGGTGCTCGGGAAGTCCCGTGGGAAATTGCATCGTCACCAGAATACAAAGCCGAGCGCGCCAAACGCGAAACCGAACAGGCGGCTTTTCTGACCGCGCTCTTTCTCATGTATCGAGATTCAGCTTCAAGCGAAGGTGGTGACTTACCTAGCTGTTTGACGCCCGTCCGAAATTCAGAAGGCCGCGAAATAGTCGTCCCCTGTTGATCGGTTGTCGCGAAGCCGACCCGCCACGCAAACAAACCTATTTCTTGACACACATCGCGTTATAATCCGCGACATCACCATTCAGCATACCGGCGGCAGACTGCAGCGCCATTTCCTTACGCATCAAGTCTTTCTTCAGCGCGTCATAAGTGGCTTTAGTCGAATCAGCCTCGGCGGCCTTTGCCTTACCAAAGTTCCGAAGTGCTTCGGCAGATTCCCAAGCATCACCGGCCGTCTGGACCTGCTTTACAAGGGCTTCACGCGCCTCAGTCATCTCGGTTAGCTCACCCTGCCGAACCTGCAGGCTCGCTCCAAGCGCCCGGCACTGTTTGATTTCAGCTGCCGACAAAGCGGCGGCTGATGGTACGAGAAGTGGCGCAGACAAGGCCAGCGCACTCAAGAGAGAGAGATGTTTCAACATGCTGACTTTATTCCGCATTTCACCTGAAGCGATCCTGAACGCGGCTGCCTATTTACCGCCACGTGAATTACGATGATGACTTCAAATATCGGCGTAAACGTGACGCTCGCCAGCGAAACCTTCGTGCGTTGTGGCACCAAGATGCGCAGGGCCTACGAGTTTGGCGAATTTGGCCAATGTGCCTGATCCATAGGCAGTCACGCGCGGTTGCCAATTGCGCTTGCGCGACTGCAATTCAGCTGGCGTCAAGCGCACATCGATTGTACCTTTTTCGGCGTCAATCATGATCATATCGCCGTCTTCCAGAAGGCCAATTGGCCCGCCATCCTGAGCTTCTGGTCCAACATGCCCAATGCAAAAACCGCGCGTCGCGCCTGAGAAGCGACCATCTGTGATGAGCGCAACCTTATCGCCCATACCCTGCCCATACAGCGCGGCCGTGGTCGACAACATTTCACGCATGCCCGGGCCACCTTTTGGCCCCTCATAGCGAATGACAAGAACCTCACCTTCTTTGTACTCGCGATTTTCGACGGCCTTGAAGCAGGCTTCTTCACCGTCAAACACACGAGCCGGACCTGTAAATTGCAACTTCTTAAGACCAGCGACTTTTACAATTGCGCCATCTGGTGCCAGCGAGCCCCAAAGGCCAACCACACCGCCATTCTTAGTAATCGGCGCGCTTGCGGGATAGATAACCTTTTGCTCAGGATCCCAAGTGACCTCTTCGACATTCTCCGCCAGGGTCTTACCCGTAACCGTCATACAGTCACCATGCAGCAGCCCCTCAGCCAGAAGTGTCTTCATCAGCATCGGCATGCCGCCGGCTTCGCCGAAATCCTTGGCAACATAGTTCCCGCCAGGTTTCAGATCAGCAATATACGGCGTCTTGGCGAAAATTTCCGCGACATCTTTCAGTTCAAATTGCACACCGCACTCATTTGCCATCGCCGGTAAGTGAAGCCCTGCATTGGTTGAGCCACCTGTCGCGGCAACCACAATCGCCGCATTTTCAAACGCCTCACGTGTACAAATATCGCGGGGGCGTAGCTGAGTTTCGACCAGACGCATCACCGCTTCACCCGATGCAACTGCATATTCATCACGGTTTAGATATGGCGCAGGCAAGGCCGACGAAAGCGGCAAGGCAAGACCAATAGCCTCACTCACACAGGCCATCGTATTGGCCGTAAACTGGCCCCCACAGGCCCCATCACCCGGACACGCCAGCTTTTCAAGCGCCGTCAGCTTCTCTTCGGTCATATCATTACTACCAGCCGCGTGCGTGCCCACCGCTTCAAATACATCGAGAACCGTTACGTCGCGGTCTTCAAACCGGCCTGGCATTATCGATCCGCCATACAGGAAAACACTCGGCACGTTCAGCCGCAGCATCGCCATCATCATACCCGGCAACGACTTGTCGCAGCCTGCAACGCCAACCAGAGCATCATAGGAGTGTCCGCGCATGGTCAACTCAACTGTGTCAGCGATCCAGTCGCGTGAAACGAGCGACGAGCGCATGCCCTCATGCCCCATGGCGATGCCGTCTGTCACTGTGATTGTACAAAATTCACGCGGTGTTCCATCGGCGGCTTTTACACCCTCAGACACCGCGTGCGCCTGACGCATAAGTGCGGTATTACATGGCGCCGCCTCGTTCCAACAGGACGCCACACCGACAAATGGCTTTTTGATATCCTTGGTCGACAAGCCCATCGCGTAATAATAGCTGCGATGTGGCGCGCGGGCCGGGCCTTCGGTCACGTGGCGGGAAGGTAGGTTGGATTTGTCCCAGGTCTTGGTCATGCAGCGATATCCTCAAGTTTGCCAGAGGAGTAGCCGCTGGTGGTGCGCCTGTCACCACGCCAAAGGGGTCATTCTGCCTCAAATATCGCAGTTTCGTGCCCTGCAGGGTCAATCATGCCGCGATACATGCCAGCCGAGTTGAAAACATACTCATATTGCCCATTGCCATCTATCACGACAACGCCGCCATCGCCGCCAAGTTCAGCCACCTGATCAAGCGCATTTTGCGCGGCGTCGCCAATCGGCTCCCCCAAAAGCTCAACCCGCGCACATATCGTCTTGGCAACGGCAACACGGATGAAATACTCGCCATGCCCCGTGGCGGATACGGCGCATACACCATTCTGTGCATAGGTCGCTGCGCCAACTAATGGCGTATCCCCAATGCGCCCTGCCGCTTTCGCGGTCATGCCACCTGTCGTCGTCGCAGCAGCCACATTACCATCCTTGTCGATCGCCACGGCGCCTACAGTGCCATGCCGATCAGAATCGTTGCGCGTACGTTCGCGCAAGACGCGCTCAAGCGATTGGCGACGTCGCTCAGTATCGAAATAGCTGTTGTCGACCATCTCAAGCCCGTCCGCTTCAGCAAAGGCATCCGCGCCTTCACCGGCAAACATGACATGCTCTGACCGGTCCATGACGGCACGCGCCGCCAATATCGGGTTTTTGACCCGTTTAACACCAGCCACTGAACCGGCATCACGATTACGCCCATCCATGATCGACGCATCAAGTTCGTGCTCAGCAGCGGCTGTAAACACGGCCCCCTGCCCGGCATTAAAAAGTGGATCGTCCTCCATCGGAATCACGGCCGCCTGCACCGCATCAATCGCGCTTCCACCATCACGCAAGATCGCGGCGCCCGCCTCAAGCGCTGTTTCCAACGCTGTTACGTAGGCAACTTCCTGTTCTGCCGTGAGCTTGTCGCGTGTGATGACTCCTGCGCCGCCATGGATCACCAGACGCCACTCTGGGCGTTCAATCTCAGCCTGCGGTGACACCTCGGCATCTCCCTCATATGGTTCAGTCGGCCACTGACAGCCAGCGATGCTCAATGCTAACGCTGCAATTGCAAACTTCCACATGAGATACTCCCTAAATCGCGGCGAGCTGATCTCGCGCGTCTTGCAATTTCTGTATTGTACCAGACAAATCCGACAGCCGAACACGTTGCTCGTCAACTACCTCTGCGGGCGCTTTGGCAATGAAAGCTTTATTCCCAAGGCGTTTTTCAAGCCCGGTGACTTCACCCTGCATTTTTCCCAGTTGCTTGTTCAGGCGCTCAATCTCTGCTGCCGGGTCGATCAAGTCTGCGATGGCTAGAACGATTGTCGCTTCATCTACAACGCACTTAACGCCGCCCGCTGGCGCTGCGTCCGCGATATCAAGCGATTCCAGACGCGCCAGACGCATGATGACGTCGCCATGTGCACCCAGGCGCGCTGTAGTATTATCGCCTGCGCCTGTAATAACCGCTGGGACTTTCGCACCAGCCGGAACATTCACGTCGCCGCGAACCGAGCGAATTTCAGAGATAGTTCGCAGCACCCAATCCATCTCGGATTTTGCGGCCTCAGAGCGCCATCCATCTCCGCCATGACCGGGCCACATCTGCTGCATCAGGAAGCTATCGCGCTCAGCCGTCTGCTCCCACAGGGTTTCGGTAATGAAGGGACAGAAAGGATGCAGTAGTTTGAAAATCTGCTCCAAAGTCCAGCCGAGTACGGCGCGTACTTCTTCTTTTTCAGGGCTGTCATCACCCTGCAAAATTGGTTTGGAGAGTTCCAGATACCAGTCACAGAACACGTCCCAGATGAATTTATAAGCGGCTGCGGCGGCATCATTGAAGCGATAGTCAGCTATGGCCTCACTCACGGCGTCGCAGCAATCATAAAGCTCGCCAATGATCCACTGATTCAGCGTTAACCCTAGATTCGACGGGTTTACTGGGCCTGCGAATTTCGCGCCGTACATTTGTGCGAAACGCGTGGCGCTCCACAATTTGGTTCCGAAATTCCGGTATCCAGCAACACGATCGACCGACAGATTGATGTCCCGGCCCTTGGTTGCCATCGCCGCGAGCGTGAAGCGCAGGGCATCAGCGCCATAGGCCTCAAACCCCTTCGGATATTTCTTACGCGTTTCCTTCTCGACCTGTGGGGCCTTCTCCGGTTGGCGCAGGCCTGTCGTGCGTTTCGCGACCAATTCGTCGACACCAATGCCGTCAATCAGATCAACCGGATCAATCACGTTGCCTTCTGACTTGGACATTTTCTTGCCGTTCTCATCGCGGACGATGGCGTGGATATAGACCTCCTTGAACGGCACTTCCCCGTCCATGAACTTGATCCCCATCATCATCATCCGCGCGACCCAGAAGAAGATAATGTCAAACGCGGTGACTAGCACAGCGCCAGGATAGAACGCATTCAGGCCCTCAGTCTCTTCCGGCCAGCCCTGCGTACTGAACGGCCACAGCGCGGAGCTAAACCAAGTGTCGAGGACGTCAGGGTCTTGGTATGCCACCATGTGTTGATACTCATCACTCGTCTCGAACAAGCTATTAACCATGAAGGCATCAAACGGGTTGTTATTTGCCAAAGTGAAGTCGGACGGAATCTCCAATAGTTCATCCGCACCAAACTTCTCGTTAACAATTTGACGAGCTTCATCCCAACTATTCGCACAAATTGCCAATGGTCCATCGTAGGGACCATTTGGATCAGCCGCTGCTCCATCTTGATTGCGACCCGGTAAATACCAAACCGGAATCCGGTGCCCCCACCAGAGCTGGCGCGAGATGCACCAGGGCTCGATATTCTCCATCCAATTGTAATAGGTCTTGTCCCAATTCTCCGGAACAAATGTCGTATCACCGTTACGCACCGCCTCAATCGCAGGCCCCGCCAGCGTTTCAGCATCAACAAACCATTGGTCCGTCAGCATCGGCTCGATCACGGTCTTTGAGCGGTCTCCAAAAGGCTGCATGATCTTCTTGTTCTCAACATACGGGATCAGCGGTGCCTCGCTGTCTTCATCCTTATGCTTCGGGTCCGGGATCATTACGGCATTCCCCTCTGCCGTGATATCCGCCACGACAGCCTTACGCGCCTCAAAACGGTCCATCCCGCGATAGACCTCTGGCACAAGGTTCATCGCCGAAATCTTCGCTTCGTCGAAATCCTCTTCGCCATTGGCTATGCGCTGCGCGACAGCCGCCTCCTCCGCGTAGGGCTTGCCATCACTGCGCATCGCGCCCTTCTCGTCCATCAGCGCATACATCGGGATGTTGCCGCGTTTGGCGACCTGATAGTCGTTAAAGTCGTGCGCGCCGGTAATCTTCACCGCGCCAGAGCCAAAGTCCGGATCAGGATACTCATCGGTGATAATCGGGATCAGACGTCGTTGCTCCTTCGGCCCGACCGGAATCTCACACAGTTTGCCAACAATCGGCGCATAGCGCGCATCATCCGGATGCACCGCGACTGCGCCATCGCCCAGCATCGTCTCCGGACGCGTCGTCGCGATAGAGATATAATCCCGCATCTCTTCCAACGTGACATTTCCGTCCGCGTCTTTCTCGACATAGGTATAGGTTTCACCACCCGCTAGCGGGTATTTGAAGTGCCACATATGGCCGGGAACTTCGACATTCTCGACTTCAAGGTTCGAGATCGCAGATTGAAATTGTGTATCCCAATTCACCAGCCGTTTGGCCCGGTAAATCAACCCCTCATCATATAGCTCGACAAACACTTTGTTGACGGCCTTGCTAAGGTCTTCATCCAGCGTAAATTTGGTATTGTCGAAATCACAGGATGACCCCAAGCGCTTAAGCTGGTTCAAAATAGTCCCGCCGGACTCTTCCTTCCACTCCCAGACTTTCCTGATAAACGCCTCGCGGCCAAGTTCAGCGCGCGAGGTATTGCCTTCGGCCGTCAGTTTCCGTTCGACCACCATCTGCGTCGCGATCCCGGCATGATCCATGCCTGGCTGCCAGCGGACATTCTTGCCTTGCATCCGCGCGAACCGAACCAGAATATCCTGAATCGTATTGTTCAGCGCATGGCCCATATGCAGACTACCCGTCACATTTGGCGGCGGAATCATAATCGCATACGGCTCTGCGGACGTGTCCATGCTGGGCTTGAAACAACCTGCCTCTTCCCAACGCTCAAAAGTACGCTGCTCGTGGGCTTTAGGGTCAAAACGCTGGTCAATCATGAATTCGTCCGGTCATCTTAGGCAAAAGAAAAGGCGCGCCACCGCTGGCGCGCCTGAGTCTCTTTATCAGAGGATCGCTTTGGGTCTAGCCAGCGATGCGTGCGATACGCTTCACTTCAGCTTCGACTTGGCTCTCTACAATGCCCGGAAGGTTGGCATCGAGCCAATCTTTCATCATTGGACGTAGCAATTCACGCACGAGCGCTTCCATTGAATTGTCGCCATCATCGCCAAATTCGACTTTTGCGAGCAATTTGCTGAGCGCGCCCGCGGCAGCGCCCACTGTGCTTGGGTCTGAAATTGCTGCTGCTGCCATTGGTTTAGGCTCCTCTGTTTCGACGACGGCCTCAACAGCCGTCTCTACGAAGTCTTCTGTATCATCTTCAAGTTCAGGTAACTCTTCGAACGGCTCATCATCGACGAACGTGTCTTCGAGCGGCTCAAACGTTTCGAAAGTATCCTCTGTTTCGATGACGCTTTCGGCAGGCACCTCCGGGTCCGCAGCTTCGAAAACATCGGAATCATCCTCTGTTTCTGTCAGCGCTTCAAGAATGCCATCTTCACCGCCAGCCGGTTCTTCATCAAAATCGTCAAAGTCCAGATCGAGATCATCAAACCCGTTATCAGTAACCTCAGGCGACACCGCCTCAGTCGGTTCCGCTTTGGCAACAGGTTCGTCATCCGCAATAATCTTGCGAATTGACGACAGGATTTCTTCCATTGTTGGCTCTTTTTGAGCTTGCTCAGCCATGTTCCGGCTCCCCGGCTTGATTCGTGTTCCGGTATATTGGCTATTGGAAGTCTGTTAACAACCAATTACGCCGCGCCCCATCCGAGTGGACTCGTTTACCATATAACGCATTGCTCAAAATCGGAAATCAGCGACCAAGGACACCCATCGCGCGCAATAATTGATGCGCCGAAACGTAAGTGTCTCGCTCAGCTTCAATCAGATTAAGCCGAGCCTCAAGAAGTTGCTGCTCCTGATCCAAAACATCAAGGGTTGTCCGCGTGCCGACAGAGAGCTCCGCCTGCGCGCCTTCATAAGCGATCTCAGCCGCTTCGACCTGGCGCTGAGACGCGATAATCGCCTGATTGGCAGCGATAGCGCCGAACCATGCTCGCGCGACTTGTGCGCGTATCTGACGCTCAGCATTGTCAATTTGCAGGCGAGACTGCTGTCGCTTCAGTTTCGCGGATCGCACACGGCTCTGAACCAATCCGCCCTGATACAAAGGCACTGTAGCGCGCGCTGTCGCCGAGACACTCGTATCCTGAAAACGCTCATCATACGTTTCCTGCACCGTTGCTGCGCCGACAATAGCAACTTGCGGGCGAAGCTCGCTACGCGCCTGCTCGACGGCTTCTGCTGCCGCCTGTTCGTTAAACCGCAACGTGGCAAGCGTCGGGTTATTCAGCATCGCGGATTCAATCGCTGTCTCTAATGTTTCGGGCAAAGCAGGCGCATCGGGCACAGGTGCGAGATCTCCAGCCGGGCGTCCGACCAGAAATTCAAAAGCCGCCAAAGAGCCCTGCAAGGTGGCCTCTCCTGCAGCAAGCGCAGCTCGACCGCCCTCCAGGCGTGCCTCAGACTGGGCAATATCTGTGCGCGTCACCTCGCCGACATCAAATCGGTCTTGTGATGCCCGAACTTGCTCGGTCAGCAGATCGATACTGTTTAGCCGAATGCGTATAGTCTCACGATCCCGCAGGACGTCGACATAAGCTGTGACGATGTCCAGCATCAGATCCTGCCGCGCGCCCTCTAACGCGGCATCAGCAGCGCCTATACCCGCCTTCGCTTGTCGAATTCCCGCGCTTACACGCCCACCTGTGTAAATCGGCAAGACGGATTCCAGTCCGGCCTGCGCGACCGGCCGATCTCCAATAGATCCGGATTCAGACGCAAAGGGCCTGTTCGAGTCGACTGATTCATATCCCAAACTACCGGAAAGATTGACAGTAGGGCGGCGTTGCGAGCGCGCTTGTTGCAACTGCTCTTGTGCAACATCAGCTTCCTGACGCTGGGCTTCCAGTCCGGGATTGTTCGCATATCCATCAGAAATCGCATCTTCGAGTGTTTCAGCGTGCGCCATGCCAGCAAGCGCAAAAGCGGCAAAGAGTGTTACAAGTGCCTGTCTCAATCCGGCCATCTAGCCCATTCCTTTAATCTACAACTCGACAGATAAAGCCATTGAGCAAAAAAGTGAACAGCGTTCACTCCTCTTTCTCTGATTTTTCTGTTCCCTCTAAACACGCCCCGTTAAGACCGCGCGCATAACACACATCCGTTTCGCAATCGGACCCTTGCGGCCCGAACCAGCCATAAGGCGCCGTAAACGCAAGTGTGCTACTGCGGGGCGAATGTCCTGCGGTGCCTTTGCAACGACCGGACCAAATCCGACATCTTCGCCGCGCCGCAAAGCCGCGACATGCGGTGCAAGCGCATTGATTTCTTCACCCCACCCATGAGCATTCGCCAGGACGCGCGTCGCCATTGCGGTCAAAAGCGCTTCAGGCTCTTGTGAGCGATCGCCTGCCTCAAATGCCGCTTCATGACGGTCAACCAAGGCCTGTAAGCCATCGACGGGTAAATCCTCGCGTGTACAAGCTTCACCTATTGCCTGTGCGACATCGTGGCGTCGCGGCGCACCAGTCGCAATTTCCGCAAGGGCTTCACGCCACCACTGATACCTGATTGCTCCAAGACCCGGTTCGGTCACGACCAATCTAACGCGCGCAAGCTCGTAATTCAGGTGGTAGAGCGCGACCAGTGCAGCGCGCGTCTGCGCTGGGGCATATCGGCTTGATAGCCAGCGATCCTCGTCAACTTGACGCAATCTTGTATCCAGTTGTTTCCAACTACGTTTTGACAATGTACTGGCAGAGTTCATGATCAGCACCATATGTCGGCCAGTAGCCAGTTCGAATAGTTACATTTTGTCCAAGGAGACCTCGAATGCCATTTGACCTACCAGACCTTCCCTACGGCCGCGATGGCCTTGCCCCGCACATTTCAGAGGAAACCCTGAATTTTCACCACGGCAAGCACCACAACGCCTATGTCACCAATCTCAACAAGTTGATTGATGGCACAGACATGGCGAGCGCCTCTCTGGAAGATATCATCAAAGCAGCTTCTGGCGACAGTTCTAAAGCAGGCCTGTTCAACAATGCCGCGCAGGTTTGGAACCACACATTCTATTGGCACTCCATGAAGCCAGGGGGCGGCGGCAAACCACACGGCAAAGTGGCAGAATTGATCGATCGCGATTTTGGCTCATACGATGAATTCGCATCACAGTTCAAAGCCGCTGGCGGTGGTCAGTTTGGCTCAGGCTGGGCGTGGCTCGTTTTGAAAGATGGTAAACTCGCCATTACCAAAACACCCAACGCCGAGACACCTCTGACTGAGGACGGCGTCACCCCAATCCTGACCATGGATGTATGGGAACACGCTTACTATCTGGATTACCAGAATAGCCGCCCGAACTATATGGCGTCTTTCCTCGACAATCTGGTTAACTGGGACTTTGCTAACCAGAACCTGTCTGACGCAGCTTAACCCACAATCATATCCGACATTACAAAGCCCGACCTGTGTTTCAGGTCGGGCTTTTATTTGGTCTGCTGGTAAAGCTTGATTTGTGATATGAATGTAGTGGCTGTGGGGAGATGTTTATCAGGGGACTTGAAACATGAAATGTATTCACTTTACGGCTAGCCTTTCCAGTATTTTTATACTCTTTGCATGCGAAACGCCCCCAATGCCGGGCGATACAGAACCACCAACTGTAACAATCCTCCTTAACCAAGGTACTGGGCCAATATCGTCCGATCCCCCAGTTGATCGTGGCGGGTGCCTACAACGTGCTGTGACAGGTGATGACGGTGAAACCCGGCTGGTACCAACCTACGCATTGGCGGATGCTGCAAATAGCTGGATTAGAGACACCTATGGCAAGAATTTCGATCTGACACAGGCGGAGGCTGAAAATGTCTACACGTTCGGCCCCATTGGTGCACCAACGACCATGACTGTGATTGCCCGGGACAACGGCCCAATGAATACGATGACTGTTGGTTTTTATATCGATCTTCCAGCGCTTGATACTGGCGAGCCGCAATTCACAGCTGAAATTGTGCCAATAGCACCAGACGGCCCGCGGCCGCGATATATCAGCAATACAACCCGCATCTATCCCGGTGAGTTTTATGGAAGCCGTGGCTACACTTCAGAGCGCTACCCCGATACCTACGAGACACTCATGTTTGGATATGAAACGCACCCGAGCTATTTCACAGAAGAAGGCGAGCCCATCCCGATAGATGGCTTGGTTCTATCACTTGAGAACATCGAACATCTCGAAAGCCAACCGACCTTCTTCGTATCGGCAGTAGACGCTGCAGGCAATCGCACACAATTGGAACCTATACTGATTTCCCGCGACTTTTGTCAGTTCACACCTTCTGGCTGAGCGTCTCGCAGAGGTGTTCGCTGCGACTAAAATCGCACACTTGTCTGGCATCTTCAGAGACGGCCTATCGGAAACCTAACTTTTCAGTTATGTGCGGCGCAGCATGTCTGCCGGCGTAGTGATTCTTAGTCGGCCTCGTCGTTCATCCGGAACGACCCGACTTTTAAAGACCAGCGCTGGAAACAAAATATTGACTGACGATACAAAACTTACATTTGACCAACTCAACCTCGATCCCCGAATCCTTACGGCGATCAAGGCCACGGGTTATACCCATCCGACCCCGATCCAGGAACAGGCTATTCCGATTTTGATGCGCGGCGGCGATGTTACGGGCATAGCGCAAACCGGAACCGGTAAAACCGCAGCTTTCGTACTACCTCTGATACACCGTCTGACCAAGGGCCGTGCCCGCGCCCGGATGCCGCGCAGCCTCATCCTCTGCCCAACCCGTGAACTTGCGGCGCAGGTCTCCGAGCAGTTCGAAAAATATGGGTCTGATCTGAAATTCACGATGGCTCTGCTGATCGGCGGCGTGAGCTTCAAAGAGCAGGAACAAAAACTGATGCGCGGCGTTGATGTTCTCATCGCCACGCCGGGACGCCTGCTTGATCAGTTTGAGCGTGGAAAAATCCTGCTTACGGGGCTGGAAGTCTTCGTCATCGATGAGGCGGACCGAATGCTCGATATGGGGTTCATTCCCGACATTGAGCGTATCTGCAAGCTCTTGCCTCCTCGCCGCCAAACTCTGCTCTTCTCAGCAACAATGGCCAAGGAAATCGAGCGCCTTGCCAAAACGTTCCAGAAAGATCCTGTCCGTATCGAAGTCGCCCGTGAATCCAAAACCGCAGACACAATCGCGCAACACGTTGTGAAAATCCCGCGCGGCGATGACAAAGCTCGCCGCACAGCCCTGCGCCGCGTTATCGAATCTGTGGACCTTGAAAGCGGTATTGTCTTCTGTAACCGCAAGCGCGAAGTCGATATCGTTGCCAAATCACTGACCAAGCACGGCTTCAACGCGGCGCCTATACATGGCGACTTGCCTCAGTCAGAGCGGATGAATACGCTGAATGCATTCCGCGACGGCGAGTTAAAAATTCTTGTCGCCTCTGATGTGGCTGCGCGCGGGCTCGACATTCCCGATGTCAGCCATGTCTTTAATTACGGACCACCGCCAAAAGACGAAGATTATGTCCACAGGATTGGCCGCACGGGCCGCGCGGGGCGGACAGGCGAAAGCTACACACTGATCGCCCCTATGGACGAAAAGGCTTGGCGCGGTGTCATGATGCTGATCAAGACCGACGTAGCAGATATGATGCCAGACGGTTTGCTTTCAGAGCTAGAAGATTTGCCTGCTGATGAGGGCCGCAGAGGTGGGCGTAGCGGCGCGCGTGGTGGACGTGGACGTGAGCGCGGGTCATCCCGTCGCGGCGAACGTCCTGTCAAACCCCATGGCGAAGTGGCCTCAACCGACCCCGTATCAACGGACACAGAAACGGCAGAAGAGACTCCAAAAAATGAACGGCCAAAACGCCAACGCCGCGGTCGCAAATCAGAAGATACTGCAACCTCGAAAAAAGACGCGCGCAGTGAACGCCCTCGCCGCGACTATAAACGCAAAGATGACGATTTGATCCTTGAACCTGCCCCTGAAAAGGTCAAAGGCTTCGGAGACGACGTCCCAAGTTTCCTGAAGTAGCGCACTACCATTCGATTGCAGCGTATACCAATTGCTGGAATTGCGGGCGGATCGGGAAAACCCCGGTCGGCATCATCTGTGTCGCTTGGATGGCAATCAGCTCTTCTTCATAGTCAATCCAGAAGAACGTGTTGGCCAAGCCGCCCCAGCTATATGACCCTGCTGATCCGGGCATCATTGTGTCTGCCAGAGATGTCGTAACGCTGCCGCCCAAGCCAAATCCGCTACCTTCAAAACGCACTTCCGAAAACGTCTTGTCGCCCATTTGCTTGAGCGTTTGCCCATCTGGCAAGTGGTTCAAGCGCATAAATTCAATCGTTTTGGGGCTGAGCAAACGCGCTCCGTCAAGACTACCGCCATGCAATAACATCAGGCAAAACCGATGGTAATCCCGCAGCGTTGAAACCAGTCCGCCACCTGCATTCAGCCATATCGGTTGCGCCTTATAGGCAAGCGTTCCGGCACCGCGGCCATCTACCATGATCGTATTGTCGCCAACTGGGCTGCGCATATAGCAAGCCATGAGGCGATCCAGTTTATCCTCCGGAACGAAGAAGTCTGTATCGACCATACCAAGCGGCTTGAAGATACGCTCACGGAAGAACTCGTCGAGCTTAACACCACTCAAAACCTCAACAATCCGGCCAAGCACATCTGTAGAGTGGCCATAATTCCAGCGCTCACCGGGTGAAAAGACAAGCGGCATTTTGGCAAGCTGGCGACACATGTCTTCAAGGGATGTTCCCGGATCACCAATTTGTTCGCGGCGATACATCCCATCCACTTCATGCTGCATAAGGAAGCCATAGGTCAGCCCACTTGTGTGGGTGAACACATCCCGCACAGTCATTTCGCGATCTGGTTTACGTGTTTTCAGGTCAGCGCCATCGCCGCTAACCCAGACCTGCGTTTCTGCAAATTCCGGAATGAATTTGGAGACCGGATGATCGAGACGCAGCGCGCCAGATTCGTACAACATCATGGCGGCAACTGCCGTGATGGGCTTGGTCATCGAATAGATACGGAAAATTGTATCGGCGTTTATCGCT
Source organism: uncultured Hyphomonas sp. (assembly GCA_964351695.1). Classification (GTDB taxonomy): domain Bacteria; phylum Pseudomonadota; class Alphaproteobacteria; order Caulobacterales; family Hyphomonadaceae; genus Henriciella. The sequence continues at coordinate 27,249 of CAYGPE010000017.1, read as the reverse complement.
TCATCGCCGCCAAGTTCGGTATGTCCCTTATAGGCCTCATGAACCACTTGCCCATTGCGCGACACCAGCGTCGCCATACAAGGAATTTTGCCGGTTTGGACGTAACCTTTGTCGAAGAATTCTGAAATCGCGTCCAGACGCTCGGCGTTCAATCCAACATCGCTGGGCGCCATATCATCGCAAAAATCCATCTGGTCTCTCCTGTGGCGCCCTAATAGCTCTTGGGCAGGCCGAGCACACGCTCGCCAATAAAGTTTAATATCATCTCGCGGCTAACCGGCGCGATCCGCGCCAGCATCGCCTCACGCATATATCGCTCAACATGGTACTCCTTGGCATAGCCCATGCCGCCATGTGTCAGCAAAGAGGTCTCGCATGCATGATACCCGGCTTCAGCGCCGAGATATTTAGCCGCATTGGCCTCAGCGCCGCATTCTTCACCCGCGTCGAATAGAGAGGCAGCCTTGTACGCGAGCAGCTCAGCAGCTGTTAGGTCTGCCCACGCCTTAGCCAAAGGATGCTGAATACCTTGATTTTGCCCAATAGGACGGCCAAACACGACGCGATCTCGGGCATATTCGCAAGCCCGTTCAATCGCCGCAAAGCCAAGCCCAATAGCCTCAACCGCAAACAAGACCCGCTCAGGGTTCAACCCTTGCAGCAAGTACTTAAACCCAGCCCCTTCTTCGCCGATCAAATGCTCCTTTGGCACATCCAACCCATCGATAAAGAGCGTATTGCACTCAACCGCCTTGCGTCCCATTTTAGGGATCGGCTGGGCTTCAATTTTGCCGCGGTCAAGATCGGTGTAGAACAGCGAAAGGCCATGATATGGCTTAGCGCACTGATCTTTCGGCGTTGTCCGCGCGATAATCAGAATCTTATCTGCTCGCTGCGCCCCGGTTGTCCAGATCTTGCGCCCATTTAGCGTATAACCTGTATTCGTTCGCTCTGCCTTGGTTTCCAGCGAAGAAGTGTCCAGTCCCGAGTTAGGCTCGGTCACAGCAAAACACATTCGCTCTTCACCAGAAATCAGGCGCGGTAAATTCTCTTGCTTCTGCTCATGATTACCGAAGCGCTCAAGTGGCTTTGGCCCAAAGATATTCAGATGAATCGCCGATGCGCCAGAGAAACCCGCGCCGGAACGCGTAACGGTCTGCATGACCAGTGCCGCCTCGGTAAGGCCAAGCCCAGCACCGCCATAGGCTTCGGGAAACGCGACACCAAGCCACCCCCCTTTGGCCATCGCGTCGCAGAACGCGTCAGGCCAATCACCAGTCTCATCAGTCTTCGCCCAATACTCAGCGTCAAACTGCTGACACGTCCGCTCTACGGCGTCTTTTATCGCCCGCTGATCTTCCGTCATGGGTGCAATAATATGCATTGTGGTCCTCCTGTCCGATCAGACTTATGACCGGCAGCCACACTCGTCCACACCTAGCTGCCAGTCAGGCAAAGCAATGGGGCGCAAATGCCGCAGCAAGCTCGCAGGTTTCCCCGTCGACAATCAAATCAGCCATGATTTTTGCCGTTAGCGGCGCAAGCAAAATGCCGTTTCGATAGTGACCTGAAGCAACAAAAAGTCCCGGCGTCGCAGTTTCACCCAAAAGCGGTGCATGGTTACGCGTTCCGGGTCTGACCCCGGCCCAACTCTCGAGGGTTCGGGCTTGCGCTAAAGCGGGGAACAATGCGGCCGCCTGCGCCTTTAATTGCGAGATGACTTCCGGATCAGGCGTCTCGATAATCTCATCGGGATGTGTCGTCGCTCCAATCACAATGCGATCGCTTTTGGGAACAATATAAAGCGATCCAGCCCGGATTGTTCTCGTCGGTCCACCGAGCACAGGTTCAACCGAGAGCATTTGGCCCGCATAACAGTCAATCTCGTCTAAAACTGTGTCCCAATTCAGCAAGCTAATGCGCTCGCCATTCTCCATGACTTTAACAATGGAGGTTCCCCATCCCGCACACACAAGCGTGGCGTCATGGCCCGCATGATCCAGCTTTCCGTTCCGGGCCTGCAGTTCTGGCTCCCCTTCAACAATCGTAATTGCAGGGTGTTGCTCTGCAAGCTTGACTAGGGACCGCATGGTTTCCCGGTTATCGACCTGCCCATCACTCACGAGCAAATAGGCGGCAAGCGTGACATTGGCGAGATCAGGTTCAACCTTGGCTAAATCTTCAGGAGACACCTGTAAGGGGGCATTTGAGGTCCCAGCCAACTCTTTGGCGATTTTTGCAAGGCGGTCTTTGTCTTTTACTGTCGTTGCCACGGCGAGAGATGGTCCCGGTCGATAACCGGAATCCAATCTGGTCGCCGACTCAAGCTCTTCGGCCCAAGCAGGCCACATGGCAGCGCTTTTCTGACAAAGCTCATATAGTCTGGGATGCACGTTTACGTCGCCCGCAGCCTCGAATGCCGGGGCCAACATGCCTGCAGCAGCCCAGCTCGCGCCGCGCGGGGGCCAATGCCGATCAAATAGTGTGACACCCGTCCCGCGTTTGGCGAGTTCAAGCGTTGTCGCAAGCCCAATTATACCGGCACCAATAACAGCAACGCGATCTGGCTTTGAATGGTTGTCAGGTTTGCGCGCGTTCATCCGCGCCTTTTAAGCAGCAGGTCCGAAATTCACCACCGCATAATCGCATTGCTCATATTAATGCGCTTATACCTTATGCAGTTTCCCGTAATTCACTGTCCCAGAATGACATAAAAGCGGACGCCCAACTATCTTCGGCAAGCGAGATGCGACGGCGCAGCTGGCCATCCGGTCCACATATCGTCTTCATCATCAGGTCTGGTATATCCCGACAGGGTCGATCCGCTTTCGCGGTCGCTTCACGCCATACTGTAAAGCGCTCAATCGTATTCACCAATGCCGTCTCCGGCACGGTTTCATCGACCGGAAAATCCAGTTCTATCAAGCTCATACCGTCTATATCTTGGCGGGTTTGGAGATGACCTGCACATAAGCGCGACGATCGAGCGCAATATTGTTCGAAATCACCCAGTTGCGAATGCTTCTCATTTGTGACAAAGGGGTCAGATGATAAAACATATTACTCTCCCAGTTTTGGCTTGCGCGCTGATGGCCGCTTGCTCTCCGCAGTCGGCAGACACCACCGATACAGATGCAAAGCTTGCAGAAACCGCGCCAAAAACGCTGACAATCTACAGCTCGCGTCACTATGATTCGGATCGTATCCTCTACAAAGCCTTCGAAGATGAAGCAGGCGTGAAGCTTGAGGTGCGTGAAGCCAAGGCCGATCAATTGCTCGAAACGATGAAAGCTGAAGGCGAAAACAGCCCAGCTGATCTCATCATTGCAGCTGATGCCGGAGCTCTTTGGCGGTTCCAGTCTGCTGGCCTGACACAGGCCTATACAGATGCCAATCTGAACGACGCCATTCCAGCAAATTACCGCGAACCAGACGGACACTGGTACGGCCTCGGCAAACGCATTCGTCTTGTTGCATATGACCCGTCCCGCTACACAGAAAGCGACGTAGCAACGTGGCTTGATCTGGCTAAAAATGACAAACAAGGTGAGATATGCGTGCGCTCATCTTCAAATATCTACAACCTGTCGCTTCTCGCAGAGATGATCGAACGGGTTGGAACAGATAGCGCTGCTGCATGGGCTGAGAGCATCGTTTCCAATATGGCTCGCTCACCCCAGGGCGGCGATACAGATCAGATCCGTGCCGTCGCGGCGGGCCAATGCAGTATCGCCATCGTCAATCATTATTACTGGATGCGCTTATTGACGAGCGAGAGTGAAGCCGATCGCGCTGCAGCTGACGCTACGCGCCTCGTAATACCGTCCTTTCCGGATAATGCTGGCGCTCATGTGAACATTACCGGCGCGGCGATCACGACTACAGCCGATGATCCAGCTTTGGCCGCTCAGTTCATCGCTTTTATGCTCACCCCACGTGGGCAGGAATTGCTCACTGTCGAAACAAAGGAATTACCCATTGTGGCGAGTGGCCCTCTACCTGAAGGGCTTGAGGCCTTGCCGCCATATACAGAGGCTGGAACGCCCCTGAATGCGCTCGGCCTAAACCAAGCTGAAGCCCAGCGCCTCTATGATCTGGCAGGATGGAACTAAGCCGAATTTCAGGTCGAAAACCGCCTCGTTTCAGGCTGCGCATTCCGCCTGTTAACCATGTAGTGGCAGGTATAATAGCGATTTTTATCGCGCTCCCAATCGCAGCGGCAATATGGTTTGGACTGAGCACAGGCGGTGGCACCGCTTGGGACCATATCCTGCAAAATCGTCTTGTACCCTACACCTCCACGACCCTGTTTGTCCTCACCCTGACGGGCATCATGATCATATTGATTGGCGTTCCGGCGGCATGGCTCGTGAGCACGCACACTTTTCCAGGACGCGGCATATTCGAATGGGTGTTGATCCTGCCACTAGCCATGCCCGGCTACGTAATGGCTTATGCATGGGCTGATCTGGCTGGCGTATCTGGGCCACTTCAAACTACGCTACGCGACATAACAGGTCTGACTGCGCGCGACTATTGGTTCCCGGATTTATTTACGGCCCCGGGGCTCGCTTTCGTTTTCGCCTCCACACTGTTCCCATATGTTTATATTACAGCGCGCGCGGCATTCTCCCATCAGTCACTCGCGACACTTGAGGTTGCGCGCAGCCTTGGTGCAAGCCCATTTCAACGTTTTTTCAGAGTTGCTTTGCCTGTGGCTCGCCCCGCCATATTGGCGGGCCTTGCCTTGGCACTGATGGAAGCTGCTGCCGACTATGGAGCAGCAGATTTTCTAGGTGTCCCGACACTCGGCGTCGGCATTGTCAGAGCATGGAGTTCTTACGGGGAACCAGCCACAGCTGCGCGTCTTGCGCTGGTCCTGATTTCTATTTCGTTCGCTTTCATCATCGTTGCACGCGCCTTGCGAGGTCGCGCAGGCTCCCAGCAGACAACCAGCCGTTGGCTAACCCCTACGCGCACGCCTCTAAACGGTGCTGCAAAGACACTTACCGTCGCCGGGCTCAGCGCGATTATGCTCATCACATTCGCTTTGCCGACCGGACGCCTCCTCTGGCTTAGTCTGGAAGGCGCGCGCAGCCCCGCCCCAATATTCGCGCCACTTATGAGTAGTCTCACACTGGGCCTACTCGGCACCGCACTCGCCTTTGCCTGCGCGCTTGGGTTTACACTGGCAGCCCGCGGGGCAAACCATCTCAGCTGGTTGGCACGCCTTGTCGCCACGGCTGGATACGCCGCTCCCGGTGTTGTCCTAGGCCTTGGCGCGCTTTTTCTTCTTAAGGCGACAGGGCAGGCATTGACCGGCGGACTTGCCCTCGCTCTGCTCGTCTGGATATATGCTAGCCGATTTGCCGCTGCAGGCACCGAACCCCTATCGGCTGCACTTACGCGCGTCCCGCACTCTCTCGACTATGCGACCCGCAGCCTTGGCGTAACAGGCCTCAAGCGGCTTAGGCAGGTTGACTTGCCATTAGTTCGTCCAGGCGCGTTCGCCGCCAGCCTAATTCTATTTGTTGAAATTCTCAAAGAACTGCCGGCAACTCTCATGCTACGCCCTTTCGGCTGGGACACACTCGCGGTCCGCGCTCATGCGTATGCGACAGACGAGCGCCTAGCCGATGCCACCCTGCCATCGCTTCTGATTACACTGGCTGGTCTTGCGCCCGTCATTCTCCTGTCTTTAAGGCTGTCGCACAGCGACCGCACCGGAGGCGCGTAAGGTATGACAAAACAAACCCTTACCTGCGATGGGCTGACCAAACACTATCATGACCGCGCCGTTGTAAATGACGTCAGTCTGACCCTCTCACCCGGAAAAATTAACGTCCTGCTCGGCGCGTCGGGGGCTGGCAAGACAACCCTCCTGCGCTTAATCGCTGGCATGGAGCGCCCGGATTCCGGGCAAATTTTCAGCGGCGAGGATGTACTTTCATCACAGGCCCGGCATGTGCCGATTGAGAAACGCAAGATCGGTTTGATCTTTCAGGATTTCGCCCTCTTCCCGCACCTAAATGTACAGCGCAATGTGATGTTCGGCCTGCAGCATTTGCCCCGCGAAGACCGTCGCCATATTGCCGATCAATGGCTGGAGAAGATGAGCCTCTCGCATCGGCGCGAAGCGTTCCCGCACCATCTGTCTGGCGGCGAGCAGCAGCGTGTCGCTATCGCACGCGCCTTGGCCCCCGCGCCTATCGCAATTCTGCTCGATGAAGCCTTCTCCGGACTGGATCCCGCTTTGCGCCAGCAAACCCGTGATGCTGTGCTGACACTCATTCGCGAGACAAAAACCCCTGCCCTGCTTGTGTCTCACGATCCTTTCGAAGCCCTTGCCCATGGCGACGAGGTTGCGGTGATGAGCGATGGCCGCATCCTCCAAGCCGGCACCCCGGATACATTATATCGCCAGCCAAATAGTCTGCTTGTCGCACGCGCGCTTGGCGCAGTTCAGAAAGTTGACACCTCAGCGTTTCCCCCTGAATGGCAAGCCGACCTTGGAAAAGCCGGTGCGGTCTATCTACGCCCTGACGCCTTCAAGGTGGACAATGAGCGCGGCGCAGCTGTTGATATCCTATCTATGCGTCCCATCGGCGCCGAAACGCGCATCCGGATAGGTTTTGGCGGAGAAGAGCTGGATGTAGACATTCCGCGCCGTGATGCACCGCAATCCGGTGATACGCTCAAACTGACGATTGACTCGGATTGTGTATTTTCCTTCGCATCGCCCCAATCCTGACATTTCAGTCATGGAGTGTTGTACTACTCGCCAAACTCCGCCGAAGCGACTAGCTTAAACACTGATAACGCAGGAAATGTGATGAAAAAGACGCTGACCTCTCTCGTTTTGGCTATGTCCCTTTGGCTTGGCCTGGCGTTGCAATCAGCGGCGCAGGGCCTGATCCGCGACGCCGAGATTGAACAGATCCTGCGGGACTATACTGATCCTATTCTCGAAGCTGCTGGTCTTATACCCAGTGATGTCGGCCTTTTTATCATTAGCGATCCCAGCCTCAACGCTTTCGTGGCCAACGGGCAGCGCATTCACCTCAATACCGGGCTTATCATTGCCTCAGAAAACCCGCTTCAACTCAAAGGCGTCATCGCCCACGAGACGGGCCATATTGCAGGCGGGCACGGTGTTCAGCGTATACAGGATATACGTGTTGCAAGCCGCCCTGCACTCGTTTCGATTGGCCTTGGCATTCTGGCCATCGCGGCTGGCGCAGGGGAAGCTGGCGCCGCCCTGATCGCCAGCTCGCAACAATTTGCGGCCATCAACTTCTTCACCCATACGCGTGTCCAGGAAGCTTCAGCCGATCAGATGGCTGTCGAATTCCTGACCGCATCGGGGCAATCATCGCAAGGCTTGATCGAGTTTTTCGAGAAGTTTCGCTATCAACAAGTTCTGTCAGAAGCACGCCGTTTCCCCTACTTCCAGAGCCACCCACTTGCTGCAGATCGCATTCGCAGCCTGCGCCAGCGCGCAGAGGAAACCGGGATGCTCGACGTGCCATCGAGCGAGAAAGATATCGCACAACTCGAAACGATGCATGCAAAGCTGATCGGATTTCTTGAGCCACCAGCCCGTGTGTTTCAACGCTACCCAATGACAGATACGTCGCAGCCAGCCCGCTACGCACGCGCTATTGCGGGAATGCAGGCATCGGACATCACATCAGCTATCAAAGAGATTGATGCGCTCATCGAAATTGCGTCGGAAAACCCCTATTATCACGAGTTGAAAGGGCAAATCCTCTTCGAAGGTGGCCGCGCTGACGAATCGGTTGAACCGCTTGCCACCGCCAATGAACTATTACCCGATCACCCGCTCATTCTCATTGCCTATGCGCGCTCCCTTATCGCGCGAGGCGCTGAAGGTGATATTGCTTTTGGCGAGGAAGCCTTACGCGACGCGCTAATCGCCGAACCCGAAAACGCTTTCGCCTGGGCCCAACTCGCCATTGCACTCGAAAAACAGGGCCTTCGTCCACAGGCGCAGCTCGCGACAGCAGAGTCCGCCTATTATGTCGGCGATATCGGTCGCGCTCACATTTTTGCGCAGCGTGCCCTAGTTGCGCTTGAGCCAAATACGCATGATGCACGCCGGGCATCAGATGTGTTTAACGTTACCGATCCACGCCTGCCTGAGAATCAGTATTATTACGAACGGCGCAGGCGGTAGCCCGGTAAAGACGCCAGACGATCACGCAAATGTCAGCGCACAAAGCTTGCGTGTTCACTGGAGTGTAAGCATTTTCTGCGCACAGATAGCCTTCAAAGATCTCTCAAGGACTTTCCTCATGCCCCGTATTCTTGCCGCCGCTGCCGCAATGACAGCCATTGCTCTGACACCCGCCTGCGCTCAGGAACGTGTTGATACGTCAGACAAAGCTGCGATTGAGAAGATTGTCGCCGACTACATCCTTGAAAACCCGCAAATCGTTGAAGATGCGCTTATCAAGCTCGCCGATCAGCGCCAGGCTGAAGAAGCCAGCCGTGCCAGCGAACTGATCGCGGCCAACATGGATGCGCTCTATAAAAATGAAGCCGATTATTCGATTGGACCAGACGATGCGCCGGTCACAATTGTCGAGTTTTTTGACTACCGTTGCGGCTACTGCAAGCGTTCTGCTGACTGGGCCGTCGCGCTGCCAGAGAAGTATGATGACAAGGTTCGAGTAATCTTCAAAGAGCTGCCAATCCTGTCTCCGGAAAGCGAAAAAGCTGCCCTTGCCGCCATGGCCGCTGGCAAACAAGGCAAATATGTTGAGATGCATATGGAGCTGATGCAGCTCGATAATGGCTCAGGGTTTGGCCCAGACGAGATTAATGCAGCCGCCGAGCGCGTCGGTATTGACGTGAAACTGATGCGTGCAGACATGAAATCAATGGCCGTTCAAAAAGCTGTTGCTGATTCCAAGGGCCTCGCCCGCACACTCGGTATTAGCGGCACACCAAATTTCATCGTTGGCACGCAGCAAGTTCCAGGGGCTGACACCGATGCCGTAGAACGTATGATTGAAGCTGAGCTTGCGCAGATCGGCTAGATAAGGCCTGCCAGCGGAGATGATGGATCGGCGTAGCGTTTACGCCCCATCCGCCCAGCCAGATAAGCTTCCCGTCCCGCGATAACGGCATGTTTCATAGCGCGCGCCATACGGATCGGGTCTTTCGCCTCAGCAATTGCTGTGTTCATCAGGACGCCGTCACAGCCAAGCTCCATCGCTTGAGCGGCGTCTGAGGCTGTTCCAACACCCGCATCAACGATTACGGGCACGCGTGCCTGCTCCACGATCAGGCGAATATTGAGCGGGTTCTGAATGCCAAGCCCAGAGCCAATCAAGCTCCCCAGCGGCATGATCGCACTACACCCAACATCCTCGAGCTTACGCGCATAGACCGGATCGTCTGAGCAATAGACCATGACCTGAAAACCATCCTTAATCAGGTCTTTGGCGGCCTGCAGCGTCTCTTCCATCTCCGGATATAGCGTCTTCTGGTCAGACAATACTTCCAGCTTCACCAAGTCCCAGCCGCCAGCTTCGCGCGCCAAGCGTAAGGTCCGCACGGCATCATCGGCCGTGAAACACCCCGCCGTGTTCGGCAAATAAGTGAATTCATCCGGCGAGACATGATCTTGTAAACGGTCCTCGTCAGGATTTGAGAGGTTCACCCGGCGCAGCGCCACTGTCACAATTTCAGCCCCTGCTGCACGCGCGGCTTCGGCGTTCTGGGCATATGACGCATATTTGCCCGTGCCCACAATCAGCCGCGAGTTGAATGTGCGGCCCGCCACAATCAATGGCTTGTCTTCCATTATCTCAATTTCCTTATCTCGCTGTCTCAGCCACCGCCGACAAATTGGACCAGTTCTAACCGGTCACCATCTTTCAGGAGTGTCTTGTCATGCTCGTTTTTGGGTACAATTTCCCGATTGCGCTCAATCGCAATACCCCGCGGATCATCGCTCAAGGAACATACCAGCGCATGCACTGTTGTACCCGGCATGACCTCATGCGCTTCACCGTTCAAGAATATACGCATTTGCGCCTCTCCTAATCCACGAACTGACTTGCCTTCCCTTGCGTTCCACCGCAAGACCTTGTGGCAATGACGAAGCATATATTTGTTCTCAACGGGCCTAATCTCAACCTGCTCGGCACACGCGAGCCTGAGATTTATGGCAACGATACGCTGGAAGATATCAACCTGCGCATGAAAGCTGCTGCGCCAGATGCAAAAATCACGTTTCGCCAAACCAATGCGGAAGGCGAACTTGTCGATTGGGTTCAGGAATGCTCAGGTACAGCGGATATACTTATCCTCAATGCTGGTGCCTATACTCACACATCGGTTGCGCTACATGATGCCTTGCGCGCTTGCAAAGCTAAGATTATCGAAGTCCACCTCTCAAACCCGGCAGCGCGCGAAGCGTTCCGCTCGACCAATTATGTCAGCCCATGTGCCACTGCAACGATTGCAGGTTTCGGCGCGGCAGGCTATCTCATGGCACTTGATGCCGCCCTCCAGATGACAGACTGAGGAGCCCTGAATGTCTAACTCTACGCCTAAACTTGACGCCAAACTTGTGCGTGAACTGGCCTCAATCCTCAGTGAAGCTGATCTCGGTGAAGTTGAGGTCGAACATAACGGCCTGCGTATACGTGTCAGTAAGGCCACCTCAATGGCCCCACCACCAGCACCTGTCTATGCGCAAGCACCTATCGCACCTGTGGCCGCGCCTGCTGCGGCGCCCGCGCCAGCCGCCGCCCCTGCCGCAAGCGTAGCGCCTACTGCCGCTTCTGAAGCGCCAGGCAATGCCGTGACCAGCCCAATGGTCGGCACCGTATATCTCTCGCCAGACCCCGAATCGAAGGCCTTCGTGTCGGTCGGCAGCAAGGTCAAAAAAGGCGACACCCTGATGCTCATCGAAGCGATGAAGACCTTTAACGCCGTCGAGGCGGCCGAAGCTGGCACCGTCAAACAGATCATCGTGACCGATGGCCAGGCGGTTGAGTTTGGCGAACCATTGATCGTGATCGAATAGGCCGTCCTGATGATTGAAAAAGTCCTCATCGCGAACCGGGGCGAGATCGCTCTCCGCATCCACCGGGCCTGCAAGGAAATGGGCATTGCTACTGTAGCCGTGCATTCTGAAGCCGATCGCGATGCAATGGCTGTACGTCTCGCTGATGAAAGCGTTTGTATCGGTCCTGCGTCCGCGGCTGAGAGTTATCTGAAAAAATCGCGGATCATTGCGGCGGCCGAGATTACAGGCGCTGATGCCATTCATCCGGGCTACGGCTTCTTGTCGGAAAACGCACAGTTCGCTGAGATGGTCGAGGCCCATGATCTCATCTTCATCGGGCCAACAGCCGAGCATATTCAGACTATGGGCGACAAGATCGCGGCGAAAGCCGCCATGATCGAAGCCGGCGTGCCAGTTGTCCCTGGATCGGACGGGGGCATAAGCTCCATCTCGGAAGCCAAGAAAGTTGCCAAGAAAATCGGCTATCCCGTTCTCGTCAAAGCGGCCTCTGGCGGCGGCGGGCGCGGCATGAAAGTCGCTGAAACCGAAAAAGTTCTCGAAAACGCCATCAAGACCGCCAAAACTGAATCATTGGCCGCTTTTGGTGATGATGCGGTCTATCTGGAAAAATACCTCGGCAAACCGCGCCATATCGAAATTCAGGTGATCGCCGACACGCATGGCAATGTGTGTCACTTGTGGGAACGTGACTGCTCATTGCAGCGTCGCCACCAGAAAGTTTTTGAAGAAGCGCCCTCACCTGCCCTCAATCAAGCCCAGCGCGAGCAAATTGGGGCAATCGTTGCCAAGGCGGTCAAGAAACTTGGCTATCGCGGCGCTGGCACAATGGAATTTCTTTACGAAGATGGTGAGTTCTATTTCATCGAAATGAACACACGCCTGCAAGTTGAGCATCCTGTCACAGAGATGATCACAGGCATTGATTTGGTGCGCGAGCAAATCCGTGTCGCTGATGGCAAAAAACTGTCTTTCTCACAGGAAGACGTATTGCTCGTCGGCCACGCGATTGAGTGCCGGATCAACGCCGAACACCCTGAAACTTTTGTCCCGTCCCCCGGCACAATTACGGATTTTCATGCGCCGGGCGGTCCGGATGTGCGCCTCGATAGTGCCGTATATGCTGGCTACAAAATACCGCCCTACTATGACAGCCTCATCGGCAAGCTGATTGTACATGGCCGCACGCGCAATGAGTGCGTCATGCGGTTGCGCCGCGCGCTCGATGAGATGGTCGTTGGCGGAGTCCATACGACGCTTCCGCTACATCGCAGGCTTGTCGAGGCTCAGGATGTTGTTGACGGAAATTACGATATTCACTGGCTGGAACGTTTCCTCGGTCTGAAGTAAACTCTGGTCTATGTCACAGCGCTTTGAAACAGCGGATCTTCTGAACTGTTATCGCCGCGGCGTCTTCCCAATGGCCGACTCGCGCGATGATATGCGCCTGTTTTTGATGGACCCTGACGTGCGCGGTATCCTGCCGCTGGACGCGTTTCATATCCCCAAACGCTTGCGTCGCACAATACGCCAGAACCCCTACAGACTAACAGTCGATACCGCTTTTAATCGAGTCATTGAAGCTTGCGCCGCGCCACACGACAACCGTCCCGCAACGTGGATCAACACACCGATCATGAACCTTTACAGCGCCTTGCACCGCGAAGGTCATGCGCATTCAGTGGAGTGTTGGAACTCAGATGACGAACTGGTAGGCGGCCTATACGGGGTCTCGCTAAATGGCGCATTTTTTGGCGAGAGCATGTTTTCCCGCGCAACTGACGCTTCGAAAATCGCCCTCGTTCACCTTGTCGCGCGCCTTGTTACAGGCGGGTATACCCTGCTCGATGCGCAATTTCATAATCCACACCTGGAACAATTCGGGCTGATCGAGATACCGCGTCAGGACTTCCGCGATCACTTATGGAAAGCCCTGCGGATTGAGGCTGATTTCTACTCGCTACCGCCAGAAGGCGTTGACGGAACCACGGCCCTGCAAGCGATCACCCAGATATCATAAACCGGGTGCTCAAGCGCGTTCAGGCCGGGCGATGACGCAAACATCCATCCGGAAAAGCGCACATCTGTGTCTTCGCCTTCAGTTGCGGCGCGTTCCTCATCATTCAGTTCACGCGGTACAGCCATCGTCTGCACCTGACGAGAAGTGGCAGATGAAATGCGCAGGAATGCAGCGCTCTCTGGCGGCTCCTCCGGTGGACGCTGGTAGCAAACGTCGAGATCTATCCGCAGCGATCCGTAAACCTTAGGCTCGCCAACTTCCATATCGAAATCTGTTGAGCGACCTGTAATCTTATCAAGCGCGCGCAATTTAGCCGTCTGCATTTCAATAAACGTAGACGGTTGCTCCGGAGCATCGCCAAAATCGAGCGAGTCGAGAAATGAGTTCATTTCATCATTTTCAGAGGTTTCAGCCTCTGGTACATCTAAAGACGGTCGCAAGTCTGGCTGCTGCTGGGCAATCGCAACGCCCGCAACACAGGCCCCGACGACTCCTAGAGTGATGAGAACTCGCTTCACTCTTCGCCCTCAATCTCGAATGATGGGAAATCATCGTCGGCGCTGCTGGAACTTGTCTCAGAGCTGCTATCACTGCCATTGCCGGATGCGAAAGAGGCAAACAAGGTCATCAAATCAATCGAACCTTGCGCGTAGAGAATCTCGCCGCACCCTGTTTCACCAAAGAGCGCTTCATCATCGCTGCAAGCAATGATTTCGCCAAAACCTTCGGCGGGCTCAAGGCTGATATAACTTCCCCCAAGCAGGCTTTCCGACTGCACACGCGCGGTCGTACCGTCGCCAAGTGGCATGATCCTGCTATCCACATTCATCACAACTTTGGCTTCGGCGCGATCCACGTCGAGCTGAATATCACGGACGGCGCCAATTTTGACGCCCGCCATACGCACGTCTGTACCGCGATCAATGCCACTCGCAGAATTGAACCTTACGCCGATCTCAACATTGCTCTTGGCCGGCGCCGCGTCACCGCCTTGGGCCACAGCAAACCATAAGAAAACTGCCGTCACGGTCAGCACAGCCAAGCCGATCAGGGTTTCAAAGACAGATTCACGCATCTGGTGTCCAGGCCTCGTAATCAGCGTCAGCTTCGCGGCGGTCGCCGCCCTCACGCAAGCTGCCTTTAGGGCGATAGGCAAATACAGTGCCCGTCATATTCGGTTTATGGTCGGTTTCCCAAGTTCGGCGATTGTCACCCTCACCTTCTGGAACCTCATTGGTTGTGTGGTGCAACCAGCCATGCCATTCAGCTGGCACTTTAGAGGGCTCAGCCAAACCTTTATAAATAACATAGCGGCGATGCCGCCCCTCGACTGACGTTTTGCGGTCTTCGAAATAGCGATTGCCATAGGCATCCGTACCGACATGGCCACTGCGACGCTTGACGTCGAACCAGCCACCGGGAGAAATCCCGTTCCACCATGTGAACACTTTAAACATGTCTTGAATCCTGCAATGCGTATTAGGCGGGAATATGGCGCGTCTTGGGCACCGAATCTAGTTACGAATGGCAACACATCATGTCGCGGGCCACGTCAAGCCCGCCACAACGACAAGGACACTGAATATGGCTGGTCACGACCGCGACAAGCAACTCTTACAAAGCGCTCATGAAGCCGGCCTTGTCAGCCACCTGATGCCACTAGATGAGCTCACTATACCTATGCAGGATGCGCTCCTAACACCGCCACAAGCAACATCCCTAGCTGCGCGGCAACGCCTTGACCAGACAGGAAAGTTCGCGCTCGCCGAACTGGTCGAATCACTCGGCGACGCGCCAAAGAATGCCGAACTCGCCGAAGCGATCGTGCACGGCGTACCGACATCCTTGATCGAAGCTGCACTTCGCAATGATGCAGGTTTCCCGGCGCTTGCCGCCGATCTTCGTCGATCCGGTCTCGAAACACCGCCACCGCCCATCTGTCTCGTGCCTGCAGACATTGACAATGAAGCCCTGTCCGTCCTTCGCCGCGGCGGCGTCGCGGCAGTGATGTCCGAAACAAGCAACCTTGCACCTGATGCTTCAGCTATAGCCATCGATCTGGCACGTTTCGTCACGCCAGATGGCTTCGAAACAGATGTCCTGACTGACCTCCTTGCAGCCGCGCGGCGCCTCTCGCCTGACGCAATCGTGATTATTCCATGTGGCCTCTCAGCCGCAATGATAGCGTTTGGTAAGCCTGAAACTGAGGCTAAAGCCGTCTTCACCAGCCTGATAAAGCTACTGGCCGCATGTGCCACTGGGGCTGCTTTCACCAAGAAACAGGCCGAAATCTTGGGTCTCCCCCCCATCACCGCCCGCAAGGACAAGGATACTGCGCACATCGCGATCCTCCCCCTTGCCGCCGCTGCGTTTGATGGCTTTATGCCTTCAACGCAATCGCTTGCGCCGTTCAAATCAGCGCTCGACATGAATGATGAAGGCCAAGCCGAGCTATCTGTTTTCGTGCGCCTTGGTCTGTCACGCGCCGCGCCGCAGCAGCTGCCGCAGCTTTTGGCCGCGCTCGACGAGACGACAGAGCTCGATCAGATGCCCAATTTCGGTGGCGACATTCTGCAAACGCGGGGGTTTTCAACCGAAGCCGTCGCTAAAGTCAAAAGCGCGCTTAGTGATGGTCTGCCTCTCAACGCCGCTTTTTCGCGATGGGTTCTCGGCGATGACATCATTTCCGGCGACCTTCGCCTGCCGCCAGAGGCCTTCGATGCGGATGGCCGCGGTTTGCTCAAAGCGGTTGGCTTTACCCCCACCCAAATTGCCGAAGCCGAGGCTGCGGTCGATGGCCGCCCCGAGCGTCTCGTCGACGAGGCTCTCGCGGCGACCAATCTCGGGCAGTCCGGCGACATGTCTGTTCTTGCCGAGACCGGAGCCGCACTGACAAACTTGCTTGCGGCCCCGCCCATTGTAACCGTGCAAGACGATGATCCTGCGGCGATATCGACACTGCGCGAAGCTGGTCTTGGACTATTCCTGCCGGCGCTTGATGGCGAACTTGACCGCCTCACGGCAGAGCGCATGACGCATATTCAGGCCCTCGCCGAAGACCTCGCATCAGAACCTGCCGAAAGCTATGACGCATCTGGCGCGCCTGCTCCGGACAATGTTCAGCGCACTCGCCTACCGGATCGCCGCAAAGGCTATATCCAAAAGGCCACCGTTGGCGGGCACAAAGTCTATCTGCACACAGGTGAATTCGACGATGGCTCTATTGGCGAGATATTCATCGACATGCACAAGGAAGGCGCAGCCTTCCGCTCGTTGATGAACAATTTTGCCATCGCGGTCTCGCTCGGCCTCCAATATGGTGTGCCGCTTGAGGAATATGTTGATGCCTTTGTCTTCACCCGGTTCGAGCCGGCAGGCGAAGTCACAGGCAATGACCAGATCACTCGCGCCACCTCGATACTGGACTATATCTTCCGCGAATTGGCCGTATCCTACCTCGCACGTGAAGACCTCGCTGAGCTAGGCGACGCGACGCATGACGGCCTCGGTCGCGGCGCAGGCGATGGGATTGAGAAGACAGAAAGTCACCCCCTGCCCGACGAAGCCGCGCAATTGATTTCACGTGGTTTCTCGCGCGGCCAAATCCCAGATAATATCGTCATCTTCAACAAAAGACGCGAAGAGATTGAGACCGAGCGTGCTGAAGCCGTAGAGGCCGAAAGCGAGAATTCGCCGGCAACCGCAGGGCCGGATTACTTGCCCGAATCCTGTCCGGGGTGCAGCAGCTTTACGCTTTATATCGATGAGGTCGATGGCGAGACAACTTGCGACACATGCGGACATGTCAGCGCCGCCTCACAGTCCGACTAGCCGAAAAACACACACTTGGCCCGCCGCTTGCGCATGGTGAACCAACTCTTAATTTGACCAGAGGTGGACTGTCCCATGCTGAAACACTTTGCGGCACTTGCGTTTCTGGCGACGTCGTTTGCGCTTCCGGCTATGGCGCAGAACAAGACTTCAATCGCGTCTGTTAAAGCTGGCAAATCGTGTGCTGGATGTAATCTGTTTCAGGCCGACCTTGCCTATACTGATGGCCAGAAAATGAACCTCTCATCGACACGCCTACGCCAGTCAAACCTGATGCTAGCGACTTATGATGATGTCAATTTTTCAGGTGCGACGTTGAGCGTGAGTAACTTGTTTGGGGCGCGTTTCAACCGCTGTGACTTTCGCAAAGCAGACCTGCGCAATGCAACCGCCGTAGGCACCTATTTCGGATCATCAAATCTTTCTGGTGCCAACTTGAGCGGGGCAAACTTCTCCGGCGCGAACCTGTCGATTGCACGCGGGCTTACCCAATCTCAACTGAACCTCGCTTGCGGAGATCAGTCCACGAAACTACCCGCTGGCATGACCATTCCGCGCTGCCGCTAGGCCCGAGTGCGACTTCCGTGTCACACTTATACGGGACAACTGCGCATTACTGAGAATTCAGTTCAGGCAAGACCGAGCTTGAGATACACAAGCCGCATGTTGACCCGCCATCTCCATATCGCGCTCATCGCTTCTGCTACAGCCGCTCTGGCAATGCCTGCCACGGCACAATCTGAGCCGGAAAAGCAGCGCGATGGCATTACGCGTGTTGCCTGGGGACCAGCGTATAGCGGCATCTGCACCAATTGCGAGATGCCCGGGACAAAGCTCGCTGGCTGGAATATTTCTAATGCTGATTACAGCTACGCCAATCTTTCCGGCGGTGACTTGCGCTCCACCATCGCGCAAAGAACGAATTTCGACCATGCCAATGCAGCCAAGGCAGATTTTCGATTTGCCGATCTAAACGAGGCTATCTTTACCGCTGCGGACTTAACCGGCAGTACGTTGCGCGGTACCGACTTCTCCTCAGCTAATCTCAGCAAGGCGATACTCAATGAAGCTGTGATGACCGGCACAATTCTAGTTGGTGCAACTATGACGCGTGCCAAGCTGCACAATGTTGATGCCGCCAGTGCGAATTTCTCAGCTGCCAATCTCGCCCGCGCGAAATTCATCGAAGCTGACCTTAGCGGCGCGATTTTCGACAATGCTGTCATGTCGCGCGCTGACCTTACTGGCGCAACCGTCACCGGCGCCAGCTTTCGGGATGTCCGTTTTGATGGCGCCGACCTTTCAGCGATGATCGACTTCAAAAATGCGAACTTTGAAGCCGCCTGCGCTTCACCCACAACGAAATTGCCTGAAGGTCTTACACTGACGCCGTGTCAGGAGAACTAGGCTGCAGCCTCGCGCGCCGCATCCTCTTCCGCAATCTTCTTTTCCATCATCGCCACTATCCAGATGCTGATCTCGTACAGACCATAAACTGGCACAGTGAGCATGACTTGTGAGATTACATCCGGCGGCGTAAACACCGCTGATGCAGCCAGAATACCTACCAGCGCATATTTGCGGCCCGAGCGCAGTGTTTTTACCCCGACCAGACCAGCCTTGCCCAGCAATCCAAGCACAACAGGCAACTGAAATGACAAGCCAAAGGCCAGCATCAGAGCCATGACAAGTGACAGATACTCAGACACTTTGATTTGCGGCACAATCGCCGCCATGCCCTCGCCGCCCAACTGCTCGAAGCCGAGCGCAAACCGCGAAATGAGGGGTAACATCATATAATAGACGAAAGCCGCTCCAATCGTGAACAGTACGGGAGCAGCAAGCAAAAACGGTAAGAATGCGTGCTTCTCATTCTTATAAAGACCCGGCGCGATGAAAGAGTAGGCCTGCCACGCCATTATCGGGAATGCGATGAAGATCCCGGCGAACAATGCCAGCTTCAATTGCACAAAAAACACTTCCAAAGGCGCCGTATAGATAAGTTCAAAATCCACTTGCCCGCGCTGAACCACCGCTTCGTTAAACAGCGGCTTGAGCAGGAAATTATACAGCGGCTGCGCAAAGAAATAACATCCCAACGTTGCCACGGCCAATGCGAGTAATGCCCAGATCAGACGCGACCGTAACTCTTTGAGATGCTCCAGCAGCGGTGCGCGGCTCGACTCAACTCCATCATCATCAATTTCAGGACGCTGGTCTGCAGGAAGATCTTTCACGCTCATGGCTTACTAGACTCCGATGGCGCGATCTTGTCCGCCACAGGTGCAGTACCGTCTTCGGCGGCCTCTGGCAGTTTTTCGGGTTTCGACGCTGCCGGGTGTTCGCGCATGACGCTATCATTGATGTCGCGCTCAGCGGCTTTCAAATCATCTACAGCCGCCGCGATTTCATTGTCACGCTTCAGCGCCTCAATTTCCTCGCGCAGCTCATCCAATTCCGCCTGCTTGGCAATATCATCAAACGCTGAGCGAAACTCATTCGCCATCGCGCGGCCTTTGGCCAAAAATTGGCCGAGCTTACGCATCATCACAGGCAAGTCCTTGGGACCGACCACAATCAGCGCGACAATGGCGACGAACAGAAGTTCTGTGAATCCAAACTGCGGCAGCATCTAAGAAAAGCCTCCGCGTGCTTAGTCCTTGGTTTTGGACTTTTCCTTTTCAGGGGTGATGTTGACCATATCGTCGCCGTCGACGGCTTTGGTCTCATCCTCATCCTTCAGGCCCTTGCGAAAGCTGGTGATACCCTTGGCCATATCGCCCATGATGGACGATATACGCCCACGACCGCCAAACAGTAGCAATGCCACCACCGCGACGATAATCAGCTGAAAAGGTCCAATGGCACCCATAGTAATTCTCCAAAGCGTATACTGACCAGATAGACGGCCAATGCGCCCTATACAATGCCCAGCTTGCGCCAGACTACATTATTCCGGATCTTCATCGCCTGTAAAATCAGTCATGAAGCCCTCATCAGGCGTCTCGTCAGCCACTTCCGGGCTATCCAGCGCGTCCTCAGTCTCGTTCAGCATATCGCTACCATCAGTAAAGAAGCCCTCCGGAATGACGTCTGATAGCAGTCCCTCTGACTCCAATTCTGCACGTCCGGGCAGCAAGTCGAGGCTTCCCAGTCCGAAATGCTCAAGGAAAGCATCCGTCGTTCCAAGCGTGACCGGACGGCCAGGCGTCTTGCGACGGCCTTTAATCTTTACCCACTTGGCTTCCATCAATGTATCAATCGTGCCCTTGGAGACCGCCACGCCGCGTACCGCCTCAATCTCGGCGCGTGTTACGGGTTGGCCATAGGCAATGATCGCCAGTGTCTCGAGCGCGGCTTGTGACAGTTTCTTCTGCTCATGGCGTTCTTCAACAAACAGGAAGCCGAGATCATCCGCGGTCTGGAACCGCCAGCGGCCCGCCACTTCCACCAGCTTCACACCGCGCGATGCATAAGTCGCTTTCAGTGCCATCAACACAGACGGCACATCAACGCCCTGCGGCAGGGCCTGCGCGATCTCAGCAGCTGATAGCGGCGCTCCGGCGGCAAACAAGATGGCCTCGGCCCGGCGCACGGCTTCGGCTTGCCCCTGATCCTGTATACCAAACAGGCTATCGGCTGGCATGTTCGGGACATCAGGCGCCTCAAACAGCGACCCTTCCGGCATATCGCGGACAATTTCAGCCGCGACCATATCTTCTGATAGCATATCTTCGGGCGCGTCTTCTGCAGGCATAGCTTCAAGTGCCGGGGCTTTCGGCTCGGCAGTAACCTGCTCAGCCGCAAGGGTTTCGGCAGCGCGATTTCGGGCAAAACTCAACTGGCGGACCGCCTGACGGATATCTTCTGGGGCTTCATCCAGCTCGTCTATACGCTCAACTTTGTTCATCATGGGGCAACCCCCTCTTGCTGCTGCGTTTTTCCACGCAGATATAATGGTCCAAAATGGGTGTCCTGACGCACATCGACTTCGCCATCGCGGGTCAATTCCAGCGCAGCAGAAAACACGCTCGCTGTCACTGACTGTGGCGGGATATCATCGTCCACATCAGTCATACTGGCCCGAATAGTGTCGAGACTAGCCCATTCTGTCAGTTTTTCGCGCAGACCGCGCAGGCAATCGCGCGCATTCTCAAGTGGCAATACATATTGCCGCTCAATTGAGTGCGGTGCCTCTTTGACTTTGCGCTGACGGATCGCGCCAAAAGCCTGCGTCAGGTGCCAAAGCGTCGTGTCAAACTCAGTTGTTTTCAGCACTGTGGGTCGCTGCGGTTCGCCGCGCGGGAACACATCTCGCCCGATAATCGCACCGTCCAACAGCGCTTCCCCAGCCTCACGCATCGCGTCCAGACGACGTAGCCGAAATGCCAGACGTGCAGCCAGATCATCACCATCCGACTCACTATCATTCGTCGCTTCAGGCTTTGGCAGCAGCAAGCGGGACTTCAAATAAGCCAGCCACGCCGCCATCAGCAAATAGTCAGCTGCTAAGTCGATCCGCTTGTCCCGCGCATTCTCGATGAAGCCAAGATATTGCGTCGCCAGATCAAGGATAGAGACATGCAGCAGATCAACCTTTTGCTTGCGCGCAAGGTCCAACAGCAAATGTAACGGCCCCTCAAAGCCATCAACATCGACCGAGAACATGTCCTCGGTTTCGACATCTTCTTGATTCAGGAGTTCAGCTGATACGATTTCCATGGGCTCAGGCTCCTGCCTGTGCTTGGGTCATCAGCGCATCGAAACGCGCCCATACCATATCACGGTCTACGTCCTGCGCAGGCTCGACGCTATTTTCGGCGCGGTTCGCGCGAGCCAATGCATCGCCGTCCAGCCTTCCGGCAGCATCGGCAACCGTCTCCATCTCAGACAGGATTTCGGCCGGGTCGCTCAAAAAGCCTGAACAATGCAAAAGAATGTCACAGCCAGCCGCCAGTGCGCGCGCACCGCGGTCTGCCAAGTCGCCCCCCAGGGCATTCATGCCAAGATCGTCCGTCATCAGAAGGTTATCAAACCCGATTCGCCCGCGAATGATCTCTGAAATCACCTCCGGGCTCACCGTCGCCGCCTCTTGTGGCACCAGCGCATCATACGAAACATGCCCCGTCATCCCCATCGGGGCCTTTCCAGCCAGCCCCGCGAACACTGAAAAGTCTAATTCAAGCAGGTCTTTATCGGCTTCAACACGCGGCAAATCATGATGGCTATCAACTGTTGCGCGCCCTTGTCCTGGCATATGCTTGATACATCCGGCGACACCGCCAGCGCGCAGGCCATCTAGCGCCGCCTCAGTCAGCGCAACGACGCTCTCAACACTGCAACCAAAGGCCCTGTCACCAATGGCGTCATGCGTGGTCGGCTGACGCAAGTCGCCTACAGGCGCGCAATCGGCGCAGATACCAAGATCAGATAATTCCAACGCCATCAATTGGTGGCCGATCCGGCTTGCCTCAACACCCGCTGCCGGGTTCGCACTATATAGCCCCCCGTAAAGTCCAGCAGCCGGAAACCGCGGCCATTCAGGCGCCTTTAAACGCGCAACGCGCCCGCCCTCCTGATCGATAAAGATCAGCGCCTTGCGCCCTAGTGCATCCTGTATATCTGACACCAGCGAGCGCACTTGCGCCTTGTCCTCACAAGAGCGCCCCATCAGGATGACGCCCCAGGGCTGCGCATCACGCAAGAAGGCTCGCTCCTCAGCAAGGAGAATCGGACCAGATATGCTGGTGATACAGGCGGAAAAGCTCATCCAGCAGCCTTAGCAACCACGATACAGTCTTTGCCAGCGGCTTTTACGTCCGCGCAAAAATCTTTCGCAGTGTCGCGTGTCTCAAAACTTCCGACGCGCAGGCGAAACCAGACGCCCTTTGCGCCCAAATCAGCGCGCTGAATATCGAGCGCGGCGCCATGAAACAGGTCTGGATGACGCGCTTTTACCTTGCGCCAGGCGCCATGTGCGTCCGCTTCCTTGCGCAGCGCCATAAGCTGAATCTGGAAATTTCCGCTACTTGCAAACCGCGACACGGCAGGTGTCGGCGCAGGTGGCATCGTGTCGACAATTGTTGGTGTTTGACGGCGCGGCGTCAGATCAATCGGCTGCAGTGAGGCGGTCTGAACAGGCTTAATTTCAGTTGGCTCAGGGTCACGCACATCCAGCCCATCAAGCGCAGCAGAGCGAACGGGTTCGCGCGACGTAGGGGTTTCAGCTAATTGCGTCTCAGGCGTGCGTTCAATCTCAGGCAGCTCAGGCGCTTCACCCGCTAAAACGGGGTTATTGCGGCGTAAATTGGCCGGGTTACGTACAGACGTTTTCTCGACCACTGCAGGATCACCCAAACCGTCCATCTGGCCATAATAGGCATTATCCTGTCCGGCGACTTCCAGACCGCCAGCATCATCGGGCGCGCGTTTATAGGGTGCATCATCACTCGCGATGACTGGCAAACCACCCTGTGATGGCCGCACACCTTGGCGATACGTATTCCATACGACGCCAGCAAATATCAGCAATACGCCCAGTGCGAGCACGAGAATCAGCGGCCCACGCCCGGTCTCATCATCACTGATCTCAAATCCGCGATATTCGTCCTCATAAGGACCGAAATCATAATCGGGACCGTCTTTTACTCGGCTCATAAACACACCTGTCATTGCAACTTTCGTTAACAATAAGGCCTGTTTCGTTAATGATGTTTGAATTTCAGCGCCTATTTTGCTGTCTTCACAGCATACTTTCCATACTGAACAGCTGGCGATGCAGATCAATCGCGTAATTATCTGTCATTCCCGCCAGATAATCACACACGATGCGGGCGCGCCGTACCGCAGGGGCTTGCTGGGCATCAAAACGCCACACGTCCGGCAAGGTCTCAGGCTCAGCCATGAAAAGCTCGAACAGGTCATGCAGGATACGTTTCCCCTGACTGCGCATACGATTGACTTTGTAATGCTTGTACATCCGCTCAAACAGAAAGGCCCGCAATGCCCGTTGGTCGCGCTCCAGCTTTTCTGAAAACGCCACCAACTCAACCGGCATGGCGCGCACATCTGCGGCGCTTTGCGGTTTATGCACCTCGACACGGCGCTTGGTCTCAGCGACGAGGTCGTTGATCCAGTACCCAATCATACGGCGCACCCCCTCATAAACGGTGCGGCGCTCATCCAATTGCGGATAATCAGCCTGCACGCGGCGGAAAATATCGCCAACCAGCGGGAGCTCGAGCATATCGCCTAATGTAAACAGACCCGCCGAAATCCCGTCATCAATATCGTGATTATTATAGGCAATATCGTCCGCCAGTGCCGCAACTTGCGCTTCAGGCCCGGCATATTGATCCAACTCCAGGTCAGTCAGATGCGGGAAATCACGGAACGCTGCAGGCAAGTCCTCAAGCGTATTATCTGCCGTAATCAGCGGCCCATTATGCTTAACCAGCCCTTCCAGCATTTCCCAGGTCAGATTCAATCCATCAAAATTGGGATACCGACTCTCTAGCTTTGTCACTACGCGCATGGTCTGCGCATTGTGATCAAAGCCCTCATAATCCTGCATACAGGAATCGAGCTGATCCTCACCGGCATGACCAAAAGGTGGATGCCCCATATCATGGGCCAGCGCCATAGCTTCAGCCAAATCCTCGTCTAGCCCCAAGGTTCGCGCCACAGACCGCGCAATCTGCGCGACTTCCAGCGAATGGGTCAGCCGCGTGCGGTAATGATCGCCCTCATGCGCGACAAAAACCTGCGTTTTTTGCTTCAAACGCCGAAAAGCCGAGGCATGAATAATCCGGTCTCGATCGCGCTGAAACGGTGTACGGGTCGGCGAATGCGGCTCCTCGTGAAACCGCCCGCGCGAATTTTCCCACATGGTCGCGAATACTGCCCTCTTTTCAGGGAGCTCAGGCCTCACTATCTTCTTGCCCATGAGCAACGTTACCCTTTCCGAATCGGCTGCCAAGCGCATTAACGCGATTCTGGCCAAACAACCCGATATGTCTTACCTGCGGGTTAGCGTCGAAGGCGGCGGCTGCTCGGGCTTTTCCTACAAGTTTGACCTTACCGACTCCCAAAACGCCGATGACCTCGTCATTACGCGCGATGGCGCGACTGTTCTTGTTGACGAGATGAGCCTCGAATTCATGAGCGGCTCAGTAATCGACTTCTCCACCGAACTCATCGGCGCGGCTTTCAGAATAAATAACCCAAACGCCACAGCCGGATGTGGCTGCGGCACCAGCTTCTCAGTCTAGTTGACGCGACCTGTAATTGGCGCAACAGCCTAACCAAATCTGAACACCCGCGTTTGAATTCAGTCTCAACTGAAATCCGCCCTTAGACTTTCCCTGCTATGTCACGAGAACACGCGACGCCGGAGCAGGGATAATTTTGAGCGAACGATTCACCTCTCTTGAAGAGCAGCGCCGCCAGCGCCTGAAGCTGGTCAATGCGCTGGGCTTTTACCTGAATCTGGTCATCGTCGTGATGCAAGTCCTCGTACTCGGCCTTGAAAATGTTCTAACCGGTATGGCTGTCGGGATCGTCCTTACCGCCTGTACGGCCCTTGGTTACCTCTCCGCCGACCGGAACTGGCACGTTGAAACAAGCGCGCGCCTCCTGCTCACTGTCAGCGCCGTCGCAATCATTACCGAAGTCGCGATGTCTGGCGGCGTAACAGGCTATTTCGGCCATGCCCTGTTTGTCCTGCCCGTCCTTTGCGCCCTTGTCCTTGGATCAAAAGATACAACCGTCGTGACTGGCGTAACTGTTTCAGCCATCGTCGTCCTGACCATTCTCGATTCGACCTTCGGTGCCTTGCCAGCCTTTGAGATTTCGCCCCCCGAGTTCGCGATTGCCTCTGCGGGTACATTTGTTTCGATTCTGGCTGGCGCTGCGATCGCCATCATCATGCTCGTGCGCTCTGCTGAAAATAGCGAAGCGCAATTGCGCATCTTGCTAGCCGAGCAGGAACACCTCGCCAGCCATGACAGCCTGACAGGTTTAGCAAATCGCGCCGCGGCCGCAACACATCTCGATACGCTTGACCCAGAAACCGATAGCGTGGTCGCCTACCTAATTGATTTGGACGGCTTCAAACAGATCAATGACCTGTTCGGGCACAAGGATGGCGACCATGCGCTGAAAACCGTCGCTGACCGCCTTGCAAGCATTACACAGCACTGCCGTCTGGTCGCACGGCTTGGCGGGGATGAATTCCTGATCGTTTCAGACACTGACGCTGAAAACGATCCAACCGATGATACTTTTGCCCAGCTCATCTTGGCCGCCCTGCGTGCGCCGATCCAGCATGACGGCGCGGTTAGTCGCCTATCGGGCTCTGTCGGAAGCGCTTTATTTCCGTCCGATGCCAAGGATCGTAGCGACCTGCTCTGCAAAGCCGATATTGCGCTATACGCCTCCAAGCATGACGGTAAAGGTCGCTATTCCAAATTCAAGGCTGGCATGGGTTGGAATACGCTGCGCCAACAAAGTGCGAAGGCCGCCTAAAAGTAAAACGAGACGACCATCTAGCTCAGGCGATACAATGTTCCGCCCTTCTTGCTGAGCCGCGTCAAAGCCACGCCATCCTGAACCATGCGCTCCAATTCCGTGCGAATTTCCGGTTGGCTATGCGCGCCGAGATGTTCAAAGCCGGGCTGCTTTGCGCCCCAGTTTGCGATCCGAAGCGACGAAAATGACCACTGGCTATAGGTGCTGAGAAAGCGTGCAAGCACGTCTCTCAAATTCCCGGCTTGACTGACAGGTTGACGGGCTGGCGTCTCTGAATGCTGATCGATTTTTGTCCGCTCAATCAGGGCAGCAACATCTGCTCTGAACGAAGACTGCCTGATCGGCATGCCTTGACGGTCCATCAGCCGATCAACCAATTCTTCTATCTCCTCAGGCAGCTCTCCAGCGGACGGCAATGCCGTATCATCCAGAGTAATCGGCACGACCGGAATACCGCGCTCCAAGGACCGCGTAATTTCTATACGAACAAAGTCGCCTTCATTATCCAGCCGCCGCGCGCCCGTCGCGGGATCTCGGCAATCCAACCATGTCGGGCCGATCAGCACGAGCGCAACGTCACAAGAATCCAACGCTTTGTCGAGCGCCTCTGACCAGGAGTGACCAAGCGCCAGAGAGCTGACATCCAGAAACACCTCGCCATCCCCGAGCACACGTGACAGCTCGGCATGGACAGCCGATGCGGCCCAACCGGCATCACTTCGCCTGTAACTTAAAAAGACCTTGCTAATGTTCTACCCCTCCCACTTTGTCCGCATTGTCACGATCTCTTCAGCCATTGTCGGATGCA
>CAYGPE010000016.1:0-50802 GCA_964351695.1 uncultured Hyphomonas sp. | reverse complement strand
CCCCGACCACCGCCGCCACCTCCACCGGGCACGGTTACAGTTAGCGGCGCGATCACATACGATCGCGTACCGCTTTCTCTGTCGGCCAGCGGTTTGAATTTTGGCGCGACGACGCAGGAGCCGGCGCGCGGTGTGACGGTCCAGGCTGTTGATGGGGCGGGTGCGGTTCTGGCGACAGATACAACAGACAATAATGGCAATTATGATCTCACGGTTGACTCAAATACGGATGTGCGGGTTCAGGCGCGGGCTGAGATTTTGCAGACCACAGGCGCAACATGGAATGTGCGCGTGGTTGATAATACCAATTCTGACTCGCTTTACGTGTTGGCCGGCTCGCTAACCTCGTCGGGTGCCGCGAATTCGACCCGGAACCTGAACGCGGACTCCGGTTGGGGAGGTAGCTCTTATACAGCGACGCGCGCAGCGGGGCCGTTCGCGATACTGGATAATGTCTACGACACGATCACGGATGTTGCGGCGATCGATCCGGCGGTGAATTTTCCGGATTTGGCGATTTACTGGAGCCCGAATAATGTTGCGACCTCTGGTGATGTCACAATTGGTGAGATCGGAACGTCATCTTACACGCGCCTCGGTACCACATCGACAGTGTTCCCGCAGGGTACGCCTGTGATCCGTATTCTGGGTGATGCAGCGAATGATACAGATGAGTTCGACCGCCATGTCATCGTGCATGAGTTTGGGCACTATTTTGAAGACCAGCTTTCACGTTCTGACTCAGTCGGTGGTCCGCACAGCTTGAGCAACCGTCTTGATCCGCGCGTCGCATTCAGTGAAGGCTGGGGTAATGCCCTGTCAGGTATCATTCTCGATGATCCGGTTTACCGCGATAGTGGGCCAGCCGGTGCGAATAGTGGCTTCAGCTTTAGCGTGGAGCGTACGAATTTCAGTAATCGTGGCTGGTTCAACGAAGGATCGGTCCAAGAGATTATCTACGACATCTACGATACTGTTGATGATAATGGCGATGTCATCTCAGCTGGCTTGGCGCCGCTATATAATGCTTTCACCAACACACTCTATACAGACGTTGCCACACTCACAACGATCTTTCCGTTCGTTGATATCTTGCGCAATGATCCGGCTATTTCCAGTTCGGATTTGACAGCTTTGCTTACCGCGCAGACCATAAATGGCACCGGCATTGATGGTGCAGGAGAGACCAATAGTGGTGGTTTTGCGCGCGCCTTGCCGATCTATCGACCGATCACAGTTGGCGGCGCGGCGGTTGAGGTGTGTTCGACCGATGATATTGGCACGATCAACAAATTGGGTGTTCGTGAGTTCCTGACGCTGACTATATCAAGCAGTGGCAACCGCACATTCACAATGACGCGTACATCGGGCGATACGGCACGTGATCCTGATTTCGTGGTCCGCCGCAATGGCAATGTTGCCGCTGTCGGGTTCTCGCCCCCGGCCGAGAGCGAAACCGATACACGCAGCCTGCCAGCCGGTGATTATGTCATTGAGGCGTATGATGCGCAGAATGTTGAAGATGGCGGAACGCCGGGTGATGCATGCTATGATTTCACAGTGCAGTAAGATGAAAAGCGAGACAGATATGACCATGACGTTCAGACAGGCTGCGATAACACTTCTGGCGGTTGGCGCGTTGGCCAGCTGCGCTCAGCAAGCCGGTACTGACCAATTGGCATCAGATGCGCAACCTGCCGCCAAGGCAGCGGTCTTCCACGCGACTGTGAAACCTGGCGCTGCGGTGTCATTCAGCCATACCGATAGCGGCGCGCTGGCGGTTGGCGAGCAGGGCTATGTCGAGTTTACCGTCGATGATGCCTATGAGGGCGGCATTTTGACATTGGAAGCGATAGGCGGCGACGGGCTGAGCGTGTTTGGTAATTCAGTCTCAGCCACGTTCGACATGGCGAGCGCCGGGGCACACGTCTGGCGTGTGAGTTTCCGGGCTGAGCAAGAGGGCGTGCAATATCTGCGTCTTCGCGCAGACGCCGCGCCGGATGACGCGCTGGCAAGCAGCAGATCCTACGCTGCGCGCATTGATGTGGGCGATATCTCG
Organism: uncultured Hyphomonas sp.; assembly: GCA_964351695.1. Taxonomy (GTDB): domain Bacteria; phylum Pseudomonadota; class Alphaproteobacteria; order Caulobacterales; family Hyphomonadaceae; genus Henriciella. Next base: position 48,743 of record CAYGPE010000016.1, on the reverse strand, counting down.
GCGGTGCAGAGCGCAAAGGTCTCGCCGCTAACGGTGACGCCTGCAGGCGAGAATATCGTCATTATGGAAGCCGAAGAGACGATCGAATAGTTTCTCGACAGATATGAAATGAGCGCGGCGCACGGGTTTAGGTGCGCCGCGCTTTTTCTTAGCTTTCGCCTTTGGTTTCGGCGATCCAGCTGTCGATGGTTTCTTCCAGTATAGCGAGCGGGACCGGGCCATCTTTCAGCACCACATCATGGAAATCGCCCATATTGAAGGCGTCACCAAGCTCAGCCTGCGCCCGTGATCGCAGCTCCTGAATTTTCAGCATGCCGATCTTATAGGCTGTGGCCTGACCCGGCATGACAATATAGCGGTCGATTGCCTTGATGCAGTCGCCTTCAGGGTTGGGGGTGTTGTCGATCAGGTATTGAGTGGCTTCTTCGCGTGTCCATTTCTTGTCGTGTAGACCCGTGTCGACAACGAGGCGTGCGGCGCGCCACAGCTCCATAGCGAGGCGGCCAAAATCGGAATAGGGGTCTTCATAAAAGCCCATCTCTTTCGGCAAATACTCAGAGTAGAGTCCCCAGCCCTCTGTATAGGCTGTATAGCCGCCAAACTTGCGGAATTTTGGGATGCCAGTCAGCTCTTGGCTGATTGCGAGTTGCATATGGTGGCCGGGAATACCCTCATGATAGGCCAGCGCTTCCATCTGATAGATCGGCATGTCCTGCATGCGATAGAGGTTGGCATAGTAAATCCCGGGACGTGAACCATCCGGCGCCGGGCGGCTATAGAAGGCTTTGCCAGCTGACTTTTCGCGGAAAGCTTCAACCGCGCGAACGTCGAGTTCAGCTTGCGGGAATGTATTGAAATAACCGGGCAGGGCGTCTTTCATAGTGTTGATAAGATCAGTGGCCTCGGCGAGATACTGCGTCTTACCCTCATCTGTGTTTGGGTAGTAGAATTGTGCGTCAGTGCGCGTGAATTCGAAAAAGTCCTGCAGGCTTCCTTCGAACTCGACTTTATCCATGATCGCGCGCATCTCACCATGAATACGCTCAACTTCAGCCAGGCCGAGATCGTGAATCTCTGTGGCGGTCATATCGGTTGTGGTGATCTGGGCGAGGCGGTCTTTGTAATAGGCTGCGCCGCTCGGCAATTTCCATGCGCCGTCAAGCGTGTTGGCCTCAGTACGGTCCTGATAAAGAAAGTTGATCAGCGCAATATAGGCGGGCTGCGTGAAGTCGAGGAGGGCGACGCGAGCGCGAAAGTCAAGATCGTCAGCCTCGTCTTCCGTGATCTTGCCATCGACCAGTAGCGCGTTGATCTTGCCGGAGATATCGGCGTAGAGCGGCGATGGCTCTTCTGGAGGTGAGCCTTCAAAGGGGTAGCCCGTGACGACATTCGTCGCATCATTGATGACATATTCGTAGACGAACTGTGGTGGGCGTATGCCCTGTTCTGCGGCGGCCTTGGCATTGGTGACGTACTGGCCAAGATAATCCCCTACGCCTTCAAGGCGGGTGATATAGGCCTCGGCATCTGTCTTGGTATCGACTTTATGCTGTGCGATGAGCAGTGACGGGATCGAGGACTGTACGCCGAACATCTGGTTGAATGTATAGCCGTGCTGACGCCATTTGTCGGCGCGCTCAGACTGCACAAGTTGGAACTCAGCAAGACGATATGAGAGCTGTCCTTGCGGGGTAAGGTTGTCGATATCGAAACTCTCACGCATCTCGGCGATATTGGCGCGCTGGATGTCCATTTCCTTGTCTTGCGCCTCGGGGGAGACATCGTCCCACTTGTCGTAATTTTCGCGGCTACCCAGGAACGTGGCGGATGTCGGGCTGCGGGAGATCGCCTCGTTGAACTTTACTTCAAACCAGTCATTCAAGCGCGCTGTTTCTGCCTCTGCTGAGGCCTTGGTTTCAGTCACTGGCGGCGTATCAACCGCAACCGGGGCGGTTGGTGTGATCGGCGACTGGCTACAGGCGGCGGTAGCGACAGCCAGGGCGAGAAGTGAGGGTTTCAGGCAATGCATCAACGGGTCTCCGGTTTGTTGTATGAAATTTATATAAATTACTGTCACTTATTAACCAGCCTTCTTTTTTGATTAACCATTTCGAGGGCAAAAAGACTATTGGAATGGTAATGTGCGCCCGCGCGCGGACCTATTATAAGCGTACGAATCAACGGCATTTGATCAGTGCCGCAGGAGTGAAGTGATGGCCGACATCGAAATGCCCGAGCAGACACCGGACGCCCGGCCTAATCCGTTCGCGCGGATAGACTGGCTCCAGATGGCTTTCTGGGGCTGTTTGATGTTTGCTGTAGCGGCTGCCAGTGCTACAGCGGCGTGGCCAAATGCGGGTGGGCCGACCGGTTTGCTGCTGCTGATTTCAATGGCTGCGGGCGGCATGGTTTTCCTGCTTTGGATTATTCGCGGTGCGGGTCGCAAAATGGGCCTGTTTCCAGAGCGCGGCGCGATGGCCGACGCGATGGCGCCGGCAACTCCGCGCTTTGCCTGGGTGCATGCGCTGGATGAGGCGGTTTTGATTTCAGATAGTGGCGGTGCGCCATTGGTGGCCAATCAGGCCTATTCTGAGCTGACTCAATCCGCGTTGATGGGGCAGTCTGATGCGATGGGCCCGGTTTCGGTTGACCGCATATTCAGCTCTGCACCGGGCTTGGCAGCGCCTGTCTTCCGGCTGTCCAAGGCGGTGAAGGCGGGTGAGGCCCGCCGCGAAATTCTGCCAGCAATGACACTCGGCACAGATGTTTTGCCAGTTCAGTATGAGGCGTCGGTTGCGCCGCTTAAGGGTGGCAAGGCGATCTGGCGATTGCGACGGATCAATGGCTCGGAAGAAGTTACCGGCGCTGCGGATATGCGTGCGCTGTATGTTGAGGATGCCCCGATGGGGTTTTTCTCGTCTGGGCCTGATGGCACCGTAACCTATGCGAATGCGTGGCTGCGCGATTTGCTAGGGCTGCCTGAGCAGGCCAAGAATGTACGTCTTGATGACATTATGCGTCCTGAATTCGTCAAGATGCTGCGCCGTGATCGTAAGTCTGGTGTGCCGGGCCGTGCCGATATCATGATCCGCTCACGCGACGGCGTCGAAGTTCCGGTGCAAACGATCACGACATGGAATGGCAAGGGCGCGGATGCAACCGGCCGCACTGTTGTGATGGCGAACGCGCAAAGCATGCCAAACGAGGAAAGCCGGATGCTTGCCGCGTCGGCCAGTCGTCCGCCGAAGCCAGATTCTGATCCGATGTTTGACGACGCGCCGTTTGGAGCTGCGCGGCTGGAAGGCACATCGCTGGATGGCGCGATTATTACAGATAGTAACCGCGCCCTGATGGGGCTTGCTCATGGCGGTGCGGCGCCGGGGACGCGGTTTATTGACCTGTTCGTCGCCGATGAAGGCGAAGCTAAATTGCGCGAGAAACTGCTCGACTCGATTGATAAACCTGTTGGCCTGAAGCTCTCCGATGAAGACGAAACCGATGTGAATGTCTTCGTCACGCTTGATCAACGAGGCCAGCCCGAGGTCGCTTATGTCATCGATATGAGCGAGCAGAAGGCGCTCGAGCTGAAACTTGCGCAGGGCGAGAAAATGCAAGCTATTGGTAAGCTTGCGGGCGGTGTTGCACATGACTTTAACAATGTTCTGACGGGCATCATTCTGAATAACGATCACCTGATGACACTGCACCCTGTTGGCGATCCGTCATTCGACAATCTCAAGAAAATCCACGAATTCTCGATCCGCGCCAAAGATCTTGTGCAAATGCTGCTTGCCTATGCGCGCCAGCAAACGTTCCGCCGTGAAGTCTTTGAGCCAGGCGAGTTTCTGTCCGAATTTGCTATTCTTTTGGGGCAGCTTCTGGATGAGCGGATTGACTTTAATGTCGTGCATGGCCGTGATTTGCCGATGGTCAAAGCCGACCGCAACCAGCTTGAAACGGCGATTATCAACCTCGCGACAAACGCCCGCGATGCTTTGCTGATGGATGGTGGTCGCGGTGGCAAATTGACGATCACGACCTCACGCGCGTCTGAGAAAGACGCGCATGCGCATGGCTTCCGCTTTGTTGAAGACAATGATTATCTGTTGATAGAAGTGACCGATACGGGCCATGGTATCTCACCTGAAAACCTACAGAACATCTTCAACCCGTTCTTTACAACGAAGCCGAAAGGCCTTGGCACGGGACTTGGGCTGTCGACGGTTTACGGCATCATCAAACAGTCGGAAGGCTATATCTGCGCGCTCAGCACTGTGGGTAAGGGGACGACATTCCAGATTTACCTGCCTGCATTGAAGGCCGACGAAATTCCAGAGCCGGAAACCGTCACACCAGAGCAGCTTTTTGAGGCTGCGCAACCCGTCGATATCTCCGGTCGTGGCCGCATCTTGCTGGTCGAGGACGAAGACGGTGTGCGGTCAATTGCAGCCTCTCAATTGCGGTCACGCGGCTATGATGTCGAAGAAGCCTGCGACGGCGAAGAGGCGCTTGAAATCCTTGAGGCAGAGCCCGGTAGTTTTGACCTGATCGTCTCGGATGTCGTGATGCCCGGTATTGATGGGCCGACCCTGATCCGCGAGGCCAAGGAGCTATTGGGTACGGCGAAGGTGCTGTTCATGTCGGGCTACGCTGAGCGTGACATTGCCAAGCAGCTCGATGATGATCGCAAAGTGTCGTTCATGCCGAAGCCATTTACAGTCAAGCAGCTGGCAGAGCGCGTGAAAGCTGAGCTGAACTCGCGGGCAAAAGAGGCGGCCTAGAAAGACCGCCTCCCACTCGATTAATTGCCTTCTGAGAGGTTCAGGCCTTCTGCTTTACCTACAGCAGCTAGCGCGAATGCATATTCCAGCGCGGTTTCTTTCAAGCCTTCAAACCGGCCCGATGCCCCGCCATGTCCAGCTTCCATATTGATCCGCAGGAAGTAGGGCCCGGCATTCGGCGCCTCGTGGCGCAGTTTGGCGGCCCACTTAGATGGCTCCCAATAGGTTACGCGAGGGTCTGACAGGCCGCCTGTGATCAGCATGGCGGGATAGGGCTTGTCCGTAACCTGGTCATACGGGCTATACGCCATGATCGTGTCATAGTCCTCAGCGCTGGTGATTGGATTGCCCCATTCTGGCCATTCCGGCGGCGTCAGTGGCAGGGTATCGTCGGACATGGTGTTGATGACATCAACGAACGGTACGGCTGCAATAATACCCGCAAACATTTCCGGGTCTTGATTTACGGCTGCCCCCATGAGCAGGCCGCCAGCTGATCCTCCATGCCCGACGACATTGCCACGGGATGAGTAGCCTTCGGAGATCAGGAACTTGCCTGCATCAATATAGTCGTTGAATGTGTTGACCTTCTTTTCGAGCTTGCCGTCCAGATACCACTGGTAACCCTTAGCCTGGCTTCCGCGCGGGTGGGCGATGGCATAGACGAAACCGCGATTGACGAGGGCAAGCGGTGTCGTGCGGAACCGGGCGCTAATCGTAATGCCATAAGAGCCGTAGCCATATAGCAGCATCGGGGCTGTGCCATCGATTGGAGTATCCTTATGGCGAAGGATCGTGACAGGCACCGTTTCACCGTCGCGAGCCGGGGCCATAATGCGAGAGACAACATAGTCTTCAGGAGTGTGGCCTGACGGAACTTCGCGCGTTTTTCGCAAAGTCCGCTCACGCGTCACGAGATCATAGTCATATTCCTGATCTGGCGTTGATGGCGAAGCATATTCGAAGCGCATCTGTGTCGTGTCATAATCATACCCTGTCGACATCGAGAGATCGTAAGCTTCTTCTTCGAAACTGAGTGTGTGCTCTTCGCCGCTTGTGCGTTCGCGGACAATGATACGCGGCAAGCCCTCAAAGCGCTCAAGCCGGATCATGTGATCCTTGAGGGCTTCCATGCCGAGGATCAGGGTTCCGGCACGATGCGGGACAATTTCGGTCCAGTTCTCCTTGCCGGGTGAGGAGATAGGGGCGGTGACGATCTTGAAATCAACGGCGCCGCTATCATTGGTGGAGATGACGAACGTATCTTCCCAATGCTCGACGCTGTAATCTACGTCGGTTTCGCGCGGCGCAATCGTCGTTAGTTCGGGTGTGTCGGCGTCGGCCTTGAAGAAGTGGACTTCCGAGGTCGTGTGCGATCCAGAGCTGACGAAAATGTATTTACCGCTCTGGCTTTTACCGACGCCGACAAAATAACCGGGATCTTCTTCGCGGTAGATTTCAGTCGAGCTGCCTTCGCCGCCAATTTTGTATTGGTGCACGGCAACGGGGCGACCATTATCATCGCGCTCGACCCAATAGATGGCGTCACTAGTTTCAGACCATGTGAAGTCACCGGACGTGCCGCTGACCATGTCCGGCAAGTCTTCGCCAGTGGCCAGGTCACGGAATTTGATATCATAGCGTTCTGAGCCTTGATCGTCATAAGCGTATGCGATCAGCTTGTGATTTGGCGAATGACCGAGATTTCCGAAGCTGAAATAGGCTTTGCCTTCGCCCATCGCGTCTCCGTCGAGGAGAATTTCGTCTTCAGCCTCGGCATTATAGATATCTGCCGCCGGGTGGCGCGCGAAAATCAGATACTCACCGCCCTCGCGATATTTTGTGAGGTAGGCATAAGGACCGTCAGTGTTCGGAAGCGCGCTGTCATCCTCTTTAATACGGCCACGCATTTCCTCGAACAACTCAGTCTGAAGCGCAGTGGTTGGCTCTTCGAGCGTGACTTTGGTGAAAGCATTCTCAGCTTCAAGGTAGTCGCGGATATCCTGGCGCAGGACACTTGGGTCCTTCATCACGTCTTGCCAGTTATCATCCTTCATCCAGTGATACGGATCGACGCGTGTGCGGCCGACTTGCGTTATCGTCTCGTCTATACGCTGTGCGACGGGCGGCGTTAGACTCGGCGCCTCGGCTTCAATGGTGGGAGCCGATACTTCAGCGACAGTTGTTTTTTCAGGCATTGTGCATCCGGTCAGGAGGGCGAGGCCAGCGGCGCTCGACAAAAGGAAAGAAAGGCGCATGGAAGACTCCTACGTTATAGATGTAGCGAGCCTAGCGCGGGATGGAGGCGAGTCTAGCCCGCATCCGGCACGAAGTTCAGGACGACCCCATTAATGCACCAGCGCTGATTTGTTGGCAGGGGGCCGTCCTTGAAGACGTGGCCCATATGCAAACCGCAGACGGCGCAGTGACACTCTTTGCGCGGGTAAACTAATTTGAAGTCAGTCTTGGTTTCGACAACGGCGTCATTGATCGGCTGCCAGAAGCTTGGCCAACCTGTGCCGCTGTCAAACTTGTGCGTCGTCGACCAGAGCGGCGTGTCACACCCAACGCAGGTGAATGTGCCAGCGCGATGCTCATCATTGTGGTTTCCGGGCGAAAATGCGCGTTCTGTGCCGTCGCGCACACCGACTTGATATTGCTCGGGTGTAAGTCGCTCACGCCACTCAGCATCGGTGCGGGTGATTTTGTCGGGCACAGTCATACGGTAAGCTCCATATCAGGTGTGAGCTTTCCATATAGGCGCACATGCCCGCAGACCAAGCTAGGCAAAGAGGACGGATATTGTTTCAGCGACACAGGCCGGGCGTTCCTGGCCTTCAATCTCGATCGTGCAGTCTGAAATCAGCTGTTTGCCGCCGGACTTCTCGTTTACCGCCTTTAGTGTCTGGCGCAGACGCAGGCGGCTGCCCACTGGCACCATGTTGGTAAAGCGAACTGAGTTGCAGCCATAATTGATGCCGCGTGTGACGCCGGTGACGTGCATAACTTCCGGGCCCAGCATGGGGAGAAGCGAGAGCGTCAAATAGCCGTGTACAATCGGCGAGCCAAGGGCTGCGGTGGCGCGCTCGACATCAACGTGGATCCATTGATGGTCACCTGTGGCTTCAGCAAACATGTTGACCCGGTCTTGATCAATCAGATGCCAGTCAGACACGCCAATTTCTTTTCCGACCATGCTTTCAAGGTCATCAAAGGCAATCGTCATTGGTGAAGCCATGTTGGAAGTCTCCCGTGAGGTTTGTTTTTATAGCTCTTTTAGACAATGACTGGAGGGCAAAGTCTATTGCTGCCCTTGCGATAAGTCGCCGTCTTGCGCGCGCCAAGCTGCCTGCAACTCTGCTGTGCGGCTATGGTTGCCGTCAGGGCTCCAGCCAGGCGCATTTAGCGCGCGTTTTATCCATGTCCATGGGCGCAGGCCATCGCTGGCGCAGTCGCGGATCAGGGCCGTGACTTCATGAATGGCGACGATGAGTGGATTGAAGCTGTTTAAAGGTTTCACCGTACCATAGTCGGGCTTTTCTTCGGTAAGTTCAGGGACGAATGAGCCGAACATCTTGTCCCAGATAATGAACACGCCTGCATAATTGGCGTCGAGATATCGCGGGTTCGTGGCGTGATGGACGCGGTGATGGCTTGGCGTGTTGAATACAGCCTCAAACCAGCCGGGCATCCGGTCAATAGCCTCTGTATGGATCCAGAATTGGTAGACGAGGTTCACACCGCCCGCGAAGATGATGAACGCCGGATGGAAACCAAATAGAACCATCGGTACGCCAAGCAGAACCAGCCCGGTGAATGGCCCGAACCAAGGTTGGCGCAGGGCGGTTGTCAGGTTGTAGTGGCGACTTGAATGATGCGTGACATGCTCCATCCAGAACCAACGTATGCGATGCGCAAAACGGTGCTTCCAGTAATAGGTCAGGTCATAAAGGACGAAGACGATGATGAAGCTCCACCATGTCACAGGTATCTCCATCACACGGTAGGGCCAGGCCAGCATTAATAGCCATAAAGTCGCAAAGCCGGTCAGTGTATTGATGATGGCGCTGCCGAGGCCCATCGTCAGACTTGTGATGGCGTCGGGCGTCTCGTATCGGCCATGTACGCGGCCAGACTTTACCGCCCACCATTCCCAGATCACGGCAAGCACGAAGATCGGCGCGCTGATAATGGTTGGAGGCAGAAAGGCGGGCATCGCCGAAATGTTCCACACTCGGCCACAATGTCAAAGACCGGACGCTGCGGCAGGCTGTAATTGCGCTTGACCTCTGGCACAAAAGGCCGCGCTTTATTGACTGAAACATTGGAGGACGAAAATGACGGACGTCGGCGACTTTACCCAGATCAAACTGGATATCGAAGACCAAATCGCGGTTTTAACCCTGCATCGCCCTGACAAGATGAATGCGTTTACGGGCCGCATGATGCAAGAACTGGTCGCCGCTTTTGATATTACAGATGCGCGCGATGATGTGCGCGTTGTTATCGTGACCGGGGCAGGTGAGCGGGCCTTTTGCGCGGGGGCAGACCTGTCGGGCGGCGGTAACACATTCGATTATGAAGACCGCGCCGCGCAAGGCGATAGCACATTGAATGGTGAGGATATTCACCGCGATGGTGGCGGGCGTGTCGTTCTGCGCATGTTTGATAGTCTGAAGCCAATCATCGGGGCGATTAATGGCGTAGCTGTTGGGATCGGCGCAACGATGACGCTGCCAATGGATATTCGGATTGCCGCAGATACGGCGCGCTTTGGGTTTGTGTTCAATCGGCGGGGGATTAATCCTGAGGCGGCCTCAAGCTGGTTCCTGCCGCGATTGGTGGGCATCTCAAAAGCGTTAGAATGGTGCTATTCGGGGCGTGTCTTTCCCGCAAGCGAAGCGCTTGATGGCGGGCTTGTCAGCGCGGTGTACCCGCACGCTGAACTTATGGCTGCAGCGAAAATGATTGCCCGCGAGATTGCCAATAATACAGCGCCTGTCTCAACCACGCTGACGCGGCACATGATGTGGCGCATGTTGGGGGCTTCGCATCCCATGGAAGCACATATTGTTGATAGCGCCGCTATCTACTCACGTGGTCAGACCGAGGATGCGCGTGAGGGGGTGATGAGTTTTCTGGAAAAGCGCCAACCGACCTTCCCGGTCAGTGTTTCAGACGGCATGCCGAACTTTTTCCCATGGTGGGAAGAACCGGAATTCAAATGGCTCGGTGAATAGACGCCTAGGATAGCGCCGCGTCTATCAAGAGATATGTCGCAAGACGCGCACTTGCATTCTTGTTTGAGGCATGCGTGTTTTCCAGCGCGTTCAAAGCATCGGAATCTTCGAGCGCTACGAAGTCTCGCGCCATGCTCATCAAGTCACCATCGCGGCGCAAACGTTCAAGCACGCGCTCTACTTGCTTGCCTGCAACATTTTGGATCGCTGTGCGCCGTTGCTGCTCACCCTTGCGGGCAGCGAAGGCAACTTTCTTTTTGTCCTTGGGACGGAAAATACCAGTGAGGCGAATACCAGAGTCTTCCAAGCGGTGGACGAGGCGCTCTGCTGTTTCTTCGCGTGATAGAGCAGGACGGTCCTCTCGCTCCATGTCTGCAATGATATCGCTGAGCGAGCTGCCATTCCCATTGCCGTTCTTTGGCGTGTCGTCGAAGAAGTCATCATCGAGACTATCGCGAAGTTTCATCGGGGTCGGGTCCGGAGAAACGATCTCGCCATCGCGCACGCTGCCATTCAATTCATCAGGAGATACGCCCAGCATAGCCTGGGCCATGCGGTCTGCGCTGGCGTCAAACAAGTCTTCCTCGACTGCGCGCGAGGGAGATATCGGACTGGAAATAGGCGCTGTTCTTTCGTGAGAGCTGGCTGCAGGTGCAGCCGCAGCTGTAACCTTCGGTGCATCATGACCATTCGCCCCGGGGACAGATTGCGAGGTCGTGTAGAGATTGCTGGTGACTTGGCTAGCGCGGCGTTCGGCAATGTCCATCTCAGCGCGTGCAGCCATGCCAGCGGCGCGAACTGCTGAGGCCGCTTGTTGGCCAGCGTCTTTCAGCTCGGCAAGCGAGCGTGCGGCAGCTTCAGATGTTTCAAGTGTACGCGTTTGGATCTCAGTGCTAGCGGCGCGCGCGCCATCAAGCGCTGTCCGTACCGCTTCCATGAGGCGATCACCTGTCGTACCTGCAGCGGCTGCAGCGAGTTCTCCTGCGCGCGAGGCCGTTTCAACCGTCTTGCGTGACTGTTCGAGCTTTTCTTCCATACGCGCGATAGCGAAGAGCAGCGTTTCATTACGCTGACCGGCTTCTGCCGCCAGTGTGTCGAGGCTAGCGATTTTCTGCGCGAGGGCTTTGCCTGTCTCATCGAGATTGGCGAGGCGTGATTCAAGCGCAGTTTCAGCGGCGGCAACTTCTTCGGCTGCAGCTTTGGCCGAGGTTACAATCATGTCGGCCTGACGCGGGATCGCATCGCCAATACTAGCCGATTGCTCGCGCAGTTCGCGGGTAAGCGTCTCAAGCGCTGTACGTTCAGTTCCAAGGCGTTCGGCCAGCTCACGGGCATTATCAGCGCTGGCATAGGTCACCGATTCAAGACGCTGGCGCTCGTCACCAATCTCACCGGCCATCGCTTTCATAGCGGAAATGGCGTGACCCATCGAGCGATCAACCTCGGCGCTGGCATGGCTCATCTGCTCGGCAAAAGCGGTCGCGTCATTGCCCATTTCTTCAGCCGGGGTCAGCAATTTGGCGGCGGCTTCAAGAACAATGGCATTGGTTGCGCCGGCACGAACCTGCTCGCGCGCGAAAAAGCCAGCCAAGAGCAGCATGAGACCCGGAAGCAGGATTGCTGCGAGACCCGCCATAATCAAGGCGGGCTGCGTGCCAGCGATGGTTTCCCAACCGATCAGGCCAATTGCACCGCCTATAGCTGCGCCCCACCAGATTAGAGCAAGCACAAATCCGCCCCAGGCGAGCCATCCGGCTTTGGAGCGTGCAGCTTCTAGCCGAGCCATTGTGGCGGAGGGTTTCATCCGAGCGGTGTCATCTACATCAGTCATAAGCGTTACTATAGGCCTGAAATGGGCAAAATTGCGAGCAGTCAAAGCATGTAAACAGTGTCATAAACGGTTGTCTTAAAATATCGGTGAAGAATTCGCGCCGAATTTCGCCTCGTTGGGGTAAGGTCTTGTGGGGCTATTGATCGTAATGACTGCAACTTTTAGAGTTTGCTCGTGACACGTTCAATTATCATCTATGCAGGCATTCTGGCGTTTATCGCGCTTGGGCTTCAGTGGATCGAGTACCAGTATTTTGCCAAGGTTTTTGCGACCGAAATTTATATCGCCATTCTGGTTATCGCCTTTACCGTTCTGGGCATTTGGCTTGGCCGCCAGCTTACGCCCTCGACGCGTGCCCCGGCGTTTACGCTCAACCAGCTTGCCTTGAAGTCACTCGGCATATCAAATCGAGAGTTGAGCGTACTGGAGGCGCTTGCGGCAGGTAACACCAATAAACAGATTGCACAGGATCTGAATGTCTCGCCAAATACTGTCAAAACACATGTCGCGAAACTGTATCAAAAATTAGAGGTTGGACAGCGCGTACAAGCGGTACAGAAAGCGCGTGAGCTTCGCCTCATTCCTTGAGGTGATTTGGACGTCATTCACGAAAATCACCCGTTTGGGCGATTGAGGGATGATGTCAGTGAGGTCAGGTGAGCAGCAAGCTGACTGGAAGGAAAACCCATGCTTAGGACTGTTCTTGTATATGGCGCGATAGCCGGACTGATTACCATAACATCTATTGCCATCGGGTTTCAGATGGCGGGCGGGAAGGTCGCGGAAAGCTCGCAGCTGACGGGCTATCTGATCATGATCGCCGCGATGTCTCTGATATTTGTCGGTGTGAAGCGTTACCGCGACCAAAGCCTAGGCGGCGTCATTCGCTTTTGGCCCGCGTTTCGACTTGGTTTAGGCATCGCGGCAATGGCGGGCCTTGTTTATGTCTTAGGCTGGGAAGCATATTTGCAGGTTACAGATCTCGATTTCATGCGTGCGTATGCGGATATGATGCAGCAAAAATATATTGCCGACGGGTTGGCCGGAGAGGCGTTACAAGCCAAGCTCGACAAGATGCAGGCAGCCATGGAACTTTACAAGAATTGGTGGTTTCGCATGCCGCTAACATTCCTGGAGATATTTCCTGTGGGTTTGATTGTTGCGTTGATTAGTGCAGCTCTGCTGCGCAATCCCGCAATGTTTCCATCTGAAAAATGATGAGGCATTGATCACAATTTATATTGTGCAAGCCCTCTTCTATGAGGACAGGGCTTGCAATAATGACCCCAAAATGGTTCCCGTGCAGGCGAAGAAGTTTGGTTTCGAAGAAAAAATGAACCGACCCGGTTTCGTTCAAATTCGAATCACAGAATGTTCTGATCGTTTGGCCGCTTGCCGAGGCGACAAACGCGCGCAGAAAAGGATAAAAGCATGGCCGCCACCGACCCGTACTCAAAAATCGATCTGATTGGTTTCAACCTCAAAATGTTGGCGAAGGGGCACAAACGATCTCTCCTGATCAGCGCCGGGTCGCAAGATGACAAGGAGTTCCTGCTCGAGTCCTGTCAGAAAATGGCGGCGATTGGGGTCGGCATTTATGCGACGCCGGGAACGCATCGTTTTCTCGCCGATAATGGGGTTGAATCTATTGCTGCGCGCAAGATCTCCAGTGATCAGGAACCCAATATCAAGACGCTAATTCAGGACGGTAAAGTTGATTTTGTCGTCAATATCCTGACCGGTGACACGGATTATGACGAGGCGTCAGATGCGGCCAGCATTCGCTCACTCTCGGTGAAGCACGGGATTCCGCTGTATACAGACCGCACTGTGGCGCGCGAGACGATTGCGCTGGTCCTGAAAGATGTTGAAGAAGGCACCTATAGCTACAAGATACGCAGCGAAGACAGCCCGTGGGATTTGAAGGCGCGCTTTTTGGAATTAGTGCGCGAGCGCGGCGGCTGGTCGAACCATCACGGCCATTTCGATAAGGCCTATCTTATTTCTCCGGAAAACCTCGCGCTTGGTTTTGCCGACATGGAAAAGAAGTGGGAACTCTACCGCCACCTGAAAGAAAATTACACGCATGAAGACCTTGTCGAGCGGATTTCGCGGGCACTTCAGGCCGTGATCGATCAGGGCTCACAATATTGCCGGACTATGGTCGATGCCGATAGTATTATCGGGCTAAAGCCGATCCATGCCGCAGTCGAGGTCAAAGAGCGCTTCAAGGACAAGATCAATTTTGAGATTGGTGTCCAACCACTCGAAGGTGTGCTCGAAGAGGCCTCACGCGAGCAATATATTGAGGCATGCAAGCTCGCCGATTTCTGTGGTGGCTTGCCATCGCGCGACCGACCACGTGAGGGCCAGCATCTCGACATCGTCATGCAAACGGCCAAAGAGCTAAACAAGATGGTCGAAGTGCATGTCGACCAGGAGAATAATCCGCATCAGCACGAGACCGAGCTGCTATGCTTGAAAACTATCGAACATGGTATGCAAGGCCGGGTTTACGGCATCCACTCGATCTCTGTCTCGGCCAAGGATGAAAGCGAGCAAAACCGCATCGTCGCGCTGTGCAAGGAAGCTGATGTCGGCATCGTGATTTGCCCGTCGGCGGCATTGTCGATGAAGCAGTTGCCGATGCAGGGTCCGCTACACAATTCCATTGGCCCGTTCGTGAAACTGAAAGAAGCGGGCGTACGCACGTACCTTGGCATCGACAATATTGCTGACCTCTTCATGCCGATTGTCGACGGTGATATGTGGACCGAAGTGCGGATGCTGATGGAAGCTTGCCGCCATTATGACCTTGAGCAGATTGCCGACTGGGCGACGGAGCCGCCGCTACATGTGTTGAACACCCAAGCTGCGCGCGTTGCCGCGCAATAGTTTAGAGGCGTTTGATCGCCGAGACTGGACCATCCAGGAAGAGAAGGTCGCCGCGGCGCTGAACGCTGGCGGTAATCTGAACCGGATCAGCTACATAGGGCAGCAGGTCGTGGCCATGGGCTGCGCCGCGATCTGTCATGATCATCAGCGCCTTTTGCTGCTTCAGATCCGTGACGTAGAAAGCAGGCGGCAGGCCGCCGCGAATACAGAGCGCCGCGCAGGATTTGTGTACCTTGCCCTCTGAGGGGCGCATCGCACCGAACCAGCATTTCGTATCGAGAATTTCGCCTTTAAGCGTGATCTCGGTGAGTGGCTCAACGGTAGGGAAGGCGAGATTAGCGGCGTCGCCTGCCGGGTCTTCTGTGATCCAGTCCAAGCCATCAATAACTGCGATCATCGCATGGTCGCCGCGCTGGATGAGTGAACCTTTGACGATCACGGGCTTGCCCGCAAGTGCCCCAATTTTCGCACTAACACCGCATTTGCCCTGACACCCAAGAAGGGCAGTGCGCGGGGTACCGCCCAGATCAAGCGTGCGCAGCATGGCGTAGGGTTCAGCCGTGGCAATACCGCGCCACTCGCGAATTTCGCCCATGTTCCAGTTACCTTTGCCGACACCGCGCTGGTTGCCTGCCAATAAGGCAGCGCCCGCCGCTGTCCCACCAAGCAGGGCGATGCCAGCGCCAAGGAAGAAGCGGCGGTCGGTTTTGGGTGTCTCGGCCCAGCCGATGAAGAAGTCGTCCTGGCTCATGCGGTCTCCTCGATCAGGCTGGGGGCTTGCGCCGTGCCGGGTGAGTTTGCCTCGGGGTTCACGTAGACAAAACCATCGACAATCCTGGTCGCATAGGTGGCGATCATTTCAGTGAACGGGGCTGGGGAGCGGCCATCCTGCATCTGGTATTGGAAGCCATGCCACGGGCAGGTGATCGCCCCGTCAACAACCCTGCCTTCGCCGAGCGGCCCGCCCTGATGGCGGCAGACATTTGAGACGGCGTAAACTTTTTGACGTTCGCGGAAGACGGCGATCGCTTCTCCGGACTTTGGTTTGACGACCTTGGCGCGGCTGTCTTCCATCTCGCACACTCTCGCAACTTTGACCCATCCATCATCTTCCAGCGAAGAAGAGGGACGAAGGCTCGCTAGCCCCGTCAAAACATGCAGACCAATAACCGTGGCTGATCCGGCGCAGAGCAGCGTGACGTAGAGCGGGTGCTTTTCAAACTGAATGGCGCCGAGGGCAATATGGGCCACGAGCAAGGCATAAGCGATATAGACGCCCATATGCAGCGCCTTCCACAGGCCGGGGCCGAGATTGGCATTCCAGAAGTCATGGCTGGTTGCCGCCATCAGGAACATAATGATCAAGGCGACAAAACCGAGGCTTTCAAACGGGAAACCAGCCAAGCTGTCATAACGCGGGTTAGACACGAAGACTGAAACCAGCGGGTTCAGCTCAGAGAACCCGTGATACCACATGATGACCAGCGCTGTGTGGACAAGCGCCATCAGGAAAGTCGTCACGCCAAGATGACGGCGGTTGTAGAGGAAGGGCTTGAATCGGTCTGACAGGCGCGCCAACGGCCCAATACAAAGAATGAAAGTCAGCAACAGGAAGGCCAGCGTGCCCGTCGCGCGGATCACGGCCTGGACGGGATGCAGGCTCTCGCCCGGTGGCTGGTTGACCTCCGACAACAGGACGAACAGAACAAGGTACAGCACCACGCCGCCGAGCATCCAGAGATCGAAGCGTTTCTTGAACGAGGTCCATTGAACGGCCTTATAGTCGTGCGACATCAGCCTGCCTCCTCAAGCAAGACGTCTGGAAGTGTCTCATTTATCGGCTCTGCGGGGCGGTGCATGACAGCCAGCAGTACAGTCGCGATCATGACCGGGCCGAGAATGATCCACATCAGTAAATGGGTTTTCCGATGGGCACGTTTCATGAGACTGGCGGCGCTTTCTGGGTGAACAGCTTTGGTAGCATGACAGGCCAGAGACCAATCACGCCGGGCAGGATTAGTAGGCGCGCGCGCAGTGGCAGGCCTTTGCCTTTTGCCGCAGGATCAATCCGTCCGGCGCCGCCGAACAGGTAGGCCAGCGCTGTAAGTAGACCGATCAACGCGTATATGCCGAGCGCTGTGACAAGCAGGTTTGCAGCAGCAAGGCTCATGCGTTTACTCCCGCATAGGCAACGCCCGACAAGTCAGCCATGTCGCGGCTGAAGGTTGTCAGATCATCAGCGTTGAACTCCGCAAAACTCGAATGGCCACATGCGCGCGCCATGACTTTCATCAGCTCTGTTGACGCATCGAAGAAATTCTTCAGGCGCTGCGCCGAGGGTTCGACGAGCAGTCGTGAAACCAAATGTGGTTTTTGAGTCGCAATACCGACCGGGCAATTATTCGTGTGGCAAGCGCGCATCGCGACACAACCAATGGCCTGCATCGCGGCGTTGGAAACGGCAATTGCGTCGGCGCCCATGCACATGGCTTTGACAAAGTCAGCCGGTTTGCGAAGACCGCCGGTGATGACGAGGGATACATCGCTGCGCCCTGATGTATCTAGGTGGCGACGGGCGCGCGCCAAAGCCGGGATTGTCGGCACCGAAATATTGTCACGAAAGATGATTGGGGCCGCGCCCGTTCCGCCGCCGCGTCCGTCAAGGATGATATAGTCGACACCAATCTCCAGCGCTGCGTCGATGTCTTTTTCGATATGCTGAGCGGAGAGCTTGTAGCCGATGGGGATGCCGCCTGTGCGGTCACGAACCTGATCGGCAAAATCCTTGACTTGCGACGCTTCTGTCCAGTCTGGAAAGCGCGGTGGGGAGATCGCCGACTCGCCTTCCTTTAGGCCGCGTACTTCGGCAATTTTGCCTTTGACCTTATTGCCGGGCAGGTGGCCCCCTGTGCCGGTCTTGGCGCCTTGCCCGCCCTTGAAGTGAAAGGCCTGAACCTTATCGAGCTTGTCCCACGAAAAACCAAACCGAGCCGAGGCGAGCTCGTAGAAATACTTTGAATTGGCGGCCTGTTCTTCTGGCAACATTCCACCTTCGCCGGAGCAGATACCCGTGCCTGCCAGCTCAGCGCCGCGCGCCAGAGCAACTTTTGCGGTTTCAGATAGCGCGCCGAAACTCATGTCCGATACAAAGAGCGGAATATCGAGGTGGAGCGGTTTTTGGGCATTCGGGCCGATTACTGTTTTCGTGTCGACTGGATCGTCGTCCAAGAGCGGAAATTTCTGGAGCTGCGCCGTCAGGATCTGGATATCGTCCCATTTCGGTAACTGGTCCGCGGGGACACCCATGGCGTCAACGACACCATGGTGACCGACTTTACTGAGGCCATCGCGGGCATATTGCTGGATCAGATTATTATGCGGCTCCGGATGTGGGGCATGACTTGGGTCTTGATATAGGCCGAGATATTCGTCGCGATTGTAGGGCTGCGGATTGGCCTTGGCCCAATCGCTGATCTCGTCGGCGTCAACAAGGATCTCTCCGTCTTCGATCCACGATGTGAATTTCGGGAGTTTCTCAGAGTTCTCATATTCCGACACACCTGTATCAAGCCGGTAATCCCAATTGTGAACGCCGCAAATCAGGTTGTCATTCTGGTCAACATGCCCATCCGCCATTAGGGCACCGCGGTGCAGGCAGCGCCCATAAAAGACCGACACCGTGTCATCAAAACGCACAACAACGAGATCGACCTCGCCAACAAGTGCATATTCTGGTGAGCGATCTTGCAACTCATTCCATTTGGCGATGGTTATTTTTTGCATGAATTTCCCCGTTCTTGCTTGCCCGGCGTCTAGCGGGTGCTGCTGGTGCACGCCAATCACGTGATCTGACAAAAATATGATCGCCTTTGAAGTGCGCGCTGTCCATGCTTTGATTATCGCAAGACATGAAAACGACCACGGGGAAGACAAGAATGACGGAAATGGTATGGCACAAAGTTGCGGAGGTGAGCGAAGTTGCGGAGGGCCGCGTGAAGTCGGTGACGGCAGGATCGCAATCGATTGCGCTTGTACACTTCAATGGCGAATGGGCCGCGATGGATAATAAGTGCCCGCATCAGGGCGGTCCGCTTGGTGAAGGCTCAATTGAGCGCGGTGAAGGCGACCAGTGCTGGCTGCGCTGCCCGTGGCATGGTTGGGACTTCGATCCGCTGACAGGTAAGCCGCCGGGTGGTCATGAGGATACGGGCCAGCAAATGTTCGATGTCGAGATTCGCGGCGACGATGTCTTCGTTGCGGTGCCTGCAGTGCCAGAGCGTGAGCGCTCCGTCGCTGATGTGATGGCAGAGACTATGGTCAATTGGGGCGTAACCTCGGTGTTCGGCATGGTCGGGCATTCCAATCTGGGGCTCGCCGATGCGCTGCGCGTGCAGGAGTCTAAAGGCAAGCTGAACTATTACGGCATTCGTCATGAGGGCGGCGCGGCGTTCGCGATTTCCGGCTACGGGAAACTCACCGGGCGACCTGCCGCGGCGCTGACGATTGCGGGGCCAGGCGCGACAAACTTGCTGACGGGTTTGTGGGACGCGAAAGTCGACGGCGCGCCCGCCTTGGCTTTGACAGGGCAGGTGCAGGATCAGGTCATCGGTGTTCACGCGTTTCAGGACATTGACCTGGAGGCGGCGTTTGAAAGCGTCACAAAGTTTTCTGCGACAGTTCAAACCAACTCCGATCACGCACTGCTGATGACGCAGGCGATCAAGACATCCATCCTGGAGCGCGGTGTCGGGCATTTGATTTTCCCGGACAATGTTCAACCACAAGCTTCAGATGCAGAGGCGCAAGGACCGCAGGGGCGGATGGCGGACTTGCGGGTCGGCCCGCCGCCAGCGGCGCTAAACGAAGCTGCCATGCTGCTGAAGTCGGCCAAGCGTCCGATGATTATAGTCGGCTATGGCGCTCTGACCGGGATGGATGAGATTACGGCGCTGGCTGAACAGCTCGGCGCGCCGATTGCGACCACGTTCAAGGCCAAGGGACAAATCCCGGATACGCATCCACTGGCGGCAGGCGTGATGGGACGATCAGGGACCCCGATTGCCAGCTGGTTCATGAACGAAGCGGACCTGCTGCTGGTGTTTGGCGCGAGCTTCTCGGATCACACAGGTATCTATGAAGGCGCGCCGACCATTCAGGTCGATACCGACCCGATGCGGCTCGCGAAACGCCATCCTGTTTCAGTTCCCGTGATGGGCGATGTTGCGGTCACGGCCGAGGAATTGAGCATGATGATGGCAGGCGGCGCAGATGCGCAGGATCAGCGCGATGAAGTCGCTGAGCGCTGGCGGCTATGGCGCGCCGAAAAAGCGACTCGTGTTGCCGAGGATAACGGTAATGGCGTCTCAGCTGCGGCGCTGTTTGAGGCGCTGTCGAGGCACGTGCCAGAGGATGCGATCCTGCCAGTTGATGTCGGCAACAACACCTATTCATTCGGACGCTATTTCGAACCAAAGAAAGGCCAGCGCGTTTTGATGTCGGGCTATCTTGGTTCTATCGGGTTTTCCTTCCCGGCGGCGATGGGGGCGTGGGCCGCCACGCAGGAAGACGGGCCTTATAAGGGTCGCAAGGTGGTCTCCGTCTCGGGCGATGGCGGTTTTGGTCAGTACGCTATGGAGTTCACCACGGCAGTCAAATATGGGATGAATATCACCCACGTGCTGATGAATAATGCTGAGCTAGGCAAAATCTCCAAGGAGCAGAAGGCCGCCGAGTTTGCAGTCTGGCAGACCAGTCTCGTCAATCCGAGCTTTGCCGGATTTGCCCGTTCCTGCGGCGGGATGGGTGAGCGTGTGAAAACACGCGAGGAGCTTGAGGAAGCATTGGCCAAGGCCTTGGCGCATGACGGCCCAGCGTTGATCGAAGTGATGACCGATGCGGAGCTTCTGTAATGGCAGAAGAGACCGAGCATATACTGTCTGGAATGCAGGGTGGGTCCTCCCTGGAGGCGCTGCCATATAATCTCGGGCATTCGCTTGGTGAGGTTTTGGAAGTCATGGCAGTGGGCATCGACTTGATCGGTGTCGCGATCATCATCTTTGGCTTCAATGTGGCGCTCTTGAAACTTGTTTCCGCCGTGCTGCATGGGGCAGGCCTGTTCAAGAAGTTAGGGGACATATCCGATGCCCGGCGAACACTGGGCGCTTATATTCTGACAGGCATCGAGTTCATGATCGCGTCGGACATTATCCACACTGTAATAACGCGAGAAATTGCCGATCTGATCTTTGTTGGGCTATTGGTACTGATCCGCACGGCGATCTCATTCTTTCTCGGCAAGGAAGTGGCTGAGCTTGAAACGAAATAGGGGCCGCGACGTCAGGGCTGGGCATTGTGCCTGTGATCTCTACTATTGAGTATACAGACTGATCCAATAGATGACGGGAGACGAGGCGATATGGCCCATACGATGACCGGGTTTGACCCCAGCGGCGAGTTGAACAATTTGCAAATGTCGGAGGCTGCGCGTCCGCTTTATGAGCATGTAAAGCGCTTCATTGCCGAGGTCGTTGAGCCCATGTCTGAAGAGTTTCACAAACTCGGTGAGGGCAAGGAAGACATTTGGAGCTATGCGCCGGGTCAGCTGGAATGTCTTGAGGCCGCAAAGGATGAAGCCAAGAAACAGGGGCTTTGGAATTTCTTCTTGCCGAACGCAGAAACAGGCGAAGGTCTTGCGAACCTCGATTATGCCTATATTGCCGCTGAGCTTGGCAAGAATTATCTCGCGTCTGAATGCATGAACTGCTCGGCCCCAGATACGGGCAATATGGAAGTGTTGGAACGGGTCGGTACGCCCGAGCAGAAAGAGAAATGGCTGAAGCCTTTGCTGAATGGCGAAATCCGCTCAGCCTTCGCCATGACAGAGCCTGCCTTGCCATCCTCGGATGCGCGCAATATTTCCACATCGGCTGTGCTCGAAGGAAATGAGTGGGTCATCAATGGTGAGAAGTTCTACATTTCTGGTGCCGGCGATCCGCGCTGTAAAATCATGATTACTATGGTCAAGACCAGCCCGGAAGGCGCGCCGCATCAGCAGCAGTCACAGATTCTTGTGCCAATGGATACGCCGGGCGTTAAAGTGCTCGGGCCGATGCATGTGTTTGGTAACCCGGATGCACCACACGGACACATGCACATCGCGTTCGATAATGTCCGTGTACCGCATGACAATATTTTGCTGGGCGAAGGGCGCGGCTTCGAAATTTCGCAACTGCGGCTTGGGCCGGGTCGCATTCATCATTGTATGCGCTCGCTTGGTCAGGCGGAGAACGCGCTTGATATGATGGTTGTGCGCGGCATGACGCGTGAGGCGTTCGGTCGTCCACTGGTCAAATTGGGCGGAAATATCGAGATTATTTCACGCGCCCGTATCGAGATTGAAGCGATGCGGATGATGGTGCTGAAAGCGGCCAAGGCGATGGACGTGCTCGGCAATGCTGAGGCGCGGGTTTGGATATCCATGGTCAAGGCGATGGTGCCTGAACGCGTTTGTAAGATCATTGATGACGCCATCCAGATGCACGGCGCGACCGGCGTGTCACAATGGACGCCGTTGGCGCAGATGTACACCAATCAGCGGACCTTGCGTCTCGCCGACGGGCCGGATGAGGTTCACCATATGGTTGTCGGCCGCGCTGAGACGCGGAAATATACGGGTCAGGAAGAAGATCCAGCGATGGCAGCCGTCTGGCGTAAATAGGCGCTTTCAGCCAATTGTGGGTTGTACCCCAGCCCAAAAGATATATTTTTTGGGTTGGGAGAGATCTATGGCCAAAACGCTGTTTGACAAGCTGCGGGATACGCACCGTGTTTGCGATGCCAGCTCCGGCTGTGCATCAGGGAGTGTGGGAAGGCACATATACGCATATCAATGCTGATCTGAAATCGAGGACCACCATCGCACCCGGGTATTCTGCGAGTTTCCTGATGATGGCGGCGAGGTTTTTTATCGTCAGCACATTCACTTCATGTGGGATGATGGGCGCACTCGCGATGACATGTTTGAGGGCATCCCGCAGGAGGGTAAGCTCTGGTATGACACCCCGACATTCAAAGGCCCGAGCTGGGAAACTTATAACGGCCTGATCATGCTCAACCTGCAACGCAAGGACGAGCCGGGCTCGCATTTCTTTGAGGTGATCATGATGGGCGACACAGGTGAGCACCGTGCCCGCACATGGCACTGGTTTCGAGACGGCAAGCTCTACCGCCGGACGCTGTGCAATGAGTCGCGCGTCGCTTAGACGTGCTGGTCGATGAGGATCTGATTTCCATCAGGGTCTTCAATCATGCAGGAACCGGGACCAGTCCCCGTTTCGTCCACTTCTGTGAGCGGTGTGATACCGCCAGCTTTCAAAGTTTTCTGTACGTCGCGCACATCGGTGAATGATCCGGTCGGCTGACCATTTTCGTCCCAGCCCGGATTGAAGGTCATGATGTTCTTCTCAAACATGCCTTGAAACAGGCCAATTGTTGCGGTCTCGGATTTTAGGATGGCCCAGCCATGCGCGGTCTGGTCGTGGAATATCTCGAAGCCTAGCATTTTGTAGAAGTTGATTGACGCAGCAATGTCCTTGACGGCGAGACTGACTGAAAAGTTTCCAAGTTGCATAATGGTCTCCGAGGTTGTGATTCAGGGGCGGGTCCGGTCAAGACGCATTTCATAGGCAAACCGGCCTGCCGGATGCAGGCTTTCTGAGAGCAAAACGACATTGTTCTCAGCATCGCGGTAGCGACGAATAGTGCGCAGGGCAGGGCTTTCTGCGGCGACATTCAAGCGACGAGCCTGATCCGCATTCAGCGCAACAGCCTCCATGCGTTGCGTGACGCGTTCGACTGTCTGGCCATGATTACGCTCCAGCCATTCAGAAATAGGGCCATTTATCTGGCGCATTTGTTCTTCAGTCGGGGCAAGATCCTGACGGACATAAATTGCGGTAATGGCGAATGCTGGTTTGTCGCCAACATGGCGCAAGCCGACGAATTGAGCGTATCCGCCTGTCAGGCCTGTGCGATCAAGGGCCTCTTGATCGGCTGTACCTGCGTAAGTGAGTTCAAAGCGGGCATTGCGCGCATATTGCAGGATGGACTCGAAGTCACCAATGGGTTGCGCAAAGGCCGGTGAGCTAGCTTCAGCGACCACTGTGCCAGCACCGCGCCGCCGTTCGATCAGGCCTTCCTCGACCAGAATGCGCAAGGCGTCGCGGGCCGTGTGGCGCGATACAGAATGGGTTTCACAAATCTCCATCTCCGTAGGGAGAGAGTCGCCAGGGGCAAGCGCTCCAGATGTGATTGTATCGCGAAACAGGTTTGCTAATTGGCGGTAACGCGGTGTGTCAGTGGTCTTCGGCATTACATCGCGCTCCTGATCGCGTCCCATGATTTCGACAAGTCGTCGCGAAAACCGGGGTCTGCCACTTCTATAAGAGATTGCGCGCGTTGGTCGATGGTTTTCCCTTTCAATTCGGCAACCCCGTGCTCGGTGATGACCGTATCCATATCCACGCGAGTGATGGATGTCGCAGCATGTGGCGGCGTTGTTAGCATCGCTTGCGCCAAGACGCTCAACCTGAGAACGTACCGGAGTATAAGGCGAGCATCGGCGCGCTCTACGCTGTGCCAATGCAGGGTGGTGAGCTGATCTTCTCAGTGACGTTAATCTTGAACATGTCAGCTGGAGCCTCGTTGCCAACAGTCCCGCTCACGCATTGATTGATGTTCCGACGCTTTATAATGCGTGGGTCAAGTTTCAGTCTGAGCATGGCTGGTCATTGGCCGTGTGGGGCAAGAACGTCTCTGATGAAGAGTATTACCGCGCTTCTTCGGCTAACTCCTTCACCGCGTACGCATCGGAGCATTCGACCTTTGGTATCGATGTCGGCTATGCGTTCTAAGCCGCAGCGAACCTAGCTTTAAGACGGCCCTGGCGGAGATGTCGGGGCCGTTTTTATATGTATCGCATTAGGGCTGCCAGCGTGCGCAGATGGCTGTTGGTAAAAGACGGTCATCATCGCGGTGCGGAATGGCCATTTCGCCCATCTCGATTGTGCCATCGAGGCCATCCAGATGCGTGCTGAGAGCCTGTGCGATGGCGATATGTGACAATCGCACGGCATAAGCGGTCAGGATGACGAATAGGGGCTGGTCCGACAGCAAAGCCCGGACGTTTGTGAGCAGGCCGGGCAGGTCTTCTTCAAAGCGCCACGTTTCATTCTTGGTACCACGCCCGAATTTTGGTGGGTCAAGCACGATGGCGTCATAGGTGTTGCCGCGCCTGATTTCACGTGCGGTAAATTTCATCGCGTCATCGGCAATCCAGCGGATTGGCTTGTCTTCAAGATCGCTCATCGCCTGATGGTCTTTGCCATAGCCATTGGATTTTGGGCTGGCATCCAAATGCGTGACATGTGCGCCGGCTTGCGCGGCGGCAAGACTCATCATGCCAGTATAACCAAACAGGTTCAGAAGTTTGATAGGACGGCCTGCGGCGCGGATCTGATCCTGTGTGAAAGCCCAATGAACGCTATGCTCCTGAAACAGGCCGAGGTGCCGGAATGGCGTGCGCCGGGCGTTCAGGTGTAGACCGCGCCACTGCATCGGCCAGGCATCTGGCGCGGCAGGATTGAGAAGCTGCCAATTGCCGCGATCATCATCGCCTGACTTGGCGTCAAATTTTGCGTCTGCTTGCCAAGCCTCAATGGGCGTGGCGGGTTTCCAAAAGGCCTGCGGGTCGGGCCGGATGACGGTCTGAGAACCGAACCGCTCAAGCTTGTAACCATCACCGCTATCGATAAGGGCGTATTGGTCAGCAGGCCATTGGTCGGCAAGAAACAGGGTGGAGAACAGGTTCATCAGGCAAATCCCCTCTGACGCCAGCCTTCATACAGCATGATCGCAGTAGCTTGGGCGAGGTTCAGACTATCAGCCCCGCCCCGCATTGGGATAAGACACAGCGAATCGCACACCGCTTCGATTGTGTCTGGTAAACCAGCCTGCTCATTGCCCATTATTATCACGCTTGGCTGGTTGAACGCCACACCGGTATGCGCTGTATCGCCATTGACGCTGGCAGCGACCATATTGAGGCCGAGCTGTTTTCGCCAAATATTGAAGGATGCAAAATCGGCTTGGGCCAGACGAACATCGAAGAGGGATCCCATCGATGCGCGAACCGACTCGACACTATAGGGATCACAGCACTGATCAATCATGATCACACCGGCGACATCGGCGCAGTCAGCGGTTCGCAGAATAGTGCCGAGATTGCCGGGGTCGCGCACTTCATAGAGGCCAATCCACAAGCCGGTATGATTCGAATCGAGTTGGCTCAGCGGAAGGCCGCGCTGTTTGATCGCTGCGATGACGGCTTGCGGGTTGTCCTTACGTGCAATTGACCCGGCAAGCCGATCCGGCACCTGTACGACGCGTGCGCCTTGAGTGGCGGCCTTTTGGGCGAGTGCGTTGACATAGTCTCTCTCAAACCCGCTAGCCGATACAACCAGCGTATCAAGCTGCCAATTCTGTGCCAGCGCTTGCTCGATTAGGCGTGCGCCTTCAGCCAGAAATAGGCCGGTATCATTGCGGGTTTTCTTCCTGTCCAAGGCGCGCAGCGTTTTGATCAGCGGATTGCTTGCAGATGTGATAATTTCAGTCGAAGCCATGATATGCAGCCTGTATCACAGACTTGCCGTATTCATAGCTATAAGGCAGACCATTATCAGTTGCAGCAGTCTAGAAGAGGAGATTGCCTATGAGTGTCTATGACACAATGGTTGCGGGCCTCTCTGGCGCTGGTTTGGTGCTGGTCGGGTTTGTGACGACACATGGCAGTTCCGACTATCACCTTAATGCCGCACAAATGCAGGCTGAACTGCAAGACCGTGCGCAAGCCGCACTTAACGAAGCGGGCCTTGAATGGGCGACAGCGAGTCTAAACGGGCAAACGGCCATGCTGACGGGCACGCCGCCATCACAGGACGCTGAGGCTGAAGCTGAACGCATCGTTCGTAGTTCGGCTGGGCCCGGCGGAATATTCTGGGGCGGTATTATTAGCGTTAAATCTGATTTTGCGGAAGCGCCTGCGATTCCGACTGTATCGCCCTATGTCTGGCGCGCTGTGAAAAACGAATCGGGTGGCATGACGCTGATTGGTTCGGCCCCTAGTGAAGACTTACAAGCCAGCCTCAGCGCGCACGCAAGCCTTCAAAGTGCGACTCCCATCGAGGACCGCACCACTCTTGCTGCGGGTGAACCCGCGGGAAGCTGGCAGTCTATCGCTGTTTTTGGACTTGATCAGCTGGCGCTTCTGAATAGCGGTGAAGTGCGCCTGACCGACACGGAGCTGCGCCTTTCGGGTGTTGCGATGGATGATGCAGCGCGCATTCAAGCCACGGCGGCTGTATCAGACTTGAAAGACCCCTGGCGCGGTGTGGCGAATATATCCGGGCCGAGCCTTTGGAAAGCCGAACATGTCGGCGCAGAGCTTGTTTTGTCTGGAAGCTGTGAGAGCGAAGAAGACAAAGCTGAGATCGCATCTATCGCTCGCGAACATTTCAGCGGAGCTGTGCGTGACGAAATGACTGTCTTCACGTCCGAGTATGATGATTGGGTGGACGGGGTCCGATTGGGACTGCCGCATTTTAGCCAGTTTGAGAGCGGCGAAATGGCATTTGAGCCGACAGGCGATGGGTTTACGTTTGAAGGCGAAGCGACGCCGTCCAGGTTACAGTTTTTGCGCGAGGATATGGCAACGCTTGAGGGTGATTATGCGGTAGATATTGCTGTAGAGCCAGTGAGTGTTGAGCTCACCGAGCTTGCGGGTATCGACTTGGGCAGCGACCCCCTGATTGCATGCCAAATGTCTTTTGACTTGATCATGCAGGCTAATGCGGTGGTCTTCAAAACCGGTAGCGCGGAAATTTCACGCGTGAGTGGACAAACGCTGGATAAGATCATGGCGGTTTCAGAAACGTGTGCCTCAAACCTGCGTTATGAGATTGAAGGTCACACTGATGATACGGGTGAGCGCGAGAATAATCTTGTGCTGAGCCGTGCACGTGCGCAGGCTGTAGCCAATTATATGGCTGCTTCTGGCTATGATGCGGGCCGCTTGTTGGTGACGGGCTATGGACCAGATCGCCCGAAAGGCGATAATGCGACCGTTGAAGGGCGTGCCACCAATCGCCGAATTGAGTTCAGAGTACAGGAATGGAGCGAATAAATGCAGTGGCTTGTTGCGAATATGTGGATTGCTCTCGCCGTTTGCGGCGTGCTCGGTATGCTTTTTGGGTCTTCCGTTCGGGGCCTGATGTCAGCGAGGCGCGTGCGTCGCGCGACAGTCGAACGCGATGTCATGAAAACTGAGCTCGAGCAGACCCGGGTTGAGGTCGATGAACTTTATGCCGCTCAGAGAAAACGTCAGACCGATGCATCTCAAGCTGTTTCGGGAGATGGATCGCATCAGGTTGAGCTGGAAGCGCGGGAAACCAAAATCACTGACCTGACAAGAGAGCTGGATGCTGCGCGCACGGAACTCGACTCGCTTAAATCTGAACGTGAAAGCACTGGTGGCGATTCTGCATTGGCTGCAGCAGGCGGCGCGATAGCGGGCGCAGCTGCTACGGCGCTTGCGTCTTCTTCTGACGATGGTGAGGCGAAAGCCCTTCAAGAACGTAATGAGTGGCTTGAAGCACGCGTTGCAGCGCTGGAGACAGATTTGTCTTCAGCTCAAGAGGCCGTTGCGAGTGCACAAGAGGTGCAAGCTGATGAAACCGCCATTGCTGAAATGAGCGGTGAGAATGAACAGTTGCGATCACGTATTGCAGAACTCGAAGCTGCAGCAGCAACTGCCGCTACGGTTGCAACAACTGGCGCTGCAGATGCTGGTAATAGCGAAGCTGACGAAGAATTAGCAAGATTGCGCTGGCGTAACCGTTTCCTCGAGGGCCGTTTGGCTTATTTTGAGGGCGGCGAGGCACCCGAAGATGAAAGCGCCGATGACACTTTGACTGCAGATGATGAAGCTCCAGTTGAAGCCAGCGATCAAGCCCCAATAGATGCCGAGCCTGCCGAAGCAGAGGTCGCTGAGGAGGATGTATCTGATAGCGACGAAAAAAGTGAAGAAGCCCATCCCTCAGACGCAATTCTGAAGGCGCTTGACGAAGCAGATGATGAGGCGATCCAGCCGGTTGAGCCTGCGGTCGTGGATGCCCCATCAGATGGTGGCGGTGATGATCTGGCTGAGATCAATGGAATTACGACAAATATAGCTGAGCAGTTAAACGAAATTGGTATCTGGTCATTTGCGCAGATAGCTCAATGGTCTTCTGCGAATGTGGCATGGGTCGATGAGTATCTGTCGCTGAATGGACGAATTGAACGTGAGAACTGGCTTGATCAAGCTGAGGCCTTAGCCAAAGCGGACGCTTGATCGCGGCTTCATTCTCAGTTCAGCCACTTTATGCGAAGTTCAGTGCAACCGCTTGATCGGCATGGAGTTATGTCTGTCACGATGGTATGCGTATAGTTAACGCAAAGGGAGATTTGATATGATTACAGAGGAAATGATCGAAAACGGTGAACGCATTGATGCGCCGCGTGATTTTCTTGAAAACGCTCCGCGGATGAACGTATCTCGGCGCGGCCTGATCAAAGGCCTCGCTTGCGGCACGATTGTTCCAATGGTTGTGGGATGTTCGACCAACCCGGTGACTGGCGCCAGCCAGCTGATTATTCCGGGTTTCGACAATGCTTCGCTTGCGGCGATGTCGAAAACCGCTTGGAGTGACATGAAAAGCCAGACGCCACAAACGGGCGATAGTCGGCTGCGCAATCGGGTTCTGAATATCTGGGATCGCACAGCACGCGGACGCTCTACAGCGCTGACCGATATTTATAATCAACAGTCTGCCTATGTACCTGCCGAGTGGGAAGTAGCCGTATTTGATACAGATGATGTCAATGCGTTCGTTATGCCCGGCCAGCAGGTTGGCGTATTTCGCGGGATTACTGAACTGACAGAAAATGATGATCAGCTCGCGTCTGTTCTTGGCCACGAGGCTGGCCATATTGATGGCCGTCACTCCGCAGCGCGTGCATCGGCGCAGGTTGCGTCACAAGTTGCGATGGTGGCCGGTCAGGTCGCAATCGCGCAATCTGAAGAGCTGCGAAAGTATGGTAATACGATAACGGCGCTCGGTGGTGCCGCTTTGCAGTTTGGTATCCTGTTGCCATATAGCCGACAGCACGAATTGGAAGCTGATAAGCTTGGTGTCGATTATATGCACAAGGCCGGTTATGACGTGACCGAAGCCCCGCGCCTTTGGGAACTGATGGACAAGCGCAGCGCAGGTAAGCGTCCGCCTGAGTTCATGTCGACCCACCCGGATCCGGGCCGTCGCCGTAATGAGTTGATCAATTTCATCAACGCGCGTGGATATGCGCTGATCTAGTGGCTAAGAGATTGAAACTAACAAAAACCCCGGTTGCTGGCGCGACCGGGGTTTTTCTTATACTTTGATTTGGCCTCAAATCAGAGGCTCTTCACAATCTCTTCGACCATCTTCTTGGCGTCTGAAAGCAGCATCATTGTATTATCCCGGAAGAACAGTTCGTTCTGGATGCCGGCATAGCCGGAGCCCATCGAGCGTTTGATGAAGAGGACGGTGCCTGCATTCTCCACATCCAGAACCGGCATGCCATAGATTGGGCTGGTCTTGTCGGTTTTGGCGGATGGATTGGTGACGTCATTCGCACCGATCACGAAAGCGACTTCGGAATTGCGGAAATCCGAGTTGATGTCCTCAAGTTCGAACACTTCATCATACGGCACCTGCGCTTCGGCCAGAAGCACGTTCATATGCCCCGGCATCCGGCCCGCAACAGGGTGGATGGCGTATTTGATCTCGACACCTTCTTCTTTCAGCTTGTCGCACATCTCTTTTAGCGCGTGCTGGGCCTGCGCCACCGCCATCCCATAGCCTGGCACGATGATCACTTTGGAGGCGTTCTTCATGATGAAGGCCGCATCTTCAGCTGATCCACGCTTGAATGGGCGATCTTCCTGTCCGCCAGCTGCGCCAGCGGCGGCATCGTCGCCGCCAAAGCCGCCGAGGATAACCGAAATGAAGCTGCGGTTCATGCCCTTACACATAATGTAAGACAGGATGGCGCCGGACGAGCCGACCAGCGCGCCTGTGATGATCAATGCAAAATTTCCAAGGGTGAATCCAAGCGCCGCAGCGGCCCATCCGGAATAAGAGTTTAGCATAGAAACGACGACAGGCATATCCGCGCCGCCAATCGGAATGATAAGCGTGATGCCCAGCACGAGGGCGAAAGCTGTGAGCGTCCAGAACGCCCAATGCGCTTCGCCGCGGCTGCCAACAAGCAGAGCGATCAAAACGATAATACCTACGCCCAAAACGATGTTCAGAAGATGACGCGCCGGGAGCAATATAGGTGACCCGGACATGTTGCCGTTCAATTTCGCAAAGGCGATGACCGACCCGGTAAAGGTCAACGCACCGATGGCTGCGCCAAGCCCAAGCTCGATCAGCGAAGTTTGGTTGACGCCGGAGCATTCGCTGAGATTGGGTCCGGTTGGATTCGTGCAGAAAAACTCCCAGATGCCGAAGCTCTCAGGCGCATAAAGCGCTGCTGCAGCTACGAGTACAGCCGCGAGGCCGACCAAAGAGTGAAATGCTGCGACGAGCTGCGGCATATCCGTCATCGGAATCTTGCGCGCAATCACCGCGCCAATGCCGCCACCGATTGCGACAGCTCCGAGTAGGATCGCCCATGTTGTCGGGTCAATTGCGTTCCAAAACAGGATCATTGTTGTGGCGACGGCTATCGCCATGCCGATCATGCCATTGCGATTACCGGCGCGGCTGGTCGCCGGGCTGGACAAGCCGCGCAAGGCGAGGATGAAGAGGATACCGGCTGCAAGATAGAGCAGCGGCGCCCAGGTCGAGGTGAACTGTTCCATCGTCTAGTCCCCCTTCTTCTTGTACATCGCCAGCATGCGCTGGGTAACGAGGAAGCCGCCGAAAATATTGACGCTGGCCAGAAGGACAGCCACGCCGCCAAGGGCCTTGGCAATCCAGCCGCCTTCGACAGCGCCAGAAGCAGTCACGGCGACAATTGCGCCGACAATAATCACTGACGAGATGGCGTTGGTCACCGCCATTAAGGGCGTGTGCAAGGCCGGGGTGACTGACCAGACGACATAATAACCCACGAAGCAGGCCATTGCGAATATCGCGGCCAGAAATACGGTCGGGCTGATAGCGCTTGCCTCAGCAGCGTGGGCAGGCAGGGCGACAGCGCCAGCCAGTAGTCCGGCTAGGACAGCTTTTTTCATGAGGAAATCCTCTCATTTACGGTTTTGCCGCCGCGCGTCAGAAGCATTGCAGTGACAATTTCGTCATCGGTATCAAGGTTGAGACTGCCATCCTCGGCTGTGATTAGCGGCAAGAAGGCGAGTAGGTTTTTGGCATAGAGTGCGCTAGCGTCAGCTGGCAAATGTGCCGGCAAGTTGCTGAAACCCGCCACTTTGACACCGTCGACATCGACAATCTCATCGGGCTTTGAAAGCGGGCAATTACCGCCAGCGCTCACAGCCATATCGACAATGACTGAGCCGGGGCGCATGGTTTTCACCATATCTTCATTGACCAGAACAGGTGCGGCGCGCCCGGGGATCAGCGCCGTAGTGACCACGATATCCTGCTTGGCAATATGGCTAGCGGTGAGTTCAGCTTGCTTGGCTTGATATTCAGGCGACATTTGCTTGGCATAGCCGCCAGCGGTCTCCGCAGCTTTGAATTCTTCATCCTCGACCGCGATGAATTTGGCACCAAGCGATGCGACTTGCTCTTTCGCAGCGGGCCGGACATCTGTAGCGGTGACGACTGCACCAAGTCGCCGCGCCGTGGCGATGGCTTGCAGGCCTGCGACACCGGCACCCATAACGAATACTTTTGCAGGCGCGATAGTGCCGGCTGCCGTCATCATCATAGGCATGGCGCGGCCATAGATGGTCGCACCTTCAATCACAGCGCGATATCCCGCTAGGTTGGACTGAGATGACAAGGCATCCATGCTCTGCGCCCGCGTGATGCGCGGCGTGAATTCCATTGATAGGGAAGTGACTTCCTGAGCGTTCAAATCAGCAGGATCGAGTGAAAACGGGTCCATTAGCGCGACAACCGTCAAGCCTTTGGCAAGTGTCTTAATCTCAGCTGCAGAGGGTCCACGAACTTTGAGCAGAATGTCCGCCCCTGTCATCGCGGTTTTAGCCGTAGCGCCGATTTTGGCCCCGGCATCCTTGTACGCTGCGTCTGTATATCCTGCGACGGATCCGGCATCTTTCTGGATGCTGACATCATGCCCAAGGCCAACAAGTTTTTTTACTGTCTCAGGTGTCGCGGCAACGCGCGATTCCCGAGCAACTGTCTCAGTGAGTATGCATATCTTCATGGCCACGTGATGGGCAAAAACTTGCTGCGCTGCAAGTTCAAAATCGCAATAAGGGAAAAATTTGGGAAAATTCTTGGCACTGCGGCGGATTATTGCTTGAAATCTGCGCGCACGGATATGTCACAAAGGATTAATAAGATCGGTTTTGCATCCTTCGAAACAAATGCTAAGACATATTGATCATCGGGCTTGGGGAAGTTTGGAATGATTGTGTTTAAGGGGAGTATAGTGATTTCATGACCATGTTGTTCTCACGCGTATTCGGAGCGGCGGTTCTCACTGCTGTAATGGTTATTGGAACTATGATCCTCGCGACTCCAATTACGTCCGCTGACTTGGCTGACACTCATCATACAGCGGGTACTGAAGGGGCGATGTCCTGGAATGGTAACTTAATTCAGACGGCTTGCGCAGTAAGCGTTGCCAAGTCTCTGTCGCAATCAGCTCTTGGTGCGAATGATCAAGCAATTCAGTTTGATAAGGTCGTTGAGACGTGCGGTGCGGGCCAGATTGTGGAGGCTCTGAAGGCTATTCGCCTACCAATGGCGACTAGCCCGGTTCGGTTTGAACTCGTTGCTGCGGATACTGCGCTGACGGATTGAGCGGCCGGAGCCGTTCTCTAGGCTTGACGCTTCTTGGATAATCGGGTTTATCGCGCCGTCGCTGCTTTAGCTAGCGCATTCACCCTCGTGGAAGGTTAAGTCAGACCGAACCACGGGACCTCAAAACCAAGGCGGCCGGATCGAAAGACCACCGGCCACGCAAGCCAAAGAGGCCAAGTATGGCTAAGAAACTGCTGGGGCAGCTTAAGCTCCAGATTCTCGCAGGTGGCGCAAACCCTTCACCGCCGGTCGGACCGGCGCTAGGTCAGCGCGGCATTAATATCATGGAATTCTGTAAGGCGTTTAACGCCAAAACAGAAAAGGGTGATCGGAGCATGAAGCTTCCGGTTGTCATTGATTACTATCAGGATAAATCCTTCACATTTGTCGTAAAGACACCGCCTGCTTCGGCCCTGTTGATGAAGGCGGCAGGCTTGAAGGGTGGCTCTAAGGAGCCTGGGCGTTCTGTTGCCGGTAAGGTTACAACGGCGCAGTGTCGCGAGATCGCTGAGACGAAGATGCCGGACCTGAATGCTAACGATCTCGATCAGGCAACCAAGATCATTGAGGGCACCGCGCGCTCAATGGGTCTCGAAGTGACAGGGTAGGATCATGGCAAAAGCAGGAAAACGATATCGCAGTGCGGCTGAGACTGTTGTTCCGCAGCAGGCTTACAGCGTCTCCGAAGCTGTCAAACTGATCAAATCAAACGCCACAGCCAAGTTCGATGAAACGATCGAAATATCCGTCAATCTAGGCGTTGATCCCAAATATGCAGATCAAATGGTGCGCGGTGTTGTCTCGATGCCTTCTGGCACAGGTAAAGACGTACGCGTTGCCGTGTTTGCACGTGATGCGAAAGCTGATGAAGCGCGTGCGGCGGGCGCTGAATTTGTTGGTGCTGAAGATCTGATGGAAGAGATTCAGAACGGCAAAAGCGATTTTGATCGTGTCATCGCATCGCCAGATATGATGGCTGTTGTGGGTCGTCTGGGTAAGGTACTTGGCCCACGCGGTCTGATGCCTAACCCAAAAGTCGGCACAGTGACGCCAAACGTAGCTCAGGCTGTCAAAGACGCCAAAGGTGGATCGGTTGAATTTAGGGTTGAGAAGCTCGGTATCATCCATGCTGGTATCGGCAAGGCATCTTTCAGCCAGGATGCGATTGAGAAAAACGTACGCGCGTTTATCGAGGCGCTTCTTAAAGCTAAGCCAAGCGGTGCTAAGGGCACATATATGAAGAAAATCACGGTGTCTTCGACAATGGGGCCGGGCGTTTCAATTGATACGTCAGACGCAATTCCATCTTAGGCTTAATAGTGCTTAAATCGCAAATGAGCCCCGGTGCGATGCGCCGGGGCTTTTTTGTTAGCTTGACGGGGTGAGCTTCGCTTCGCATACCTTTCTTGCGTCATTTTATAGCGGAGCGATATTTTGAAACGGGTTGTTGTTATCGTTGCTGCAGGTTTGATGCTGGCAAGCTGTGCGAACCGGGCGGAGATTGTTGCGAACCGAGCGGATGTGGATGATCGTAAGACTGTCGAGACAAACGAAGCGGGTGAAGAGATTATCTGCCGTAAGGATAAACAAACCGGCTCGCGCATTCGCGTTACAAAAGTATGTGGTACGCAGGCTGAGTGGGATAAAATTGACGAAGAAAATGATAAGCATATGAAGGACATGAATAAGTCCTGGACGAACCGTCAGTAACAGTGATTTCGCAAACCCCTTGACATTTCTGAAATTAGGGGTTGCGCCCCTGTGGGCAATGAGTTAACAGACGCGGCTTAGCGGGAGTTCGCCATAATAGCGGCCTCCCGTTTTCCTGTCCAAGACCATGGGTGACCTCAATTTCGGTCATAATTCCTATGATAGACGGGGTGAGGCAGGTTTGTCACCATCCGGTGGCAATTGGTCTGCTCGAGCCCTGGGCAGGTGCCCATACCCACCGGCAGGCGGGTGGACGGCAAACCCCCGGGCGGCTCGGATGGTCCGATCGCCTCTTGAAGGAGATCCGCAATGGATAAAGCTGGAAAAGCCGAATCCCTGAAAATGCTTTCGGGCATCTTTAAGGACTCGGGTAGCGTGGTTGTTGCCCGCTACACCGGTCTCACTGTTGCGGAAATGACTAAGCTGCGAGGCATGTTGCGAGAGCAAGGTGCTGAAGCAAAAGTTGTCAAGAATCGTCTCGCGAAAATTGCGCTGGACGGCAAGGGCGGTGATGAGGCGACAGCAATGTTCGCTGATCAAACCGTTATTGCTTACTCATCTGATCCTGTTGCGGCCGCTAAGGGTGCAGCGGACTTTGCCAAGGAAAACGACAAGCTCGTGATCATTGGCGGTGTTATGGATGACAAATTTCTTGATGCTGGCGGCGTTCAGGCGCTCGCTAAACTGCCATCACTGGATCAGCTGCGTGGCAAAATTGTTGGCCTTATCCAGGCACCTGCAACCAAGGTTGCTGGCGTGGTTCAGGCTCCAGCGTCACAACTGGCGCGTCTTATGTCGGCATATGCCAGCAAGGATGCGGCTTAATAGTCATTTTCACAACCTACAGACCTTCAATATCTCACCTCGTATTTAGGAATAATCCAAATGTCTAAACTTGAAAAAATCGCTGACGAGCTGTCTGGTCTGACAGTTCTTGAGGCTTCTGAGCTGGCAACTTTGCTAGAAGAAAAATGGGGCGTCTCTGCGGCTGCTCCAGTCGCAGTTGCGGCTGCTGCTGGCGGCGACGCTGGTGCTGCTGCTGCTGAAGAAAAGACTGAGTTTGATGTCATTCTTACCGCGCCTGGCGATAAGAAAATCAACGTCATTAAAGCTGTGCGCGAAGTCGTCGGCGGTCTTGGTCTGAAAGAAGCGAAGGACCTCGTTGAGGGTGCGCCTAAGCCTCTTAAGGAAGGCGTGTCGAAAGACGAAGCTGAAGAGATCAAGAAGAAGTTCGAAGAAGCTGGTGCGACTGTCGAAATCAAATAAGCCTCGGCTTGTAGAGTATGAGTCACGTTCCGCGAGGCGTGACTTTAAATAGACTAAGCGCGGCAAGGTCATTTTGGCTTTGCCGCGTCCTCGCGTTCTAGGTGACACGCCGCGCCTCTCCTTTACGGACCGCGGCACAAAACGGGACTCAAGATGGCACTCTCTTTCACAGAAAAGAAACGCATCCGCAAATCCTTCGGTAAAATCCCCGAAGCCATCGATATGCCAAACCTCATCGAGGTTCAGCGCTCCTCATACGAGCACTTCCTGCAAATGCACACTGCGCAAGCCGAGCGGACCGATGACGGTCTGGGTGGCGTGTTTAAGGGTGTATTTCCAATCGTTGATTTCAACGAACGGGCTTCGCTGGAATATGTCTCTTACGAGTTCGAGCCGCCGAAATTCGATACAGAAGAGTGTATGCAGCGTGATCTGACATACGCTGCGCCGCTTAAGGTTCGCCTGCAGCTGGTTGTGTTCGATATTGACGAAGACACAGGCGCAAAGTCGGTCAAGGAAGTCAAAGAACAGGAAGTCTATCTCGGTGACATCCCACTGATGACCAATAAGGGTACATTCATTGTGAATGGTACCGAGCGTGTGATCGTGTCTCAAATGCATCGGTCACCTGGTGTGTTCTTTGATCATGACAAGGGTAAAACGCATTCCTCGGGCAAGTTGCTTTTCGCGGCGCGGATCATTCCGTATCGCGGCTCATGGCTCGACTTTGAGTTTGACGCCAAAGACGTTCTGAACGTACGAATCGACCGCAAGCGCAAGTTGCCAGCGACAACGCTGTTGATGGCGCTTGGGTATGACGCCGACCAAATCCTCGACATGTTCTATACCAAGTCTGTTTATCGCCTCGATAAAAAAGGCTGGATTTGTGGCTTTAATCCGGACGCATG
Organism: uncultured Hyphomonas sp.; assembly: GCA_964351695.1. Lineage (GTDB taxonomy): Bacteria > Pseudomonadota > Alphaproteobacteria > Caulobacterales > Hyphomonadaceae > Henriciella. The sequence continues at coordinate 11,012 of CAYGPE010000016.1, read as the reverse complement.
GAAGGGCCAGAAGCCCACATTTGATTTGGTTGACGCCAAGTCTGGTAAGGTTATCGCGCCAGCCGACCGCAAGATTACAGCGCTGGCCGCCAAGCGGATTGTTGAGGCTGGCACCGAGGAGTTGCTGCTGCCATCAGCGGGGCTTGAGGGTAAATTCCTTGCTCGTGATATCGTCAACCGGAAGACGGGCGAGATATACGGGGAGTCTGGTGACGTTCTTGAAGAGGAGCTGATCGCAGAGCTTCGCGAGGTTGGTGTGAAGTCGCTTGAGATCCTCGACGTGGATAATGGCGGTCGCGGCCCATGGTTGCGCAACACATTGAAGGCGGACAAGAATGATACGCGCTTCGAGGCGCTGTCAGACATTTATCGCGTCATGCGCCCAGGTGAGCCGCCAACCCAGGAAGCGGCAGACGCGCTGTTTAACCAGCTCTTCTTCGATCCTGAGCGCTATGACCTGTCGGCCGTTGGTCGCGTAAAAATGAATACGCGCCTTAAGGTTGCTGTAGAGGGCTACGAGCCTGCTGAAGATACCGTTCGCACGCTTCGCAATGACGATATCATTGGCGTCACAAAGGTTATTCTCGACCTGAAGGACGGCAAAGGCGAAGTCGACGACATTGATAACCTTGGCAATCGCCGTGTGCGCTCTGTCGGTGAGTTGATGGAAAACAATTACCGCATCGGCCTCGTGCGCATGGAGCGCGCGATTAAGGAGCGGATGTCTTCTGTTGATATCGACACGGTTATGCCGAATGATTTGATCAATGCGAAGCCGGTTGTCGCGTCTGTGCGTGAATTCTTCGGCTCTTCGCAGCTGTCGCAGTTCATGGACCAGACCAACCCGCTGTCAGAGATTACGCACAAGCGTCGTCTTTCAGCGCTTGGGCCGGGTGGTCTGACGCGTGAACGCGCAGGCTTTGAGGTGCGCGACGTTCACCCAACCCATTATGGCCGAATTTGTCCGATTGAGACACCGGAAGGTCCGAACATCGGTCTGATCAACTCACTCGCGACTTTTGCGCGTGTGAACAAGTATGGGTTCATTGAAAGCCCGTACCGCAAAGTTGTGGAAGGCAAGCTGACCAAAGAAGTTCATTTCCTATCGGCGATGGAAGAGCAGATCTACAATATCGCGCAGGCTAATACGCTGGTCGATGACAAGGGTGAGTTGGTCAACGAGTTTGCTAATGCCCGTGTGAATGGCGAGGCGCAGCTGATCCTGAAGGAGGACATCCAATATATGGATGTCTCGCCGAAACAGGTTGTGTCTGTTGCTGCGGCTTTGATCCCATTCCTTGAGAATGACGATGCGAACCGGGCGCTGATGGGCTCGAACATGCAACGCCAAGCTGTGCCTTTGGTGCAAACCGATGCTCCGCTTGTTGGTACCGGTATGGAAGCGGTTGTGGCGCGTGATAGCCGCGCTGCGATTGTCGCCAAGCGTGCTGGCGTGGTTGAGCAAGTTGATGGTGTTCGGATTGTGGTCCGGGCGACTGAAGACCTCGATCAGTCTGCCTCTGGTGTCGACATCTATCGCCTGTCAAAATTCCGTCGCTCGAACCAAAATTCCTGTATCAACCAGCGTCCAATCGCCAAGGTTGGCGATGTCGTGGTCAAAGGCGATATTATCGCTGATGGTCCATCGACGGACCTTGGTGAGTTGGCACTTGGGCGAAACGTGCTTGTCGCGTTCATGCCGTGGAATGGCTACAACTTCGAGGATTCGATCCTGATTTCAGAACGCATTGTGCGCGATGATGTCTACACTTCGATCCACCTTGAAGAGTTTGAAATCGCTGCGCGCGACACCAAGCTTGGGCCAGAAGAGATTACCCGCGATATACCAAATGTCGGTGAAGAAGCGCTACGTAATCTGGATGAAGCTGGCATCGTCGCTGTTGGCGCAGAGGTTCAAGCTGGCGACATTCTGGTTGGTAAGGTGACGCCGAAGGGCGAAAGCCCAATGACGCCGGAAGAAAAGCTGCTGCGCGCCATCTTTGGTGAAAAAGCCTCGGATGTTCGCGATACATCTCTGCGCGTGCCTCCGGGCGACGCTGGTACGGTTGTTGAGGTGCGTGTATTCAATCGCCACGGCATCGACAAGGACCAGCGCGCGCTTCAAATTGAGCGTGAGCAGATCGAGCAGTTGCAGGAAGACAAGGAAGACGAGCAGTCTATTCTTGAGCGCAACACCTATACGCGTCTGCGTGAAGTGCTGACTGGCAAAGACGCGGCAGCGGGGCCAAGTGGCTTCAAGGCTGGAAAGATTGCCGCAGCCTCTCTGGACGAGATTTCCGCGTCCAGCATGTGGGAAATCGCGCTGAAGTCTGAAAAGGCGCAAGCTGAGGTCGATGCGTTGCGCGAGAGCTTTGATGCCTCAATCCGCGAACTGGAAGCCCGGTTCAACGATAAAGTCGACAAGGTGCAGCAGGGCGATGACCTGCCTCCGGGCGTGATGAAGGTTGTGAAAGTCTTCCTTGCTGTGAAGCGCAAGCTTCAGCCGGGCGACAAGATGGCTGGACGTCACGGTAACAAGGGTGTCATTTCGAAGATCAACCCGATCGAAGATATGCCATTCCTTGAGGACGGCACAGCCGTTGACATCGTGCTTAATCCGCTCGGTGTTCCATCGCGGATGAATGTGGGGCAGATTCTCGAAACCCATCTTGGCTGGGCTGCAGCCGGTCTTGGTAAAATGGTGCAGGAATCGCTGGATCAGTGGCACGAAGACAATGATGACAAGGCGCTGCGCAAGACGCTGCAAACTGTCTATGGCAAAGGCGAGCCGCTACCAGAGAATGACGAGGACCTCGTCGAGCTTGCAGGTAACCTTAAGAAGGGGGTGCCATTTGCAACCCCAGTCTTTGATGGTGCTCGTGAGCCAGATATTGTCGAGATGCTGGAGCGCGCAGGGCTGCACGCTTCTGGCCAATCTGTCGTCTTTGATGGTCGCACGGGTGAGCAGTTCAAACGACCGGTCACGGTTGGCTACAATTATCTGCTCAAACTGCACCACCTGGTCGATGAAAAGATCCATGCCCGCTCAACGGGTCCATACTCTCTCGTCACGCAGCAGCCATTGGGTGGTAAGGCCCAGTTCGGTGGTCAGCGCTTCGGAGAGATGGAGGTCTGGGCGCTTGAAGCTTACGGCGCGGCCTACACGCTGCAGGAAATGCTCACCGTCAAGTCGGATGACACGGCGGGCCGGGCCAAGGTTTACGAGGCGATTGTCCGCGGGGATGACACGTTCGAAGCCGGCATCCCGGAGAGTTTCAACGTGCTGATCAAGGAAATGCGGTCACTCGGCCTGAATGTCGAACTGATCGGAGATAATGATGGGAGCTCAAACGTCGCCGCTGAATAGCGGTTGGTAGCGGCCAAGAGCCGTAGAGTGATCATTTAATAAAGGCTGGATGTTCGACGGGGCATTCAGCCAAACCCTCCCGAGGAGTGGAACTACCATGCGTCAAGAAGTTGCCAGCATTTACAAGCAGAAAGAAGAAGTCCCTTCTTTCGAAGCTATCCGCATTACAATTGCGAGCCCGGAGAAAATCCGTGGTTGGTCATCAGGTGAGATCAAGAAGCCTGAAACCATTAACTACCGAACGTTCAAGCCAGAGCGTGACGGCCTATTCTGCGCGCGTATTTTTGGCCCGATCAAGGACTATGAGTGTCTCTGCGGCAAGTATAAGCGCATCAAGTATCGCGGCATCATCTGTGAGAAGTGTGGCGTTGAGGTTACGCTGGCCAAGGTTCGGCGTGAGCGGATGGGCCACATTGAGCTGGCGTCTCCAGTCGCGCACATCTGGTTCCTGAAATCGCTGCCATCCCGGATTGCCAGCCTTCTCGACATGACGCTGAAGGATGTTGAGCGCGTGCTCTACTTCGAAAGCTATGTCGTGATCGAGCCCGGTTTGACACCGTTGGAGCCGAACCAGCTTCTGACCGAAGAAGAGTATATGGATCTTCAGGACGAGCATGGTGAGGATGCTTTCACCGCGATGATCGGTGCGGAAGCCGTGAAGGAAATCCTTCAAGGGCTAGACCTCGATCAACTGCAGGACACGCTGCGCGATGACCTAGCTGAATCGACGTCTGAACTAAAGACGAAGAAGTATTCCAAGCGTCTGAAAGTGGTTGAGGCCTTCCTGGCATCTGGTGCCAAGCCAGAGTGGATGGTGATGAATGTCGTCCCGGTTATCCCGCCAGACCTGCGCCCTCTGGTGCCGCTGGATGGTGGGCGTTTTGCAACTTCCGATCTGAACGATCTGTATCGCCGTGTGATCAACCGGAATAACCGTTTGAAGCGCCTGATGGAGTTGCGTGCGCCAGATATCATTATCCGTAATGAGAAGCGTATGTTGCAGGAATCTGTCGACGCGCTGTTTGATAATGGTCGCCGCGGTCGGACAATCACGGGCACCAATAAGCGCCCGCTGAAATCGCTCTCCGACATGCTCAAGGGTAAGCATGGCCGGTTCCGTCAGAACCTTTTGGGCAAGCGCGTCGATTATTCTGGCCGCTCGGTAATTGTGGTTGGTCCAAACCTGAAATTGCACGAGTGCGGTATTCCAAAGAAAATGGCGCTCGAGCTGTTCAAGCCGTTCATCTATGCGCGTCTCGACGCCAAAGGTCTCGCGGGTACTGTAAAAGCAGCGAAGAAGCTCGTTGAAAAAGAGAAGCCGGAAGTTTGGGATATCCTTGAAGAGGTCATCCGTGAGCACCCGGTCATGCTGAACCGTGCGCCTACGCTTCACCGGTTGGGTATCCAGGCCTTTGAGCCGAAGCTCATCGAAGGTAAGGCGATCAACCTGCACCCGCTCGTCTGCGCCGCATTTAACGCTGACTTTGATGGTGACCAGATGGCGGTTCACGTGCCACTGAGCCTTGAGGCGCAGTTGGAGTGCCGCGTGCTGATGATGTCGACAAACAATATCTTGTCGCCAGCAAATGGTAAGCCGATTATCGTACCATCTCAGGATATTGTCTTGGGCCTCTACTATCTCTCGCTCGATAAAGAGAAAGAGAAGGGCGAGGGCATGTCAATTTCTGATATGGCCGAACTCGAACATGCTCTGGCGAGCGGATCTTTGTCTCTACACGCCAAGATCAAGGCGCGTTATGAGAGCGTGGACGAGGCGGGCAAACCGGTTTCGAAAATCATCGAAACAACCGCTGGTCGTTACATGATCTGCGATATTTTGCCGAAGCATCACCTGATCGATCCGGACACGCTTCTGAACCGTTTGATGGTGAAGAAAAATATCGGAAACCTGATTGACGAGGTTTACCGGACGTGCGGCCAGAAAGCGACGGTAATCTTTGCTGACCGTTTGACGGGCCTCGGTTTCCGCGAGGCTGCGAAAGCGGGCATTTCGTTCGGCATGGATGATATGAAAATTCCATCGTCAAAGGTGAAGCTGGTTGAGCAGACCCGTGAACTGGTCACCGAATATGAGCGTCAGTATGCCGACGGTCTGATTACACGCGGCGAGAAGTACAACAAAGTTGTCGATGCCTGGTCAACCTGCACAGACAAAGTGGCTGACGCCATGATGGATGCCGCTGGTGAGGTAGAGTATGACGAAGTCACGGGTCGCCAGATTGAGACCAACTCGGTCTTCATGATGGCCGAATCCGGTGCGCGTGGTTCTAAAAACCAGATGAAGCAGCTTGCGGGTATGCGCGGTTTGATGGCGCGTCCGGATGGCTCAATTATCGAAACCCCAATCATCTCGAACTTTAAAGAAGGCCTGACAGTTCAGGAATACTTCAACTCGACCCACGGTGCCCGTAAAGGCCTCGCTGATACTGCACTGAAAACGGCGAACTCTGGGTATCTGACACGTCGTCTCGTCGATGTTGCTCAGGATTGTATCGTCAATGAAGATGATTGCGGCACCGATATGGGCATCGATCTCATGCCGGTAATGGAAGGCGCAGACGTCGTCGTCAGCCTGGGTGAGCGCATTCTTGGCCGCACAACTGGCGAAGACGTCAAGCATCCTAAAACGGGCGATCTGATTGCACCAGCAAATACATACGTTGATGAAGCGCTTGCCGCGCAAATTGATGAGGCCGGTGTAGACCGGATCAAGTCACGCTCTCCGTTGACTTGCGAGACCAAGCTAGGTGTCTGTGTGGCCTGTTACGGGCGTGATCTGGCAAGAGGTACAATTGTCAATCGCGGTGAGGCTGTTGGCGTTATCGCGGCGCAGTCAATTGGTGAGCCTGGCACACAGCTCACGATGCGGACCTTCCACATTGGCGGCGCTGCATCGGTGGCCGAAGAATCGTCTGCTGAGGCTCAGGTTGAAGGCAAGATCAAGTTTGAAAACCCGACTTTCGTGAAGCGCAAGGATGGCACACTTATTGTCACCGGACGTCACATGGTCGTGTCGATTGAAGATGCCGATGGCCGTACACGCCAGACCTTCAAGCCAACTTACGGCACGCAGCTGTCGGTTAAAGACAAGGCGAAGGTCAAGCCGGGTGACAAGATTGCCGACTGGGATCCATTTGCGCAGCCGATGATATCGGAAGTCGAGGGTACTGCCCGTCTGGTAGATATTGTCGACGGTCTGACCGCTCGCGATGAGACCGATGAGGCAACGGGTATTTCATCTCGTGTGATCATCGATGGCCGTGGTTCGAAAGGGGCAGATCTGCGCCCTTCAATCATGATTGTTGATGACAAGGGTGAAGCACTTGATTTGCCCAACGGCAACGAGGCGCGTTACATGCTTTCGCCGGGGGCCATCTTGTCTGTTGAGGATGGCGCCAAGATCAGTGTTGGCGAGTCTATGGCGCGTGTCGCGACAGGCGGCGCTAAGACTAAGGACATCACAGGTGGTTTGCCACGTGTGGCGGAGCTGTTTGAAGCGCGTCGTCCGAAAGACAATGCGGTGATCGCAGAAGCCGATGGTCGTATCGCCTTCATTCGCGAGTATAAGCAGAAGCGCAAAATTGCAATCATTCCTGACGAAGAGGGCAAGGACGCTATTGAGTTCCTCGTGCCAAAAGCGCGCCGACTCGATGTTCAGGATGGCGACTATGTTAAGCGCGGCGATTACATTATCGACGGAAACCCTGCGCCGCAGGATATTCTGGCAACAATGGGCATTGAAGCACTCGCCAATTATCTGGTCGATGAGGTCCAGAAGGTTTATCGCCTTCAGGGTGTGCCAATCAACGATAAGCATATCGAAGTCATCGTACGTCAGATGCTGCAAAAGTATGAAGTGGTTGACCCTGGTACAACAACGCTGATCAAAGGCGAGCATGTTGACCTGCTCGAGCTTGAAGAAGCGAATGCCCAGGTCCGCAAGTCACGCAAGAAAGATCAACGTGAGGCGATTGGGACACCAGTTCTGCTTGGTATCACCAAGGCATCTCTGCAAACCCGCAGCTTTATCTCAGCCGCCTCCTTCCAGGAAACGACTCGCGTCCTGACCGAAGCGGCTCTGATGGGTAAGGTTGATACGCTTGAAGGCCTAAAAGAGAACGTCATTGTTGGGCGTCTCATTCCGGCCGGTACTGGCGGCGGAATGCGCCAGATGCGCCGTGTCGCAACGCAGCGTGATAATAAGCTAAGGGCAAAACGTGAAGAGGCGGCAAAACTTGCTGCTGCTGCACTTCCTGCCCCTGACGCGGCAGAGTAAATGTCTCCCCATGTGGGTGGGCGCTTGTCCTGCCTGCAAGGCTTGACGTAGGCAGCGCGTGGCCTTAACACGCGCGAATGCTGGCTGGGCAGGTCTGATAAGGGCCTGCCCGGTAGTTCTTTTGCGAGGCTACCAGTTTGGCAACACCATTAAGCGGGCGATCCCTCAGGCACCTCACGGCTGGAGAGATCCCTTGGAAGTTTGAACCGGTCCTACAGGGGCCAGAAACCAGAGAGTAACACGGCCCCTATGCCTACGATTCAACAGCTGATCCGGAAGCCGCGCAAACCTAAGCCGCAGCGTTCCAAGACCCCCGCCCTTAAAGGCAATCCACAACGTCGCGGTGTTTGTACGCGCGTCTATACAACGACACCGAAGAAGCCGAACTCGGCGCTTCGTAAAGTTGCTAAAGTGCGTCTGACAACCGGGTTTGAATCGCTGTGCTACATCCCAGGCGAGGGTCACAATTTGCAAGAGCACTCTGTTGTTCTGATCCGCGGTGGCCGCGTGAAAGACCTTCCAGGTGTGCGTTACCATATCCTGCGCGGTGTTCTGGATACCCAGGGTGTTAAAGACCGTAAGCAGCGCCGTTCGCATTACGGCGTTAAGAAACCGAAATAAGGGAGACCGAATATGTCACGTCGTCATAGTGCTGAAAAACGTCAGGTTCTTCCTGATCCGAAATTCAAAGATGTTATCCTGTCCAAGTTCATGAATCAGATCATGCAGGATGGTAAGAAATCGACTGCCGAACGTATCGTTTACGGTGCTCTCGATCTGGTTGAAACGCGCGCCAAAAAAGACCCTGTTGGCGTCTTCCATGAGGCCCTCGAAGCTATTTCGCCTGCTGTTGAAGTGCGTTCGCGCCGCGTCGGTGGTGCGACCTATCAGGTGCCCGTCGAGGTTCGTCCTGAGCGCCGCCAAGCATTGGCTATCCGCTGGTTGGCGGCTGCAGCTGCTAAGCGCAACGAGAACACGATGCGTGAGCGCCTTGCTGGTGAGCTTATGGACGCATCGCAAGGGCGCGGAAGCGCCGTGAAAAAGCGCGAAGACACGCACAAGATGGCGGAAGCCAACCGCGCGTTCTCGCACTATCGCTGGTAAGACAACAACCGTTCCTTAGTCCTCCTGGAACTCATCAACGAAGGTAATGGCCATGGCCCGCGACTACACGCTGGATCGCTATCGTAACTTTGGTATCATGGCGCATATTGACGCCGGTAAAACGACGACGACAGAGCGCATTCTGTACTATACAGGCAAGTCCCACAAAATTGGTGAGGTGCATGATGGCGCCGCAACAATGGACTGGATGGAGCAGGAGCAGGAACGCGGGATTACGATCACGTCAGCTGCGACAACAACCTTCTGGGAACGTACTGAAGACGGTCAGACAGCGCTTTCTGACAAGTATCGCTTCAATATTATTGATACGCCTGGGCACGTTGACTTCACTATTGAGGTTGAGCGTTCGCTTGCCGTTCTGGATGGTGCGGTTTGTGTGCTGGATGCCAATGCAGGCGTTGAGCCGCAAACTGAAACAGTTTGGCGTCAAGCTGACCGCTACAAAGTTCCGCGTATTGTGTTCGTCAACAAGATGGACAAGATCGGTGCTGACTTCTTCAACTGTGTTCACATGATCAAAGACCGCACGGGTGCGATACCTGCGCCGGTCCAATGTCCAATTGGCTCGGAAACCGAGTTGGAGGGGCATGTTGATCTGGTCACCATGAAAGAATGGGTATGGGCTGGCGAAGACCTGGGTGCATCATGGGAGCTGCGGGATATTCGTCCTGAGCTTGCAGATAAGTGCGCCGAGATGCGCGCTGAGCTGATCGAAATCGCCGTTGAAATGGATGACGACGCAATGGAGGCGTACTTGGAGGGCACTGAGCCTTCTGAAGAGAAGCTGCGCGAATTGATACGCAAAGGCACGCTAAGCATGTCATTCGTGCCTGTGCTCTGTGGTTCTGCCTTTAAGAATAAAGGTGTGCAACCGATGCTGAATGCGGTTGTTGATTACCTGCCGGGGCCGCTTGATGTTCCAGCCTACATGGGCTTCAAGCCGGGTGACGAGACTGAGACGCGGGATGTCAAACGTTCTGCCGATGACGCGCAGCCATTTGCTGGTTTGGCGTTCAAAATCATGAATGACCCATTTGTCGGATCTTTGACATTTGTGCGGATTTATTCCGGCATGATCAAGAAGGGCGACTCAATCGTCAATGCGACGAAGGGCAAGCCTGAGCGTATTGGCCGGATGATGATGATGCACTCGAATAACCGTGAGGAAATCGAGGAAGCCTTTGCGGGTGACATCATTGCGCTCGCGGGCTTGAAGCAAACAACGACAGGCGACACGCTGTCGGATAAAGCGCAACCAGTTATCCTTGAAACGATGCACTTCCCGGATCCGGTTATCGAGATCGCGGTTGAGCCGAAAACCAAGGCTGACCAGGAAAAAATGTCTCTTGGTCTCGCGCGGCTTGCTGCAGAAGACCCAAGCTTCCAGGTCGAAACTGATCTTGAGTCCGGTCAGACAATTATGAAGGGCATGGGCGAGCTCCACCTGGATATTCTCGTTGATCGGCTTAAGCGTGAATTTAAAGTCGAAGCCAATATCGGTCAGCCACAAGTGGCTTATCGTGAAGCGCTCGGGCGTGCAGCCGACATCGATTACACACACAAGAAACAGTCCGGTGGTACGGGCCAGTTCGCGCGCGTGAAACTGCGTTTTGAGCCGCTGGAGCCGGGTTCAGGTTTCATGTTTGAAAGCGAAGTCGTTGGCGGTAACGTCCCGAAAGAATACATTCCGGGTGTCCAGAAGGGGCTAGAGATGGCCAAAGAAAATGGCCTTCTGGCTGGTTATCCGATGACCGACTTTAAGGCTGTGTTATACGACGGTGCTTTCCACGATGTCGATTCTAGCGTCTTGGCTTTTGAAATTGCAGCGCGTGCTGCGTTCCGCGAACTGAAAGTGCAGGGTGATCCGCGTTTGATGGAGCCTGTGATGAAGGTTGAGGTGGTAACGCCCGAAGACTATATGGGCGATATCATCGGCGACCTGAACTCACGTCGTGGGCAAATTCAGGGGTCTGAGCCGCGCGGTAACGCAACAGCGATCAACGCCCTTGTCCCGCTGGTTAATATGTTTGGCTATGTCGGCAATTTGCGCGGCATGTCGCAAGGCCGAGCGCAATTCACGATGCAGTTCGAGCACTATGCTGAGGTTCCGCGGGCTGAAGCACAGAAACTCGTTTCGGAACTGGCTGGGTAAGCCGCCAACTAGACTAATTTCGCATAAAGGAGAGGCCCGATGGCCAAGGAAAAGTTTGAGCGTAACAAGCC
>CAYGPE010000015.1:0-51094 GCA_964351695.1 uncultured Hyphomonas sp. | reverse complement strand
TGGTACGCCCAACAGGATTCGAACCTGTGACCTACTGATTAAAAGTCAGTTGCTCTACCAACTGAGCTATGGGCGCATCCGAACGCGTCACTTAATTGAGTGCCCCAATCAGGTCAACGCTTTTTGCTGCACAATAAAGACAGTGGCTTGCCTTGATATTTCCATACTGATGACCTCCCCTATCAATATGAAAAAACTCGCGCCTCTCTTTGTCCTCGCCATTCTTCTCTCGGTTGCCTGCACCACCACGCAGACAGCGCCAGATCCGAGTGATGGCAACACAAATAGCGCAACCCAAAAAGCCGTGGACAAAGCTTCAAGCGGCGTTGGCGATGCGGCCTCAGCCCCTCTTACTGATCTTAATTTGAAACGTGAGAAAATCCCGACTCTTCTGAGAGAAATTCGTAATCCGTATAATGTAAGCTTGGAGACTAGCTGCGAGGAAATCGCGCAGCATGTTGAGGAATTAAATGCGATACTCGGGCGCGACTGGGATGTTCCCCCGCCAGACAAACAATCACTCGAGGAGCGCGCTGCAGATGGGGCCTCGACAGCCTTCCTCGACACGGTTGCGTCCGAGGCATCCGGCTTGATTCCGTATCGCGGTCTCGTTCGCACCGTTAGCGGCGCCAATCGCCATAATAAGAAAGTCCGCAAAGCCTATGAGCGAGGATCACACCGCCGGACCTTCCTGAAAGGGATTGGCGTTATGAAAGGCTGCCCCTCCCCTGCCGCGCCAATACCAATGCCGCAGGAAGAGGATAAGGTCGTCTTCAAATAGGCTGTGAGGCAGCTCTAGCCCTTTGAATCGCGCGGCGAAGATTTCGTGCTCGACCAACGTGCGCTCAAATCCGCTCGCAGCTGAGGAAACGATCCATCGGTAATGGATGCGCGCAATGCCTGCATAAGCGCTTGAAAGAAAGCCGTATTATGCCATGTCAGCGCCATCGAGCCGAGATATTCTCCGGACTTCACCAGATGATGAAGATAGGCCCGTGAATAGTCCTGACTGGCAACGCAGTCGACGGCCGCATCTAACGGGGATAAATCCTCGGCAAATTTCGCATTTTTGAGGTTGATGGGGCCATCCCACGTCCAGGCCTGGCCATGCCGCCCGGCACGCGTCGGCAGGACACAATCAAACATATCAATCCCGCGCGCCACAGCCTCTACCAAGTCAATCGGTTTGCCAACGCCCATCACATAGCGTGGGAATGCATCGGGTAGATGCGGGACGGTAAGATCGATTGTGTCACACATCGCATCATGCCCCTCACCCACAGCTAGCCCGCCAATCGCAATCCCGCCAAAGCCTTGCGCCGAGACGCATTCCGCTGATTTCTGGCGCAAATCTGCATATGTTGATCCCTGTACTATCCCAAACAGTGTCTGGTCAGAACGCTCGCCAAACGCCTCTAAGGACGCCTTACCCCAGCGTAGCGACAGCTCCATAGAGCGCTCAGCCTCAGCGTGATCACAAGGCCAATCGGTACACTCATCCAGCTGCATGGAAATATCCGCGCCGAGCAAATCAGCCTGTACTTCGATCGAACGGGCCGGCGTCAGACGATGTTCTGAGCCATCAATATGGCTCCGAAACGTCACACCGTCAGCGTCCATTTTACGAAGCTGGCTGAGCGACCAGACTTGGAACCCACCTGAATCAGTCAAGATCGGTCCAGACCATTTACAAAAGTCATGCAACCCGCCGAGTTTACGCACGCGTTCAGCACCGGGCCGCAACATCAGGTGATAAGTGTTGCCCAGTATGATGTCGGCGCCTGTATCGGAGACTTGATCCATATACAGCGCCTTGACGGTGCCAGCCGTGCCAACAGGCATAAAGGCAGGTGTGCGTATGTCGCCCCGCGGCGTTCTCAAAACGCCTGAGCGGGCTGCACCGCTTGTCGCGTGAATGTCAAAAGGAAATACGGCCATCTATGCTCAGGCCAATTCCGAAAGGTCCAAAACAGCCAGCAGGGCCTCACGCGCTAAACGGCACTCGCTTGCAAAAGCTGGATCGGCTAGATCGCTCGGGGCCAGGCTGTCGCGATAGGTGCGACGCACAACATCCTGAAGCTGATCAATCACATCATTGGTCAAAAGACATGGCTGGTGGCACGCAGCGATTTCTTCAGGTGTCATCACAACGCGTAAACGCAAGCAAGCTGGCCCGCCGCCATTGCGCATAGACTGGCGAACATCGACATACTGGACCCGGCCAATCGGCCCATTGCCCTCTGTCAGTCGCTCACAATAAGCACGCGTGCTTTCCACTTCCTGTGTTTCAAGTGGGGCCAGCAGCACAAGCCGATCTTCGCCCGGCCATTGAAGAAGTTGCGAATTGAAAAGGTAAGACTTTATCGCATCGCCAATCGGCACTTCAGCAGCTGGAACCATAACAGGCTGCAGGTCGAACAGGCCTGCGCTCGCCTGGCGGATGCGGCTCAGAGCGTCTACGGTATTTTCAAAGGCGAGCTCGTGAAAAAACAGCGTATCAAGCGCGCCAACGCAAACGACGTCATTGTGGAACGCCCCGGCATCAATAGCGGCCTTCGATTGACGAATATGCACTGTGCGCTCTGCCGCCAATCCATGTGAGCGGGCAATGCTTTGAAATGATAAACGCGTTTGTCTTGCCGGATACCTAGTCTCAGTTTCTCCGCCATCGCGTCCATGCACAAAGATTTCGACGCCGGGCCCGCCATGCTTTTCGCAAAGACGGACATGATTGGCCGCACCTTCGTCAGAGAAATCACGGTGCATAGGCAGCGCGCCGTGCACGGCAAAGCGCTCTGGATCATTAAATATGGAAACAAGGTTTGCCGTTGTATCCGGGTGCTCAAAACTGCGGTGCAGCATCGTGGAGAGATTTGCCGACGTGAGATGTAGTCTATGGTCATCCGTATCCGCCGAAGGTGACACGGTTGCAGCATTCGCCGCCCACATTGAGCTCGCGCTATAGGCGGCCTTCAGAAGCGTCGGCGCATCCTTGGCAGCAGCTGAGATAATATCTGCATCAGTTCCGCCAAACCCAGCCGCGCAGAGGATATCAAAATTTGGCCGGGGCAAGGGCGGAATAATGCCCTGAACAAAACCCGCATTTACGAGAAGGCGCATTTTCTCGAGCCCTTGCAAGGCCGCTTCGCGCGGATTGGACACATCGCCCGCATTTTTGGCGCTCGCCAGATTTCCATCTGACATGCCACCATAATTGTGGCTCGGACCAATCAAACCATCAAAATTGACTTCGACTGTTTGTGATTGAGACATGGATAATATCCTGTCATGTGCCAGTCGAAGGATCGGCTGTATAACGATCCGAATAATGTGGCGTAGCCCGCGTCTCAACTGGCTCAGGGCAAAGCTACGATAGTCTATTATGGAAAGCCAATCGCCCCCAGACGTTCGGCCTTATCCGCAACTTGGCTGGCTTGCGGCCAGGCGCAGTAATCAGCCGCGTAATACGCACCAGGCCGGAAATTACCGGAAAGGCCTGGCCCGCCAAATGGCATTGCCCCGCTTGCGCCAGCCGTTGGACGGTTTCTATTGAGTATGCCTGCGCGCATCTCCCGATGCGCCTGCAGCCAAAGCGCGTCATTATCGCTGACAAGCCCGCCCGAAAGACCAAAGCGCGTATCATTGGCGCGCTTAATCGCCTCATCAAACGTATCAACGCGAATGATCTGCATAAGTGGTCCGAATAGCTCTTCGTCAGGAATGTGGTGAGCGTCTGTTACATCAATTACGCCAGCTGTGACAAAGCCGCCGCCGCGTTCAAGTCGTTTCAAACGCCGCAGCGTCTTGCCGCCTGCTTTCGAAAGCATCATTTGAAAATCCAAGGCATTCTGCGCGGCCTGCTCTGAGACGAGCGGCCCCATGAAAGCCTCGTCTTCGGTCCATGCCCCAATCGTAAGGCCCTTGGTTTTGGCCACAATCGACTCAACAACAGTGTCACCCCAATCACCGCTTGGAATTATGACCCGCCGCGCGCAAGAGCAGCGCTGACCAGTTGTCAGGAATGCCGATTGGACCGCGATATCTGACGCTGCCTGAATATGCGCCGGGTCCCAGATGATCAGCGGATTATTTCCACCCAGCTCCAAGGCCAACATAACTTCCGGCCGACCGGCAAAATGCTTATGGAAGAACAGCCCCGTCTTGGCAGAGCCTGTAAACAGGAGACCATCTATATCTGCCGCAATCAGCGCCGCACCAACTTCGCGTCCACCATGCACGACCTGCAGCACATCGGCTGGCAAACCGGCAGCCATAAATGCCTCAACCAGTATGGCCGCAACCGAAGGTGCCAGTTCAGATGGCTTGAAAACGCAAGCATTACCCGCCAGCAGAGCTGGAACAATATGGCCATTTGGAAGATGACCCGGAAAGTTGAAAGGCCCCAGCACAGCCATAACGCCATGTGGGCGGTGCGTTAGATGGTTCGAGCCAAAGGGGGCCTCACTCATCTTCGTTCCGGCGCGCTCATTCTGCGCGGTGATCGAGATGGCAATTTTACCCTTCATCGCCCCGGCTTCCGCACGGGCATCCCACAGCGCCTTGCCCATGTCCCGGCTGATAGCCTCAGCGATAGCGTCAGCGCGCGCCGCGAGTTCATCAGCATACATCTCCAGGATGCGCGTGCGATCATGTTGTGGTCGCCGGGCCCAGTCGGTTTGCGCCACGTGCGCACGCTCAACCGCCTCGGCAACTTGCGCAGGCGTTGCCGCCGCGCCTTCCCAGCTTACATCACCCGTCGCCGGATCGGTCTTGTCGAACCATGACCCATCACCATCGATCCATTTGCCGCCAATAAAGACACCCTTTGCCATATCTAAGTCCTCAGCCAGATGCGCGCTTTGTCACCCGGTTTCAATTTAAGCCGTTTGAGTGTGTCTGATGAAGTGACGAACGTATCGTCGCCAACGGCTTCACCCTCTAAAAGACAGGCTCGAAAATCTGCGAGGCCAATCCTCGCTACTAAGCCTGTTTGAGCCTGCGCGTCGCCCACGTCCACTGTCACGACACGGCTTTCACGCGTCGTACGAATCATCTTGCGGGCGACCTGCATGATCGGCCCACCGTCAAAAATATCGACAACCCGCTCAAACCTGAACCCTTCCCATTCGAGCAGCTTCGAAGCCGGAACTCCATCCGCGTGGCAGCGCCCTATCACTTCACGCGCTTCAGGCGGCAACAAGTCGATATAGATCGGATAATTAGGCATTAGATCAAGAATGAACTGATTGTTCGTTGTGGCCGATAGATAGTCTGCTTCAGTAAACGACATCCGGAAAAAATGCTCGCCAAGGCAATCCCAGAACGGTGTATTACCTTCATCATCAACTACGCCGCGCAGTTCTGCGATGACCATTTCCCCGAAAAGTTCCGGCGCTGTCGACATCAGCAAATAACGAGACTGCGCTGCAAGTCGCCCAACCCCGCCGCCGCGATGTTGCTTTCGAAGAAACAGTGTCCCGACTTCGGTAAACCCAACAAACTCATTGGTCAGAACCAAGGCGTCCATATCAAAACGCCGGTTGGCTTCCTGACTGGCCTGCGCAAGCGTGATGATGCGATAGTTGAAGAATGGCGATTTCACACCAATGCCTGCTTTGACCGCGCTGCACCCGCCAATCTCGCCGGTTTCAGCATTCTCCATCATCATCAGATACTTACCAGCCGCAGGCTGATCGAGTCTGCCGCCAAACGAGTCGACGGACATTTTCAACTTATGTCGCAAGATGTCTTCATCGACTGGCAATGAGGTAAACCCTGGACCTGACTCCACCGCCATTTCACGCAAAGCATCAAAGTCTGACAGCTCAGCTGGTCGCATTACGTAGGGGAGCGTCATGACATCAAAGCCTTGATCTGGCTCGCATCAATGCGCCCATCCGCGAACCGATTCAACAACAAAGCAGATAGCTGCGCACGTTCGACAAAGCTCGACATCACAACATATTCCTCATCGGAATGAATACGGCCACCCATAACACCTAACGTATCGACATTTGGTACGCCCGCCGCAAAGATATTATTGCCTTCACATACGCCGCCAGTATCTACAAATTCAAGGTCAAGTCCAATCGCTTTCCCGGTTTGCGCAACGGCATCAAACAAAGCTTGCTGCGCGGCATTACGGGGCTTGGGTGGGCGATAGAAGCCGCCATGCAAGTGACCGCTAATCCCGTCACGGGCGATTGCAGCCTCAAACAGCTCCTGTACTTTACGTGTCGTCCAATCTGCCGCTTCGGCATCGGGTGCACGCGCACCAAACCGCACGATCGCCAGATCTGGGACAATGTTTACAGCGCCGCCGCCATCAAGCGCGCCAACATTCATTGTAACGCCTTCGCGCTGACCATTCAGCGCCTCCAACCCGACAATCAGGTGCGCGGCAGCTTCAACAGCGCTGCGGCCATCTTCTTTTGCGCGCCCAGCATGAGCTGAGCGCCCGCGCAGCACGATATCAAATACCGATGATCCCTTACGTCCGCCAGACATCGCGCCCGTGTCCATGCAAGGCTCATAGGTCATACCGACCATGGCACCAGACTGCGCCGCTTCAGTCAGGGCGCCTGCGCTGGCAAAGTTTCCAATCTCTTCATCTGGGGTCAAAACGATCTTGTAACCCAGACGGTCTTTTAGAGGCCCAGCTTCAAAGGCTTCCAGGGCGCCCAGCATGACGGAGATACCGCCCTTCATGTCCGCCAATCCCGGGCCATTCAATCGCCCATCACCCAAATCGGTTATGGCTTCGAATGTCCCTGCCGGAAATACCGTATCATAGTGTCCACTCATAACGACTTGCACCGGGGCTTCTGGACGTGCTGAGATCTTGACAATCGGGCCGGTTTGATAGCCTTCGCTCTCACCTCTTGAGTTTATGCTCTCAAACGGCTCGGTCGACACCATATCGACACGTGCATCCAGCGTCTGAAAGGCCTTGGCGATTACCGGAGCAAGCGCTTGCAAGCCAGCCGAATTCCAGCTGCCCGTATTCACACGCGCCCAATCGAGTGTGCGGCTCTGCATAGGCTGCTCAAGCGCGGCAACACGTGTGCAAATGTCGGCGTCATCTTGATTTAATTGAGAAAGATTAGTCATTCACTCTGGTTCCATGCCTGACTTGAATGATCAAGTCTTGTCAGCTGCAAGTCGCTATACACATAAAGCAGGAAGCCCCGCATCTGCGATGCAGAGCGGGGCTTCGTTATTAAATAAGTGACGTCTTATGAGTTACGCGCGTCGAAAGCTTGAAGATCAGAGCGAAGCGCTTTGATGCGATCGACCACAGTCTTACAGGCTTCAGTAGGCTCGCCGCCAAAGACCTTCACGTCATCGCAGAGTTTCTCTTCAGCTTCGGCGTCGAGCACCTTGCTGTAGATTTCAAATCGCGCTAGCGCAACTTCTGTTGCATCTTCTGATGCCATGAAGTCCAACCAGCCGCGCCCACCGCGATTATTAGCTTTACGGAAAGCTTCGCGCGCGCCTGCCCGGTCTTCACGCTCGTAGCGCGATTGACCAATAAGCACCCAAGCCAGGCCGGTATTTTTTAATCCGCCTTTGTTGATCGCTTTAGTGAAGGCGTCTTCGGCTTTAGCCCAATCTTTAAGCTCAGAGTAAGAACGCCCAAGACGTTCATACATTTCACCATTTGGAGCGATTTGCGCGGCTTCCTCAATCACCGGGATGGCACGCTTAAATTCGCGAGCAACCTGATACAGGTTCGCCAATAGCTCCATTTTTTCGTAATTTTTATTGATCCGACCCGCATTCATTTCTTTTTCAAGAATCTTTGCCGCCTGATATGGAACGTTGAAACGGTTGTAAAAGTTCACAACGCGCATCAGTTCATCTTCAGTCTGCAAAATGCCACCCAGATACATCGCCTTTTGAACTTCGAAGGCCTTGCCTTCTTCATTGCCGCGGAAATAGTCACCTGAAATAGCATCCCAAAGCTTACGCTCACTTGGGTTCTTAGCCAGAAGCTGCTCAAGCAATTGCGCCTTTTTAGCTAACTGACCCGTGGCATCATAGAGGAAGATCAGGAAGTCATAGACATCGCGCTTGGCGTTGGGGCCATCAATCGCAAACACTTTTTCAGCCCAGACGAGTGCATCATTGTTGCGATCCATTTTTTGGTTGATCACAGCCAGTTGCCACATTTGCGTACGGTCTGGTGTGCCGCCAGCGGCAATCCACTTCTGAGCATATTCCAGAGATTTGGGCAGATTTTCCTGATTGAGGTAAATTTGCGAAATATTGTAATACGTATTCTTACGTTCCGCTTCCGCAATATAGCCTTGATTCAGAGCTGCTTCGAGATCTTTTACAGCGCCGCCATAGTCGCCTGCTTCAATCTTGATCGCCGCGCCGAGGCGCAGAGCCGCGCCCTTCTCGTAACAGTTCAGCTCTTGCGACCGCAAAGTATTCAAAGCCTGCAAAGCGGCAGCCGCATTCTTGTTCGCCAGAAGCTCTGTTTCAGCTTTCAGGTAGAATTCTGCGTTCTTCGACGAAAATTGTGTTTCTGCACAACCGGCAGCCTGCGCGAATGCTGATCCCGCACCAAAGGCCATTATGGCTGCTGCTGCGGCGGTAAACTTGAATAGACGCTTAAAGGTCATCTGTCTCACTCCTCTTCGCCATTAAGACGGTTTATCCTTTGAAACGGAAGTTCCCACGAGTTTCAAGCGTTTCAGGGAAAATCTGTTATATTTTTACACTCTACCTCAATAATTCCTATCCTTCGAGTTTGAATTCCAGCGGATAGACGACATTTTTACGCTCAACTGAGCGCCCCTTGGAGATCATTGGCAAAAACTCGACTTTCGACACAGCTCGCACGGCTTCTTTTTCAAAAATACGGTCTGAGCAAACTGCTGTGACATTGAAAGGCTTTCCGCGCGCTGTAACATCCATTGAAACCTCGCACTGCCCTTCTATCCCACGCTGTAGTGCAACTTCTGGATATGTAACAATTGGCGGTGCCAATGGCGTGACAGACCGGCCGTCAATCGCAATTGGTCTTGTATCAAAGACAGTCGCTGTGTCGATATTATCGAGATCGGGCACAGCGCCCTCAAATGTCAGTATAGGCAGGATGACACCTTTTCTTGGCCCTGTCAGTGGCGGCAAACTCGGCGGCGTCGCCAGCAGCGCGGGAGGAGGAACACGGTCAGGTCGTCTAATTTCGGGATCGCCCTCATCCGTTGCGACAAGTAAGACCACGTCTCGTACCGGCTCAGTCGCCGAAGGTATAAACTCAGTTGCGATGAGCCAACGCATCGCCATGAATAGGCCAAACGTAATCAGCCCAGCAATCGCAATACTCGCCCCTATCCGGCGGGATCGAGTGTGCCGCGACGTCCAGATTGGAAGACGATTCTCAAAGTTTAGCGTTGATATAGTCATTTCACTCCCCTAATGTTATATAGTAACAATACGTAACTATATAACATTGTCAAGGCGCAAATATACCAAGCCTGGGCACTTAAGCCCCTTCCCTTCTAGCAGTCGGCTTAAATTAAGACGGCGCGCAATCTGGCGTCTTAGCGGGGTTGCGCACCCCATTAGCAGCCCGGCATGTCAGCTCATGGATGTCCGGCAATCCAGCGCTAAATGCCCCGGGCGGTGCCTCAATCGCGCGCCACATTGGAAACTCGGAGCTCGCATTGTCAGCATCAAGGCATGAGAAACGACATTGCGCCTGTACACCTGTACCCTCTGCGATACCCATACTGTATCCGGGCGTTTCTAGCGCCGGTATTGAAACAAAGCGACTGATCGCAGCGCCGGAATCTTCCTCAAACTGCAAGTCTTCAGGTGTTTCCGCTGTAACCACCATCGGAGATAGCTCTGAAGCAGCTTCGGCAGCTGCGACATCACTGTCAGCCACCATCATCGCATCCTGCTCAACGACATCAGCTGACATGTCGGTGCTCGCCGCCATCTGCGGGTCATCCGCACCTTTATCGGTATCCGCAGCATTCGTATCCGGTATTTCTTCAGCTAGTGGCTCAGGCACGACGGCAACCGAGGTTGCTGCCGGTGCAATCGGCGCGGTTGGGATGAATGCCACCTGTTTGATAAATACATCCGTATCCGCGAACCGCTCCGGTAGTACGCTGCCCGCAATCAGGTAATTACCAGCAGTGGTGCGCGCGAATGCATCAATAGAACTGGAACCCGGGAGCGTCAGGCTACTCTCGCCAATCAGCGCTCCGGTAGTGTCACGCTCCTCAAGCCAGACATCCAGACGATCATTGGCAAGGGCGTAAGAAATCGCGACAATCGGATTCCCGGCCTCTGTCATTGTCAAACTTATATCTTGAAAGAATTTCGCTTGCGGCATGGCTGCGTTCCAGGCCCATTGCCCCGCTCTATCCAGCTTTACCAATGATGTGGCTTCCCCAGTCACCAGCGCGAACACACTCCCATCACGCCCTACGGAAAGTCCTGACAGCCGTGATGTCTCACCGAGAGATTGCGCACTAAGCCAGATATCCTGGCCATCCTGCCCTAGTCGCACAAATGTATATTGCCGCTCATCAGTGGCGCTTACATCGCTGCGCATCGCCAATACCACACTGTTTTCCGCCGCGCGCTGCACTGTGACGTCAGGCATTCCAGCATCGGCTTTGAAAGACCGATGCCAGGCGATTTCTCCATCTTCTGTTATGTAAGTCACACCAATTCGATCAGCACTGTCTGTCGGCCCCGTGACAACGGTAGCCCCGGATGCCAATGCGATTGCCCGTACTTCAGCCTTGTTGGCTGGCGCTGTTGCGATGTTACGTGTCCATTTCGTCTGGCCATTTGGCTTCAGACCAATGACTGAAATTGCATCTGGCTCTGCAATTGCTACAACCGAAGACCCATCATCAAGTCTCACCATGTCGGCGATACCAGTCGCAGTAACTTCGCGGCGCATCAACTCAGTAAGCTCGCCAGTAGAGCTAAGGTTGATCAAGCTGAACGCGTCAAGATCCCCATCCAAAACGCTATGAACACGAATTAAAGACGTCGTATCCCCATTTGCGGAACGATGAAGGGCCACCAACTCGTCTGGGGCGGGTGTTCCAATGCTGGAAACAGACGCATCAGCGCCATTCACAATATCAAGGCCAGGCGCAGCAGGCACGGCCGCAACGGCCATTGCGGATAAGGAACTATCACTTGCCCCGGCATAGGCATTGCCGCGCAGAGCATAGCCAGCAACAAATCCGACAAGTAGAAGCATAGCCAGGAACATACACGTTCCCAACAGCGTATCACTCGTTAGCTGGGGCGAATCCGCTTCCTGACGAATGATGGGTTGCGTAGTGATGTGTTTGTATGACGCATTAGGTTGCGGCCAGGTCTGGTACCCCAGAGCTGGATCATATGAGAGACGGTCGAGTTCTTCGCGCTCTTTACGAGTAAATCCCATGACGACACCAAATTCTTTAGCACTTATTAACTATCACGCCATGTTCGCAGGCGCAACGAAGCATGCATTACAACGCAAGAATCACGCCAGCAATCAAACACCCTGCCCGCAATCTGAGTATGTTGGCCGCACGGCTGCCCAAAGTCTACGCAACCAAAAAGGGGAAGCTGTAAAGCTTCCCCTTTAAGTATAATATGCTCGAATAGGTTTAGTCCGCGAGCTTGAACTCAAGTGGATAGACCACGTTTCGGCGCTCTGCGGCCTGCCCGCGAATGATCTTGGGTGCAAACTCCACCTTACTCACAGCACGCTCAGCCTCACGCTTAAACACACTATCAGTACAGTTTGCCTCGACATTGTAAGGCCTGCCTCGCGTGTCCACATCGAAACGCACATCGCACGAACCTTCCGTGCCGCGTTCAGCCGCACGACTAGGATATGTCGGCACTGGCGGGCGGATTGGCTGGGCATCACGATCTGAAATCGCTACTGGATCAATTGCCAGCGAAGCCAGTCGATCAAACTTCAATTCGGTTGGCGCTTGCCCACGAATATCCGGTGTCGGCAGATCGATATCGGCTTTTGACGTCGATAGCTTAGGCGGCGGCGGCGGCTTGTCGGCAGAGTTCAGCTTGCGCGGCTTTGAGCGTGCCCGGCGATTGACCTCCTGATTTTCATCCTGAGGGGTAATTCGCTCGATGACCCGGTCTTCGCCTGCTTCCGGCTCTTCAAATGGCGCACTGATCAGTACGCGCATACCCGTAAACAAGAGATAGGTCACGATGACGGCAATCGGAATACCAATCGCCAGACGAATGGGGGAATTCGTAAACATAGTCCTCTCCTATTCTGCCACGACAGAAATCTGAACGATATTCTGTCCATCTTCCTTATTCACGATCTCAACGAGATCGATCATTGTCCCAGCATCCGCATCCTTATCAACCTGTATGACAAGCTTACCCTTTGGGTTATCTTCACGCATCTCACGGATCGTAAAGCCAACTTCCTGCAAAGTAAGTTCTTTCTTACTCATCCAGATACGGCTTTGATCATCGACACCGATCAAGATCCCAAGTGGATTTTGCGCGCTAAGATTGTCAACATTTTGACGCTCAATTTCAGCGCCCGGTTCGCGAATAAACTGCGCCGTAACGATGAAGAAGATCAGCAGAATAAACACCACGTCGAGCATGGGTGTCAGGTTGACATCATCCTCGGCACTGCTGGCTTCAGCAGACGCTTTTTTTCTTCTAGCCATGCCTACCTCCTAATCCGTTGCGCTTTGAATGACATTCACGCGGTCCATTTCGGCATTGTAAGCCTCATCACGTATCCGAATGATGGTGCCTGATCTCGCCCGTGGGTGCGCCTGAATGATCAGAGCGCTGTCTGGATTCTCAGCTCGAAGGCGCTCCATATTCGCCCGGACACCACCAATATCGGTGTAGCGCCCGTTGACCTGTATCAGGTTGTCTTCGCCAACATAAACAAGAATAGCCGGTTGTTTCGGCTGATCCGTGCTCGGCGAAGGTGGCGGTGGCGGTTCAATTCCGAGTGCCTTTTCCTGAATAAACGTCGATGTCACGATAAAGAAGATCAGAAGGATAAAAACCACATCCAGCATGGGTGTGAGGTCAACATTGGCCTCTTCAGATGGTCTGGTCGTTTTGCCACGCATCAGCTCACCTCCATCTTGTCAGATAGCTTTTGCACGAGGCGATTGACCTTTTGGTCCATACCTGACGTGAAAAGAATACCTGAGATTGAGGCAACCATGCCCGCCATCGTTGGAATTGTAGCTTGTGACACACCGCGAGACATCGCTTTAGCATCCGCGCCATCCGTTATGGCCATATAGTCAAACACTGTAACCATACCCGTCACCGTGCCAAGCAGGCCGAGTAGCGGAGCAAGTGCGACAAGAGCCTTGGTAAACCCAACATTGGCTTGCGCCTTTTGACGGACTTCCGAAACCAGCTTGTCTTTAATCCAGTGCGCGAGGGTAGACTTCCGATCAGAGCGCGACTGCCACTCTGATAAAGCCTCGTCTGCATATGCCTGGTGCGCGAAGCGGAAGTAGAACAACCGCTCCAGAATCAGGGCCCACATCAGAAATGTTGCGGCCATGATCGCGAGGAGGACAGGTCCGCCTCGCGCCAGGAATTCTTGCAGTTCGGTCAGACCCAGCATGGGCTTCTCCCGAAAGGAGCGCGGCCGCTAGGCCGCAACTCCGCCACGTTCAGCACGCTCGGCCACAAGGCCAGCGGCTTGCTCATCCAGAACTTGCTGGTTACCGCGCGCCATCGAGGCTGCAACTGCGTGTGCAAGAAGCAGCGGGATAGCCGCAACCAGACCCAGAACTGTTGTCATAAGTGCAGTTGAAATACCGCCAGCCATCAGTTTCGGATCACCGGCACCGTAATTGGTGATCGCGGTAAAGGTGATGATCATACCGATAACCGTACCCAGCAGGCCGAGCAGTGGTGCAACAGCAGCAAGCACTTTTACGACATCGTTGAAGCGTTCGATCTTCGGCGACTCCCGCAAGATCTGCTCGTCCAATTTGAGTTCAAGTGTCTCAAGGTCGGCATTCTTATTGACTTCATAAGCTTCGAACACGCGCGCCAGCGGGTTGCCGCTACCGGCAGCCTTGGTTTTCGCCGTACCACGCATCGCTGCTCCCATGAGGAAGAGAGTGACGATTTTGAAGATTGCGAAGATCAGACCAATGATCAGGAGCGCAATGATGATGTAGCCAACTGTACCACCCTGATTAATGCGCTCTTTCATACCAGGCTTTTCACCCTCAATCGCGAATACCGCACCTTTGCTTGGGTCGAACGGCACAGTAACAGTCGCGCCTTCATCAGCTTTAATTAGCTTACCCATTGCAGCGCGGAACTTGCCCGAAGGTTGGGCCTTCAGTTTACGGATGTAAGCGTCGCCACCCGTCGGTTCGATGACTTCGATAAAGCCGTTATCATCTGTCGTTGCAGCGGTGAAAACACCGACTCGCATGATTTCAGTTTCGGCCACTTCGCCTTCAGGACCAGCGCCCGCCAGTTCAGCTGTGAAAGACTTCACTTCTGACTGAGCGATCATTTCCTGCAAGATGGCGTTTGGAAGTGAGTCGAGATCTGCACGCGTTGGCAGTATTCGTGCCTGAGCAACCTTTGAAAGCTGCTCTGTACGGCCCGGATAGTCGAAGTTTGACAGCGAAGAGTCGATGATTGGCATCGTTTCACCAGCCGCTGTGCGGAACTGGCCCAGCAACTCACCAAAGTCACCCGCTTGCGCTTCAAGCTCAGCTGAGAGTTCTGATAGAATAGCCTCATTGGCATCAAACTCTTGACCCAAACGGGCACCTACCGCTTCGGCCGCTGCAAGCTCTCCTCGCGCCTCAGTCATGGCCGCAGCCTGCTGATCACGCTCGCGCTTGAACTGCTCAACCCGCGCAGCATCCTCAGCGCTCATTTGGCTGGCATCCTGATTAACGCGGTTCAGAATATCACTCAGGGAAACCTGCGCCGTGGCAGGTAGCGACATGGCCATTGTCGTGCCCGCGAGGATCGCGGCGGCACCCATAGCCTTGATTGATTTGGTCATCATTTTCATTGGAATATACCTCACAAAATCTCTAACTGCGCTTACTGTACAGTGAGCTTGGTTGCGGGAGCGTACATGACACCAGGGCTGGTTGTGCCCTTGGCAATCTTGATGGCTTTGGCGATGTCCGCTTTGAACTTGCTCTCAACTGGAACAAACTCTCCGAGGGCGCGATCATAACGTGCGGCGTACCGCTCATCTGGCGACATATAGACCAGAGCAACACGTCCATAGAGGAACATGTCGACTTTGACTTCCTTGTCATCAATCGTCAGTGTTTCAGGCCAGGTTTGAACTGTACGACCGTATTCCATTTCGGCCTGGTATGCCTCAATGATCAAACGATACTGCTCAACGATTGGCACCTGCGCATCTTCCATCGCTGTTCTCAGCGTTTCAATGCGGTCACGGCGACGCTCGAGACGGAAAGGCAAGTCGGCTTCGACGAAGGCTTCCAGATCATCAACCATATCAAGGAGCATCGGCACGGTCTGCGCTGTGATCTCGTCAACACGCTCAAGCTGATCTTGTAGAGAAACAAGCTCGCGGCGTTGCGACTCAACAACTTTTTCCTGCTGGCGGGCATAGAGCTGCGCAGCCTGCTTGCGTTGCAGCAAGGTACGGAACTCGCCGACCATGTCAGAACGCTCATCATCAAGCTGGTTGATACGTTGCTGGGTGGCTTCAGCGCGCTTCGTCGCCTGCTCGCCTTTTTGAATTGCCTGGCCAAGCTGGCCTTGCGCAACAGCTGGAAGCGTCAAGCCGGCAAATGCCGCAGCTATGATGGCTCCACGAGCCGGTGTCAGAACTCTATTCATGAAGTCTGCCTCTCACTCTCCGAATGGTGCGCCAGCGCATGCCGACGCAGAAAACTTGTTTGATAACATGGCGAGGCCACGTAACCTGTTGATTGGATACGGCTTCACACAAACACCGTCTCAGTTTTTTCAATCGGGGGAGTTAGGTCTAGACCATCTCCCCTCCCATAGTCCCCGAAGCGCTAACCGCTTTCTTGGTGTCCACAGATCTGGCAAACAAGCCGCCATTCAACGTGAACTTATGTTCAGCACGTGTGCAAAATGCATTACACCTTGTCAAACCTTCATTCAGATTTGGAGCAGACACAAGGGTATATTGCAATATTATCACATTTATTGCTGCAAAAAGCAAAAAAATGCCTACACGCTTGTCATAGGTCGGATCTGAAAAGAGACATGACAAAGTGGCTGGGGTGCCAGGATTCGAACCTGGGATGCCGATACCAAAAACCGGTGCCTTACCACTTGGCGACACCCCAACTGAAGCGCGGACATATACAATACGTCCTCAGCTTGCAACACCCTAATAGCAACCTTCCATTTAAAGAAGTCAGTACGCTTTGCCGAACTCACATATATGTTGTGAATGTTGAGCGGTGTACCGAATTTTTTGCGGGAACAGTGATTAAATTTTGACAAAAGCAGAATAAGTATCCATATCGTTATCCGATAAATCGACTCTGGAGCGCCCAACCATGAAAACTTTTCTAATTGCCATTGGAGGCGCGGTTGTTGGAACGCTCGTTGCCCTGCTTTTGCTCTTCTTCGTCGGTGCCGCTTTTCTGGGTAGTCTTGGCCAGCCCGCAAAAATGCCGAACAATATCGTTCTGACTGTTGATTTGCGTAACAGTATTTCTGATCAGGCGCCGAATGCAGGCTTAGAAGTCTTATTTGGGCAGGAGGGCTTTATCGACATTCTGACAAAGCTTGACCAAGCCGCGACAGATGACCGTGTTAAAGGCGTCTTCCTGCGCGGTAGCGAGTTTAGTGTCGGTTCATCACGGGCCGAAGAATTGCGCGCCGCTTTGAAAACTGTTCAGGCCGAAGGTAAATTTGTCGTCGCCCATAGCCAAGGGTCATTTGGCGGCGGACCTTCCGGCTACCGCGCGATTGCGACAGCTGACGAAATTTGGGTGCAACCGGGTAGTGACCTGATTGCCAGCGGCATCGCATTCGAGACGCTATTTCTTAAAGGCTTGATGGAAAAGCTATCAATCACACCACAAATCATTGCGCTGTATGAGTATAAAAATTCGCCCAACATGTATCAGGAAGATGATTACACCCCAGCGCACCGTGAAGCGATGACCCGCCTTGCCGAATCGATTTGGGAGGTCTCACTTACCGACATAGCCGAGGATCGCGGAATCACAGTTGAAGCCGCCAAAGCGGCGCTGGAAAGCGGCCCGATTACGTCGGAAAGAATGGTCGAACTTGAACTGGCGAATCACGAAGGATGGCCAGAAAGCGCCAAAGAATCGATTCGTGAGAAGGCGGGTGAGTCCGTCGAATTCATGACTATCGCCTCTTACATTCCGGACGCAGCCAAGTTTTCGGCGCCCGTTATCGCAATCGTCGGTGGCCAAGGTGCCATCACAACAGGTGTTGCGGAAAGCGGCCCATTTGGTGAGAGCGGCGGTATCTCGTCGGACACAACGGCTGAAGCCATCCTTGAGGCTGCACGAAACGAGCGTGTCGAGGCCATCGTCTTTCGTGTCGACAGCCCTGGCGGCTCGCCGACAGCCTCTGATCAGATCTGGAACGCCGTTGAGATCGCGAAAACTGAGCACAACAAGCCTGTCGTCGTCTCAATGGGGTCAGTGGCCGCGTCAGGTGGCTACTATGTGTCAACAGGCGCCGACTGGATCGTTGCCAACAGAACGACAATTACAGGCTCTATAGGCATTTTCGGCGGTAAAGTTGCCGTCTCAGAAGGACTGGCGCGCATCGGCGTGAATGTGCGTTCGATCACCGTTGGCGGCGAATTTGCTGGGGCATTCACGTCGGCTGACCTGTTCACCGAATCCCAAACCGAAGCCCTCCGCGCATGGCTGACACGTGGATATGACCGCTTCCTTGAATTGGTTGCAGAGGGCCGCGACATGACAGTTGAGGAAGTTCACGAGGTGGCACGTGGCCGGGTCTGGAGCGGCGAAGATGCGCTTTCAAATGGGCTGGTCGATGAACTTGGCGGGCTAATGACAGCTGTCCGTAAAGCACGCGAATTAGCAGATATCGAGCCAGATTCAGACGTGCGCTACATAATGTACCCACAGTCTAATTCTGGGTTCCCATTCGGGCCATCCTTTGCCTCGGCTGCAGCCGATGACCTACAAGCCCTGAGTGAGCTGTCCTCGATCTTGAATGACCCGCGTGTGAAAGTCATGCTGGACGAGTTTGAGGCCAGCCAAAATGGTCAGCTACAGGCCCGTATGCCACTGATGATCGAGAAATAACCCTCACGGATGCGGTGCCGCGTCGCGCCGCCGCATCGCTCGGCTGCGCCTTATCCCGCATAGTCCCGGCCTCAGCCGCGAAAAGAGACGCCATGACTTCCGCAACGATTGACGACCAGAAACACCACACGGCCGCGACCGCGCGCACAATGACGGACGTGCGCCATGAAATAGATCGGCTTGACCGCGCCTTGGTTGCGCTTCTGGCAGAGCGCCAGTCTTTCATGGATGCCGCAGCGCGCATAAAAGGCCACCGCAGCGCAGTGCTTGATCGACCGCGTATCGAAGATGTTGTCAGCAAAGTCCTCGCCGAAGCCGAGCGCCAAGGACTGTCACCGGCTATAGCAGAGCCTGTTTGGCGTACCCTTATAGATCGCTGTATCGCTTATGAGTTTGGCTCTTTTGATGCCCTCACGCCCCGCATAGACAAAGTATGACTTGCCCGGGCGCAGGCCTCGATCGTTTCTGACAAACCAGACTTAACATCCGAAATAGCTGTGGCGGCCGCAACTCGGCTCGCGCCGCCCTGACGGCCCAAAGCCTCGGTTTTCTTGCACGTCTCAGCAAACTCATGCGCGCCAATACTCAACGCAGCTCCCTTGAGCGTATGCGCCGCATCAGCCCATTGCTGCTCTGGCAAGTCCACATCAAGCAGCCGCCCCCAAACAGACGCCTGCGATCTGAAAATATCCAAAACTTCATCTGCCAGCGCAGGATCGCCTCCGGCCATAGACAGGAGATGTTCAAGATCAATTTCCATAAAGTCCTCTTTCGACGAATCGCGCGCAGTCATACTCACCACTTACACAGTATTGTGATAAATTCTCTTCCAAAAATATCCGATTTTGAGGTTTATTTATCCACTGCAAACATGTATGACACGTGTAACAATAACTGGGAGCCATGTTATGGTGGGATTTTTGGTAGCACTGAGAAATATTCTCGTCGTCATTATCTTGAGCTGGCTTGGTTTTTCAGAGAAGCCAAAGGACAATAACGGTCCTGAAGAACGCGTCTCTATGACCAGCGTTTTTAACCTGCTCGGTTAAGCGTATAAACGGCCTGATCGGTATCGCACATTTTCGTTCGTAGCGTATAAGCGCGTATGATTCTTGGTCTCTCTTTATACCGTTTAGCGACCCGGTGCCTGTCACCATACTTATCCGCTATCATGCGGCGACGCGCGCGACAGGGCAAAGAGAACTCAAACCGCATTCACGAAAGACTT
Organism: uncultured Hyphomonas sp.; assembly: GCA_964351695.1. Lineage (GTDB taxonomy): Bacteria > Pseudomonadota > Alphaproteobacteria > Caulobacterales > Hyphomonadaceae > Henriciella. The sequence goes on along the minus strand of CAYGPE010000015.1, from coordinate 31,549 downwards.
GGGCGGAGTTTACCCGAACGCCCTGAAGGTCAGCTGTTCTGGTTTCACGGTGCCAGCGTTGGCGAGTCGATGATCATACTGGAGATCGCCGCGCAGCTCGTAAGCAAGCATCCGAAAGCCGCATGCCTATTTACGTGCCAAACACTCACGGGCGCGGACACAATTACCAACAAACTGGAAAATGATCCGCGTTTTGAGGACATATGGACATGCCAACAAATGGCCCCTGTGGATACTCCGGCCATCGCCCGGCGTTTCGTAAGCTACTGGCAGCCGGATCTTGCGGTTTTTGCGGAGGGTGAAATCTGGCAAAACCTCCTGCATGAGCTTAAACATACGCAAACAAGAACCGCCCTCGTCAATGCGCGCATGACCGAGAAATCCATCTCTGGTTGGCGACGTTGGCCAGACACCGCAAAGCATGTGTTTAGCCTTTTTGATGTAATCCTAGCGGCAAACAAGAAAGTTGCGGTCAGCCTGTCGAGCATACGGGGCGAGACAGTCCCCTGCCCCGGAAACCTGAAATCAGCCCTCCCCATTCCCGATGCCTCGACCGAAGATGAAGCCACGCTTCGCCAGGCCATAGGCGAGCGTTCGATCCTGGTCGCGGCGTCCACGCATACGGGCGAAGAAGCCCTCGTGCTTGATGCTCTGCTTCAGATGTCACCACGTCCCTTTGCAATCATCGCCCCCCGCCATCCAGAGCGCGGCGATGAAGTCGAGAGCCTTCTCAGTTGCTCGTATCTCAAAATCGCCCGTCGCAGTCGTAATGACCCCGTGACTCCAGATACAAATATCCTGCTGGCTGATACGCTCGGCGAGCTTGGCATTTGGTACCGCCTGGCCACAGCTGTTTATCTCGGCGGCGGGCATTCTCCGGGGGTTGGCGGACATAATCCCCTCGAACCCATTCGGCTTGGAAAGCCTGTGATGACAGGGCCAAGCGTATTTAATTTCGAAGACATGGCCGCACGACTGGAATCTGAAGGCGGTTTAACCGTCGTCAATACTGTCGAAGACCTGGTGACAGCATTTCCCTGCACACCGCCAACGCAAGCCTTGCTGCGTAAGCTGGACGAGCAAGCCATAGGCCCAATGTCGGCAACGATTACAGCACTTACGGCTCTGCTTGCTCATGCTAAGGAAGAGGCATGAAGGAACCTTTTTTTTGGTCCGCTGGGCTTGACCCAAAATCGCGGGAGGCGGCGCCGCTAACCCGCATGCTGCTGACCCCGCTCGCTTGGATTTATGGCCTCATCGCAGCTGAGAAAATATCCGCCGCGACTCCAATTGAAGTCAGCGCCAAAGTCATCTGCGTCGGAAATATTAGTGTCGGCGGCGTCGGCAAGAGCCCCGTCGTTGCAGCCTTGCGAAGCATGCTATCGGCACATCCCGGATTGCGCGTAGCAACCTTGTCGCGCGGCTATGGTGGCAAGCTCAAAGGCCCGTTACGAGTCGATACAAGCCATCACACGGCCCGGGATGTCGGTGACGAACCTTACATGCTCGCGCAAAACGGCGAGACATGGATCGGCGCGGATCGCGGCGCGGCGGGGAAAATGATGTCAAACGCCGGGGTCGATATCATCATCATGGACGATGGGCATCAGAACCCCAGCCTGAACAAGGATATCTCATTGGTCGTCGTGGATACACGAACGGCATTTGGCAATGGCTACGTTATCCCCAAAGGGCCTCTGCGTGAAACGATCAGTGCGGGCCTGGCGCGCGCTGACGCGGTGATCGTGATGGGAGACGGCGACATCCCTAGCGAACTCTCCACTTATGGCGGCCCCATCCTGCGCGCAAAAATAACCTCAGATACAAAACTCGCACCTGGGCCATATGTTGGTTTTGCAGGTATTGGTTATCCGCAAAAATTCTTCGATACTCTGACCGATAGCGGTGTAGATTTGCGTGATTCCGTACCGTTTCCTGATCATCATATCTTCACAAGTCGGGATATGAATTATCTGCGGGAACTTGCGCGCGATCATAAAGCCCACTTGATCACTACCGAAAAAGACCTTGCGAGAATGACCCCCGAACAGAAACATGGCGTTGTCGCGCTTCCTGTCAAAGCGCAGTTCGAGGACACTGATGCGCTTGGCAAACTACTCGGCGATGTGCTGAAAACACAGCTCAATGACGAAACCTGACGCCCCTCAATATATTCGCCCCAAGGATATCGATAACAGGTCGACATTCATGCAGCGATTACAGTGGCGTGTCGAAGCGGTTGCATGGGATGTTATCTACTGGTGGCCGATGAAGGCCCTCGGCCCTGACCGCGCTTCAAATGCTCTTGGCTGGCTGTTTCGCAAGATTGGACCTCTGCTTTCGCAGCATAAAACGGTTCTGCGTAATTTACGCCTCGCGTTTCCGGATAAAACCGAAGCTGAGCGGGAAAAAATAGCCCTGGCCTCCTGGGATAGTGTCGGGCGAACGGCGGGCGAGCTTCCACATCTGCCAAAGATCAATCCCTATAACGGCAACCGGGTTGAAGTTATCGGCGCAGAGTATCTGGATCAGGTTGAAAACGCTGATCGTGGCGCCGTGATCGTCTCCGGACACTTTGCCAATTTCGAAGTCATGGCCGCGGTGATCTGTAATCGCCCGGTCGACTGCTTGATAACCTACCGCGCGCTCAACAATCCGCATATTGATCGCCGCCTCAACAAGGTTCGCCATGATTATGGTATCGGTGTGCTCACGCCCAAAGGGCTCGGCACACGCGAATTGATGCGTGCACTCAGTCAAAATCGCGCCGTGGCGCTGATGAATGATCAAAAATTCAATCAGGGACTGGCCGTCCCGTTTTTCGGTCATGACGCGATGACGGCGCCTGGCCCATCAAGGCTTGCGTTAAAATATGGCGTGCCCATCGTCCCCATTACGACACGCCGAACGGGCCCTGCCCGGTTTCGCGTCGAAATTCACAAACCCTATCTCCCTCAGAGTACTGGTGACACTGACGCCGATGTCCGCACATCAGTCGAGCAGATAACAGCCTTTATTCAAGCCGAAGTTGAGGCCAATCCCGAACAATGGTTTTGGCAACACCGCCGCTGGCCAAAACAGGCCTGGCGCGATGCCGGTGCAATGGATGCATCTAGTTAAGCCTCCATGAACGTATTCAGTGTGCAATACACGCAACCAAAAGCAGGAGCGACTTATGCCTCACCCGACTGAATTTATCTCACTCCTCGCCCTTGGGTTTTGTGCTTTGCTCGGTCTGGCGAGTCTGTTTGCTCCCAAGTGGGCCGCGGGCATTGTTCGCCTCACCGCCGACCCTGATCCTGACAAGCCAGGTGGATTCTCAGAGTTTCGCGCCACATATGGCGGCCTTCTGCTGATGCTACATCTTTGCGCGGCAGCGATTGTGATGCAGGCTGATTTGAAGATCTACTATAAGGTCTTTACGATTCTTCCGATTGCTGCCGCATGGATGGGGGCCGGTTTAGGGCGAACCATTTCCCTGCTTTTGGATGGCGAAGAGAATCGCAGCGCTGGAATGATTCCAATCTGGATACCGATGGAAATCGCCTTGGGCCTTGCTATTGCCGCCCCTGTCCTGCAATTGATCCTTTAGCCTTGAAGGACAGACATCATGACGGACCGTCGAGAGACGAACCGCGGCCCCGCACGACCACGCAAGCCAGCCCCGAAAAACCAAAAACAGCTCGGCGATCCTGACTGGAGCGAGGGTGAACGTATAGCCAAATATCTCGCTCGCGCAGGTATTGCTTCGCGCCGTGAAGTCGAAGCGATGATTGAGCGCGGCGAAGTTCAGGTCAACGGCAAGAAGCTCAAGACGCCTGCCTTCAAAGTCACGTCACGCGATCATATTCAGGTCAATGGTAACCGGGTTAATGCACATGAGCCAGTTCGTGTCTGGCGTTATCACAAACCATCCGGTCTGATTACATCAACGAATGATCCTGAGGGCCGTCGGACAATCTTTGATGAGCTTTCAAAGGCCCTTCCCAGAACTGTAACAATCGGGCGGCTCGATCTCACCACTGAAGGTCTTCTACTGCTGACCAATGATGGCGGTCTCGCTCGCGCCATGGAGCTGCCAAAGACCGGATTGCCGCGCCTCTACCGCGCCCGTGCGCACGGCAAGATAACACAGGCTGAGCTCGATACGCTCAAAGATGGGGTCACGCTGGGTGACGGTACGCAGTTTACATCCATCATTGCCACACTGGAGCGTGAAACCGGCGCAAATAACTGGATCACGCTTGAGCTGACAGAAGGCAAAAACCGTGAAGTCCGCAAGGCGCTCGAGCATCTCGGTCTACAGGTCAATCGGCTCATTCGCACCCAATATGGCCCTTTCGAACTTGGTGACTTACGCCCCGGCGCCGTTGAAGAAATCCCCGGGAACCTGCTGCGCAGTCAATTAAGCGATAAAATCGACGCCAGCCTTCTACCCGTGGATAGAAGCACACGCAGGCCATCCAGCAAGCAAAACCGCACCCGGAAGCCTAATCCACAGCGCCGTTAAGAGCCTGCCTTTTCGAGCAAGTAGCCCGTTGCGGTCTCAAGCTGCATAGGCCGCTGCAACGCATAGCCTTGCGCATAGTCAAAGCCAATTTCGCGTAGGCGCGGCAGCATGGATGCATTTTCCACTCCCTCAGCCGTCGTTTCCATGCCCAGCCGTTTCGCCATCAGGGTTAGCGCTTCCAGAATTGTGCTAACTCGCCTGTCCTCAATCAAGGCGATTAAATCCTGATCAATCTTCAAGCTTCCGGCTGGCAGTTTCGCAAGCCACACGAACGAGGAATGGCCACTACCGAAATCGTCCAGCACCAGCGGCACACCGGCAGCCTCCAACTCCTGCGCAACCTGTATAGCGCGCGACGCATCTCGCAATGCCGCTTGCTCAGTCAGCTCAAGACGTAACTGTCCCTGCTTTAGCTTATGCCCAGAGATAAGAACCTGAACCAGATCAAGCAGTCCATCATCGGCAAGATCGCGCGCAGTCAAATTCACCTGCATGAAAATATCTTCGCGACCGACCAGATCTCGCCATGCCGTTAGAGCCTCGCAACCATGTATCAGCATGCTCGAGGCCAGCGCTTTATCATCGAAGCGGTATTGGGCTGCCTGATCCTGCCCTCCGTCCTCGACGGGCCATCGGGCCAAAGCCTCAAATCCGGCAACCCCGCCGTCACTCAACCGGATAATCGGTTGGAAGACAGGCACAAGCTCAGGCCCGGGATCATCAACCGGCGCCTCGTGCGGCACATCTGCCATTAGCACGCCACTGGCGTCAGACCTGTCTGTAAACGCCCCTACCATTTGAACCGCGCGGCCATCACCAAGACGCAGCTCACACGCCACACTTGCCCCGCCCTCACGCAGGCTCTCAGCGACCCGTCGATGGCTAAGGCCGTCCAGCAATACAGCAAAATCATCTAGCGCCCACTGCCCATCAAGCACAGCATACTCACGCTGGTCTTCAATGCTCAGATCGAGTCTTTGTACGGCGCCAATCCAGCGCCACTCGCCCAAAGTACTCTTCATACCGTCACTCCCACCGACATGCTGGGGCGAGAATCCCACAGGAGTCTAGTCATTAAACGCTTTGACGCGCCAGAATCGCCGATTTCACTGCGGAAATCTCCGCCGGTAACTGCTCAAATACTTCTGAGTGTGCCAGCAAGGCTTCGCAGCGCGCAGGTAAAGGTGCTTCGCGTCCGGTAACTTCAAGAACTGTTTCCGGGAACTTGGCCGCATGCGCCGTCGACAGAATGACTGTCGCCGCGTCTGAATCTGGCAACCCAGCCGCCACAGCCGTTCCAACAGCCGTGTGGGGGCAAATCAAACCACCTGTCTGCTCCAAATAGCGCCGCATCTCTGCTGCGGTGTCAGCATTGCTAACCGACTTCACAGACATTCCTGTGCAACCAAGCGGGCCACGTACAGATTCCGGCAAGTCCGCCTCACCTGCCTGCGCGTAGCGGGCATAAGTTGACCTCACCACATCGCCATCACGGCCAGTGACTTCGAAAAGCAGACGCTCAAAATTGCTCGGGACAGAAATGTCCATTGCCGGGCTGGGTGTCGCCACCGCTGGGGTTCGCCTCATCACGCCGTCATGGAAAAGTGTCGCCAGAGCCTTGTTCTCATTCACCGCGCAAATGGTCTCATATCCCGCAAGCAATCCGCAGCGCGCCGCGACATAGCCAGCCAAAGCATCCCCCATATTTCCGCTCGGAACCACAAACCGCAGCGGACGATCGGCGCCAAGCGCGGCCTGACACGTCGCATAATAAACGGACTGCGCCGCAATCCTCGCCCAGTTGATTGAATTGACACCTGACAACCGCACCGAACTCGAGAATTCCGTGTCGGCAAACATCGCTTTCACAATCGCCTGACAGTCATCAAAGTCACCATCAAGCGCATAGTTTGAAACATTGCTTGCCCCCGTGGTCGTCATAAACAGTCGCTGTACGGGCGACACGCGTTCATGCGGATGCAAAATATACAGATCAACATTCGAGGCTCCCGCAAATGCTGCTGCTGCCGCGCCCCCTGTGTCACCAGAGGTCGCGCAGACGACGCTCATCCGCTCCCCGCGCTGTGACAAGACATGGTCATATAGCTGCGCGATCAGTTGCATGGCGACGTCTTTGAACGCGAGCGTCGGTCCGTGATGCAGTTCCATCACAAAACTGTTCGGTCCATCCTGCACCAGTGGCGCGACGCTGTGATGCGCAAAAGAGGCGTAGGCTCTCTCACAAAGCTGATCGATCACATCTTTGGACAATGTATCGCCCGCAAACGCTTTGATAATACGCGAGGCTACGGAGACGTAGCTCTCTCCTGCATGCGCTGGCTCTATGCGCGGCCATGCTTCAGGCACATAAAGCCCGCCATCAGGCGCCAATCCCGTCAGGATCGCTTCAACGAAATCGACAGGCGCTGCCCGCCCCCGCGTAGAAATATATTTCATGGTCTAGCTCCGAAAGCGCAGTCGGCCGCGGGAATGATGCAGCGCCAGATACACAGCAATCAACCCAATGGCCATCCCCCACCATGTCAGGGCGTATCCGAAGTGTCTCTCTGGTGGCAAGGGGTCGAGCACTTGCGCATAGGCATACGGATTTGAGGTGCGCCGGGCTTTGCTCATATCGGCGGCGTTGCGCACCGTTATATTCACTGTTTCGACAACGCGTAGCGGTTCAGGCGGATAGCCAAGTTGCGCTGCCATGCCCGATGTATCCATCACATGCCACACATTGTTGGCGGGATCATTGCGTGCGGCGAAAGCCCCTTTCTTCAAAGGCCGCTGCAGCACATTAGCGACGCGAGCATACGGCCCAACAGCATCGCTTACAGCCATCTGCACAGGCTGTGGGCCGCCAGTCGAATCCCACAGCACAAGCACAAGTTCGCCCGTATCACTCAACCGCCCCGGCACATAGCGTCGCCAGGTCGGTTCGCCGTCCATGGCGCCATAAAGATTTTGCGCTTGTCCTGAATTTGAGAGTTCAATATCGACTGAAACCGTTTCGGGAGCCGCTTCACTTGATACTTTAGCGCCCACAGCCATTTTACTGCTGTATCGCTCATACTGCCAGTTGCCGAGCCAAAGCAGGATGCCAAGGCTGATCACTGTCAGCACTGTCAGAACCGGCATAGGGCGAAACTTCATGACTCCCCCTCGCCCCTGTCTTCCCATTGTGCTTCTTCAGCGTGGTTCTTCCATTGCAGCGCAAACAGCAGCGATTTGAACGGCCGCAACAGCGCCATTGCCAGCAAGATAATCGGCCCGATCCAGATCAATACTTGCGCCCATGCCGGGGGATCGAAAATCACCTGCACAAGCAAAACAGGCGGCGTGATGATAATCGCCACCAGAAACATTACAAAAAATGCCGGGCCATCGCCAGAATCTGCCTTGCTGAAATCAGCCCCGCAGGCGCCGCAACGCGGGGCGAGCCCCAGATAAGACTTGAACACTGGTCCTTCGCCGCAAGCCGGACAGCGGCATCCCAGCCCTGCAGAGAGCGGGGAGACCGATCGTGTCACAGGTTTAGTGTCCGAGGACGAGCTGCGGGATGACGTAGACAAAGGCGAAAAGGAACAGCCAAACAACGTCGACAAAATGCCAATACCAAGCCGCAAACTCAAACCCAAGATGCTTCTTGGCGGTCATGTTTCCGGCGTAGAGGCGCAGCAGGCAAACGAACAGGAAGATCGTCCCGATCACCACATGCGCGCCATGGAAACCTGTCGCCATAAAGAAGGCCGATCCATAAATCGTACCGCCATAGCTAAACTGCGCCTGCGAATATTCGAGGACTTGAAGCCCGGTAAAGGCCAGACCGAGAACGATTGTTAGGATCAGCATTGTCTTGGCCTGATCCATCTTATCGTGCTGCAACGCATGATGCGCCGCTGTAACTGTTGTGCCTGATAGAAGCAGGATAAGCGTATTCATCAGCGGCAAGTGGAATGCGTCAAATGTGGTCACACCAACTGGCGGCCACTCGGCAAAGCGACTTAGCCCATCGGCCCATACGGGACTTGTGACATCAAATGTCTCACCAACGCGCGCGGCGTGGAAAATCGCAAACTCGAAGAAGCTCCAGAACCATGCACCAAAGAACATCACTTCAGACGCAATGAAGAACACCATGCCATATTTCAGGCCGATCTCGACAACCGGCGTATGGTCGCCTGTGCGGCCCTCTTTGATTACTTCGCACCACCAGCCGATCATCACCCAGATGACCATCGCGAATCCCGCAACCATGATCCATGGGAAGCCTTTTTCAAAGCCAAACAGGCCCTTCATGAAGGTCACGCTGCCCACTGCCAGCACAAGCACAGCCAGCGACCCAAACAAAGGCCAAGGTGAAGGATTTACAAGGTGATAGTCGTGTTTGACGTCAGCGGCCATGGCGGGGAATCCCTTGAGGCAAGTTAGAAAAATTCACGCCGCTTTTAGACCGGTGCGCCGCAAAACCGCAATAGCTCAATCCAGAGATGCCGATTTCGCCGCACCCGGAAAGGCATCTGTTTGAAAAAATGTATATGAAAGCGTAATGGTGCGCACGTCATCCAGGTTGCGCTCCTCGTCCATGCTTGGGTCGACAAAGAACACGACGGGCAATTTCTTGGTCTCGCCGGCCTTGATGATTCGTTCCTCAAAACAGAAGCACTCAATCTTGTTGAAATACAGCCCGGCCTTATGCGGCGTCACATTATAGCTCGCGATAACGCTGACATCATTCTTCGACGCATTCGTCACTTCATAGAAAGCCAGGCCGTGCTCACCCAGCTGGATATCAACTTGTGTTTGCAGCGGCCGAAACAGGATTGGCGTGTCGGCTGTATTGGCATCAAAGCGAACATTCACAGTCCGCTCGAGCACAGCTTCCGGGGCTTTTTCCGCAATCTGCGTTGTGCCACCAAACCCCGTCACACGGCAGAACGTGTCGTAAAGCGGCTTCGAGGCGAAGGCGAGACACAGCATGGCAAAGGCGGCGCCACCAAAGATCAGAGCGGTTTTGCGATTATTCATCAGATGGCAACTCCGGTGGTGGTGGCTGCGATTTCTTTTCAAGCGAGCCACTAAAATACAGGCCATCACTCTTACCAAAATCGCTACTGCTAATGCGGATCACGGATGTCACACCGACCAGCACCACAAACGCCACGAGCGCCAGTGCAAGCCACACATTCCGCTTCTTACGCGCTGCCACCTCTTCGGGTGTCATCTGGTTCACTTCAGCTGTCATGCGAACGCTCCAACAGGCATATGAAGCCCGAATCCATGCTCAACCAGCAGCGCGGCAAAAATGACAAACAGATACAGGATCGAGAAGGCGAACATGCTCATCGCCAACTTGCGTTCTGGCGCGCCCATATCTGGCTCCCCTGCCCGGCTGCGCGCGACACGCACGGCAAAGCCAACAAAGACAAGGCCCAGAATAGCTGCGACACTTGCATAAATCCAGCCGCCTAGCCCCGTAAACACTGGCAACATACCAAGCGGCGCAAGCAGCACAGCGTATACCAGGATTTGCCGCCGCGTGGCCTTGGCCCCATGCGTCACAGGCAACATTGGCACACCCGCCTTCTCATATTCCTTATGCGCGACAAGGCTCAACGCCCAGAAATGCGGCGGCGTCCAGAAGAAGATAATCGCAAACAGGATCCACGCATCCAGCGGCGTCGATCCAGTGACTGCGGCCCAGCCGATCACTGGTGGAAACGCTCCTGCCGCCCCGCCAATCACAATATTTTGCGGCGTTCGGCGCTTTAGCAGCATGGTGTAGAACCAGCCATAATAGGCAATCGAGACCGCCAGCAAAGCCGCAGCGAGCACGTTCGATGACATCCACATCAGCAAAATAGACACAGCCGACATGATCAGCCCCAATGTCAAAGCCTCCTCGCGCGGGACAGCGCCTGATGGGATTGGCCGCGTCGATGTCCGCGTCATGATCGCGTCTATATCGGCGTCAAACCACATGTTCAGGGCCCCGGCCGCGCCTGATCCCAGCGCCACCGCCAGAACCGCGACACAGGCCATCACAGGATGCATTGAGACGCCGCTAACGCTCTGCGCTGCGACCAGGCCAGCGAGCGCTGTGAACACCACGAGCATAATGATCCGCGGCTTCATCAGTTCCAGATAGTCACCCGCAGTCGCTGGGCGCGCGGCTGAAAGCGTCTGGGCTGCTTGTGCCTCACTCATGACATTCGTCCTAAACCTGTTGACGAGACGGCCCTTCGCGCAGTTTTGCACAAAGGGCCGCCGCTAATCTGATCCGCACGATAGCGGTTAGTGGCCACCCTCAGTCTTGACGACAGGTAGCTCGTTAAACTGGTGGAATGGCGGCGGTGAAGGCAGAGTCCATTCCAATGTTGTTGCACCCTCGCCCCACGGATTGGCCTCGGCTTTGCGGCGACGAAGCATCGACTCAACCATGCCAACAAAGAAGATCAACGTCGCGACCATCGAGACCGCATAACCCCATGAAGAGACGCTATTCCAAAGCGCGAAGGCATCTGGATAATCCACATAACGACGCGGCATACCGTTCAGGCCAAGGAAATGCTGCGGGAAGAAGATCAGATTCGACCCGATAAACATTGTCCAGAAATGCGCATAGCCCAACGTCTTGTTATACTTGATGCCGAACATTTTCTCGTACCAGTAGTACCAGCCGGCAAACAGGCCGAACACAGCACCGAGCGACAGCACATAGTGGAAGTGCGCAACGACATAATAGGTGTCATGCACGGCGTGGTCGATACCGGCATTCGCCAGCACAACCCCGGTCACACCGCCAAGGGTGAATAGGAAAATAAACCCAATCGCCCAGACCATCGGCACTTCGAACGAAATCGAACCGCCCCACATTGTCGCGATCCATGAGAAGATCTTGATGCCTGTCGGCACCGCAATCACCATAGTTGCGGCGACAAAATAGGCCTTCATGTCTGTTGGCATACCGACAGTGTACATGTGGTGCGCCCACACAATGAAGCCAATCGCACCGATTGAAACCATCGCATACGCCATGCCGAGATAGCCGAAGATCGGTTTCTTCGAGAAGGTCGACACAATGTGCGAAATAATGCCGAAGGCAGGCAGGATCATGATGTAGACTTCAGGATGCCCAAAGAACCAGAACAGATGCTGGAACATGACCGGGTCCCCGCCCCCTGCGGGGTCAAAGAATTGCGATCCAAAGTTTCGGTCGGTCAGCAGCATGGTTAGCGCGCCAGCCAGAACAGGTAGCGCGAGTAGCAGCAGAACAGCGGTCACAAGAATTGACCACGCAAACAGTGGCATCTTGTGCAGCGTCATGCCCGGCGCGCGCATATTCAGGATCGTCACGATAAAGTTGATAGCGCCAAGGATCGACGCGATACCTGCCGTGTGCAGCGACAGAATAAGCAAGTCCATGGACGGCCCGGCATGACCCGCCGTACTCGATAGCGGCGGATACAAAACCCAGCCCCCACCAAAGCCATTCACACCATTACCGCCGGGAACCATCATGGAAATGACGGCCAGCAGGAAAGCCACAACCGTTAGCCAGAACGAAATATTATTCATCCGCGGGAACGCCATGTCAGGCGCGCCAATCATCAGCGGCACGAACCAGTTACCAAATCCCCCAATCAGGGCTGGCATCACCATGAAGAAGATCATGATCAGACCGTGATAAGTAATCACAACATTATAGAAGCTCTTGGCTTTCTCAATCGCCTCCGGCCCTTCGGCTGCGCCAAAGAACTGCATCAGCTGCACAAGCGGGCCAATACCCGGCTCAGCCAGCTCCAGACGGATCAGGCCTGAAAGCGTATATCCGACGATGCCCGCGACGAGCGCAAACACGAGATAAAGCGTACCGATATCCTTATGGTTGGTCGACAGGAACCAGCGGGTAAAGAAGCCCGGCTTGTGATCGTGAGCATCGTGACCGTGGTCGGCTGAAACTGCATCCATTGCCATCAGATCTATCCCTTATTCAGCTGAGGCGAGACGGGTCTCACCCTCAGTGTCAATAACTTGTACGAGTTGCGTTGCCGCATCGATGTCGCCGGTCTTCATCATCGCAATCCAGCTGTCATACTGGCTTTGCGGGACAACCCGAACTTCAATTGGCATGAAGGCGTGATTCTTGCCGCACAGTTCTGAGCACTGACCGTAATAGACACCCGGCTTTTCAACCAGGAACCAACCTTCGTTAAGGCGACCCGGCACAGCGTCCGTCTTCACACCGAAGGCCGGAACTGTCCACGAGTGGATAACGCGGTCTGAAGCTGTTTGATAACGGATATAGCGATTGGCCGGGATGACCATCGGATAGTCAGCCGCAAGATAGCGTGGCTTCTCAGGCGTCGCGGGTGGGTCGCTTGGCAGGCCAAGGTGAATACCGTTCGATACGAACGATACGGGATATCCATCAACATCCATTTCATCCGGGTAGTGGTACGTCCAGGCCCAGTTGCCCATGCCCTCAGCTTTGACCGTAATCCAGTCCTGCTTGGCGGCATCAATGAAGATATCCGGATCATCAAAATCACCGCTTTGCGCAATCGCGGCAAGATCTGGCTCATTTTCCTGATAGAACAGGTTCGAAAATGACGGTCCGGCAATCGCAACCAGAATGAAAACAGGAACGACCGTCCAGACAATTTCAACCATCGTATTGTGGCTGAATTTGCGCGGGGTTGGGTTGGCGCGGCGATTATAGCGCACACAGACCCAGATCAGCAGCGCCAGTACGAACACAACAATGATCGCCATTGCGACATGCAACGGGTTGGAGAAGTTGATGATCCGCTCCATGATTCGGGTTGCTGGCTCTTGGAAGTTGAGCGCGCCGGGTGTGGGCTCTGCAGCAAGCGCAGGCAGTGTAACCAGCATCGCAGAAACGAGGGAAATTAGATAACGCAAGGAATTCTCCATCCGATTTTGGTCAGAGCCATAATTACAACACGAACGTAGGTCTACCCAGCACCACCACAACACATAAAATGTCGCACTCCCTTAAGGGATACCAGCCGACATGATATAAGGACATAAACATCAAGGATGCCCCGCATGTCTAATCGAAAAGCACTCCTCGCGCTCTCAGCCACGATCCTCATCGCTGCCAGCGCTTCCGCACAAGTCTTCGTCATTGGCGGCGGCTTGGGCGGTGACTGCTATAATGAAACCAAGAATGCCACGACGAGCTTCAAGCGTGCTGAAAAAATCTGCACCCGCGCGCTAACCGAAGACCCCATGACGCGGGCTAATCGCGCGGCCACTTTCGCAAATCGCGGTATTTTGCGCATGCGCCACGGCGAGTATGATTCGTCGCTACAGGACTTCGCCAACGCGATTGAAATGCAGCCGGAGCTCGGCGCAGCCTATCTGAATCAGGGCGCCGCCTACATTTACAAGCGCAACTTCCCCGCAGCAATAACAGCCCTCGATCAAGCCATAGCGCTCAATTCAGACCAGATTCATGCCGCTTATTACAACCGCGCCATCGCCCGCGAGCAGAGCGGTGACGTCCCCGGCGCATATGATGATTTCAAGACCGCGAGCGAGCTGATGCCTGACTGGCCACAGGTCGAAGCCCAGCTGGAACGCTTCATTGTCGGTGAACCTGTCGGTTAAGCTCTGATCTCGCCTCTTGATTGGCGCTCCACTTCACGACACATACAGGCGATGACACAGACATCCCTCCCGTTTGATACGCAGCAAGCCTGCGAAATCCTCGCCAATGCCGCCCGCGACGCTGATGATGGCGACATCTACGTGCAGCGCTCGCGTTCAGAAAGCTTCGTCTTCGACGATGGCCGCCTGAAATCAGCTGCCTATGACACCTCCCAGGGCTTTGGCCTGCGTGTCGTCGCAGGGGAAGCCAGCGGCAATGCCCATTCCGGTGAGCTCTCAATCGCCGCGATTACCCGCGCCGCTGAGACCGCCCGACTCGCCAAGCGCGGGTATTCTGGCAAGCTTGATGTCGGCCCCACGCCAACCAATCGCCGCCTCTACGCCCCGATTGATCCTACAGACGCGCCCGACTTTACCGTCAAAACCGGCCTTCTGGCTGAAATCGACGCTTGGGTCCGCGCCAAAGACCCGCGCGTCGTGCAAGTCTCGGTCTCTCTGGCGGGCAGTTATGACGAAATCGACATCCTGCGCCCCGGCGGTGAGGCCTTTCACGATGTTCGTCCACTGGTTCGCCTCAACATATCCGTGACGATGGAGCAGGATGGCCGCCGAGAGTCCGCCTCCTCCGGCGCCGGCGGCCGCGCCCACTATGAAGAATGGATCGCCCCAGCGCGTTGGCAGGGCCTGGCAGACCGCGCCATGCGCAAAGCCTCTATCAATCTCGAATCGATCCCGGCCCCCGCGGGCGAAATGGAAGTCGTGCTTGGGCCAGGCTGGCCCGCCGTCCTGCTGCATGAAGCCGTCGGCCACGGCCTGGAAGGTGATTTCAACCGCAAAGGCACCAGCGTCTATTCAGGCCGCGTTGGCGAGCAGGTCGCCTCCAAAGGCGTTACCGTCATTGATGATGGCACGATTGACCAGCGCCGCGGCTCGCTCTCCTTCGATGATGAGGGTACCGGCACCAACCGCACCGTCCTCATCGAAGACGGCATCCTCAAAGGCTATATGCAAGACCGCCAGAATGCCCGCCTGATGGGCGTCGCCCCAACCGGGAATGGCCGCCGGGAAAGCTATGACGCGACGATCATGCCGCGTATGACCAACACGATCATGCTCGGTGGTCAGCAAGACCCGAAAGAGATTGTCGCCTCAATCAAGCGCGGGATATGGGCTGTCGACTTTGGCGGCGGACAGGTCGACATCACCTCAGGCAATTTCGTCTTCCAGTGCACCGAAGCCTACCTTGTCGAAGACGGCAAAGTCGTTGCACCCGTGAAAAACGCTACCCTCATAGGCCACGGCCCAACCGCGCTCAGCCAAGTCGACATGATCGGCAATGATTTTGCCATGGATGACGGCGTCGGCACCTGCGGCAAAGCCGGCCAGTCCGTCCCCGTCGGCGTCGGCCAACCCACCCTAAAGGTCGGCGGCCTCACTGTCGGCGGCGCGGGCTAAGGCCACCCTACACACCATGCAAAAGGGCGGCCCGTAAGAGCCGCCCTTTTTTCTGTTCGCGAAAAGCCAGTTTAAGAACTCGCGCTAGTTGCGTCAGGCTGACCTGATGCATCAACCTCTGTCGGATCAGCGGCCATTTGGCCCTCAACATGCTTTGTGAGATTTCGCAAGAATGGACTAAGCACCATGAGCAAGACACCCAATCCGACAGCAGCAGTGCCCAATTGCAGATAAACCGCATTATAGGCCGCCAAACTCTCGGCCGTCGGTGCACCTTCAGGAACTTGAGTAGCTTTCGCAACCTGCGCCGCCAGAACATTGGCAAACGAACTAGCGAGGAACCAGTAGCCCATCATAAAGCCGACGATTTGCGGTGCCGACATCTTGGTCACGGCCGACAGACCCACGGGAGAAAGGAATATCTCGCCAGTCGTATGCAGCAGGTACATCAAGATAATGAAGATGACCGAGATACGCAGCGCACCTTCAGCATCCGGCGTCGCTGTCTGGATTCCTAGATTAAGAATGTAGAAGCCTGCGCCTATCTGCACCATGGCGAAGCCGAACTTGATAAACGAGTTCGGTTCCCATCCGCGGTTGCCAAGGAAGGTCCAAAGCGCGGCCACAAGGGGCGCAAAGACCACAATGAAGTACGGGTTGGCCGATTGCAGCCACGTCGCCGGGAAATCAAACCCACCGACATTGTTGGTCACATGAGATCCTGCAAACAAGTTCAGTGAAGTTGGCCCTTGATCGAAGAGGGTCCAGAACAACACGGATGAGATTGTCAAAATCAGCAATCCAATCATGGCATTGCGCTGCTGCAATTCCAGTTTCGTGAACATGTAAAAAACAATTCCAGCGGTGACGATACCCACAAGCGGGTACATCGCCGCAGACGTATAAGTTGCAAATTGCAGTAAGACGAACGCCGCTGCGGCGAATGCCAGTCCGGCAACATATACAAGCCACTCGCGGTTTAATCCGGCGAAGACCGGTGTTGTCAGATCAACATCGGCAGGTGGATCGGCCCGGCCCTCTAGCCAGCCTTGGCCCCAAATGAACACGACGAGACCTGCAAGCATACCGACCGCAGCAAGTCCAAACCCGGCGGTCCAACCGTATTTCGCCGCCGCAAGCCCGCAGAGTATCCCTGATAACAGAGAGCCCAG
Organism: uncultured Hyphomonas sp.; assembly: GCA_964351695.1. Classification (GTDB taxonomy): domain Bacteria; phylum Pseudomonadota; class Alphaproteobacteria; order Caulobacterales; family Hyphomonadaceae; genus Henriciella. Next base: position 14,770 of record CAYGPE010000015.1, on the reverse strand, counting down.
ATTGATACCCATATAGTAGAGGGTGAAACCCGAATCCCGTCGCCGATCGCCCTTGTCATAAAGAGCGCCCACACAGGTAGAGATGTTGGGTTTTAGGAAGCCAACACCAGCAACAATCAAGGCTAAAGCAGCAAACAATATCATTTCGTGGATAGAGCTTCGTACACGCTCTACAGTACCATTTATGGTGACCGATTGACCTGTAGCATCAACGTATGAGACTGCCCGTAAATCAGAACCCATTTCCGGTTGCACAAAAGCCGTTACCTCAAATATTTGATCATCAACGACAATTTCACGCTCTGTACGCGTTTCACTATAAGTCGGGCGCTCAATCGCATAGCTCTGGCCATTGGCAACAAGGGTTTCTTGAGCTGGTGGTCCATGGAAACCCATTAGCGTGTGGCCTGCAACCAAAAGGATGGCACCAAACGTTACGGCTTTCCGGAACCCAATATATTTATCCGCAAGCCAGCCACCGAGCAGCGGCCCGAGATAGACCAGGGCAACATAGGCACCATAAAGCGTTAGAGAGAAGTCACTCTCGTATAGGAAATGCCAGGTGAGGTAGAAAATTAGAAGCGCGCGCATCCCGTAATAGGAAAACCGCTCCCACATTTCCGCGAAAAACAGGATATAAAGCCCACGCGGCTGCGACCGCATCTGCCACATGGCCCAGCCAAAGATAATCACGATAGGCGCAAATACCGCCACCAGCAAAAGTGTCATACTACCTCCCCAGGACGTGTCAGCTTATATAGCATGCGCACACCCAGATGTTCAAAGATGCCTATGTTCACCACGCGTTGCGCCGACCCTCAAGGTGGAATCTGCTTTATTTATCAGATGGCGGAGAAAAACCTGCCTTAATAGGCCCGTTCTTGGAACACGCGTGTGATGTCACCGTCCCATTCACCGTGATATTTCTCCAGGAGACGCTCCGCTGGGGTCATCCCTGATGTCGCTATCTCCTGCAGCTCTGCGAGGAAACCTGATTCATCATCCCCTGCCGTAGACACATTCGCCCGGTTTTTCAGGCCCTGGCGTGATAAAGCCAGCATCTCAATCGCCAGATCCTGCAGCGTCTGCCCGCCCGGTATCGGTGTTTTCAGGCCGAGCACGCGCGAAGCCTGCCGGACCGCCTCGCGTTCGCCCGCTGTCCATGTCCGCACACGTGCCCACGCCGCGTCGAGGCAATCGGGGCAGTACAGTAAACCCGTCCAGAACGCTGAAAACGCACATAGCAGGCTCCATGGCCCGGAATCAGACCCGCGCATCTCCAGGAAGCGCTTCAATCGCACTTCCGGGAATATCGTCGATAAATGATCCTCAAAATCCGCCATTGCTGGCTTTTCGCCCGGCAAAATAGGCAGTTTACCTTCCAGAAAATCACGGAAGCTCAGCCCGGATGCATCCAGATACACCCCGCCCCGGCGGACAAAATACATCGGTACGTCCAGCGCATAATCGACATATTGCTCAAACCCGAAGCCCTCATCAAAGACGAAAGGCAGCATACCTGTTCGGTCCGGGTCGGTATCAGTCCAGATCTGTGAGCGGTAAGACAGAAAGCCATTTGGCCGCCCCTCAAGAAATGGCGAGTTCGCAAACAGCGCCGTACCCAAGGGCTGCAAGGCCAGCGACACGCGAAACTTCTTCACCATGTCGGCTTCAGAGCCAAAATCGAGATTGCTCTGCACCGTACAGGTCCGAAACATCATCTGGCGCCCTAAGCGCCCGACTTTCTCCATATAGGCTCGCATAATCTTATAGCGGCCTTTCGGCATGATTGGCGTCTCATCCATCGACCAAATTGGGCTCGCGCCAAGCCCCAGGAAGCCTATGCCCAGCGGGTCAGCCACCTCCCGCACTTCACGCAGATGCGCGCCCACTTCATTGCACGTCTCGTGGATCGTTTTCAGCGGCGCGCCCGAAAGCTCAAATTGTCCTCCCGGCTCAAGGCTGACGCTGGCACCGTCTTTCTTCAGCCCGATCAGAAAGCCAGCCTCGACTATCGGTTCCCAGCCAAATCTGTCGCTCAGTCCCTGCAGCATCGCCCGTATAGACGCTTCACCATCATACGGGACCGGTCGCAACCCGTCCTTCAGAAACCCGAATTTCTCATGCTCGGTGCCAATGCGCCAGTCTTCCATCGGCTTTGAGCCAGCTTCAAACCACTCCACCATTTCAGCTTTGCCGCCGATACGCGGGGCGGTTTCATCGATATCCGTGGTTGGTGTCGTCATACCCATGCCCTCTGGCGGTGTTTTAGCTTTCAGGCAAATAGGGCCGCTCGCGCCAGTCGCCAAGTTCCGATTGCCAAAGCGTGAGCGCGGAGACAACCGCTGTCTCTGCGCGAAGGATGCGCGGGCCAAGCGTGACGGGGATCACAAAATCGAGAGCGCGCAGCATTTCACGCTCACGCGGCGCGAATCCGCCTTCCGGCCCGACCAGCAGACCCGCCGCCGTATCCTGCCTTGCCGCAAGCGCGTCTCGCATCGGCAAGGCGCTTGCCCCTTCATCACAATAATATAGCGGCGCAGCCTTATCCCACGCCGCCAGTGCCGCCCCCAGATTGAGCGCGTCTGTCACCTCCGGCACATCCAGTCGCTCGGTTTGCTCCGCCGCCTCAACCGCAATCGCTTGCAGCTTGTCAGCGCGTACCCGGCTTGTCTGCGTATACTCTGTCATCACAGGCTGTATGCGTCGCACGCCAAGCTCGCACGCCTTCTCGACCGCAAAATCTGTGCGGTTTTTCTTCAATGGCGCAAATAGCAGCGTCAAATTGGGTGTCGCCATCTGCGGCCGCGTCTGCGCATCCGGTATGAGCGTTACCCGCTTGCCATCAATATTCAGCGCACACCGCCACTCGCCATCGAGCCCATTGAACGCCCGCACAATAGCGCCAGCTGCCAAGCGCATCACGCGCGTCAGGTATTTCCCCTGCCCGTCCTCAAGCGGCACAGACGTCCCTTTCTCTAAGGGGTGATCGATATAAAGGCGGGGAATATGTGACATGGCTTCCCTATAGGCTGGCGCTTCGCGCAGGTTAAGTCATGGCAAGGACAAAAAAAGCCGTTATATGAAGGTCATGACTGATTTCGCCGATTCTGAAGACGAGTACGAGGAGATGCAGGAGACGCCTGTGCCTGGTGACAGCGCTTTGCCTGATTGGCTGAAAAGCTTGCCTGAGCGCGCGCAACCGTTTGCAGCGCTGGCCCGCTGGGATCGCCCGGTCGGCATATGGCTCCTACTCCTGCCATGCTGGATGGGCTTTGCGCTGATGCGCATACCGCTCGGCCTGCAATGGACCGATATTTTCTGGTTCCTGGCCTTCGCCATTGGCGCCGTGGCGATGCGCGGTGCCGGCTGCACATGGAATGATCTCGCCGACAAGGACGTCGACGCGAAGGTTGAACGCACTGCCAGCCGTCCACTCCCTTCCGGGCAAGTCACACCGCGCGAAGCCTATATCTTTCTTGGCGCGCAACTCTTCGTCGGCTTTCTGATCTGGCTCTGCCTGCCCGTTGACGCCAAGATCGCTGCTGTCCTCGTTATACCGCTCGTCATCGCCTACCCCTATATGAAACATATCACGTGGTGGCCGCAGGCATGGCTGGGCTTCACCTTCAACTGGGGTGTCATCGTTGGCGCTGCGACAGCGACGGTCTTCTCAGGTGCCAGCATGGTGCTGTATCTCGGCCTCGTTTTCTGGACGATCGCTTATGACACGATTTACGCGCTACAGGACCGCGAGGACGACGCCCTGATCGGGGTTAAATCCACCGCTCGCCTTTTCGACGATAAAGTCCTTACTGGCATCTTTGTGTTCCACCTCGCGGCCACGGCCTTCATCGCCCTTGCCGCTTATGTTGCAGGCGCGCAGCGCATAGGCGCCTTAATCGCCTTGGCATTTCTCGGTCACGGCATCTGGCAGGTGACGCGGCTTTCTACCGACAAGCAAGGCCGCGCGCTGGCTGTCTTCAAGTCTAATGTCTGGGCTGGCGCCATCATCGTTGGTGGCCTTGTGCTGGCCACGCTGCTCTAAATGTCTGCGCCCGCCATACTGGCTGATCCGCACTGGTTTCCCATCGGATTTGATCTGCAACCCGGCACACTCACCCTCCTCAAGACAGATCGCGCCGCGCTATCTTCTGCAGCTTTCCTTGACCAGCGCTTTTTTCCCGCAGCGCCGCAAACGCAAACCGTCGACCTAAACGCGGCATTGGCTAGCCCGCCACCATCCCAGCCTATTAACTGGATATTTCACACCGCGTTTTGCTGCTCGACACTCATGGCTCGCGCGCTTGATGTTCCGGGCAAATCGCTCAGCCTCAAAGAACCAGACATTCTGATGCAGCTTGCGAATGCGCGCCGTATGGCCGGGCAACAGGGTACGCCTGCGGTCAAGCTTGCTGCACTGGAAAGCCTCATCTTCTCACTCCTTGGACGCAGGTTTGATCCGAATGAAGTAATCACTATAAAGCCAACCAATCCGGCCAATCCGCTCATTGATCTGGTCCTCCAGCGCAGCGAATCTTGCCTCTTCATGGTCTCGCCACTCGAAGACTTCTTGATCTCCGTGATTAAGAAGGGCGAAGCGTGCCGCAGCTTTGTTCGCACGCTCTACAATATCTTCGCGCTCGATCCGCAGGGGCTGGCCCAAATCCCGCAGCGGCAGGCCATGACATTCACAGACCTGCAAATCGCTGCGCTCGTTTGGCAACATCAGGTCATGTTCATGACGCAGACCGCGGGCAAAGCACCATCTCTGATCCGCGCAATTGATGGCACGCGCTTACCGACAGATCCTGCACCCTACCTCACCGCCGCAAACACGTTTTTCAAGCTTGGCCTGTCCTCAAGCGATATCGAAGGGCAAGCCAGCGGCCCAGTCTTCTCTCGCAACTCCAAGTTTGATGACCAAAGCTATGATGCCAGCATCCGAAAGGCTGAAGCAGAAACCATTCGCGACACATATGCTGAAGCCATCGAAATCACCCTGCAATGGGCAAGTGGCGTCAATTTGGGTGGTCCCGCAAATTTCCTACCAGCCGCCTTACTCATCGATGGGGGTTGAACCGGATACGTGGACAGCGTTAGGGTTGCTCACGCGTGGGGGCGCCGAAACAAAATGATGGTGAGTGCCCCGAATGACGAATACCCCCCTACCTTCAAAAAACGTGCTTGGCGGCGCGCTCGCGTCCTGCAGCACGGATCCGATGACAGGATTTTATCGCGACGGATGTTGCAATACCGGAGCCGGAGATCACGGCGTCCATACAGTCTGCGTGCAAGTCACGAGCGAATTTCTGCAATATAGTTTCAGCCGTGGGAATGATTTGATTACCCCGCGCCCGGACCACGCCTTTCCCGGCCTGAAGCCCGGCGATCAATGGTGCCTGTGTGCCTCACGCTGGGAAGAGGCCCGAAAAATGGGCGTCGCTCCGCCCGTTAAGCTTGATGCCACACATCACAAAACACTCGCTATTGTTGATATAGCGCACCTCAAATCACATGCTCTGGAGACCACCCAATAATGCCCCTACTGATTGAAATGGTTTCCGATGTCGTATGCCCATGGTGCTGGCTCGGTCTGCGCCGCTTAAAGGCTGCAGCTGATCTTGCACCCGAGATTGAGCTGGAACTCGCCCTCCGTCCGTTTGAACTTGATCCCGGCGTGCCCGCTGGTGGCTACGATTACAAAGACTATATGCGCCAGCGTTTCGGGTCTGATGACGCCAAATCCAAAATGAATTCAATGCGCGATGCTCTCATTCAGTATGGTGAAGCTGAGGGCGTACCATTCGATTTTGACCGGATCACGCGCCGCCCGAACAGTTTCAACGCGCACCGCTTGATCTTCTGGGCACAAGGTCAAGGCAAAGGGATTGAAGCGAAAGAAGCCTTGTTCGAAGCCTACTTCTCAAAGGGCCTCGACATTGGCGACCACGAAGTCCTGATCACGCTGGCCTCTGAAGTCGGCCTCGACGCGAATATCGTTTCAGACCTGCTCTCAACCGACGCAGATGTCGAAACGGTCCGCCAGCAGATGAAGCAGTTCCGGGATATGGGTATCAATGGCGTGCCGACCTATGTCGCGCATCGCCATATGGCGGCCCAGGGCGCTGAAACCCCTGAGCGTCTGGTGCAATTCCTGCGCGCTGCGGCTGAGCGCGCGGCCCTGCAGCAACCTGCCACCTAGCTTAATTGCAGCTCGACCAACCGCTTATAAACGCCGCCCTGCGCCATCAGCGTATCGTGTGAGCCTGTTTCCACCACGCGGCCTTCATCCAGGACGACAATACGGTCTGCGGCGCGCACGGTGGAAAGCCTGTGGGCAATAATCAGAGTTGTACGCCCTTTGGAAAACGCCGCGAGGGCCGCTTGCACTTTGGCCTCACTCTCAGCGTCGAGCGCCGATGTCGCCTCGTCGAGCAACAGGATCGGGGCATCGCGCAAGATCGCGCGCGCCAATGCCACACGCTGGCGTTGCCCGCCGGACAGATTACGTCCCATTTCACCTGCTGGCGACGCGTAACCATCAGGCATGTCCTGTATGAAATCATGCGCATTAGCCGCCTGTGCCGCCGCTTCAATATCGGCCTGCGACGCGCCAAGCCGGCCGAGCGCAATATTCGCCCCTACAGTATCGTCAAACAGCGCCGCATCCTGTGAAACCAAAGCGGTCTGACGCCGCAAATCTGCGCCGCGCACCTGCCTGACATCCTGTCCATCCAGTGAAATACCGCCGGCTGACACATCATATAGACGCAGGATCAAGTTAAAGATCGTCGACTTACCCGCCCCGCTCGGCCCAACAATCGCAACCGTTTCACCCGGCGCGATCTCCAGTGTCACATCCTTCAGCGCCGCTGTCCCATCGGGATAGGCAAACGCCACATGATCAAAACTAATCTGCCCGTCAGCCTTCTCAAGCGCCGCCGCATCCACCTGATCGGCAATCTTCGGCTCAGCATCAATAATCTCAAACACCCGGTCGGCTGCCGCCGCACCTTCCTGCGCCACCGCCGTAATCGAGCCTAGGGCCCGCACCTCTGGCGCCGCCACCCCGATCAAGCCGATCACACCCAGCAGATCGCCCAGCGTGTTCGTGCCTTCCGAAATCCGCAGCGCGACAAAGCCGAGCAAGGCCGCAATCGCGATCCCGCCGACAATCTCAAGCACCGGGTCAACCCCCGCGCGCTGGCTCAGCACCCGTAGGAACAGTTTCGACCGCTCCGCAAACCCTCTCCGCGCCCTGTCCTTTTGGTAGTCTTCAAGCCCATAGGCCTTAACCACGCGCGCTGATTGCAGCCCCTCCGAGACTAGCGCCGTCACCTCGCCAATCTGCTTTTGCGCCTTCTTCGACCGCGCCCGCACCGCATTACCCATCACAATTACCGGCCCCAAAGCCAGCGGATAAACGACCAGAATGATCAGTGCCAATTGCCAATCCAGAAAGAACAGCCAAATCAGCACGCCAATCACCGTCACCAGACTCTTGGTGAAATTATTCGCAAAGCGCAGCGCCGCATCGCGGATCGCGTTCACATCATTGATAAAGCGCGACACAAAACTACCCGAACTGTCGCCCGCCACACGCGCATAATCGCCTTCGGTCAGCGCATCAAACTGCACGCTCTGGATCGATACCAGGCCGCGCTGCACGCCTGTATTGTTCAGCAAGGTCATCGCGTACATTGATAGCGCGCGAATGACCGTCAGCAGCACAATCCCGATAATCCCAAACCAGATCCAGCCTTTCGCACTGCCCAAGCCGACAGCTTGCGCCAGCGTCTGCACCTGCGCGCAGGCATCGCCTTCACCGCCCTGTATCTGGCATTGTAGCGCGTTACCGACATAGGCCAGTATCCCGCCATAGCCGACCGCGCTGATCGCCGTGATGACAGCAAACAGCGTCCCGGCGAAAAACCAGTTACGATGCGGCCAGAAGTGTTTGGAAAGAAGTCGAACCAGCGATCTTCTGGGCGGAGTTGTCGCCGCTTCAGACGTGATGACTGTCACCTGTTTCAGGGTCCAGCAATTTGTGGGCATGCAGGATAAAATACCGCATTTCGGCATTGTCCACAGTACGCTGCGCGGCATTCTTCCACGCATCATAGGCCGACTTATAGTCCGGGAACGCGCCAATGAAGTCGATCTTGGTCAAGTCTTCAAACTCAACCTCTGTGACGTCTTTCAATTCGCCACCAAAGACGATGTGCAGCAATTGCTTTATTTCAGTCGTATCGCCCATGCTCTGACGCTCCGTATCTAGTGTTCGTTCATAGGGTCGTACTGTCCAGTTTGGATCAGGTAAACGCACGCCCTGCACGCGCGCTACTAACAGGGAATGTAACGCCTTTCCAGCCGCAAGCATACTCCGCTGCGCAGGTTCGCCGCGATTGAACACATATGGTTCACCAAGGTGCGTAGTCGCAATGCCGCCCGCTTCATTGACGATCACAGTTCCCGGCGCCAGATCCCAGTCTGATTTGCGCCACAGCGCCAGCACCGCATCCCATTTGCCGCTGGCGACCCAGCACATCCGAATCAAGGTGGCATTGGGCTTGGGCTTTGCCAGCTGCATATTGGGCCACGGCACAGGCCACGCCGGATGGGTCAGCATGCCCTCATTGGTGATAATTCGGCAGCCCTCTTCAGCGCTGCAGCTAGTTACAGACAGCGCCTCACCATTCAGGAACGACCCACCGCCAACGCGCGCCTCGTACATCTCGTCCAGGTCAGGCGCATAAACCACACCGACCCGCGCCTTGCCGGTCTCAAGTACGCCAAGCCCAATGCACCAATAGGGCTTACCGGACATGTAGGCCCGCGTGCCATCTATCGGATCAACAACCCATGTGCGTTTGGCGACACGCGTATCATTATCGAGCACCGATTCTTCTGACAGCCATCCATAGCCGGGTCGCGCCGCCATCAAACGTGACTGGATCAGCGTGTTGACCGCAATATCGGCCTCGGTGACAGGATGCCCTTTGGACTTGTCCCAGGTCCGAATATGCTCCTTGCGCAAATAGGTTTGCGCCAAGGCCCCCGCTTCGCGTGCAACGTCGCGCAGCAAGGTTAAATCATCAATATCGGCGCTATTCGCCCGCAATCGACATATCCTCGATCAGGATGGAAGGCGCGTCCCGTGCGCCGCGAAATTCAAGATCATTGCCCGGAATCAGCCGCTTGAACATACTCGGCAGGTCGCCAGCAATTGTCACTTCTGAAACGGGGTATTGCACCTCACCCCCCTCAAACCAAAAGCCCGCAACACCAACTGAATAGTCACCTGTGTTTGGATTTATCGACGGCCCAAACATGTCGGTCACTAGCAGGCCCTCGCCTGCCCCTGACAAGAGTTCGGTCTGCGAGGCTGTCCCCGCCTCGATATAGGCATTCGAAACGCCGACGCCTGGTGCATGGCCAAAGCCACCACTGGCCTGCCCATTTGGCGTTAGACCCAGCTGCTTGGCCGATGCACCGTTTAGTAGCCAGCGCGTCAGGACGCCATTTTCGATCAAGGCTTTGCGGGTGACCGCACGGCCCTCGCCATCATGTACGCGGCTTCCCATTCCCCGCAGCCGAAATGGATCGTCGATCAGATTTACGCCAGATGCAAACACCTCAGTGTCCATCGCGTCTTTCAGAAAGGACACACCTCTGGCCACGCTCGGGCCACTTATCGCGGAAAGGAAAGCGCCAATCAGGCTTGAGGCCACACGCCGATCATAAACCACTGCGGCGGTTTGCGACTTCACTTTACGTGGCCCCAGCCGGGCGACGGTACGCTCTCCAGCAATCCGGCCAATCTCTTCGGCGCTCGGCCGATCTTCCAAATAACGCGCTGAGCGGCTTTCATAGTCCCGCTCCATGGCGCCATCGCGCTCGGCAATTGCTGCGAGGCCAAGCCCGGTTGACCCGCTAATACGCGTCGCGGAAAATCCATTGCTCGCCGCGACCCAGCGCTGCGAACGACTCCAGCCATTGCCGCAGCTTGAAACAGATTTTACCCCCGCAATCTCTAAAGCTGCGGCTTCCGCCGCAATCGCATCGCGTTCAAGTAATTCAGCATCTGGCTCGTCATCGCCAGCGAGGTCCAGATCAGGGAACTCGGTCGCAAGATCTTCTGCTGGTGCCAGCCCGCAATACGGGTCCTCTGGCACAGCCTTGGCCATTGCAACGCAGCGCTCTGCCAATATGTTCAATGCATCAGCCGAAACATCCGACCCCGAAACAGAGGCTTGGCTTTGTCCAAAAAAGCAACGCAAGGAAACGCCTTGCGACTCCGAACGCTCAATTCCCTCCAGCGCGCCTTCTCGCACTTCGACACTAATCCCGTCCGACCGCCCATAAGAGGCATCCGCGCCGGTTGCGCCCGCAGATTTGCAGGCCTCTAGCAAACTTGAAAGAATGGTCTCGGGATCGGAATGCATACGGGTCATCCGCCCCATGTAGAGGCGGCTGTCACTCATGGAAAGGGGGGAAATGTAAGCCCGATGTCTATTTGACAATTGCCTGAAATTGTATCGAAAAACTCGGATCTGCACTGCCATCGACATGCGCTGCCATCGCGCCGCCCGGCGCAAACTGAACATGGGTGATTGCGGCATCGCCGCCCTGACCATCGATGACAGGCACATAGTTGAAATTTACGCCATCGGTTGAAAACCGCACATCATCGCTGGTGCTTGCTGACCCTGCCCAAGCAAAGGTCAGCCCCGATGCCGTTGCGCCATCCGTGAAGACGAAAGCTGCCGGATCAGAAACCAGCAGCTTCACATCGCTCGGTAATGTGTCAGTCAGTACCACAGTATCGGTATCCAGCGGCTGCCCCGGATTACTCACATCAATCTGGTATTCCAGCACCGCGCCCGGCAGGGCATAGGGCGAGATGCTGCCAACAGGATCGGAAATCACACTGACGCTTTTGGCGGCGTTCAGTTCAGATGAGCAAGATTGCCCTACCCCAACACTCGTGGACACCGTCGTCACCACACAGCGCGTCGCTCGCATGCTGAAATTACTCGTTGCCAAGTCCTGCCACGGCCCACCCGGCGCCCGCGCCTGCCAGCCGACAGGCCCATCACAGCACCCCTCAAACCCTAGCGCCTCATAGCGATGCCACCCCGCCGCAAGCGTAATGCTACCCTCCAATGTCTCAGCGGTATTGGCGAAATTATTCGCCCACCAGAGGTCATCATTCCACTGCTCCTCCAGCTCTGTCTCACGCACATAGAGATGCCCGCCATAGCCAAAGTCTGCGCCATAGCGGAACTCCCACAGCCCGGCATTGGCAGGCGTCACCTCAATCATCGCGCTGATGCACCAGCCATAATTGCCATTGCTCCCGCCCAGCGCCTGATTGTTCAGACCACTGATACTGGATCGCACCGCGTCGTAGACATCCACAGTCGCGCCCGCAAAAGCCGCCCTTGCACTCGCCGCATCGGTCGGATCAACCGTCGAAACACGCGACCGCAGGCGTAGCCCGGTTATCGGGAACACCGCATCAATATCGCCCAGCGAGCTAAGCCCCGGATCGCCGTAATAGACATAAACGCTCGTCGATGAAGACGCCGCTAGCGCCGGAAGCTTGATATACACCGTCCCGGTACGTGTCGCCGCGTCCCATCCCGTCACGATATGGTCCACCGGCGTCGAGTCATCGCTGGCCAGAACCACCCGCACATCCTCGCCGGCGCTGGAAAAGATATACGCCGCCGGAAAATCAGCCGCGGTCAAGTCAATCCGAATCTCTTCATTGTGGCCCGCTGGCCCTGCTGTAATCGTGATCTGGTTACGGTGCGCATTGGCGCAGTCCCACGCAGAGGCCGGGTGCGCCAGCCCCAGCGCAGCAAACAGCAAGACTAAAAAATAGTGCCTGCGCAGCATGCCACGCTCCCCCGTTTTTCGTCCCTAGGTTGTTTTGCCTCGCACTGGTTGACGAAACATGAACAGCAACATCCGGCTTGACCAGCCCGCTTGCGCAGCGCACATCCGCGTTCATGACGATCAAACCTATTCACATCATTGGCGGCGGCATGGCTGGCTCAGAGGCCGCATGGCAGGCCGCCAGCATGGGCGTGCCGGTAATCCTGCATGAGATGCGCGGCGTTCACGGCACCGAAGCCCACCAGACTAACAGCCTCGCTGAGCTGGTCTGCTCCAATTCCTTCCGCTCTGACGACCACACGCTCAACGCCGTCGGTGTCCTGCACGAAGAGATGCGCCGCGCAAACGGCATCATCATCCCGACCGCTGACCAGCACCAGGTTCCCGCCGGAAGCGCCCTAGCCGTTGACCGCGAGGGCTTTGCCGAGGCCGTCACCGCCAAGCTCACCGCCCATCCGCTGATCACCATCATCCGCGAGCAGATCACCGACCTGCCACCGCCAGACTGGGACAGCACCATCATCGCCACCGGCCCCCTCACCGCCATTGCGCTGGCCGAGGCGATCCGCAAGCATACCGGCGAAGACGACCTTGCCTTCTTCGATGCCATCGCCCCCATCGTCTATCTCGACAGCGTGGACATGACCAAGGCGTGGCGCCAGAGCCGCTATGACAAGCCCGGTCCGCATGGCGAGATTGACGCCTATATCAACTGCCCGCTCGACGAGGCGCAGTATAATGCCTTCCTCGACGCGATGATTGCGGGCGAGAAGACCGAGTTCAAGGATTGGGAAAAAGACACGCCCTATTTCGAGGGCTGCCTGCCCGTCGAAGTGATGGCCGAGCGCGGCCGCGAGACCCTGCGCTTCGGCCCGATGAAGCCCGTCGGCCTGACCAATCCGCACCAGCCAGACGTCAAGGCCCACGCGATTGTCCAGCTACGGCAAGACAATGCCCTCGGCACGCTGTGGAACATGGTCGGCTTTCAGACCAAGCTGAAATATGGCGCGCAGGCCGACATTTTCCGCATGATCCCCGGTCTGGAGACTGCTCAATTTGCCCGCCTCGGTGGCATACACAGGAATACATTCCTAAATTCACCCAAATTGCTCGACGACCAATTGCGCCTGAAATCCCTGCCGCGCATCCGCTTTGCTGGCCAGATTACAGGGGTTGAAGGCTATGTTGAAAGCGCTGCCATGGGCCTGCTCGCGGGCCGTTTTGCCGCCGCAGAGCGCCTCGGCCAGCCCATCGCCCCGCCGCCGCCGACCACCGCCCTCGGCGCGCTGGTCAAACACATCACAGGCGGCCACTTGCAGGGCAAACAGACCTTCCAGCCGATGAACGTGAATTTCGGCCTGTTCCCTGATCCGCCCGAAGGCACCGTCCCGACCCGGGACGAGACCGGCAAACGCCTGCGCGGCAAAGACAAAGGCCGCGCCAAAAAACGCGTGCAAGCGGTGACGGCGCTCAGGGATGCCGAAGCGTGGGTGAAGGCGCAGGAGAGGGTTGGCGCGAGTGTTTAGGGTAGTTTTTATGACCGCGAAGGGCGTAGGAGCAGACATTAGGTCAGAGGCTTAAGTCGCCTAAAACGGACTCTCCGGTTCAACTCAATGGTAACCGTTCAATGCTAAATTGACTGCAGAAAACAGCCTAACTATTACGGCATCTAATCACTTCGTGGCACCAACAAATACCTCAATCGATAAAACTGGTAGACTAGGAGGAAAGACAACAACAAAATCAAGTATGTTTGCGTGCTAAAAAGCAGCTCATCTAGCATGTGTTGGACCCGTTCGGTGTAAAAGCCTTGAGATAAGAAGTTCATATCATGCGGTTTGATCCACACGAATCCGACTATGATCACAGCCAGTATACCTAAGATGCCGATGTATTTGCGGAGAGCATTTTTTGAACCCTGTACGGTGATCTTATACATAACTGCCGCCGCCGCTAAGGTAATAATGTAGGGCAGGGCTTGTCCATACCACATTTCAAACGCGTTATGCAGGTGACCTGAGTAGATGAATACTCCGCCGAAAATTACCGACAGCCCCAAGAGGAGTTCCAAGATTTTCCAACCTAACGGGTAATCGGTGTTCCGTCGCATCTGTCGCCATATTGAAACAGTCTGAGCGGGTTTTACCAAGGTCACGAATGAGATTAAGAATGAAAGTGAGAAGGCGAGTTTGCACCATTGCACAAACACTGACGTCATAGCTTGTAAAGAGGCAGACATATCCACCGTGAATTGTTGCGTTGCGTCGAACTCATCAATCTTATCCTCGATATCCGTTAGTTTTCGCTCAATCATACGAACTTCGGATGGTATAATGCTTCGCGAGTCCTTTGTTTCAATTGGAGGCATTTCAGGGGGCGCATCGACATTGCCAACAATTTTCGGCCACGCCAAAAAAACAACTACCACCAATAGTATCGTATTAAGGAACAATAATAGAATTATATAGCGCTTAAGATACATTGTTCCGTCGTGATGATTTTTTATTAATATCATCGGATCTTTTTGTGATATATCTTCCATTTGATGCCCCTAATTTCCTCATGCGGTACCTGAAAACAGATACCTAATATTCGTGATCCATTTTCAAAATCAATGTAATCGGTCAATCATTTCCAGAATTGAAGAGATTGCTGAGGTCGCGACCATCCCATGGGAGAGATAAGGCTCAAGCGTCTTAAACTCGCCCCAGAACGGTCGCTCGTAGATTCCGAAAAGGGCGCAAAAGGAGACGAAACAAAATAGCTCCGTTTAGGCTGCTGTTGGTCACTTGCCGCCAAAGCGCGAGAGTGAACCGCCCCGGTAACCTCGGAGGCTATTTGGTTGGGGTCATGCAGCGATAGC
>CAYGPE010000014.1:0-60119 GCA_964351695.1 uncultured Hyphomonas sp. | reverse complement strand
ACCGCCTTCATCAGGCCGATATTGCCTTCCTGAATAAGATCAAGGAATTGCAGGCCGCGATTGGTGTATTTCTTGGCGATCGAGATGACGAGACGCAGGTTGGCCTCGACCATTTCCTTCTTGGCGATACGCGCCTCGCGCTCACCCTTTTGGACGCGCTGGACGATCTGGCGATAGTCATCAATCGGGATGCCGATTTCCTGTGCGACAGTGGAGATTTCCTCGCGGATATCGGTGATCTTGTCGGTCTCGCGCTCAACGAAACGGGTCCATTTCTTGGACTGGCCGGCAACATCCTCGATCCAGTTGGGATCGAGCTCGTGGCCGAAATAGGATTTCAGGAATTCAGAACGCGGGACGCCATGCGCATCGGCGCGGCGCATCAACTGGCCCTCAAGCCCCATCAGTTTCTTGTTGATCGCATAGAGCTGCTCAACCAGCGCCTCGATACGGGCATTGTTGATGTGCATGGTTTTGAGGTTTTCGACGATGCCTGCGGAGATCGATTCGTACTCGTCCTGCGCCTTCGGGGTCAGCGCCTTGCCTTCCATACGTCGCGACACAAGCGTTTCCTGTAGCTTGCGGAAACGGTTGAAGGCATTGGCCATCTCGTCAAGCTTGCCGACAACACCGTCGCGCAGCTCAGCTTCCATGGCGGACATGGACATGGCGGCGCCTTCTTCCTCGTCCTCGCGTTCTTCGCGGGCGTGGCGCTCTTCGACAGTCTCGTTTTCGCGGGCTTCGGCCTCGGCCTCTTCTTCTTCCTCGTCAGGCTCTGGCGCCGGGTTTTCCGCGCCATAGGTCGCCTCAAGGTCGATCAGGTCGCGCAGCAGGATGCGCTCATTGACCAGCTCGTCGCGCCACACCATCATCGCTTCGAAGGTGAGCGGGCTTTCGCAGAGACCGCGGATCATCGCGTCGCGGCCGGCCTCGATACGTTTGGCAATCGCAATCTCGCCTTCGCGGGACAAGAGCTCAACCGAGCCCATCTCGCGCAGATACATGCGGACCGGGTCATCGGTGCGGTCAGAACCGCGGGCATTGCCTTTCTTGACGACCGCGCCCTTGGCATCGGTCTTGGCTACGGCGCCGGACTTGGTAGCCGCCGCTTCGCCCTCTTCATCATTGTCGACAACCGTAATGCCCTGCTCAGAGAGCTGGGCCAGCGTGTCTTCAATGCGGTCCGATGACAGCTCATCAGCCGGCAGGATAGCATTCAATTGCTCAACGGTGACATAACCGCGAGCCTTTGCATCCTTCATGAATTTCTTGACTTTTGTATCGCTCAGATCGAGCACCGGACGGTCTTCAACATCCGCGTCCGCACTCTTCGACTTGGCTTTCGCCATGTATGGTTCTCCTTTGCCGCGCTCGCCTCGCGGCATCAAACTTGTCTCTTCAAGCCGAGGGATCAGTCCTGATCCGCCTGCTCTGCTGCCTCATTAAGCCGTGCTATACGTGCTTTTCTCTCCGAAACCAACCTGTGTCGCATGCGTGCGTCCTCAGGGCTTGCAAATGCATCCCCAGCGAGCGCGGCAGACGGGTTCTGGCCGTCTCTGCGTGCATATTGCTCCATGGCGATCAGCCATTCCCGCTCCTCTGGCCCGCTATGGGGAATCTCAGGGACGTCGGGATACGTTCTTAGCAAATGTGCAGCGCGTGTATTACCGAGGCTGTCTAAATGGTCACACAAAGCCGCGCGGTCAACCGCCTCACCTGCATCATTTTGCATTAAAAGTGCATCGCGGATGGCCGAGACGTCACCATTCTTGAATTCAGCCAGCCCGAGCCCCTCATAGCCAAGGTCGACAAGGTGGGGATTGTCGACCGCGCGGACGATCTGGCCAAGACCCGTTGTCTTGTCGGGCGCGCTACCGGGTTGGATGCGCTGCGGCGCTGCGCCGCCCTGCGTGCCAGGCTTGCCGGAAAACCGTTTGGCAGAGCGAAGGGACCAGAAATAGTCCTTCATACGGGCGCGCAACTCGCGCTCATAGGCCGATTTCACTGCGCCATGTTGAATGGCAGCCGCCGCCGCCATCAAGCGCTGCTCAAGGCCCGCCTGACGCTCTGGCGTGTCGACAGGTTCAGCGTCACGCTCGCGGCGCCATAGGACTTCGACCAGTGGCAAGGCATGATCGAGCAATTCGCCCATCCGGGCAGCGCCGCGCTCGCGGATATAATCATCCGGGTCCATGCCATCTGACAGGAGGCAGAAAAAGACCGAACGCCCCGGCTGCAGCCCCGGCAAGGCGCGCTCAATCGAGCGATAGGCTGCGCCTAGCCCGGCCCGGTCGCCATCAAAGCAAAGTATCGGCTCTGGCCCGGCGCGCCAGAGCAAGCCAAGCTGGTCTTCCGTCAATGCAGTGCCAAGCGGCGCAACGGCGTGACCAAAGCCCGCTTCGGTCAGCGCGATGGCATCCATATAGCCTTCGCAGACGATCAAGCCGCCTTCATCGGTGCCGCCAAAGGCCTCGCGCGCCTGTTTGTAGCGATACAGCACTTTGGACTTATGAAAGAGCGGGGTGTCGCTTGAATTCAGATATTTGGGCTTGGCATCAGGCTGCAAAGCGCGGCCACCAAAGGCGATGACCTGTCCGCGTGCATCCTCGATAGGGAACATTAAACGGCCCCGGAACCGATCGTACGGCTCGCCGCCGCCCTCTTTTTCCACCGCGAGGCCCGCATCGATAATCTCGCGCAGTGAGAAGCCTTTGGACTTCAAGTGCTCAATCGTCTGACGCCAGTCATCGGGCGAAAACCCGAGGCGGTGACGCGACCATGCGTCTGGCCTGAGGCCGCGGCCTTCAAGATAGCGGCGCGCCCCCGCGCCTGCATCAGCGCGCAATTCGGCCTCGTAAAAGGCTGCTGCGGCTTCGCAGGCGGCATAGAGGCGTTTGCGCTGGTCATATTCTTCCTGGCTTTCAGGTGTGGCCTTTGGCAGGGACATGCCCGCCTCTTCAGCCAGTTTTTCGACCGCCTCCATGAAAGACAGGCGCTCTGTTTCCATAATAAAGGAAATGACATCGCCGCCGATGCCTGAGGAAAAGCATTTGAAAATCTTCTTCTGGTCGTTGACGTAGAAACTGGGCGTTTTTTCATTGGTGAAGGGTGACAGGCCCACCCATTCCTTGCCCTGCTTTTTGAGCTTCACCTTGCGCCCTATCACATCCGACGGGCGGATGCGGGCTTTCAGCTCATCTACGAAGCCATCAGGGATGCGAATTGGGGCGGCCATAGCCCCCTATATAGCGCGCCAGCCAGATCGCGCTAACCATATTGATCAAATTGCATACATCTTTCTCACCTGACTCTAAGCGCTGCTGTAGTACATATAGTGCCAGAGAGAGATGAGCTTGAATAAGAAATCACCCTGCCAGCGCGTCAAAACCGAGCGTGAGTTTGTCATCAGTGTCGTGAAAACGGGATTGATTGTACTTGCCGTTGCGCTTGTGATTGCGGTGTCTGTGACATGGTATACGACCCGAAATTATGAGACGTGGATTCACGTGCAAGCGGTGAAGACAGCCGTGGTCTTACCCCTGGTTATGGTGCCCGCCTGTATCCTTGTCATCGGATGGCAAAACCTCAAAGACCACCGCAACATGCTGGAAATCACCCGGCTGGCCCTGACCGATGAAATGACCGGTCTCGCCAATCGCCGCTCATTTATGCATGAGGCGGCATCTCGGCTTGCAGACGTGAATTTCGATGCCGAGGGCATTTGCGCCTATATTATTGATCTCGATCATTTCAAACGCGTCAATGACCAGTTTGGCCATAGCGCTGGCGATGCTACCTTGATCCATGTCGCCAAAGTCATGGAGGCCGCCTTGCCCGTATCGGCGCTAATTGCGCGGCTCGGCGGCGAAGAATTTGCGGTTCTTGTCCGGTTTGAAAGCCTTGAGGATATTCATGAACAGGCCGAGGCCCTACGGGCCGCCGTGGCGAATACGCCCTGCCTGACGCAAGGCGACACGATTGAATGTACTGTCAGTGTCGGGATCGGCATAGCCGCGCCAGAAGACACAGTCCCAAGCCTGCTCAGCCGCGCTGACTGCGCTTTGTATGAAGCCAAGTCCGAAGGTCGTAACCGATTTGCAATCGCCGCCTAGCTAAGCGCTTCGCGAACCGCCTTGCCCGCAGGACCACACTCAATCTGGCCGGGATAACGCGCGCGTAGCGCGGTCATGCAGCGGCCAACATCTTTGAGCTTACTGGCCTCAAGTTCGCTGACCACAGCGCGGACGGCAGTTTCCAGCGCCTCGCCTACGAGCGGTTTGGGCAAGAAGGCGTCGATGACCTCAATCTCGTCGCGCTCGCGCACGGCGTCGGCAATACGGCCAGCATCATCATACTCACGGGCGGAGACTTCGCGCTGCGCCACCATCATTTCGAGCAGACGCTGAATTTCGGTATCGTCACAGCCTGAGCATTCGCCGCGGCTGCGTGCGGTCACATCACGGTCTGTCATGGCGCATTTGACCAGACGCAAGGTCTGGGCACGCACGCTGCCACTATCGGCGGTTTCTGCCTCGCTAAGCGCACGGCAGAGCTGTTCCCGAATTGTCATGGACATGGTCTGATCTAGCTGACCCATATAAAAAAGCCTCAAAGCCTTCCTGAAATTGCCGAATCGTCTTGACGGTTCGCGCTACGACGCTCTATCTGCCATCCGTTTGCCTGACGAAGTGTTAAGCTGTCAGTCAAATGCATGAAACGCAGATCGGTTGCCGGTGAGAGGAGATAAGGCTTTGAGCAAGAAAAATCAATCCGGTAGCGAAACAGGCGCAATTGCACTGGCCGATGGCACAATTTTTCTGGGCACCGGCGCAGGCGCTGTAAACACTGCAGTTGGCGAGCTTTGCTTCAACACGGCGATGACCGGATATCAGGAAATTTTAACAGATCCGTCATATTGCGAGCAGGTGATCTTGTTCACATTCCCGCATATCGGCAATGTCGGCGTGAATGCGCAGGATAATGAATTTGCCTCGATTCCAGCCGAAAAAGCCGCCAAAGGCGCGGTTTTCCGTGAGGCGATCACGGCGCCGTCAAATTTTCGCTCTGATGGTGATTTCGGGGCGTGGTTGGCAAAGCGGGGGATTGTCGGCCTGTCTGGTGTCGACACACGGGCCCTGACCCGGCGTATTCGCGAAGAGGGTATGGTGAAATGTGCGATTGCGCATGACCCAGCTGGCAATATCGATCTCGACGCTCTATTGGCGGCGGCGCAAGGCTGGGCCGGGCTGGAAAAATCCGATCTGGCCGCGCAAGTGACGCAAGATGCAGCCTATGACCATGCTGAGCAGCTATGGGACCTGAATGACGGTTTTGCGAAGCTGGATTCGGCCAAATACCATGTCGCGGTCGTCGATTTCGGCGTGAAGAAGAATATTTTACGTAACCTGTCTTCGGTCGGCGCGCGGGCCAGCGTGGTCAGCGGCGATGTCGGCTTTGATGAGATCATGGCGCTGGAACCGGACGGTGTCGTGCTGTCAAACGGGCCGGGCGATCCGGCGGCAACGATAGCGCGCGCGGGCGGGATGATCCGCGAACTGATTGCCAGCGGCACACCTATTCTGGGCATTTGCCTTGGACATCAGCTGCTCGCCCTGAGCCTTGGGGCGAAGACGATGAAAATGGCACAAGGCCACCACGGCGCCAATCACCCGGTCAAGGATCTGGCGACAGGTAAAGTTGAAATTGTTTCTATGAATCATGGCTTTACAGTCGATGTCGAGACTCTGCCCAAGGGCGTCACAGAGAGTCATCGCTCGCTATTTGACGGTACCAATTCAGGGCTGCAGGTCGCAGGCAAGCCGATCATCTCGGTCCAGCACCACCCAGAGGCCAGCCCCGGCCCGCAGGATAGTTTCTATCTGTTTGAGCGGTTTGCAGGCCTGATGGACGCGGCGAAGACCTGACCGGCTAACGCAACTGGCGCACCAGCGCTTCGAATGTTTCCATAATGCTTTCTGGCGTGATGCCGGGGGCATTCCGTGTGAGTGCAAAGCCAGAGCCGTTGAGAGCGCTTTGGACCATCACCGTAAGGGTTGGCACGCGGTGGCTGGCGATTATCCCCTTCTTGGACAAGTAACGCAGGCCTGCAGCGACATTTTCGGCGCCAAGGTCATTGTCGCGCTCATACCACCCGGCTGTCCCCAAAATGGCCGGACCATCGACAAGAACGATCTGTTGATAGTCGGGCCGCGCGACATAGTTCAGATATGTGCGGCACCCGGCCAGAAAAGCCGCATAAGGGTCAGTCAGTGAACGCGCAGCTATCGCCTCTTCACGCGCATCCTCGTCCAAATTCATCTGCAAGCGCGTCCATGCCTCTTCGAACAAGGCTTGCTTGTTTTTGAAGTGGTGGAACAGCGCCCCTTTTGTTGTGCCAGCACGCGCGCAAATCTCGTCAATTGACGTTGCGGTATAGCCAACATCAGCAAATAGCTCGCCTGAGACATTGAGAAGTGTCTCACGCGTCGTTTCGGAGTCTGCTTTGGTTCGATTTGCCACTTAGAATGTACCTGTTGACCTATTCCATACCGGTGGTATGATTAGTCTAATTCAGACGATTATAGGCGATTGTTTCGCATTATACTAGCTTGAGTCCGCTGGGTTTTAAGGGGACGCACGCGGTAACTCGATAACGGGCCAGGCGGCTTATTATCCGTCTGGCCCGTTATTTTGTGTGCATTTAGGCCGATGCCCTAGCGTTCGTCTTCTTCGTCCTCAGCCTCATCCAGGCGGAATAGGCGCGGATCGATGCGCGTATTGGTTTTCACGTCCAGCAGGTCAACTTTGGTGAGCTGCAGGTTCGCGTCCAGGGTCTGCCAGCCAAGCAAATCATAACTTGCGGCATCAAACAGCATCATCAGCTCGCCTTCCATTTCGCCCGTGGCGTCACTGACCGTAATTGAAATGCGCTCCTGGTTTTGATTGACGCGCAGGACATCAACATCGCTGGTAAAATCGAGATCGTCGTCCAAAAGCATTCCAAGCGGGGTCGAGGCGAGCGGGATGCGGTCAACCGTTTCCAATTCGCTGTCTTCCATGGCCACTGTCGTGCCATCAGCGACAATCAAGATTGGTGTCGGTGCATCATAATCAAATCGCATCTTACCCGGGCGACGCAAGGCAAACTGGCCGGTAGACTGGCTGCCATCGGCATTGATCTGCACGAACTTACCTGATGCCGTTTTTGCAGCTGCGAGCGCTGTCTTGGCTTTTCCAAGGATTTGGGCACGCGCCGCAACATCAAACTGGGCAGGTTGGGCGATCACAGGCTCGCGCGTCTCGGGCAAAGCTGCAGGCTGTGCATTTTCCGGCAGAACTTGCGTTTCGGTCTCGTCACGCGGCTCAGCAACTGTCGTTACGATTGGTGCAGGCTCAATTGTGCTTGTTTCATCCGTCTCGATTGCCGGAATGCGAGGCTGTTCCAGCTCGACATTCAAATCGACGCCGGTCTCAATCGGCCCGGAAACGGGCGTCTCCATGGTCTCTGTTTCAGACACAGCTTGAAGCGCCACAGAGGCGTGCTGGCCAGCAAACAGGACCAGTGCCAGAGCTGTCATTGCAGGTGCAATCATGTCGATTTCCTTTTTAACTGGCCTACAGATAAGCGCCCTGCCCTAACAAAAACAGGGCTAAATCATGACATTTACGCCTGTTTTCGTTGCCCTGTGTTCAGGCGCATACGCGCAAGGTGATCCAGCAACATTGCCGTTTGTTCATTAGGAACTTCCTGCAATTCGGCGCGTTATCGCGTATAGGTTTGGCTTATAGAAGGGGAAACCTCATGATGAAGACTTCACTCGCAATTATTACCGCACTGGCGCTGACAACAGCCTGCCAGAACGGCATTAGCAATCGAACAATGGGCACGACCGCCACTGGCGCTGTCGTCGGCGCAGGCGTGGGCGTCCTCGCCGGGGGCGATGATAAACGCAACGCCGCAATCGGCGCTGTGGTTGGCGGCATCGCCGGCGCAGCTGTTGGCGTTTACATGAACAAGCAGGAAGAAAAACTGCGCCAGCAAACCGCTGGAACGGGCATTGGCGTTGAACGCAAAGGTGATCAAATTGAGTTGACCATGCCGTCAAACATTACGTTTGCCGTCAATAGTGCCGACATCCAACCCGGATTTAGGGCGACACTTGATGATGTTGCCGCGACCCTACGCGAGTATCCGTCTACAGCTGTCGATATTATTGGCCATGCCAGCTCTGATGGCGACGACGCGTATAATCAAACGCTGTCAGAAAATCGCGCTCGCTCTGTCCGTACCTATCTCGTATCGACCGGTATGCAGCCCGTGCGCATGAACGCGATTGGCATGGGTGAGCGCGATCCAATTGCGGATAATGCAACCCAAGCAGGCCGCGCGGCCAACCGCCGGGTTGAAATCCTGCTGACCCCGATTGTCGAGGAAGGCGCTTAAACCGCCTCCCTCTCCAAGTTAAAGCATATTTCGGCCGTCCATAGTTCGCTATGGGCGGCCGACTTCTGTCACGACATAGGTGAGCGGATCCTCGCCGTGCGAGGCGACGGTAATATATTCGCCGGGGCGAAAAACATGCTCGCCTAGCCGATAGCCGCCCTCGTCGGGGCCCTCGCTGTCTTCGTCATAGTGAAAGCGCCAGTGCGATCCATTATGTGTGAGCAGGCCATCGGCGCGCTCGTCCGGATCAGGATGGAAGCGAATAACTGTGCACTCCTTGCGATGGGTACGCCATTGCTCAAGGTCGATCTTGGCCTCCGTATCGAGCGGCGCTGTGAGGACATAGCCTTGTGTGTCATCGCCATTTGGATAGCCGGGATTACGCGCCAGACGCAGTGTGATGCGTTGCAAACTCATGGAAAACCTCCCTTGTTTAGTGCATGAGCGCCAGTGCCGGGGCATCTTCAGCGCCAAGCAATGAGCGACTGGTGCCGCCAAAAACCATTTCACCGAGGCGATTATGGCCGTAAGCTCCCATGACAAGCAGCCCTGCGCCGCGCTCTTGCGACAGTTTCAGCAAGGCTTTTGATGTCGGGGCCTGTATCTGCACGATCTCTGTTTCGAGCTGAAACGCCTGCAGGAAATCAGCCAAAATTTGAGGATCTGTCTCGCCCATGGACAGGTTGACGCTTTGTAGCTTTTCGGGATCCTGCGCGATGATCACATGCGAATAGGTCTGGATGAGCGGCAAGTGGGCGCGAACCGACCTCGCCGCTTGCGTGCTGCCATCCCACGCAATGATGCATGTCTTGTCTTCATGTGGTTGAGCGCTCGCCAAAACGAGGGGTTGGCGCGCTTCCATCAAGGCATGTTCAAAGCCGAGATTGAGCGGATGGGCGCTTTGCACCGCCCCGTGCGGCAGGACCAAGGCCGCCGACAGCATTGCCGCGCCGGCAGCGCGATACGCGATGGAACCCGTTACATCCTCATAGTCTGTGCGTAGCCATGGCCCTGCCTTCTTGGCGGCCGCATCAAAGGCGGCTTTCAGCTTGGCCCGTGTCTCAACCTGCGCCTCTGCAATCGCTTCGGCGGCCTTTGCCCCCATCACCATGGCACTGGTGCCAGGCGCATAGGCGGGGGCATACACAACAGTGGCAGCAGGATCAGGCAAAACCGCCAGTCCCTTGATCGGTGCGCCGAGGCGTTTGGCCAGCGCAGCGGCAGTATGCATCTGATCAGCCACGCCCTCTGGGTCGCCGCCCAGCATCGCAATAACAGTCATTGGCCAGTTCCTTTCCTGAATGTCCCACACTCAAGATAGGATAGCTGTAGCAGACCTTTTATAAGGGGAATCCCTGATGCAAAAAGACCGGCCCTGTTGGAGGCCGGTCTTGGGACTTCGCAGCGTAGGCGAGCCTAGCCGCCATTCAGGCAGTTCTTTGAGGCTTGCGCCTCACGGATGCTGAGTTTGCGATCACTTAGAGCTTTGCTGGCTTCAGACTTCGCCATGGCATTACCTATCCCAAAATCTCCAAGGAAGCCGGCTGCCGAGCGCCAATCGGTCTCTGCTGTATTGGCGATTTTGCCTTCAACTTCATCAACCTTTGCAAGCTCAATTGCGAGCTCTCGGCAGGTCAGTTCCGACTTTTCCACATCGGACAGTTCTGTCGCAATTGGATAGCGTTTCGTTGCACATGCTGACATGAGCAGCGTCCCCGCGCACACCAAAATGAGTGTCGATTTTTTCATCTTTATTCCCCTGATAATCAGCCTCACTGGCTGAACGGAGGAAACACGCTATGCGCGTTTTAAGCAACGGGCAGATTCAAAAAAGGCCGGGACGTAAAACCCGGCCTTGTCTGTATTGTATTTTTTCAGCCCTTAGGCCGCCGCCTGCTCTGGCGTTCCGGCAGGTGGGAAGCGGTCGTAAAAGCCTTCGCCTTTGGCAGCCATGTCGCGGAGCATATCATTGGGCCGGAAGCGGTCACCATACTGATCGGCGAGACGGTCTGCTTCTTTGACAAAGGCCTCGACGCCCCAGATCAGGTCGACATAGGAACAGCAGCCGCCTGAATATGGCGCAAAGCCCCAAGCGAGGATTGAGCCAATATCGCCGTCGCGCGCATCAGTGATAACGCCCTCTTCGAAACAGCGCGCAACTTCAATCGCCTGACGGACCAGAAGACGGTTTGTCAGCTCTTTTTTGAGCTCAGGTGGGCATTCATCGATTTTGATTTCGACTTGCTTGTTGAGGTCAGGCCACAGGCGGGTTGGCTTATTCTTCTCGTCATAATCATAGAAGCCTTTGCCATCCTTGCGGCCATTGCGGCCCTGATCTTCAACCAGCCAAGCCATCATCTGGCCTGTCTCGTTCTTCTCATAGTCCACGCCCATCGCAGCGGCCATCTGGCGACCGATTTTCAGGCCGGTATCCAGGCCAACAGAGTCAGAGACTTCCAGCGGCCCCATCGGCATACCAGACTGACGCCCGACATTTTCGATGATCGCGGGCTTGATGCCCTCTGACAGCATTTGCAGGCCTTCCTGCGTATAGGTACTGAAGCAACGTGAGGTGTAGAAGCCGCGGAAATCATTGACCACGATTGGCGTTTTCTTGATCGCCAAAACATAGTCGATCGCCTTGGCGAGTGTGTCCTGACTGGTCTTGTCGCCCATGATGATCTCAACCAGACCCATCCGCTCGACCGGCGAGAAGAAGTGGATACCGATAAAGTTCTCCGGGCGCACAGACGCTTCAGCAAGGCCCGTGATGGGCAGGGTCGAGGTGTTCGATCCCATGACCGCGTCAGCGCTGAGTTGTGCCTCAGCCATCTTGGTGATCTTGGCTTTTAGTTCAGGGTTCTCGAACACTGCCTCGACAACGAGATCCGCGCCTTTGAAATCGTCATAATTGTCAGTCGGTGTGATCCGGGCGAGAAGTGCGTCGCCTTTCTCCTGGCTGACCTTGCCGCGCGAGACACCTTTTTCGACCAGGCGGCGGGAATAGTCCTTGCCCTTATCGGCGTTTTCCACAGAGATATCCACAAGAACGGTTTCGATACCCGCCTTGGCAGTCTCATACGCAATGCCTGCGCCCATCAAGCCAGCACCGATGATCGCAACTTTTTTCAGGTCATATTTCGGCACACCTGCCGGACGACTCGCGCCTTTTGCGAGAGCCTGAGTCGACAAGAACAGCGAACGGATCATCGCCTTGGATTCCGGCGTTTGCTGGGTCTTGATGAAGTAACGGCTCTCCACACGCAGCGCCGCGTCCATTGGCAATTGTGTGCCTTCATAAACGCAGGAGAGAATATTTTTCTGAGCCGGATAATTGCCATATGTCTTGGCGTGCAGCATGGCATTTGAGACCATAGCCACCTGCGACGCACCGGGATGGCGATTGACGACACCGCCGGGCATTTTGAAGTCTTTAGCGTCCCATGGCGCGATGGCTTTTGGATTAGCTTTGACCCAGTCTTTGGCTTTCTGCACGGTCTCTGTGCTCGCCGCGAGTTCGCCAACAACCCCCATACCCAGGGCCTCATCCGCCTTGAAGCTGGTACCCTGCAAGATCAATGGCAGGGCCGCCTGAACGCCGATCAGGCGTGGCAGGCGCTGTGTACCGCCGCCGCCGGGCAGCAAGCCAACCTTGGCTTCCGGCAGGCCGAATTGCAGTTTTGGATTATCATTCGCCGCAACGCGGTAGTGACAGGCCAGTGCGACCTCAAGGCCGCCGCCGAGCGCCAGACCGTTGATCGCAGCCGCCACCGGCTTGCCGCAGGTTTCCAGCTCGCGCAGGGTTTTGTTCAGCGCAAAGCCGCGGTCAAACTGGGCCTTTTTCAGCTCAGCCTCGGTCAGATCCTTGCTGTTACCGCTCGACATAGCGCCAAGCTCGCCGAGGTCGGCGCCCGCGCAAAACCCGCTCTCTTTACCAGAGGAAATGACAAGACCTTTGATCTCATCATTGGTTGTCACTTCATTGGTCAGCGCAATAATGTCAGCCACCGCTTTCGAGGTCAGCGTATTCATGCTGCGGCCCGGCACGTCGAAGATCGCGTGAGCAATGCCGTCTGAATCAATGTCGAATTTGAATGTATCGAGGTTCATAATTGCGGCCTCCCTTAAACGCGTTCAATGATTGTCGCGGTGCCCATACCGGCGCCGACACACAGGGTAACAAGCGCGGTTTCCTTGTCGGCGCGCTCCAACTCATCGACCATGGTACCGAGCAGCATTGCGCCGGTTGCGCCGAGGGGGTGACCCATCGCAATCGCGCCGCCATTGACGTTCATCTTGTCGTGGCCAATGTCGAGATTATGCATCATCAGCATGACGACAGCGGCAAACGCTTCGTTCAGCTCATAGAGGTCAATATCGCCAACATCCATGCCCGCTTTGCGCAGCGCTTTCTGCGTTACAGCCGTTGGGCCGGTCAGCATGATCGCTGGCTCTGAGCCAATCGATGCCATGGATTTAATGCGCGCGCGTGGCTTCAAGCCGAGCTTTTCGCCCATTTCCTTGCTGCCAAACAAGACAGCTGCAGCGCCGTCCACGATGCCGGAAGAGTTACCCGCATGGTGAACGTGATTGATGTTTTCCAGCTCTGGATAGCGCATTTTCACGACATCATCGAAACCCATCGCGCCCATGCCCGCAAAAGACGGGTTCAGCGAGGCAAGGCTCTGCATCGTCGCGTCTGGGCGCATATGCTCATCATGATCTAGCTGCGTGCCGCCCATCTGGTCCTTGACCGGGATGATTGATTTGGAGAAGCGGCCTTCTTTCCAGGCCTGCGCCGCGCGCTTCTGGCTTTCGACGGCGTACGCATCCACATCGTCGCGTGAGAAACCCCATTTGGTTGCGATTGTATCTGCGCCCACACCTTGCGGCGCGAAATATGATTTCAGCGCGATTTTTGGGTCAACAGGCCAAGCCCCGCCATTCGATCCCATCGGCACGCGACTCATGCTTTCGATGCCGCCGCCAATCGCCATATCGGCTTCACCAGCGATGACTTTTGCGGCTGCAATGTTACAGGCTTCGAGGCCCGAGGCGCAGAAACGGTCAACCTGAATACCAGCGGTGGTTTCGGCATAATCAGCGTTCAGAACAGCGATCCGCGCGATATCGGAGCCTTGCTCGCCAATCGGGGCGACACAGCCAAGGATCACATCATCGACATAGCTGGTGTCGAGTTCGTTGCGGTCACGAATGGCTTCGAGGGTCTGCGTCGACAGCTCCAGCGCGGTGATTTCGTGCAGGCTGCCGGATTTCTTGCCTTTGCCGCGCGGGGTACGCACCGCGTCGTAGATATAGGCTTCTGTCATATTGAACTCCTGTTCGTATTCTTATTTAGCGGGGGCTTTAACGGGGTTGAGGGCGAGTGAGGCTGTCGCGCGCGCCGCCTCCTTGCCGCGAGAATCGTAAAGGTCGGCTTCAGCGAAAATCACTGAGCGGCCTATGTTGCGAAGGCGGGCAAGCACTTCGACAGCGCCAACACGCACCGGGCGCAAATAGTGGACATGCATGTCGATGGTCGATGGAAAGGCTTTGGCACCAGCCTTCAGCGTCGTCAGCATGCCGATTGTATCGTCCAGCATGGCCGAGAGAAAGCCGCCCTGAATATAACCAGCCGGATTAGTGAACGCTGCCTTGCCGTCAAACCGGACACGCGTTTCCAGCTTGCTCATATCAAGCGACAAAAGCTCAAAGCCAAGCGACTTTGAACTTTCAGCAGGCGACTTGAATGTGTCGTACATGAGCTGACTGTCTGGCATTATTGGTCCGCATCCGGATGAGTTACGTTGACGTTCACGTCAATTTAAGGCGAGCAGCTCGCAATTGCGAGCCTTGACGCTGCGAAAGGAACAGCCCCGACCTAGGCCGGGGCTGAGTATTTAGAAACGGTCAGCGGCCAGCGACATGATTGCATCAGCGCCGGTTTTCACTTTGGCGAGATGCGCGCCGGCCTCTGGCAGAACGCGGGTCATGTAATAGTGGCCGGTGGTCAGTTTATCGTCATAGAACGGATCGCTACCCTTCTTATCAAGCGCGACTTTGGCCATTTTGGCCCACATATAGGCGAGCGCCGTCAGGCCAAAGAGCTGCAAATAATCTGTCGATGCGGCCCCGGCATTGTTGAAGTTGGACATGCCGTTCTGCATCAACCAGGTTGTAGCGTCTTGTAGTTGTGCCTTGGCTGTTGCGAGGCCTTCCGTGAAGACTTTCAGCTCCTCAGTCTCACCATTCTCGCCGATGAAATCATCCATTTCAGCGAAGAAGCTGAATACGGCGCGGCCACCATTCGCGGCCAGTTTGCGGCCAACCAGATCGAGCGCCTGGATACCGTTTGTGCCTTCATAGATCAGTGTGATGCGGCAATCGCGGACGATCTGCTCCTGGCCCCACTCCTTGGTGAAGCCAGAGCCGCCGAGCACTTGCAGGGCTTCATTCGCCATCTTGTAGCCGCGATCCGTGAGGAAGGCTTTGATCACAGGCGTCATCAGCGCCATGTATTCGTCCGCCTTCTGGCGGGTCTCTTCGTCCGCAGACTTGTGATGCAGATCGCCGAAAAGCGCGGTCCACAGCGTGAACGCGCGGCCGCCTTCGATGAAGGCCTTCTGGTCCATCAACATGCGGCGCACGTCTGGGTGAACAATGATCGGATCAGCCGGCTTATCTGGCGCTTGCGCCCCTGTCAGTGAACGGCTTTGCAAACGGTCGCGGGCAAAGTCGACAGCGTTCTGATAGGCAATTTCAGCCTGGCTGAGGCCCTGCATGCCAACCCCGAGGCGCGCCTCGTTCATCATCACGAACATCGTGCGCATGCCTTTATTCTCTTCACCCACGAGCCAGCCGGTTGCGCCATCATAATTCATCACGCAGGTCGCATTGCCGTGAATGCCCATCTTCTCTTCAAGACCGCCGCAGCTGGCATCATTGCGGTCACCGAGCGAGCCATCTTCCCCGACGATAAATTTCGGCACGACGAAAAGTGAGATGCCTTTAATGCCCTCTGGCGCACCTTCAATGCGCGCAAGGACAAGGTGGATAATGTTTTCTGTAATGTCCTGCTCACCGCCGGAAATCCAGATTTTCTGGCCGGTAAGCTTGTAAGAGCCATCAGCTTGGGGAACGGCTTTGGTTTTGATCAGGCCGAGATCTGTCCCGCACTGCGGCTCGGTCAGGTTCATCGTGCCGGCCCATTCGCCGGACGCCATTTTCGGACCGTATTTGGCGCGCTGCTCGTCCGAGCCACCCGCCATCAAAGCCTCATAGGCCCCTGATGTCAGGCCGGGATACATCGCAAACGCCATGTTCGCCGAAGACGTCATTTCGCTGGTGGCCATCTGCAAAACATAAGGCAGGCCCTGGCCGCCCATTTCAGGCGACTTGCCGAGCAATGGCCAGCCATTCTCGACCATCTGATGATAAGCTTCCTTGAAGCCATCCGGTGTCTTCACATTGCCATCACTGTCACGCACGCAGCCTTGCTCATCGCCGACACGGTTCAGCGGGAACAAGACGTCTTTGGCAAACTTGCCTGCTTCCTCAAGGATCGCATCAACCAAATCTGGTGTGGCATCCTCAAAACCGGGAAGATTGGAGTAATTCTGCAATTGCAGCATATCATGAAGAATGAACTGCATATCGCGAATTGGGGCTTCGTAACGGGGCATCCGGGTTTCCTTACACTCTGGTCTGTAATTGACGCCGTTATCTCGGCGGTCACGTTTAACTTTACTCAGGCATCATCGAGCTGACGGCGGGCGACAGCTTCATAGGCTTTCAGGTTTTCAGCTTCTTCCTCAGCCGGGCCAACTTTGGCGAGACTTGTTTCCAGCCACTCCATGCCCTTATGCAGCTCAATCAGCGCCATATCGATGTCTTCGCGCTGGGCCTCAAGCTCTTTGACCTGCTTTTGGAATTTGATCAGCGACATGCGCATTTGCGCCCGCTGGTCATCATCAAGGCCGTAAAGATCAAGAATGTCACGAATGTCTGCCAACGGAAGGCCAAGGCGCTTCAGCCGAACAATGATCGTCACGCGGGCGCGGTCGCGATGCGAGTAAACACGGGTCATGCCATCGCGCGCAGGGTGGAGCATATCCTTGTCTTCGTAAAAGCGCAGGGCACGCGGCGTGATCCCAAACTCGCGCGCCAGCTCAGAAATCGAGTAGGTGCGGGAATCGACGATAGAGGGTGACTTGATCGTATCTGCCATGGATATGCGTATAAATCAGCTTTACGCGAACGTCAACGTCACCCTGGCTGAAATATCCATGTATGAACAAGTCTTACGAAATTGATCTGTCCTGTTTACCTTTTTAACCGGGAATTAAGGGCATCTCGTGCATTCCAGTAACCATAACCTTCGAACGGGCCGCATTTGGGCGGTCTGTTTGGCAGAAGTGGAGTGCTGGGTATGAGCAGTTACGGGTCCTGGAGCGTCAAGGGGATTGACGATCGAGCGCGCGCTGTCGCGAAAGAAAAAGCCCGCCGCGAGGGCGTCACCCTCGGCGACTATATCAATGGCCTGCTTTTGCAGGGTCATAGCGAAGCCGGTCCGCGCGATCACCGCGAAGCCTATAATCGCGGCGCAGAACCAGAGTTTGGCAGCCCTACAGATACAGCGCTTGATAGCCTGACCCGGCGCATCGAGGCTGCTGAAGCCCGCTCGACTCTCGCCATCACCGGAATTGACCAGTCTGTACTCGGCCTGCTCGCCCGGCTTGAAAATACTGAGCATTCATCTGCGTCAATTGCTGCAGAAGTCGAGCAAATGGTCGACGAGCTGCGCGAGACACAGGAAGCCCTGCAATCCAAAGTCGCGGAAATCGACAAGGATGATTCGGCGCAGCAAAACCTGATGGCGATGAAAGCGCTGGAAGACGCGCTGGGTAAGCTGGCCACGCACGTTTATGAAGAAAGCGGCCTCGCGCAAGACGAAACCAGCGCCATGAAAGGCCGCATGGAAGCTGGCTTTGCTGACCTGACAGAACGTGTTGAAGGCATGGAAGTCAAAGTCGAGAATACGCTGGCCGATGCCGCTGCGCGCGTAGACAAGGCGGTTGAATCGTCTGAGCTGCGGGCTGAAGGCACAAGCCGTCACCTGTCTGAGCGCTTCACAGCGATTGAATCGACTGTTGCAACTAAACTGTCCAAAGTTGACGATATTGATGCGCGGATGAAAGCGGTCGAAGGCGATGTCTCTGGCGCGCTGACGTCCATGGAAGGCACACTGGTTCGCGTTCAGGAACGCCTGAACCGCGCCGAGAACACGACCGACGCGGCGCTGAAAGCCCTTGAGCAAACATTTATCAGTTTGGATGAGCGCCTCGATGAAGTCGCTGAGAATGCCAACCCGGAACGGGCTGAAGCCTTTAAAGCCCAGCTTGAGGCCCAATTTGATGGCCTTGCAGCAGAGCTGCGCGCCAGTGTCGAAGAATCACGCGCGCAATTGGCCACAGAAATTGAAAAGGCAGCGGCTGGCGAGAACCCGGAACTGATGGGCCGCCTCGAACAGGCGGTTGATACGCTGAAAACCCGCCTTGTCAGCGGTGAAGAACGCTCCACCCGCGCGCTTGAAGCTGTAAATGAACAGGTCAACCGTGTTGCGACGGGCCTTGATGGCCGCTTGCGCCAGGTTGAAGCACGCGAAGACCGCGTGATTGATCAAGTTGGTGCCAAGATGGATGTTTTGGCCGATCATTTCGAAGGCCGGATTGGTGAAAGCGAGCAGCGCAGCGCCGCCGCGATTGAGCAGGTCGGCGCGCAGGTCGCAACAGCGATTAACCGCGTACAAGCCCGCCAGGATGCCGCCCGCGATACGATTGAGAGAACCGTTGCCGACGCGGCCGAGCGTCAGGATGCCCGCCTGTCGCAGGCATTGGCCAATATTTCCGAGCGCCTTTCCAGCGTTCAAAGTGAAACCGTTTCCTTTGTCTCGCCCGTTCAGCAGGCCATAGCCTCACTCGCGTCGCGACTGGAGTCGGTCGAGAACTTCACCAGCCCGCCGCATGCTCGAAAACAGGCAGAAGCCCTACCTATCATCCCGGATATGACGGTGCAGGATGCGGGAGACGAGACAGCCCTGAGCGATATATTCGCGATTGAAGCAAGCGCCCGCGCCAAACGTGTCGCAAAGCCTGAGCAAACGGCTGAAATGACACCTGAGACGATCGAAAATGACATAGACGAAGACGGTGCATCTGCCGCCTTTGATGCGTTTGCGGCCGACCTGTCTGCCTTTGTCGACAATATGGACGAGGCAGAGCCTGTCGATACAGTTGAAGCTGCAGATGCTGACGATTTCATCGCTGGCCTGCCTGATTTTGACAGCGAATCTGAGCAAGATACTGAAGCCAGCACTGCACCTGACGCCGACGATACCAGCACAGATATTTGGGACATGGGCGGCGAGACCGCCGATGCGGATTATGCTTCATCGCCGGAATCTGCCGATATGGATCAATATTTCGCAGACATTCCAGAGGATTCTGAAACGGACCCGCTCAGCGCCCTCAGTGAAGAATCAACTTCGCCTTGGGAAGATGGCCGCGATGAGGCCCGTGATAGTGATATCTTCACAGACGACCCCGCTATTGAGCCTGTAAAGGTTGAAGCAAAGGCTGAAAACGCACCTCCACCGAAAATAACCTCGACGCCCGATACCGACTTTGGTGATGCTCCCGGCGTTGAGGTTGATCAGGAAGCGACCGATTATCTTACCCGCGCGCGTCAGGCGGCTATCGCTGCGGCGTCTGAAATTGCCACCAAACCCGCTAAAGGGCGCCGTTCAGCCGCTTCAACATCATTTAAAGCCTCGAAATCGGCCAAACCCGGGACCAAGACAGCCACTTCGTCGCCGCGTTCGGCTATGCCCGTTATAGTCGCCGCATCGGCCATGGCTGTCGCTGCTGCGGGCGCTGGCGGCTGGATTTATCTGCGCGGCATGCAAAACGGCGACACAAGCGCGGCTGCGATCACCACCGCCGACGTTAATACTGTACCACAAGCTGCAACTGCAGCAGCGCCGAGCGCTCGCGGTGCGGCTGTGACGAAGAATGATGGCGAACCTGTTGTCGACGAAGACCCGGATGCCATCCTGTTTGACGAAGATCCGATTACGCCCCGCGTAAACGTCATGGCCCCCGCGCCAGTTTCGGAAAGCCCGGCCCTGCCGATTATTCCGCAGGGTATGACGCTGCAACAAGCCGCCAATCAGGGCGATAGCATTGCGCAATTCCAGTATGGCGAGCAGCTGCTCGGCGCAAATAATTATAATCAAGGGCCAGAGATGATCCGCCGTGCAGCTGATGCCGGTATGCCAGCAGCGCAATACCGCCTCGCCAAACTGCACGAAAAAGGCATTGGCGTGCCGCGTGATCTGGCGCAGGCTCGCGCCTTCACGGAAAAAGCGGCGCGCGGCGGCAATGTCAAAGCCATGCACGATCTGGCCGTTTTCTTTGCCGATGGTGAAGGCGGCCCGCAATCTTATGCCGCCTCAGTCGAGTGGTTCCGCAAGGCAGCTGAGTTCGGCGTCGTCGATAGCCAGTATAATCTGGCTGTGCTGTACGAAAATGGGCTTGGTATTTCGCCGAGCAAGACCGAAGCGCTGTACTGGTATGAAGTAGCCGCCCGCAGCGGCGATGCCTCAGCGCCCGGCAATGTTGAAACCCTTCGCAGCGAGCTGTCGCTAGAGGTTGCACAAGCGGCGCAGCGCCGCGCATCGGTTTGGGCCGCGTCAGAGGTTGACCCGGCTTCCAATGGCCAGTTCGGACCACAAGCGGCAGGCATCAATTCACGCGAGCAAGTCATCGCGGTGCAGACCGTTCTGAATGGACTGGGCTATCCGACTGGAACGCCTGACGGTCTTATCGGCCCGGGGACACGCGCTGCGATTCGCCGCTTTCAGGGTGATATCGGCCTACCGGTCGATGGCGTGATCAGTAACGCGCTTGTGGATGCACTGAACAGCGAAACAGCTACCTAAGTCACCGCGCTACCGCTCGCTCCATAGCGCAAGCGGCGGCTGAGGATCAGTATCGTAACTATGACAGTGGCGATCGCGAGTCCGTGCGTTTCTGTGCGCCACCAATTGCTGGAAAATACCCCCAACAGCCCCCACCCCGCTGCGGCAAAATACCAAAGGCTGCGGCTGATCCGGCTGGCAAAGATCCATGCCAGCAGCCCTGCAGGTACAAGCGCCATCCAAAGCGAGTGCCAGACATAATCCGTAGGCGCGCGGCCCAGCAGCTCGCGCACAAGGTCTGGCACACTGATTGAGACCGCGACACTGAGCCAACCTGCGAGAAGCCCCGTCAGGACGCAAGACAGCTTATGCCGGAACAGCTGACTATCCCCGCCTTCGCGGTCCAGTCGGTAGGCCGCGATCCAGGATGCCGCGAGAATTGGTAGGAGCAAAACAAAATCGAGGATGGGATGACCAATCATCTGGGCGCTTACCATCCACACGACATTGCCCAATCCGGCAATTGCGAGAGGCAATGCCAGACGATCACTCGTCTCTTGTGGTTTTGTATTGGCGACCACCGCATAGATCGCATAGGCGGTAAAGATCACGCCCCAGATCGAGAAAAACAGACCGAGCGGCAGCTCAGGTGGTATACCCTGCTCGACGGCACGATCCCCAACCGGCGCGCCATACCCGAGCATGGGCAGCATAGGCGTTAGAAATTGCAGGACCGCAATCGGAATGAGCGCAAAACGCGCAAATTTAGTCATGGCAGAAGCCTCCTGAGGTTTTAATGGCTGAGGTGGCAGAAAAGTTCCAGTCAGCTTCTTGTGAACATGCCGATTACACGCTGCAAAACTTACAGGCTTCGGCTTGCCCGAATCCGCGGGGTTGCCTAAGCCTAGGACGAATTTCACTGGGAGAGTGGCATGGGTGAGACGATTTTTTTAGGCGGCGGCGGACCGACACAGAATGACGCACAAGTGCTGCGTTTAGACCGTGCCAATCGTCATGGCTTGATCGCTGGCGCGACCGGCACCGGCAAGACGGTGACGCTGCAAATCCTGGCCGAGAGCTTTTCGAATGAAGGTGTGCCGGTTTTCTGCGCTGACGTGAAAGGCGATCTCTCAGGCCTGTGCATGAGTGGGTCACATGAGCACAAACTGCACGACAAGCTGGTCTCGCGCGCTGATACGATTGGTTTCGACGATTATGGCTACGCCGAAACGCCAACAGTGTTCTGGGACGTTTTCGGCGAAAAAGGCCACCCCGTTCGCGCCACCATTTCAGAAATGGGGCCCTTGCTGCTCGCCCGCCTGATGGACCTGACCGATACGCAAGAGGGCGTGCTGACGATTGCGTTCGAATATGCCGACGATCAGGGCATGTTGCTGCTCGACCTGAAAGATTTGCGCAAACTGCTGGCGCACATGGGCGACAAGGAGATTCAGGGCGAGATCACGCGCGAATATGGCAATATCGCTACGGCCAGCCTCGGCGCGATCCAGCGCGGTTTGCTGGTGCTGGAGCGCGAAGGCGCCGAGCAATTCTTTGGCGAGCCTGCGCTCGATCTGAAAGACCTGATGCGGACTACGCGCGATGGCCGCGGCATCGTCAACATTCTCGACTCGACCAAGCTGATCAATTCACAGCGTTTGTATTCGACATTTCTGCTCTGGTTATTGTCAGAGCTGTTCGAAAAGCTTCCTGAAGTGGGCGACCCGGATAAGCCGAAACTTGTCTTCTTCTTTGACGAGGCTCATTTGCTGTTCAAAGATGCGCCACGCGCCCTGCTTGAAAAGATTGAACAGGTCGTGCGCCTGATCCGTTCGAAAGGCGTTGGCGTGTTCTTCGTGACGCAGAACCCGCGCGACTTGCCGGACAGCGTACTGGCGCAGCTTGGCAATCGTATTCAGCACGCGCTGCGGGCCTATACACCGTCTGAGCGCAAAGGCGTGCGCGCCGCGTCAGAAAGCTTCCGCCCCAACCCGGATTTCGACACGGAAGAAGTGATTACGCAGCTTGGAACGGGTGAAGCGCTGGTCTCAACTCTGGACCGCAAATCTGCCCCAGGTGTCGTGCAGCGCACGCTGATCCGGCCGCCTAGCTCGCGCCTTGGCCCGGCAACTGACGTCGAACGCAAACAAGTGATTTCCGATAGCCCTGTCGCGGGCCAGTATGAAGAGACTATTGACCGCCATTCGGCCTATGAAATCCTCAAAGAAAAAGAAGTCGAAGCCGCCAAGGCCGCTGAAAAACTCGCCAAGGAAGAATTGAAAGCTGCGCGTGAGTTGGAGAAAAAGAAAGCCAAAAGCAAAACGACACGCCGCCGCTCAACCCGCATGACGCCTACCGAGCGTGCTATCAATAAAGCAACGGACCGGTTCACCACGAAAGTCGTCGATTATGTTCTGCGTGGCATTCTGGGTGGCCGCCGACGTTGAACGAGACGCCAGATACGCCGCACATTCTCGTCGATGCGGACGCCTGCCCAGTCAAAGACGAGATTTACAAAGTCGCACTGCGCAAGCAGGTGCCGGTGACGCTGGTCAGCAACTCCTTCCTGCGTATTCCGCCCCATCCGCTGCTGAACCATATTACGGTTAGCGATGGCTTCGACGCAGCTGATGACTGGATTGCCGAACGCGCCGGACCAAATAGCGTGGTCATCACGGCAGATATCTTGCTAGCCGAACGTACCGTCAAAGCCGGCGCGATTACACTCGGGCCGACAGGCAAGCCGTTCACGGAGAACTCAATTGGCGGCGCGATTGCCACCCGCGCAATCATGGCTGATCTACGGGCCGGGGCTACACAGCAAAACATTGGCGGGCCTGCCCCGTTCAGTAATAAGGACCGTTCGCGCTTTCTCTCTGCGCTGGATGAAGCGCTGGTCAAATTGAGTAAGCGATAGCCTATTCGATTAAGTCTAGAGCCTCATAGACCGCCCGGCGGAATGCCTTTTGCGCATCCATATTAAAGGGCAGAACCTGAGTCAGGAACACCACGGTTACGTCATTTTTCGGATCGACCCAGAACAATGGACTGGCCGCCCCGTCCCAGAAAAACTCGCCGACAATGCCGAAGGCTTCCTCATCATCAATAGGCGGCGCAATGCGCACGGCAAAGTCAAGACCAAACCCCATCTGGCCTTTGGTTGGCAGGAAGTCGCGCTCTGTGATGCCGTCAGGTAGATGATCGCGTGACATCAGTGCGACGGTTTCAGGTTTCAGGATTTGGGTGCCGTCCAGTGTCCCCTCATTTTGAAGCATCAGGGCAAAGCGCATATAGTCATCAATACTCGAAATAAGCCCATGACCGCCATTGATCTGAACCGGTTTCTCATCTCGAAAACCATATACAGAGGCATCGGGTTCGCGGCTCAAGGCGCTGTCATCATATGTCGAATAGACGGCTGCGAGACGGGGTTTTTGCTCCGCGGGTACGAAATAGGTCGTATCCGCCATGCCGAGCGGGTCTAGTACACGCTCCTTGACCAGATCCTCGTAAGGACGGCCCGAAACGACCTCTGCCAAGCGCGCCTGCACATCTACGGACACGCCATATTTCCACTGTGTACCGGGGTGGCAGTAGAGCGGTAGCGCAGCCAGTTCCGTACTAAACTGCGACAGTGGCTTGGATGGATTGAGAACTTGCGCCTCATTCATGAAGGCCGCAGCTGGATGGTTTTCCCCGCCATAACCAAAGCAGGACGTTTGGCGGAAAATGTCGATGACTTTGAGAGGGCGAGAGGCAGGCTCCAGAATAGGTTGCCCCGCTTCATCCAGCCTGGTGATGACCTGCATATCGGCATATTCCGGCAAATATTTTGAGAGTGGGTCTTCTAGTTTGAAGAGCCCGTCTTCATAGAGCGTCATCAGCGTCACGCCGGTTACAGGCTTGGTCATAGAATAGAGCGTAACCAACGTATCGCGCTGCCAGTCGCGGCCCGCTTCACGGTTTGCCTACCCGAAATCTCCATAGTAGAGTTCTTCATCGCCGGAATAGATAAGTGCGGACACACCGACCACAGATTGACCTGTAACTAGCTCGGAAAGCGCCTCATCGACGATAGCAGCCTTGAAGAGAGTGTCTGGCTGTTCGTCCACACCCATGGTCTGGCACGCTGCAGCCATGCCTATCGCGGCGCACAGATACAGCCCGCGTCTCAATGTTCGTAACATACCCGTCCCTCCAAATTCGCTACATCTGTAACTTAAGCATAATTGACAACGTGAGACAATTGATACTTTCGCAAACTCATTTCACCCAACCCCACTTTACCGCCGGGTCAGGACTCGCGCTTCGGCGCATATCCCCTACATTAGAATAAAGAAAATATACGGAGGCCAGCGCCATGAAAGATTATCTACAATTCTACATCAATGGCGAATGGGTTGATCCGGTCGAACCGCGTACGCTTGAAGTTGAGAACCCGGCAACTGAAGAGTCAATCGCGCGTATTTCGATTGGTAGCGCCGCTGACGTCGACAAAGCGGTGGCTGCGGCAAAAGCCGCATTTCCAAGCTTCTCCCAGACGAGCGTGGCCGAACGCGCTGCGCTACTGAACAAGATTACGCAAGGCTTGCAGGCCCGTATGCCGGACCTTGCTGAGGCGGTCTCAGACGAAATGGGTGCCCCCATGTGGCTGGCTGAATCCGCTCATGTCCCCGCTGCAATTGGCCACTTCATGACCACAGCCGCGGTGCTGAACACTTACCAGTTTGAAGAAATGCGCGGCACAACGCTGATGCGCAAGGAACCAATAGGTGTCTGCGGCTTCATAACGCCGTGGAACTGGCCGCTGAACCAGATTGCCTGCAAGGTCGCCCCGGCAATCGCTGCGGGCTGCACAATGGTGCTGAAACCGTCTGAAATTGCCCCGCTCGACGCGATGATTTTTGCAGAAATCATGCATGACGCTGGAGTCCCGGCTGGCGTGTTCAACATGGTCAATGGCGACGGGCCGGGGGTCGGTGCCAGCCTTTCAGCGCACAAGGATGTTGATATGGTCAGCTTTACCGGCTCAACCCGGGCTGGCGTGCTGGTCGCACAGGCTGCGGCCCCAACCGTGAAACGTGTGGCGCAAGAGTTGGGCGGCAAATCCCCCAATATCGTCTTGCCGGGCGCGGATCTGGAAAAAGCCGTCGGTCGCGGCGTCGCACATATGATGACCAATACCGGACAAAGCTGCAACGCGCCGTCGCGTATGTTCGTGCCCCGCGCTGATAATGAAGCGGCCAAAGCCATCGCCAAGGCGGCAGCAGAAGCCACTAAGGCGCAAATGCCGCGCGAAGCGGAACGCGGCGCCATGGGGCCAATCTCCAACGCCAACCAGTACAAGAAAGTTCAAGATTTGATCCAAGTTGGTATTGATGAAGGCGCGACGCTTGTCGCTGGCGGCACAGGTCGCCCAGATGGCCTCAATCGTGGCCACTTCGCCCGCCCGACTGTGTTTGGCGATGTCACCAATGACATGACGATTGCCCGCGAAGAGATTTTCGGGCCAGTCCTCGCCATGATCCCGTATGATACGGTCGATGAGGCGGTCGAAATGGCCAATGACACCGAATATGGCCTCGCAGGCTATGTACAAGGGCCACAGGACGAGGCGGTTAAAACAGCCGCGCGCATCCGGGCTGGGCAAGTTAACGTGAATAGCGCGGGCCCTGACTTCATGGCGCCGTTTGGCGGGTACAAAATGTCAGGTAATGGCCGCGAATGGGGAGACCATGGATTTGAGGAATTCCTCGAAGTCAAAGCTGTGATCGGAGCGGGAGCGGCCTAAGGGTCGCTTTCGATCCGGAAGACATCGCCGCCCAGCGAGACGATGTAGAGTGCGCCTGAGGCATCCTCGCCGAAGCTGGAAATCTGGATCAGGCTGCCTGCGTCCGGCACCAGTGAGGGATTGAGGCGCGTGAACTGACTTGCCGCAACGGTCTGTCCGATGACGAGATCATCGACGGGTACAGCCCAGACATTGGCGGAGATAAAGTCACCGAAGACATAATGGTCTTTGATCGGCTCAATATTGCCGCGATAGACATAGCCGCCCGTGACAGAGCGCCCTTCTGTGGGGCCGCTGCCGCGCAAATATTCGGCGACGGGGTCAGTCAGGTCGGCGCGGTCGGCCCCGCCAAAGTCCTGCGTCCCCTCCTGTATGTTCCAGCCAAAATTAGTGCCCGCATCGCCGGGGCGCAGCCGATCAATCTCTTCAACCGCGCCCTGCCCGACATCACCGATGAACAAGTCACCCGTGACGCTATCAAAGCTCGCGCGAAAGGGATTGCGCAAGCCATAGGCAAAAATCTCCTCTGCCCCAGCGCTGGCCGCGAAAGCATTTCCCGGCGGAATTTGGTAATCGCGATCTGGGTCCGATGGGAAGGCATCGCCGGAAACATCAAGGCGCAATATCTTGCCAAGCAGCGAACTGGTATTCTGCGCAAAACCGCTCGGGTCGCCGCCGCCGCCGCCATCCCCAATCGGCACATAGAGCAGACCCGCCGCGTCAAAACCGATCCACCCGCCATTATGATTGAGGTCAGGCTGCGCCACCCGCAAAATCACATCCGCAGTGAAGGGGTCAACTTGCCGGTCAGAGCCTGAAAACATTTGATAGCGACGGATCTCCGTGTCGCCCGCCGTATTGGTAAGGTTGATATAGACTGTCCGGTCAGTCGCAAAATCCGGCGAAAAAGCGAGGCCAAGAAGCCCTTGTTCCGGCCCCGTACTCAGCTCTGTCGTGACATCCAGAAAATCAACCGCATCGATCGCGCCTGTATCCGGATTAAGCAGGCGGATGCGGCCGCGCTGTTCGGCAATGACGACATCATTCGTGCCGGGTAGAGCCGCCAGATAAAGTGGCCGCGAGAAGCCACTGCCGACACGCCGCAGCGCCATACCTTCAACCACGTTTGTGACATTGATCACCACGGCCAATTGCGCTGCGAGACCGCTAGGATCTCGCACTTCGAAGGTCAGGTCGTACTGGTTGTCCGCATTGGCATCACTGGGCGCTTCAAAGTCAAGCGGCGTTGTCGCTGAAACGGTTCCGGCCGCCGTATCAATCGTGAACAAGGCTTCGTCACCGCCCGGCAAGACCGAAATTGTCAGCGCGTCTCCGTCTGGGTCTGTCGCCGTCACTGTATACAGTGTGCCTGACGTATTCTCGGCAACAGAAACCTGTGTTGCGGATGAGAATGTTGGGGCCAGGTTGAGAATGGCCGCGGCAACCGGGTCTGAACCGCCACCGCCGCATGCGCCGAGACTGGCTAGAAAAGGCGCGACGACAAAAGCCGCCCATGCGCGAAACCGGGTCTCAAACATAGGCATTGATTAAACTCTCTGACATCACAGGATAAAACCAGATGCAGAGTAGGCGCGCAATTAAATCAGACGTAATTGTTGCTGCGCTTGGCACGTTACAGTTGCAACTGTAATTCTGCCTACACAAGCAGAGATGTTTGGGTAGATTGATCAGGAGTTTAACGAAGGGGGTTAGCTGATTATGGAAAAATTTATGGAACAATACGGCCCGTTGGCCGTGCAATGGGGGACCAATCTGGTTCTGGCCATTCTTATACTTGTCGTCGGTTACTGGATTGCCGGACGTGTCGGCAAGGCGGTTCGCGGTCTTGGTAAGCGTTACGAAAAGCTCGATAGCACGCTGTTTAATTTCCTCGGCAGCCTCGCGCGTTACGTCATTCTCGCCTTTGTCTTTATCGCCGTTCTTAACCGATTTGGTGTCCAGACGACTTCGATTATTGCGCTTCTCGGTGCAGCCGGCCTCGCCGTCGGTCTCGCCTTGCAGGGTGCAATGTCAAACCTCGCCGCTGGCGTCATGCTGATGATTTTCCGCCCCTATAAGGCTGGCGACTTTATCGATGCAGCAGGCAATTTCGGTAATGTTGAAGAGATTAGTCTGTTTACGACCATCCTGCGGACGTTTGATCACCAACAGATCATCGTGCCAAATGGCAAAATCTGGGGTGAGCAGATCGTCAATCATAGCCACCATCCGGTGCGCGGTGTCGAGATGACGTTCGGGGTCTCATACGATTCTGACATCGATAAGACCCGCAAAGTGATCCAGAAAGTCTTTGATGATCACCCGCACATTCTCAGCGACCCTGCTGCAGACATTGCGGTTTCGACCCTGAACGATAGCTCAGTCGACTTCATCACGCGCCCCTTCGTAAAAGGAGAACACTGGTTCGATGTGCGCTATTCTGTGCCAGAACTGGTCAAGAAAGCGCTCGACAAGGCCGGGATCGAGATTCCTTTCCCGCACCAGAAAGTCATCTTGTTCAAGGGCGACGAGTAGCGCTCAAACTGCACGAGAATATCGGGTTTTGGGGCGCCAGATGCCAATAAGTTGTCTGGCGTTCAGCTTGCATATGTTAACAACATATGAATGATGAAACCGAAAGGTGTCCCGAGATGACTAAAATGCGTGTTCTTTCTGCCCTTGCAGCTCTGGCTGTTTTGGGTGCTTGCGCGACTGCTACGCCGTACCAGGCGGCGACAGATTCCTCGCGCGGCTATACTAATCAGCAAATCGAAGCCAATCGCTGGCTGATTGGCTTTTCAGGCAACAGTCTGACCGATAGACAGACAGTTGAAACCTACTTGCTTTACCGGGCAGCCGAACTGACCAAACAGCAAGGCTTCGACCATTTCAAGTTCGTGAAACGCGACACTGAAGCCAATAGCCGGCTCGTCCCAACCGGGCATAGCGGCTATCATAGCAGCTTCTATGGTTCGCCCTTCTTCTGTGATTATCGCTTCTATAGCCGGAGCGGTCGCTTGCGCGGATTCCCCCGCGGCTTTTATGGCCCAAGCTATGCCTATCATGACCCGTTCTGGGGTGGCGGCTATGATTACCGAGAAATCGTGCGCTATGACGCAACCTCAGAAATCGTCATGGGCAAAGGCGAAAAGCCTGCAGATACGGCCTATTTCAATGCGGCAGAAGTGCAGGTAAACCTCGCCAATCGGATCGTTCGCCCTGAGGCCTCTTAAGCCGCACAGTGCGTCATGTTCTGCCATGCGATTGCCGTTTTCCATCGATACGCTAGCGTATACAGCCAGCTGCGATTTTGCGTGCCGGACGAGGATGAGTGAGCGCGATGTTTGATCCAAAAGACATTATTATCGAGAATGGCGAGCGCGTTCCGACGGCGCTGCCGATCCAGACCGAAAAGCAAACACGCCGCACCAAGCGAAAGCTGATTCCGAAATTGCTCAGTGTGGCCGGGCGCATCCCTTTTGGTGATGATCTGGCAGCGGCCTATTATTGCGCGCTCGACGCCAATACGCCGCGCAAAGTCAAGCTCGTCCTGTTCGCGGCGCTGGGCTATTTCGTTCTGCCGGTTGATGCCATCCCTGACATGCTGGTCGGCCTCGGCTTTACCGATGATGCGACGGTGCTCGCGACAGCGCTTGGCGTTGTCGGGGCGCATATCCAGGAGCCGCATCGCCGCGCCGCACGTCGCCTGCTGCATTTGCCAGAGAGACCTG
Organism: uncultured Hyphomonas sp.; assembly: GCA_964351695.1. GTDB lineage: Bacteria > Pseudomonadota > Alphaproteobacteria > Caulobacterales > Hyphomonadaceae > Henriciella. The sequence continues at coordinate 30,177 of CAYGPE010000014.1, read as the reverse complement.
CGACCCCCGCATGATGCCAGTTCTGGCTGGATCACTCATCGCCAGCGCGATTTACGCTGCATTTTTCTGTAATCGCTCCGGCGGCGTGGTCCGCGTACTGATAAAGACCGCCGCAACAGCACTTCTTACACTCTGGGCGTGGCAAGCGGGTGGCCCCATCCTGCTGGCTGTCGCACTCGCCTTCAGTACGCTTGGCGACGCTCTGCTTGGCGCGGATGAGAAACGCTTTCTGCTCGGTGGTATGGCCGCCTTCTTTGCAGCCCATGTCGCCTATATCGCCCTGTTCTGGGATATTGGAACGGGCGATCGCACTGCGCTAATCTTGATCGCGCAACTGCTTGTCACATTCGGCGCAGCAGGCTTCATACGCCAGCTCCTACCCTATATCGACAAGCCGATGCGGCTCCCTGTCATCACCTATACGATAGTCATCGTCGTGATGGCCAATGCGGCGCTGCGGCTACCGCCCGCTTATATTCTGGCGACGCTCGGCGCGCTCGCGTTCACAGCGTCAGATATTATTCTCTCACTGGAATTGTTTCGCCTGCAAGCGGGCACCAAGCTACGCATGGTCACCGCCCGGCTTGTCTGGGGTCTGTATTATGGTGGGCAAGCCTTGATCGCCTACGCCGTGATCAGCGCCGTCACTTAACCAATCGTTGCGTCGAAACTGCTCGCGACTGGGCGCACTTCACGCACCCCGGTTTCGCTGTTTGGATCAATTTCCATAATCGCCAGCGACCGCTCTGCAACACCGTCATAGCGAAACCGGAACAGGCCGTTCACACCTGCAAAACCCTCACGCGTGGTCAGCTCGTCTGTTGTCAGTTCGCCATCGGCGGATAGCGCGAACGCCAAGGCCGCTGCGTCATAGGCAACCGGTGCCAGTGCACTCGGCTCACGCCCATATTGGCGGCTATAATCGGCAACAAAACCAGCCATATCGATCTCTGGCTCGGCCGGGAACCAAGCGCCCTTCAGGCTCGGCTCACGCCAGACACCTGGATCATTCCAGGTCGTAATGCCGAGCATTTTGACCTGCCGTGTATCAACCCCGTGATAGGCCAAGAGCGGCGCAATCCGGCGCAAACGTGTTCCCCGTTCAGGGACGAGCACAGCCACGCGCCCACCGGCATCGGCGGCCTGAGCAACCGACTTGGCGAAATACTCAGCCTCGGTTGTCGGCGTCTCTGAACCGGAGGGGTAAAAGCCCGTCGAAATCATCTGGCCGCCATTTCGGGCGACCTCGAATTGCATGGCGCGCGCGACGCGCTCACCAATTGAATTTTGTGGCCCAAAGAAAGCAAACTGGTCATAGCCACGCTGAGAGGCGTAATTGATAATATCGGTGACTTGCGCCTCTGGCGAGATTGACGCGAGCCAAACGCCGCCGCCCGCGACTGTATTGTCATTTGAAAAGGCAATCACCGGCTTACCGCCCAATGCAAACGCATCGCGCGCCGCCGTAACATTACCGCCATAGAGCGGACCGAGGACGAAATCGGCCCCTTGCGCGATCAGTTCATCAGCTTTCTCGGTCGCGATGGCTTGCGAGCCACCCGTATCCTTTGGCAGCAGCACAACATTATCGCCGCCAGCGTCAAACAAGGCCATTTCAATCGCGGCCAGCATGCTTTGAGCCTGATCGCGAACACTGCTACGACGGTCCGAGAAAGGCAGCATGACGCCCGCGCGGATAATCTCGCGGCCCTCCATATGCGGCGGCGTATAAGTTTTATCCTCGACCTCACCTAGGTCAGCCATATCCTCTTCAAGCACAGGATCGTTCGGGTCGCCTTCACTGCCCGGCACGGGGTCAGCGCGGTCACCGCCCGATGAAATCGGCGCGACCGGGCCGGGCGCAGAGGTCGCACATCCGGCAAGGACTAGAAAAGCTGCAAAAAACAGGGTTGGCGAAAGCGCACCAAAGCGCGATGCTGATCGTGATGTCATCTGAAAAAACCTCTTCCTCAACGCCTGAAGCCGACAAGACGAGTCGCGCCTCTGGTAAACCTAAAACCGCCCGCACTGAGGCGCAATCCCTCGCCAGCGGCTTGTATGTCGTCTCCACCCCGATCGGCAACCTGCGCGACATTACACTTCGTGCAATTGATACGCTGCGTAGCGCCGATGAGATACTGGCTGAAGACACACGCGTCGCCCGCCGCTTGTTAGATGCGCACGACATTCGCACCAAAACCAGCCCCTACCATGACCATAATGGGGCACGGCGCAGGCCCGAGATTCTGGCCCGGCTTGAGGCTGGTGAGACAATTGCACTGATCAGCGACGCCGGAACACCGCTGGTCTCAGATCCAGGTTGGAAGCTCGCCCATGACGCGCTTCAAGCGGGTCATCAAGTTTTCCCGATTCCGGGCGCTTCGGCCCTGCTGGCTGGTCTGGTTGCCAGCGGCCTGCCCAGCGATCGGTTCATGTTTTGCGGCTTCCTGCCGGCCAAAACGACCGCCCGGCAAAAGGAAGCGGCCAGCCTTGCGACGGTTCCGGCAACGCTTGTCTTCTACGAAAGTGGCCCACGCCTTGCGGCCAGTCTGACTGACCTTGCAGAAACCTTGGGCGGAAGCCGTCAAGCTGCGGTGGCCCGCGAACTGACCAAACTGTTCGAAGAGATAAAACGCGGCACACTCGCCGAACTTGCCGCGCATTATACTGAACATGGCCACCCCAAAGGTGAAATTGTCCTATTGGTAGGACCGCCCGCCCCGGTGGAGCTCACAGATGGCATGATCGATGCCGCCTTGATCACTGCGCTTGAAACCGCGCCGCTAAAGCAAGCTTCGGCCGATGTCGCCGCCAAACTCGGTATCGCCAAGCGAGATGTCTACCAACGCGGACTTGCTCTCAAAAATGGCTAGGCCGAGCGCGGGCGCACGCCGAGACGCCGAAAAACGCGGACGGCGGGCTGAAACGCTGGCTGCGATAGCTCTACAGCTCAAAGGCTACCGCATACTCGACAGGCGCGTGCGCACACCGCTTGGCGAGGTTGATCTGATCGCGCAGCGCGGCCGGGTTCTCGCTTTCATAGAGGTGAAACAGCGCGCGACACAGCATAGCGCACAAACGGCCGTGCCAGACCGAAACTGGCAGCGGATCGCGGCAGCTGCAGCCAATTGGTCAGCGCGGCGGCCTGATCTTAGCACGAATGACTGGCGCTATGACCTGATTACGGTCAGCCCGCGGCGCTGGCCTGTACATTACCGCGATTTTTGGCGGCCCTAATCTCGCCAAATGCGCGAATTATGCGTAGACTGATCATATCTAATTCTTCCCGAGCCTCTACGAACAAGGACGTCATTCATGAACCGCCTGCCAACCACTTTGGGCCTCCTTTTTATATTACCCGCGCTTTCGGGCTGCGCGATTGCCGCCGTTGGGGCGGCTGGCACAACAGCTGTTGCCGTCAGTCAGGAACGCACAGTCGGTGAAGCGGTAGATGACATCGCGACTTCCAGCGAAATCAAGTCAAAACTCCTCTCGAATGGTGGAATGGGAGAGGTTGATGTGAAAGCCAATGGCGGTCTGGTACTGCTCAGCGGCCGCGTGGTTACGCCTGAACTGCGGGCTAAGGCGGAAAGCATCGCATGGTCAGCCAAGCGCACGCGCGAAGTGGCTAATGAAATCCGTATCGAAGCACCCGGCGGCTTTTTCGCAAACGCCTCAGATGAGGTCATTTCCGCCCGTGTGCGGGCGAGGCTGCTCGGCTCTAGCAGTGTGCAAGCCCGTAATATCACGATCGAAACCTATGGCGGTGTGGTCTATCTGATGGGCGTCACACGTAATCGCGAGGAGCTGGAAACGGCCGCGCGCGAGGCGAGCCTGGCAGGCGGGGTCAACCAGGTTGTCTCTTACATGCGCCTGCGTGATGATCGCGGTGATATTGTTCCTTATACGCCTGAAGCTGAGCCTGCGCCCTACAATCCAAACGAGCTGGCTGGCGGCCCCGGCGGCTGATCGCCGCGCTTAAACGCTTTCAATCTGCAACGAGCAGGCACATATAGCGTCTTGTTGAACTTCAAGGAGCTGCCATGAGCCTGCGCGTTGCGATCCAGACCGACCCGCTCGAAACGGCAAATGTCGATTCGAATACAACATTCGCGCTCGCGGAAGCGGCGCAAAATATTGGCGCGACACTGTTTGAGTTTCAGCCTGAAGACCTGACCTATAACGCAGACCGCATTACGGCACATGCGCGGCCCATGAAGGTCCAGCGCGTGGCGGGTACGCCCGCCCTGTTTGAGGATCGCCGCACGGTTGACCTGCGCGATGATGTTGATGTCATCCTGATGCGGCAAGACCCACCTTTCGACATGGGCTATATAACGGCCTGTCATATTCTTGAGCTGCTCAAGGGCGATACGCTGGTGCTGAATGATCCGGAACATGTCCGCTCTGGCCCCGAAAAGCTCTGGCCACTTCTGGTTCCTGAGTTTATGCCGCCAACTCTGATTTCGCGCGACAGGGCCGCCATCAACAGCTTTCGTACCGAACACAAGGACGTGATCGTCAAACCGCTCTATGGATTTGGCGGAGGCGATGTTTTCCATGTCAAACCGGGTGACAATAATTTCGGTCCGCTGGTCGATCTGTTTCTGGGGCGCACACGGGAACCGCTGATTGTGCAAGCCTTTCTGCCTGCCGTGGCCGAGGGCGATAAACGCATCATTCTGATCGATGGCGAGGCGGTTGGCGGCTTCAATCGTGTTCCACAAAAGGGCCATGCACGCTCAAATCTGGCAGTTGGCGGCACGGCTGAACCGAGCAATCTCAGCGATGCTGACATGGCAATTTGCGACGCCATAGGGCCCCAACTGAAAGCGCGCGGACAAGTGCTTGTGGGCATTGACGTCATCGGTGGACGCCTGACCGAGGTCAACAATACTTCGCCCACGGGCGTGCAACAGGTCCGCGAATTTACCGGACGCGACCCCGCCTTAATGTTCTGGCAACGGGTGCAAGAGAGACTTGCCAATACGTAATCACGCCGCCACAATTGGAGTATGAACATGAAAGCCCTCACGATCGCCAGTTTGACGGCCCTCGCCTTTGCAGGTGCCGCCTGTTCCGAAACCAGCCCAGCTGAACCAGAAGTGACAGTCACGGAAGTCGCGGAGGCAGCGCCGGTGGATGACGGGTTCAACCTGATGATACCCGGCGATACGAGCGGTTCTGCTGTCGCTGATGATGGTTTCAATCTCGGCCTTCCTGATTCGGGCGGAACCGTCGCCAGTGATGGCTTCAACCTGCCCGCCAACGTTTCGACAGGTAGCGGTCTCGATGATGTGCCGGAAATCGATACATCAATCCTGCAGGATGAAGCTCCGGCTGCGACACCTGATGAAGACGAAATCATTCGTCTTGATCCGTAAAACTTAATTTTCGTTCTTTATTTGTTCTAAGTACTGTGCTAGCGTTTTCACCATAGCTGGATGGGGACGAGCATGGTCGCACGGATGACGACATTTGCGTTTGAGGGTATCGAAGCGCGCCCTGTCGATGTGCAAGTCCATATGGCTGGCGGTAGCCAACCTAGCTTCATGATTGTCGGCCTGCCTGACAAAGCCGTTGGCGAAAGCCGGGAACGTGTACGTGCTGCGTTCAGCGCCATCGGTCTCGCCCTCCCGCCCAAGCGGATCACAGTCAATCTTGCCCCAGCTGATTTGCCCAAAGAAGGCAGTCATTATGATCTGGCGATTGCCCTTGCCATTATGGCGGTCATGGGGGTGATCCCGCCAGACGCGCTGGATGGTCACGCCGCGCTGGGCGAACTTTCTCTCGACGGCAAACTCGGACAGACTGTCGGTGTCTTGCCCGCAGCCATGAAAGCCCTTGAGCTTGATATGCGCCTGATCTGCCCTGCGGTCTGCGGTCCAGAAGCCGCCTGGGCCGGGGAAGGTAATCTTGCGGCGCCAAACTTGATCAGCCTCGTCAATCATTTCTCTGGCCGCGCGCCTTTGTCCTACCCTCCGCCCGGTGAACTCGCTGCGGGCCCTGCAGTGCCTGACCTGCGCGATGTGAAAGGACAGGACGGCGCCAAGCGGGTTCTCGAAATTGCCGCCGCTGGCGGTCACAACCTGCTCTATTGCGGCCCCCCTGGGTCTGGAAAATCCATGCTTGCCAAACGGTTGCCAGGCATTCTACCGCCCCTTTCAGCACGCGAGCTGCTGGATGTGTCGCAAGTACAATCGGTGGCAGGCCTGCTGGAGCGCGGCCAGCTTTCGCGCACACGCCCCTTTCGCGCGCCGCACCATTCCGCCTCAATGGCGGCGCTAGTGGGCGGCGGCGTTAAAGCCCGTCCGGGCGAAGTTTCGCTGGCTCATCATGGCATTCTTTTTCTTGACGAATTGCCGGAATTTTCCGGTCAGGTACTCGATAGTTTGCGCCAACCGCTGGAGGATGGCGAGGTCACTATTTCGCGTGCCAATCGGCATGTGAAATATCCAAGCCGCTTCCAATTGGTTGCCGCAATGAACCCGTGCCGCTGCGGCGGCGGGCCTGGGGATGGTAAATGCACGCGCGGTCCGCGCTGCGCGACCAGTTATCAAGCGCGCCTGTCAGGCCCGTTTCTTGACCGGATTGATCTGTTCTTTGATACCCCCGCCGTCACGGCCATGGACCTGACACTCCCGCCACCTGCCGAAGGTTCAGCTGAAGCCGCTGCTCGCGTCGCTTTGGCACGTGATGTTCAAGCCGCGCGTTACGGCGAACCTGAAGCGCTAGGCGCGCGCGCGGTGAATGCCGATGCAGCCGGGCCTGCACTCGAAAAACTTGCTGCGCCAGATGCCGCTGGCGCTGCGCTCATCGCTGATGCCGCCAGCAAACTTAATCTTTCAGCCCGGGCCTATCACCGTGTCCTAAAGGTTGCCCGCACGATTGCTGATCTGGACGGTGCAGACAGTGTTCGCCGTGTCCATATTGCCGAAGCGCTATCGTATCGCCGCCGCGCGCCGAGCGAGACGCCGGGCGTCGCGGCCGATGCACTGGCGCGTTAAGCGAATTTACAGGCATTTTGGGCATAGTCGCGCCCATGACAGACGCGCCGACCAATCTTACGCCCGAACAGGCTTTCCTGGCCACAACCAGCCATGAAATCCGCACGCCTCTGAACGGTATTCTCGGGACCGTATCCTTATTGCTGGAAACAGAGCTTGATCCGGCCCAGCGCGAATATGTTGAGGCGATCCGCCTATCTGGTGCGCGCTTGCTGGATCTGCTGAATAATATTCTCGATTTCGCCCGTCTGGATGCGGGCAAGGTCGAAATCGAATCTGAGGATTTCAACCCCTCAACGCTGGCGCAGGAAGTCGCTGAACTTCTGTCACCGCGCGCTCATGCCAGCGGGCTTGATCTTGCGGTTCGCCGCGCGCGCGCGCTGCCGCTTGTCCTGAAAGGCGATGCCGGAAAAATCCGTCAGATTCTGTTCAATCTTGTTGGCAATGCGCTTAAATTTACCGATACCGGCGCCATTCTGGTCGACGCGACATATGCAGACGAGATGCTGACTTATGCCGTTCACGATACAGGTCCCGGCATTACACCCGACGCACAAGCCAAGCTATTCGACGCGTTCCGCCAGAACCAGGCCGCAGATGCAGGCAAGGATGGCGGGGTTGGTCTCGGCCTGGCCATTGTGCAGCGTCTGAGTGAGGCTCTGGGGGGGCGCATTGAATTGCGCAGTCAGCCCGGGCACGGCGCTGTCTTCACTGTCTCTATTCCGGTGACGCGTATCGAAGACACATCGCCGCGCCCAGCTAACGATCCGATTGAAGGCCGTGTTGCGCTGGCCGGCCTGCCGCGCGCGACAACCCTGTGCGCCGCTGAAGCTCTCGCCAATGCAGGTGCCACGCCGACACTGATTGACCCGCCTGTCCCGCGTAATGCCAGCAATGCTGAACTTATCCTGGCCAGCGCCGACCTGCCTGAAGATACATTGCGCGCGCTATGCAACACTGCGCCTGTCCTGATTGTTCTTCGGCCTGAAGACCGCGCAGAGATGCCTCGCTTCCGCACGCTTGGCGCGGCTGGCTGGCTGGTGCGCCCCTTGCGCGCCCGTTCGCTGGTTGAGCGGGCTGGGCTCGCCATGGCAGGGCAAGCCGCCGGCCCTGACGATGCGCCGGATGAAATGGGGCAAGGCCGCGTCGTGATTGCCGATGACAACCCGATCAATGCGCTTATTGCGCGGCGTGCCTTGGAATCGGCGGGTTTCGCCATCACTGTTGCCTCGACTGGCCGTGAAGCGCTGGACGCAATTGACCAAATCAGGCCACAACTGGTGCTTATGGATTTACGGATGCCCATCATGGACGGATTTGAAGCGATGCGCCGCCTACGCGCCTCAGGATCGACAGTACCTGTCATCGCGATCTCAGCAGAAATCAATCCCGACATTGAGCGCCGGGCGCGCGCCGCGGGCGCTGATGGCGTCGCCGCAAAACCCCTCGACGCCGAAGCCCTACGCCGCCTCGCCCTGAAATGGGCAAGCCTGAGAAGCACAGCAGGCGCCGCGTGAGCGATACGAGCGGCCGTATAGACCCAAACGCGCCAGCAACATGGCGGCAATCAGTACAAGTATATTTCAAGTGGTCCATGCTGGCGATGCTGGCACTTGGTTTCGCGAGTGGCCTGCCGTTGATGATGGTCTTCTCGAAATTGTCATTCTGGCTGCGTGAAGTTGGTATCGACCGCTCAACCATAGGTGGCCTGTACGCTGTTTCATTTGCCTACTCTCTAAAATTCCTCTGGGCACCCGCGGTTGACCGCGTACCGATTCCTCTACTTCGAGGCTGGTTCGGGCAACGGCGAAGCTGGATGCTACTTGCCGTGTCAGGTACGATTATTGGCCTGCTGACAATTGCGAATTCTGACCCGGCTACGTACCTAACCATGACCGTCATAGGCGCCTTGGTTCTAGCCTTTTCTGGCGCGACTTTAGACATTGCTGTCGATGCCTGGCGTATCGAGTCAGCGCCGAATGACGAACAAGCTAATATGGCGGCGGTTTATAATCTTGGCTATCGGCTTGCGATCATGTTCTCAGGGTTTGGACTTGTTATCGCGAATGCTAGCAGTTGGAATTTTGCATACACCGTAATGGCGTTCGCTATGATTCTGATCGCGGGCTTAATCTTCCTGATCAAAGAACCTGAGCGAACCGAACGCGAAAAAGGTGAAAACCTAACCATTCTTGGGCATGTTCGCACCGCGATTGTCGAACCCTTCTGGCAGATCGTAACTAAATTTGGCCCTTGGATATTTGCGGTAGCTGGCATTGTAACACTTTATCGCATTAGCGACTTTACAATGGGTGTTATGGCAAGCCCGTTTTATGTCGATCTTGGGTATTCCAAAGACACTGTCGGTTACATTCAAGGAATATTCGGTCCCTGGCCTATTATCGTCGGTGGTTTTATTGGTGGTTTTGTCGCCGTAAAATACAAACTGCTCCCTGCGCTACTGGTCGGTGGTTTGATAACGCTGCTAACAAATGGCGCTTTCGCCGCGCTGGCTTTGGCTGCAGGACCGGAACTTGATGCTGCGGCTAACGGCGTCGAAGGCGCTGTTGTTCACACCCCTGAAACGCTTGCGCTGCTCGGCGTTATCGTCTGTGATAACCTTGCAGCAGGTTATGTTGGATCCGTTTTCATCGCTTACATGTCATCGCTGACGGATCGAAAGTTTGCTGCCACCCAGTATGCACTGCTGAGTTCTGCTTACTCCTTCTTCTGTAAGCTTGCTGCAACCACTACATCAGGCCCACTTTCCGAAACGATCGGATGGGCAGGGTTCTTTACTGTGACAGCTCTCTACACATTGCCACCGATGGCGCTGATATTGATTGTCATGCGCTATGGCCCGGATAATGCCAAAGGTATTCGCCAATCAGACTAAACCTTAGGCTTGCGCTTCACTTTCTGCGCAGGCGGCAATGTATCAATGTCGAACGCCGCCAGTGTCGCAAGGTTCACTAGGTCGTTCACCGTTGCGCCCAGCGAGGCGATCTGCACCGGCTTTTCAACCCCCAGCAAGATCGGCCCGATCACGGTCGCGCGGCTCATCGCTTCGAGCAGTTTGGACGAGATCGACGCAGAGTGAATTGCAGGCATTACGAGCACGTTCGCTGGCCCTGACAGGCGCGAGAACGGGTACAGCATCTTGTGCATTGGGTTCAGCGCCACATCCGCAGCGATGTCGCCTTCATACTCAAAGTCGCAATCATCGCATGTATCGAGAATGTTGACCGCCTCACGCACTTTCTCGGCCCGCTCGCCCATCGGGTTCCCGAAAGTCGAATAAGACAGGAACGCGACGCGCGGCGTAAACCCAAGCGCCTTCACGCCCTTGGCGGCCTCTTTGGCAATCGCTGCCAAGGTCGCACCATCCGGCAACTCATTGACGCTCGTATCTGCAATAAAGATCGTGCGCCCGCGATTGATAACCATCGTCATGCCGATGACAGCTTGATCCGGTAGCGGATCAAGCGTCAGCATCACATCGTTTAGGCAGACATCATAATTCCGCGTCACCCCGGTCACCATGCCGTCGGCATCGCCGTGGGCGAGCATCGCCGAGCCAAAAACATTTCGGTCCTGATTGATCAAGCGCTGAACATCTCGCTTCAGGTATCCACGCCGCTGCAGGCGCTCATACAGGTAATCGGTATAATCGGCATTATTATCCGATAGCCGCGCATTGACGATTTCCAGCGACCCTAGCGGAATACCCATCTGCTCCATGGAGCGATTGACCTGCGCTTCGCGGCCAATCAGGATGGCCTTGCCGAGCCCCTGATTCTGGAACGTCCAGGCAGCGCGCACAACTTGCGGCTCTTCGCCTTCGGCAAACACGATACGTTTCTTTTCCTGACGCGCGGCATTTTGGATGCCCTGCAAGAAACTCGCGGCCGGATCGAGACGCCGGGCAAGCGCCTGGCGATACTCTTCCATGTCCTCGATCGGCTTTCGGGCAATCCCGGTATCTATAGCCGCCTGGGCCACGAAAGGCGGGATAAAACTGATCAAACGCGGGTCAAACGGCGTTGGGATAATATAGTCCTTACCGAAGACAGGGCGCGAGCCATGATAGGCAGCGGCGACCTCATCCGGCACATCTTCCCGTGCCAATTGCGCCAGCGCCTGCGCCGCAGCGACTTTCATCTCTTCATTGATCCCGCGCGCGCGCACATCCAGCGCGCCTCGGAAAATATAGGGAAAGCCGAGCACATTATTGACCTGGTTTGGATAGTCAGAACGGCCTGTTGCGATAATCGCATCATCACGCACGCTCTTGATATCTTCCGGCGTAATCTCGGGATCGGGATTAGCCATCACAAAGACAATTGGATTGTCCGCCATTGAGGCGATCATGTCTTTGGTCACCGCGCCTTTAACCGACAGGCCGAGCAAACAGTCAGCGCCGTCAATGGCTTCCGCCAGGGTGCGCTTCGAGGTCTTGACCTGAAACGCCGACTTGAACTGGTCCATGCCGTCAGTGCGGCCTTCGAAGATAACACCCTCGCGGTCGCACATCAGAATATTCTGCGGCTTCACGCCAAGATGCCGGATCAGGCCGGCGACAGATAGCCCGGCTGCGCCAGCGCCGGATACGGCCACTTTAAGGTCTTTCAATTCACGCCCGGTAATGTGGCAGGCATTGATGATGCCTGCCGCCGCAATAATCGCCGTACCATGCTGGTCATCATGGAAGACCGGAACATCCAGCTCCTCGCGCAGACGGCTTTCAATGATGAAACATTCCGGCGAGGCGATATCCTCAAGATTAATCCCGCCCCATGTCTCGCCAATATTGCGCACCACAGTGCAGAACTCATCGATTTCCTTGGTCTTTATCTCAACATCAAAACTATCAATATCAGCAAAGCGCTTAAACAGCACAGACTTGCCTTCCATCACAGGCTTTGACGCCATAGGGCCAAGATCACCGAGCCCAAGGATCGCTGTGCCATTTGAGATCACCGCAACCGTATTGCCCTTGGATGTATACTCGTAAGCGAGGTCCTCATCTTCAGCGATGGCCAGAACCGGGATGGCCACACCGGGGCTATATGCCAGCGATAAGTCGCGCTGCGTCGCCATCGGCTTGGTTGGCATCATGGACAGCTTGCCCGGAACCGGATCGGAGTGAAAAGAAAGCGCTTCCTGATCGGTGAAGCTGGGGCGTTTACTGGTCATATGGTCAGCCTTCTGTAGGGCATATTGTATTTCAGGACCTAAACTCACTAAGCCTGTCCGCGGGGGGGGACAACCCGTGCGCGATGGCTTATTCCTCAACTCTTGATGACAGATTCGGGATCGCTATGCCTGACAGCGCTGGACAGCCAAAAGCCAATCGTGCGACCACTAAAGCCCCGACGCCGTTCATGGTCCAATATCTTGGAATAAAGGCGCGACATCCGGGCGCACTGCTGTTTTTTCGAATGGGCGACTTTTACGAACTGTTTTTTGAGGACGCAAAACGCGCGGCAAGCATTCTTGGAATCACACTCACGGCGCGCGGCGAGCATGAAGGCGAACCCATTCCGATGGCAGGTGTGCCGTATCACGCCGCTGAAGGTTATCTCGCACGGCTGATTGCCAGCGGCGAGCGCGTCGCCGTATGCGAACAAACAGAAACACCTGCCGAGGCCAAGAAGCGCGGGTCTAAGTCTGTCGTCAATCGCGATATTGTCCGCATCGTTACGCCCGGCACGATTACCGAAGACACGCTGCTTGATCCGGCCCAAGGCCAGGCGCTCGTCGCGGTTGCTTTCGCTGCTGGCGGCGCTGAGGCCGCACTCGCCGCTTGCGATGTCTCAACCGGCGCCTTCGAAGTCCGTGCCGTCACACCTGAAGCACTTGGGGAAACTCTCTCTGCGCTACCCCTATCAGAACTACTCCTGACCGAGCCTGATGCTGAACGCCCTCTGGTCAGGGCCATGCTGGAATCCCTACGACTGCCCGTCACGCATCGCCCCAAGACCGCCGCCAGCGCCAAATCTGGCGAACGGCTGATGAAAGACGCGTTTAGAATCGCGGCGCTGGATGCGTTTGGCGCGTTCTCGAAAGCGGAGCTGAGCGCCTGCGCCGTCCTTCTAGATTATCTCTCGCTCACGCAGGCTGGCACCGATATTCGCCTCGATCCGCCGCGCCGAGGCGCTGCCACGCCTGCCCTGTCAATCGATCCAGCTACGCGCGCTAGCCTTGAAATCGACACCGCCATGAACGGCTCGCGGCAAGGCACTTTACTCGCCACGGTCGACCGCACGCTGACCGCGCCCGGTGCGCGCTTGCTCGCCGAACGTCTTGCCCGCCCTGAAACCACAGCCAGCACGATTAGCGCCCGTCATGACGCTATCGCCTTCTTCCTCGCCGAAGAACACTTGCGCGGCACGATCCGGGACACGTTGAAAACCGCGCCGGACCTCGAGCGCGCGCGCGGCCGTATCCGTCTTGATCGCGGCGGCCCGCGCGACTTGGCGGCCATTTGCGCGGCCTTGAAAGCGGGCGAGAATACAGTTGCCGAATTTGCCCGGGCCAGTTCTACCCCACCCCCAATATTGGATGCGGCGCTAAATGCCCTCACCCTATCCAACGCGCCTGATCTTGCCAGCCTCACCCATGACCTCGCCCAAGCCCTTGCCGAAGACCTGCCCGCGCTTGCCCGCGATGGCGGCTTCATCGCGCCGGGGTGGGACGCCGCGCTGGACGAATCCCGAACCCTGAAATCCGATAGCCGCAAAATCATCGCCGAGCTGCAAACGCGCTATGCAGGCGAAACCGGCATTTCCAGCCTGAAGATCAAGTTCAATAATGTGCTTGGCTATTTCATTGATGTCAGCGCCCGCCACGCCGATCCGATGATGAAGCCGCCGCTCGCAGAAACCTTTATCCACCGCCAGACCCTCGCCGCTAATGTCCGCTTTTCGACACCCGAGCTGTCAGATCTTGCCGGACGTATTTCGCGCGCCGAAGACATCGCCAAGGCCCGCGAACTGGCCATTTTCGAAACCCTGTGCCAAGGCGTCGAAGGCGTATCCGCCCCGCTTTCACAAGCCGCCAATGCGCTCGCAGAAATCGATGTCGCCGCCGCCAATGCCGAATGGGCAAGCACAACTGACGCAGTGCGCCCGAGCCTCGCCGACACGCCCATCTTCAAGGCAGACGGCCTGCGCCACCCTGTCGTTGAAGCAGCCCTGCGCAAACAAGGCGAAGGCTTCACCGCCAATGATGCGACCCTCGACGCCAGCGGCGAAACGGCTCCGCGCCTCGCCCTTGTCACGGGGCCTAACATGGCGGGTAAATCAACCTATCTGCGCCAGACCTGCCTTGCCGTCATCATGGCGCAAGCGGGCCTCTACGTTCCGGCGCGCAGCCTGACGCTTGGCCTGGCTGACCGCGTCTTTTCCCGCGTCGGGGCGAGTGATGACCTGTCGCGCGGGCGCTCCACATTCATGGTTGAAATGGTCGAAACCGCCGCGATCCTCACCCAGGCAACGCAGAACTCGTTCGTTATCCTCGACGAGGTTGGCCGCGGCACCAGCACCTATGACGGCCTCGCCATTGCGTGGGCCGCCGTCGAGCATTTGCACAATACAAACAAATGCCGCGCGCTATTTGCGACGCACTATCACGAACTAACCGGCCTTGCTGACGACCTCACTGCCGCCGCCAATTTCAGCCTGCGCGCCAAAGAGTGGAAGGATGATCTGGTCTTCCTGCACGACGTCCAGCCCGGCTCGGCCGACCGCTCTTACGGGGTTCATGTCGCGCGGCTCGCTGGCCTTCCCGCCCGCGCCGTCAAACGTGCCGAGCAGGTGTTGAAACGTCTGGAAGCCAAGCCGGGCGCTGTCGAAGCGCTGCCTTTGTTCGCTGCCGTAGAAACCGAAACCGAGCCAACCCCCGAAGCCGCAAACCACCCGGCGCTGGACCTGCTCAGCACCATAGACCCCGACACGCTAACGCCCCGCGAAGCGCTGGATTTGATCTACAAGCTGAAGGATCAGAACTAAGTATGACACGGCCCGTGGATATATATGAGCCCGGCTTTGTGAAGGGCGTGTTTGATCGTTGCTCAGGAAAATATATTGCGTTTAGTTATTTTTGTTCACTTGGCTTTACCGAGCGTTGGCGAAAACAAGCCGTTAGGTTCATGCCCTCACCGCAGGTTGAAGAGCCAATGGGCTATGACTTGATGGCAGGCACAGGTGAGGTTTGGCCTCACCTTTTGAAACGGTATCCACAGATCAAAGCGATCAAAGCCATTGATATTTCGAGCGGTATGCACACGCGCGCAATTGAACGCCTGCACAAGCACCGAAAACATAAAATCGATTTCATTGAAGACGATGTCCTGTCTACCAAGCTTAGAGCAAATGAGTGCGATTTTCTGATTTCGACATTCGGACTAAAGACATTCAATTCCGGCCAGCATCAACAGCTCGCAGATCTGGTCGCTAGAGTTCTGAAGCCTGGCGCTGTCTTCTCGTTCGTTGAGGCATCAGACCCCAAGGGCTGGTTCTTTCGACCTCTCTATTTGTTCCATCTGAAAAGAGTGCTGCCTCTGGTTGAGCGTTTTCTCATGCGCGGCGCGCAGGATTTCTCGATGATCGGACAGTACAGCACGAACTTCGGAAACGCCGCTGAGTTTGCAGAAATGCTCACCTCAGCCGGATTGGAAGTCGAATACAAATCATACTTTTTTGGATGTGCGACAGGTGTTGTGGGACGAAAGCCCCCTAACGCCTAATACCCGTCCGCATTGCCGTCACCGCTATCTGGTTTAGCTCGCGTCTCCGCCACAATTCCGCTTCCACGACCAACATTATAGAGGCACACACTTTACGCCAGAGACATGAGAAAAAGTCGGCTTCCACCGCCCATCTTCCAGTCTCAGCGTATTTGATGACCAGTAAGAGTGCGCGCAGGGCTGGCCGTCTTCTGTTTTTCGGGTGCTCGTGCCCTGACCATATATTATGGCGACATCACGCGATTGGAAAACGATGTCTTCGATATGATAGACAAAGTCGTCGTTTTCAGCGCCCGTCCAGGGGTTATTTCGAACCCAATCCACTTCTTTCGCGTAATCTGAACGATCACCAGTATCAGTAATAAAAACGAAGTCCGGGCTGAGAAACTCGCTTAATCCATCAGCATCTTGATTCTTATAATAGCTCGGCCATTCCGTAATTTTGATGTCTGTTAAGGCCATAACTGCATCAACCGAGCTTGGGGCAACATTTTGAGCTGTCGCACAGCTGGCGATTACGACCACTGAGATCGATAAAAGGCAGATAGATTTCATACCGGTGCTCCTTCGAAAAACATTCGCTACGCTTGTAACAGCGCACCGGTACGCCGCAAGGCCAAACGCATAACGCGGCGGCGGGGTCCACCGCGCACCCGCCCCCTAATACCCGTCCGCATTGCCGTCCTTGCGCATTTCAGTCGCCGCGATCCACGCGCCGCTTTCAAAGTCGCGCATGATGGCTTGGTAGCCGCCGCCATTGGCGCTGCAACACTCGACCGTGTGGCCGCGCCGCTCCAGTTCGGCCCGCGTCTCTTCCGGGATACCGCTTTCCAGATGGATCACGCCCATATCGCTCTCGCAGGCATCGCCGTTCAGATCATCGGTCGGCTCGCAGCCGCCGCGATGTTCCCAGCGCGCCGCGTCGCCAGCTTCCTGAAGCCCCATGTCGAAGTCGACCAAATTCAGGATCACCTGCACATGCCCTTGCGGCTGCATCCCGCCGCCCATCAGGCCAAAACTCAGCCACGGCTCATACGGGCAAGCGAGCTCCGGCGCGGTCGCACGGACCTGACAGCCCGGCATGTCCTTCTTGAACGCGAAGGCCGGGATGATCGTGTGGAAAGGCCGCTTGCCCGGCTCAAACACGTTCGGGTGCGCCGGGTCGAGGCTGAACAGCTCGCCGCGATCCTGAAACATGAAGCCGAGACCGTCCGCGACAAGGCCGCTCCCCATCCCCCGATAATTCGACTGGATCAGCGAGACCATCATCCCGTCTTTATCTGTGACGGTGAGATAGGTGGTGTCGCCGTGTTCGAGCTTCTTGTCGGCTTCCAAAAATGTGGACGGGTCATAACAATAGGGTGCGTGATGTCGCGCATCTAGATTTGTCTTCAAAAACTGCTTGCACTGATGTTCCCGAGCAGCTTTCGACCAACTCTCCTGTTCTATTGTATAGGGATCAACAATTGGTCGCATCAAGTCAATTGAACCTGCCATCCTGGCGGCAAATTCTGGTGCAACGAAGGAGCGAATATCAGTATTGTAGAATGCTGTATCTGCGTAGCCACGCCCTCTTGTTACAAACGCGAGCCGTTTCGCCTCAACCTGCGCCATTATAGAGTCCGCGCTGCCAAAGCCCATCTCGCGCAGATCAAACCGCTCCAGCATTTGCAGCATTTGCAGCGCCGCAACGCCCTGCGTGTTCGGACCGAGTTCGCACAGCTTCACCTCGCCGCGATATTCAACGCAGAGCGGCTCTATCCACTCGCCTTTATGGGCGGCGAAATCCTCAAACCTTAAATGCCCACCAATCCGCTTGAAATAGGCGTCCATGGTCCGCGCCGTCTGGCCAGTATAGAAGTCATCGCGCCCGAAATACGCAATCCGCTCCAGCGTGTTGGCCAAGTCCGGATTTTTGAATAGTGACCCCTCGCGCGGCACCGGGTCGAAAAACGTCTTCTTGGCATTGGCATATTCTTCCAGCATGCCGCTCTCAAAGGCTGGCTCATAACGCATCGGCCCACGTGACCAGTAATATGCGATCACTTCCGGTATCGGCGCACCCTCACGCGCATAGCGGATGGCTGGTTCCAGATTCATATTCATTGGACGGCGGCCAAACTTGTCGTGCAGCGCAAACCAGCCATCCACGGTGCCCGGCACGGTGACAGGCGCACTCCCAAACGGCGGAATACCCTCGCCTTCGGTGTATTTGTCTGCTGCAGCTTGCATATCGGCCAGCGTCGCCCCCATCGGGCTGCGACCTGAACCATTATAGCCATACAGTTTCTGCGTTTTGGGATCCCACACCATTGCGAACAGATCGCCGCCAATCCCGTTGCCCGTCGGCTCGACCAGCCCCAGCATGGCGTTCGCCGCAATCGCCGCGTCCACCGCATTGCCGCCGCGCTTCATCACATCCAGCGCCGTCTGCGTCGCCAATGGGTGCGCGGTTGCGGCTGCGGCGTTCGGCGCCACGACAGCCGAGCGCGTGCCAATCGCGCGGCCCGATGGCATGCGGTCGCCAGGCCCCGGCGCGCTCATCTCAGCCTCTGTCACCATCGGCATCTGGCTGTGACCAATGCCAATCGCAGGCAGTTCCGGCTCGGTCGCACACGCGGCCAAACAGGCTGCAGCCGCAACAAATAGTCCAGTTCTCACCATGTCCCGAAATTCGCCCATCAGTTACTCCCTATCGACGCCGCGTACCGAATAATCTATGCACGCCCCAACAGTTGCGGCAAAGACCGCACAAGGCAAGCTAGGATATAAAGACAAACCGTATGGCTTATGAAACATTGCTCACTGAGGTCGATGGTCACGTTGCGATCATCACCCTGAACCGCCCCGACGCGCTCAACGCTTTCAACAATCAGTTGATGGACGAGCTTACCGCCGCCCTCGACCGTTTCGAAAGCGACGATACAATCAATTGCATGGTCATTACCGGTTCGGCCAAGGCCTTTGCTGCCGGCGCCGATATCAAGGAAATGCGCGAGCTGACCTATATGAAGGCGTATTATTCTGACTTCATCACCCGCAATTGGGAGCGCGCCGCACGGACCCGCAAACCGCTCATCGCAGCGGTCAACGGCTACGCCCTTGGCGGTGGCTGCGAACTGGCGATGATGTGCGATTTTATTCTCGCAGGCGACAAGGCCAAGTTCGGCCAGCCCGAAATTACCCTCGGCGTTATCCCCGGCGCGGGCGGCACACAGCGCCTGACCCGCTTTGCAGGCAAATCAAAGGCGATGGAAATGTGCCTGACAGGTCGGATGATGGACGCCAAGGAGGCTGAACGCTGCGGCCTAGTCTCGCGTGTGGTGCCGGCCGATGACCTGCTCGATGAAGCCAAGGCCGTCGCCAAGAAGATCGCCGCAATGCCGCGCGCTGCAGCGATGATGACCAAGGAAATGGTCAATGCCGCCTACGAAACCACGCTGTCTCAGGGTGTGCTGTTTGAGCGCCGGATGTTCCACTCGCTGTTCGCCACAGAAGACCAGACCGAAGGCATGGACGCCTTCGTCGAGAAGCGCCAACCCCACTTCAAACACGAGTAATTTTACGCGCCTGAAGATTCTTCACATTGACCCGCGCAATCTGGTTGACGCGCCAAGCCCATTTCTGTACTACCGCGCTTTCCGCCACCTTTGGCGATCCAGGAGTTATTAATGGCGAATACACGCTCAGCCAAAAAAATGGTGCGCAAGATTGCGACGCGTACCGAAGTGAACACCGCACGCCGCTCGCGCATGCGCTCTTTCGTACGCAAAGTCGAAGAAGCGATCGCAGCTGGTAACAAGAAAGAGGCCGCTGAGGCTTTGAAAGTAGCGCAACCGGAAATCGTCCGCGCTGCTCAAAAAGGTGTGCTTCACAAGAACACATCAGCGCGTAAAGTCTCGCGCCTTTCTGCACGCATCAAGTCGATGGCCTAGCGCTCGGAAATTCGTCCCGACCCGGACAAAAATGCATAGCCCGCTGGCCTCGCCATGCGGGCTTTTTCATGCCCTGTGTTCTGGTCGCAATCCTGTAAGAAAAATGTCAAAATCCACAAGTTAGGTCCGGTCGTTCACTTGACAGAACAAAGCCTGAAACCCGCATAAACATTGAGGATCAGCGCGACTGCCTCAACTGAAAAATTGAGTCAATCGGTTTTTTTTCACCCCTCTAGCTCACTGATTCTCATACGGGTTTTAGGAGTCAATAAGCGTTCTGCAAAACTATGTTAACTTTATCCGGTTGCGTCGCAAATCTGGGTCTGATTATATTGGTGCACCAACGGAATTTGTCCTCTGTGTACAGCGTATTTTTGGGGCGGGCCTTGTATCGGCACGCTGGAGGGCGCGTTTGAGTTTCGATGGTCATACAGATGCATATACGATTTAAAGAAGGGTCATCTTATGGGGCGCAATGATAGCGTTGATAAAAACAACGACGCCGTAGAAAGCGGCACCGCGAAGGAAATGACAGATCTCCCAGGTGCACGTGAAATTTGGACACAAACCTTAAAAGCGGCGCGTGAAGGCGTGTCAGCAGATACATATGAAAACTGGCTCGCGCCGTGCCGCTTTGTGGCAGAGGTTGATGATGCAATCCTGATTGCCGCCAAAGATCAGCTGACGATTGACCGGATCACCGCCGATCACGCGCGTCCGCTGCAACAAAGCTGGCTGAAACACGATCCGCGTGGCCGTAAGCTGAAATTTCAGCTCTGGAACCGGGTCCGGCGCGATATTCGCGACTTTGTCGGCGACCCCTGGGCTGTTAAGGCCCCGATTGTCGCTGCCAAGACGCCCGCCCGCGGCATGACGTTTGAAACGCTGGTTGTCGGCGAGTCCAACAATCGCGCCGTCGGCCTCGGCAAGCGTCTGGCTGCAGGTGATCCAATCCCGGCCCCAGTGATTGTGATCTATG
Organism: uncultured Hyphomonas sp.; assembly: GCA_964351695.1. Lineage (GTDB taxonomy): Bacteria > Pseudomonadota > Alphaproteobacteria > Caulobacterales > Hyphomonadaceae > Henriciella. The sequence goes on along the minus strand of CAYGPE010000014.1, from coordinate 9,507 downwards.
GCGAGCCAGGTACGGGCAAGACACACCTTCTGAAAGCGATTGAGGCCGAGGCTGCACGCCTCGCTGACGGTCGCCGCTTTGCCTATATTTCGGCAGAAGAGTTCATGACCCGTTTCGTCAATGGCGCGCGTGAAGGCGACACGAAAGCTCTGCAAGCCTTCGTCCGTCAAAACGATCTGTTGATGATTGACGATCTGCACTGGATCGCCGGTAAAGCGAAAACCGACAAAGCCTTCTTCGGTGCCCTGCGCGCTGTCACCTCTGAAGGCGGCCACGTTATCATTACCGCTGACGCTGCCCCCGGCGATATGGTTGGCCTGTCCAAAGAGTTGAGCAGCGAAATCCGCGGCGCAGCTTCGGTTGAAGTGGCCAACCCGGATAATGAGATGCGCCGCGCAATTTTGCGCAAGCATGCGGACATTATCGCCGCTGAAACCCCGAACTTCATTGTCACAGATGCGATGATTGAGCGTATCGTTGCCACCATTCATGGTCCGGGCCGCGAGCTTTGCGGTGTCCTGTGGAGCCTGCAGCTTGAAACGGGCTATGGTGAGTTCGCGCCAACCCCGGACATGCTGGAAGCGGTTATTCGCCGTATCGCGGGTGAGCCGCGCACCCCAAGCATGGATGATATCAAGCGCGCCTGCATGGATGTGTTCTGTGTCTCGCGTCAGGATATTGAAAGCGCCAGCAAAGTGCGCACAATCTGCTATCCACGCCAGGTCGCGATGTACCTGTCACGGGCGATGACGGAGAAGTCTTACCCGCAAATCGCTGCAGCCTATAAGAAAAAAGACCATACCACAGTGATGCATGCACATCGCAAAATTCACCGTGCACTAAAGGCGGGCGACGCTGATATCATGGCCGATATCGAACGCGCCCGCCTCGCTATTTTTGACCGGATGGCGATGCCAGCCAACGGCCAATAGGCGACAGACAGGCACGAAGCGCGATACAGCACTTGCATTTGTCGCCAAAATCGTAACTTTATCGGCCCGCTTCTCAGTCAGAGGCGGGCCGATTCGTCCACAGGCAAGGGGCGAAACGAAAAGACGGGCTAGATGGGCTGCATTTCGCGCAGCCGATATAAGGGATGATGAGATGAAATTGACGATCGAACGCGGCGCGCTGCTAAATGCCTTGTCCCACGTGCAAAACGTAGTCGAGCGCCGTAACACGATACCCATCCTCTCAAACATTCTGATGGAAGCCTCGAAGGGCGCTGTGCGTTTCACAGCAACCGATCTTGATATTGAGGCTGTTGATAGCGCTGATGCCAAGGTCGCCGATGATGGCGCGGTTACGGCGCCGGCCAGCACGCTGTTTGACGTTGTCCGTAAGCTGCCCTCTGGCGCCGACGTCGAGCTTGAGCTGAACCCGGAAAACCGCCAACTCGCCATCCGCTCTGGCCGTTCGAAATTCTCATTGCCAACCCTGCCTGCAACTGACTTCCAGACCATGGTGCCAGACGAGGACGCCAATACGTTCGATATTGCCGCTGCTGACCTGCGCAAACTGATCGACAAGACCCGCTTTGCCATCTCGACCGAAGAGACGCGCTACTATCTGAACGGCGTCTACCTGCACACCGCCGAAACCGACAAGGGGCCCAAGCTGCGCACTGTCGCCACTGATGGCCACCGCCTTGCCTTGTATGAAACCGACGCCCCGAAAGGCGCTGAAAAGATTGAAGGCGTGATTGTCCCGCGCAAAGCAGTTGGCGAAGTGCGCCGCCTGATTGATGCCAGCGATGGCGATGTCACCGTCAGCGTCTCAGACACCAAAATCATGTTCACCTCAGGCCGCGCGCAGCTGACCTCGAAGCTGATTGATGGCACGTTCCCAGACTATGCCCGCGTCATCCCCAAGGGCAATGACAAGGCCATGGTCATCGACAATAAGGCGTTCGAAGCCGCCGTTGACCGGGTCTCAACTGTGTCCGCAGAACGCTCACGCTCGATCAAGATGTCGCTTTCGGAAGGCAAGATCGCGCTCGCCGTCTCCAGCGCAGAAACTGGCGCCGGTCATGAAGAGATTGAATGCGAGTATACCGAGAATGAAATGGATATTGGCTTTAACGCCAAATACCTGCTCGATGTCACCGCCCAGATTGAAGCTGAAGACGCCCGCTTCCTGTTTAATGACCCAGCCAGCCCGGCGCTCGTCCTCGACCCCGCCGACGCGGCAGCGCAATACGTGCTGATGCCGCTGCGGGTGTAGTGGCAAGAGTTAAACACGTTCGCGAACACAGGGAGACCCGCATGGTGAGCGAAGTCGAACCACGCGGGTTGTGCGGCGCGCCCGATGGTTCGACTTCGCTCACCATGCGGGCTTTTTAGCGCCTTCAGCATGACCGCCCTCACCCGCCTTCGTCTAACAGACTTCCGCAGCCATGCTGCGCTAGACTTGAAGCTCGATGCCCGTCCGGTTTGCCTCTTTGGTGCCAATGGCGCGGGCAAGACCAATATTCTTGAAGCCATCTCGCAGCTCGGCCCCGGTCGCGGTCTGCGCGCCGCAAACCTGCCAGAGATGACCCGCCGCGATGCCCCGGCAGGCTGGACTATATCCGCCACATTAGATGACGACCGCAAGCTTGGCGTCGGCCTTGAAAGCAATGGCAATGGCCACAAGCGCACAATTCGCGTCGATGGCGCGCCTGCCACCGCGACAGACTTGGCCGACCTCATCCGCATTGTCTGGCTTACCCCGTCAATGGATAGTGTGTTTCGCGGCGGTGCCTCTGAACGTCGCCGCTTCTTTGACCGCCAGGTCATGGCCCACATTCCCAGCCACGGCGCGCTGTCCAGCCGCTACGAAAAAGCCATGCGAGAGCGTAACGCCTTGCTGGAACGTGGCCGCGTTGACCCTGCCTGGGCCGACGCCATCGAAGCCCGTATGGCCGAGGCCGGCGCCGTCATCGCTGCCAATCGCGCCCGCGTTCTCACCGCCCTGCAAGCGGCCGTCGATGCGCGCCCGGAAGGCCATTTCCCGAAAGGCGACCTCGCCCTGACTGGCCCTGCCGAAGACGCCGCCGCCACTGGCGCAGGCCCGCTCGAGATTGAGAGCCTGCTCATCGACGCCTATGCTAAGGGCCGCTACCGCGACAAGGCCGCCGGGCGCACTCTGTCTGGCCCGCACCGCACCGACCTCACCGTCATCCATCGCCCCACGGCCGCGCCCGCCGCCGAAGCTTCCACAGGCCAGCAAAAAGCACTGTTGATCGGCCTCATCCTTGCCAGCGCCCGCGCCCTGTCTGAAGACGCGGATGGTCCACAGCCGCTAATTCTGCTTGATGAAGCCGCCGCCCATCTCGACAGAGACCGCCGCGCCGCCCTCTTCGACGAGCTGACCTCACTAGGCGGCCAGGCCTGGCTCACCGGCACGGAAGAATTTCTCTTCGAAGCCTTTGACGACCGGGCCCAGCGCGTGGAAATATCCGGCGGGATATGACTCGCCTTCGCCATCTCGCTGCTGCTGCTCTGCTCGCCCTCAGCCTTGCCGCCTGCGCCACCACGTCGCCGCTGCTCACCGACCCGCTGACAGAACATGCGCAGCAGACCGGAACCCATTGGGGCCTGCTGGTCACAGATCTCAGCGGCAATGAGGTGGCCGCCCTCAACGCAGATCAACGCTTCGCCACCGCCTCGGCTCTGAAGTCCGTCACCACGGCCGCCGCCTTTCAGCAGCGCAGCGCGCTTACCCATACCGCGATCGCGCCGGGCACCTTCGCCTACCTCACCTCCGCCGATACTGGCCAACCTGCCCTCGTCCTGCGCGGCGGAGGCGACGCAATGCTGACCGACAGCACGGATTGTATCACCACCTGCCTGCACGACCTCGCTGACCAGATCGCTGCCACGGGCCTCACGCAGATCAGCCATGTGATCGGCGACGACACACTGTTCCCTGACGAGCGCTGGGGCCGCGGCTGGTCGCAAGAGGATATGCAATACTGGTATGGCACCGCCATCTCGGCCCTGTCTGTGAATGATAACCTGATCTGGCTCGACGTGCGCCCATCGTCCGGTCGTCCGGCGCTGCTGACATGGCATCCCGGCGATGACCTCTACGCCCTCAAAAACGACACCCTGACCACTCCGCCCGGTAGCGAGACCCGGCTACGGGTCGAGCGCCTGCCCGGCGAAACGCGTGTGCGGGTCTATGGCGAGATCGCCGCTGATGCCGGGCCGCAAACCTTGCGCCTCGGTATCGCCGACCCGGCCCTTGTCGCGGCCCAGCGCCTTCAGCGCCACCTTGCTGTGCGCGGGATCATAGCCGAGCGCCCCGCCGCCGCGCGCCACCGCCCGCTTCAGACCAGCGACGAAGCGACGGCCCTGACCCCAACGCCGCCGCAGACCAGTTTCCCACCGCCCATCGCTGCGCTGCCGCCTTCTCCTCTCGCCGACACGCTGAGCGTGATCATGAAAGACAGCCAAAACCTGCACGCCGAACTCCTGCTCCGGCGTCTCGCGCTGATCTCTGGCAGCGGCGGGCGCGATCAAGGCATCGCCGTTCTCTCCGATCTGCTGCGCGAAGCGGGCGCGCCAGAAACCGGGCATACGGTGTCGGATGGCTCCGGCCTGTCCATCTATAACCGCCTCAGCCCGCGCGCGCTGACCGCTCTGATGGTCTATGCCGCCCGCCAACCCTGGTTTGAGGACTGGCGCGCCACATTCCCTGTCGGGGGGCAAGACGGCACGCTCGCACGGCGCTTTACCGGCACCCCATTAGACGGAAAACTGTGGGCAAAAACCGGCACCGCCACCGGCACCAACGCCCTCACCGGCTACCTCCAAGCCGCCAGCGGCCGCACCCTCGCCTTCACCATCTTCGCCAATAACCGCCCCCTAGGCAGCCCCTCAGCCCGCCACGAAATAGACCGCGCACTGCTGGAAATCGCCGCGGGGAATTAGGCGTCTTCTGGTTCTGGCTCAGGCTCTGGAACAACGGATATCCCCGGTCCGATTTCTCGGCTTATCTTACGAGCGAGGTCACGCCCTGTTTTGGCATTATCGTTCTCAGCTGCACTTTCAATAGCTTTGCGAACGCTCGCGTTGGAAAGGGCGACCGGGGCCAGCGCCAGCATTGCCTTCTCACGCACAGGCCAGACACTATCGCTGATCGGTCCTGTCAGGATGTGGCGAAGTGCCGTCACTTGAGCCGCGCTACGTGGCAGGGCGACCAGTCTATCAACCAGCTCACCGCGCATCTCATTGAACGCCGATTTCCAATTCAATTCGCGACGCGTATCGATGAGTGTATCTATGTCGAGGTCGCCCGCCGCCTTGGCCGCCTCAAATGCATTCAAGATAGCCAATTGGTCGGACCGTTTCTGATGCACGAATTCGCTAAGTTGCTCCGATGGTGAGGAGGTCGGGATGTTACGCAATCTCATAATCGCAGTGGCTACTTGGTACATAGCCGAGGGCTCAGGACAGGTCAGCCGGATCACGCGTAGCCGCGTTGCGTTGTAATGTTCAAAATCGGCGATCCGTTCACTCATTTCCCATTGATTATCCACTCTAACAGCCAATTTACGGAATTCTGCTCGCTCAATCATTGGGTCAAGCAGATTGATCTCCCGATTGAAGAACATCTTCTTGTGCTGCGCCCAGCGCCGGGCAACTGAGATCGCTTGCAATAAGGCAGCAAGAAAAACCAGATCGACAATCGCCCGCGCCGTAAACACAATGTGGCTTGAAAGTGCGAGGTTCCCATTCTGCATGATCACCGTCGCATTCTTCGCTCCGTAAATATCGACCCAATCAACAAAGGGGATTGATTTGGCCAATTCCGCGCCGAAGAAAGACAGCCAGGCAATCGGATTGCTTTCGGCCCCAGCAGGTACAATGAATGCGCCGCCTGTTGACGAGAAGAATTGATGCATCTGTCGCATACCAATTGGCAGCAGAAAAATCATGAAAAGTAGCGCCAGAAGCGCCTCATCACGCAAATCTTCGCTTACACCGACGCGCAGTTGCGTCTCCTCATATTCAGGATTGCGCAGCGCATATTCGCGATCATCTTCTGTCCAGGCCCAGCGCCGGGCGACCGAAATCGCAATCAACGCAGCCCATGCAATGGGTACCAGTCCGATTGGCGCAGGCAAACACCACGCGAGCATCGCTGCTGGCCCCAAATGAAGGGCGAGAAGACTATAGCGGCCAATTGTCGTTTTCTGGGTCGCCCCGGCCATTGGCGCAATCGCATGCACCTTCCAGCTATCGAAAACACTGATGCCCCGCGCCAACACACGGGGGAAAAATGTCAGTGCCGACCAGAAAGAGTTGCGGTGCCACGCTCCCGTCTGAAACATCCCTGCAAAACTTTGAAAGATGGGAACACGGTGAACCTGAGGCACAAGGATGAGCGACAGGAAGGCAATGCCAATCAATGAGACAATGACCAATCCAACGCGATCATCGATAACAAGATCGTCGTGGTGCGTCTCAAATAACCGCGCCAACCAGATCACGCCAATCAAGAGGATCAAGACTAAGGTCGTCATACCCGGCGCAACATGGGCGTGGCGCGGCTCCCCGCCCAGCCGCCCCGGTAAACGGGCATCACGTTCTGCCTGCCCAGCAAAAGCCAAAACCCCAGGAGCAAATGCTGCGAGCCCACTTACCGCAAAGATGCTTAATGCAAGTGGATCCCGCAAGGCCCCAGGATAGGCCAGCAGTATGAAGGTGATAAACCCACCGTAAATTAGCGAACTTATACACGCCATGACGCCATATTCGCGCGTCCGGTTTGCGCTTTCACGCTCCAGAGCCGCCTCGTCTATCTTATCTAGAACAGCGCCATTTTCACCAAACATCCACCTTCCCCCGAAGCCCCCTATCGGCAACTATAACGCGAAAAATTCGTCGCGGAAGCAAATTATTACAAAATCGAAACAATCACTTTCGCCGTGCTTTGATTCGCCGCAAAATCGGTATTTTGGGCGTGTTTTCAGCACACATTTAGCGCGCGCAAGTCCGGCCCTGAAACCTGCAAATAAAACCCTTTGAAAACAGTCCGCTATAGGGGCTCAAAACCGCACCTCGGGATTTCCCTTTTGTCACCAGACCGCCTATAATTATTGAGAATTTTGACGAATCAAAGAGCGAGCGACCTGATGTCCGATACGCCTGAGGCTATTGAGCCAAATAATGCCGAATATGGCGCCGACAGTATCAAGGTCCTGAAGGGCCTCGAAGCGGTGCGCAAACGCCCCGGCATGTACATCGGTGACACTGATGACGGCTCGGGTCTGCACCACATGATTTACGAGGTCGTCGACAACGCGATTGACGAGGCGCTGGCCGGCCATGCTGACCGCGTGACCGTCACCCTGCACCCAGATGGCAGCGCCGAGATTACCGATAATGGCCGCGGCATCCCGGTCGATATGCACGCCACGGAAGGCCGCTCGGCGGCTGAAGTGATCATGACGGAGCTGCATGCGGGCGGTAAGTTCGACAATAATTCCTACAAAGTCTCAGGCGGTCTGCACGGCGTGGGTGTGTCCGTGGTCAATGCCCTGTCAGACTGGCTTGAGCTGACCATTCACCGCGACGGCAAGGAACACAAGGTCCGGTTCATTGATGGCGGGATCACCGAAGCGCCGCTCGCGATCACAGGCGAGAGCGACACACATCGCTCCGGCAGCGGCCCCTATACCGGCACCGCCGTGCGCTTTATGGCCTCATCCAGCACGTTCACGATGACAGAATATGACCGCAAGACGCTGGAGCATCGCCTGCGCGAGCTGGCCTTCCTGAACTCTGGCGTGAAGATCATTTTCCGCGATGAGCGCTCCGCCGAAGTCTACGAGGCTGTGCTCGAATATGAGGGCGGGGTCGCCGCCTTTGTGCAGCACCTGAACACGGCCCGCAGCGCGATCATCCCTGAGACGATTTTCATCACTGGCGAGAAAGACGGCGTCACGGTCGAAGCGGCGTTGGAATGGACAGATAGCTACCATGAGAGCGTTCTGTGCTTCACCAATAATATCCCGCAGCGTGATGGCGGTACGCACTTGGCGGGCTTCAGAGGCGCGCTGACCCGGATCATCAACAAATATGCCAACGAGACCGGAATCGCCAAAAAGGAAAAGGTCGACATTTCCGGCGATGATGCCCGCGAGGGGCTGACCTGCGTGCTTAGCGTCAAAGTGCCGGACCCGAAATTCTCGTCCCAGACCAAGGACAAACTCGTTTCGTCCGAGGTCCGCCCGGTGGTTGAAAGCCTGGTCGGGGAAAAGCTCGCTGAATGGTTTGAGGAACATCCCAAGGAAGCCCTTGTCGTGATGGGTAAAATCGTTGAGGCCGCCGCGGCCCGCGAAGCTGCGCGCAAGGCCCGCGAGTTGACCCGCCGCAAGTCGGCGCTCGATATCTCCTCCCTGCCCGGCAAGCTGGCCGACTGTCAGGAAAAAGACCCGTCCAAGTCCGAAATCTTCATCGTCGAGGGTGATTCAGCGGGCGGCAGCGCCAAGCAGGGCCGCGACCGTTCCAACCAGGCCATCCTGCCCCTTCGCGGTAAAATCCTCAATGTCGAGCGCGCCCGCTTCGACAAGATGCTGTCCTCAGATCAGATCGGTACGCTGATCATGGCGCTTGGCGCTGGCATTGGCCGCGACGAGTTCGACATTAACAAGCTGCGCTACCACAAGATCGTCATCATGACCGACGCTGATGTTGACGGCGCGCATATTCGCACCCTGCTTTTGACCTTCTTCTATCGCCAGATGCCCGAAGTGATCGACAAGGGCTATCTCTACATCGCTCAGCCGCCGCTTTACAAAGTCATGCGCGGCAAGTCGGAGCGCTACCTCAAGGATGATGAGGAGCTGAACGCCTACCTGATCGAGGAAGGCACGCGCGGCGAAACGCTGGTGCTGGCTGACGGCACCCAGATTGGCGGCGAAGACCTGCGCGAGCGGGTGCGCGGCGCTTCGGCCTTCAAACAGGCGCTGTGGCGTCTCAGCCTGCGCGCCTCGGGTACTGTGGTCGAGCAGGCCGCAATTGCTGGCGCTCTTGCTCCGGCGGCGGGCGAAGATGAAGCGGGTGCCACCGCCGCGCGCCTCAATCTCATCGCCGAGGAAGGCGAAGACACATGGGCGGGCAAGTTCGAAGATGGCCACCTGATCCTCAGCCGCGAAGTGCGCGGCGTGGAAGACAAGGTCGTGCTCGATCGCCAGCTTCTGGCCAGTTCAGACGCCACGCGCCTGAATGAACGCGCCACCGCGATCCGCCCGATCTATGTTGAGCCATCTGTGCTGCGGCATGAAAAGTCCGGCGAAATCCCGGTCAATGGCCCGGTCTCCCTGTTCGAGGCGGTACTGGAATCGGGCCGCAAGGGCCTTAAAATTCAGCGCTATAAGGGCCTTGGCGAAATGAATGCCGACCAGCTCTGGGAAACCACGCTCGACAGCAATGCCCGCACCCTGTTGCAGGTCAAAGTCGACCATGCCGACGAAGCCGGCGACATGTTCAGCCGCCTCATGGGCGACGTCGTGGA
>CAYGPE010000013.1:0-60711 GCA_964351695.1 uncultured Hyphomonas sp. | reverse complement strand
CCAGGTATTCAAGGGTCGATTGACCAATGGCTGCCGCAGTTCGGTAACGGGCAGGATTATGTTCGGCAGGTTGCTTCGACCTATTTCAAAGGTCACGTGTCACGCTGTACGCGCTGGCACACACAAGATGGTGTTGAGGGCGCGCGTAATGTCTATGTCGCTGAAACCGAGGATTGTTCCAATCATTGGAAAAAGAAGAAGACAGGTGAGATCAAATCCTGCGTCAGTGATGCCAACGAGTTTGAGTATAATGCCAATGGCGGCCGCAGCTGCGATTGGGAAAACAATTTCCTGCCATGGGATCAGTTGCGCCCTGTCTCTGGGCCGCAATTCAACTGCCCGACAGCTATGCTTGGCCTGAGTGAAAGCCCGGCGCAAGTCTATGCGAAACTGGATCATATGTATCCGGTTCCAGGTGGTACGCAGATGGATGTCGGTGTGATGTGGGGCCTGCGCGCTTTGTCGCCCCGCAACACGTGGACTGATTTCTTCGGTTACGATCCTTTGGCTGAGCCACGTGCCTTTAATGACTCATCGCATCGTAAGATCATGATTGTGCTGAGTGATGGCGAGAATAAAGCGCCTTACCATTATGAGGGCTATTATGGCTGTTATGATGATACAGACCGCGGATCAGCTGGATCTTGCTGGAAGCACAACGACACGCCAAACCTCGACACCAAGGGCCTCGATAATTTGATGCTCGATGCTTGTGAGGCCGTTCGTGATGATTACGGTGTGGAGCTATACACTGTTGCTGTGGACGTGACCTCGCCATCGGCTCTGAAAGCGCTAAAGGATTGCGCAGGAAGTGCTGACAGGGCGTTTGATGTCACGGCGTCAGAGCTCGCTAATACGTTCGAGACATTGGCTATGCGGAGCTTGCGCCTCAGCAAGTAAACTACAACATTGACCTTATGAAGCGGGCTGCTACCTCACAGTATGCAGCCCGTTTTGCCATCTTTTGCCGACATTGAGGTCGCCGCTTCGCGAATTGCGGGGCGGGTCGTCGAAACACCCGTGCTGCGCAGCGATGCGCTTGATGCGGCGGCGGGCGCGCAGGTTTTTGTCAAAGCCGAATGCCTGCAAGAGACTGGAAGTTTCAAGCTTCGCGGCGCGACCAATCGCTTGCTGCAAATACCTTTAGAGCAGCGCGCCGCTGGAGTTGTTGCCTTCTCTTCCGGCAATCATGCGCAGGGGATTGCGCGCGCGGCGAAACGGCTGGGTATGCCTGCGCTTATCGTCATGCCTGTGGATGCTCCGGCTGTGAAAACTGAAGGCGTGATGGCGGATGGCGCCGAGGTGCGCCTCTATGATCGCGAGACTGAGAGCCGTGAGGAGATTGCCGCATCTATCGCAAGGGAACGCGGTGCGGCGCTGGTGCCGAGCTTTGATGATGCCATGATCATCACCGGGCAGGGCACGTGCGGCCTTGAATTTGCGCGGCAGATGGAGGGGCATGGCGGCGCCTTAGATTTTCTGATTTGCTGCTCGGGCGGCGGCGGACTGATTACCGGGATTGGACTGGCCTACGAGGCGCTTAGCCCGGAGACACGGATATATACGGCCGAGCCTGAGGGGCATGATGACTGGACGAGATCTCTTGCAGTTGGAGAGCCGGTTGCGAATGCGCCCGGCACGCGCTCGGTATGCGATGCCATCCTGACGCCGCAACCGGGGGCGCTGACATGGGCTATTGGACAGCGCGTTTTGACAGGCGGCTGCGTGGTCAGTGACGCCGAAGTTTTCGATGCGATGCGTGCGGCCTTCCGGCATCTGAAGATTGTTGCCGAACCGGGCGGCGCGGCGGCGCTGGCAGCGGCGCTACATGCGCGTCCTGCTGGTGCGCGCGGTAAACGCATCGGTGTTGTGGTCACTGGCGGGAATGTTGATCCGGCCTTGTTTGCGAAGGCCTTGAAGGGTTAGGCCTCTTTCATAATACGCGCTTTTTGGCGTTGCCAGTCGCGATTGGCCTGTGTTTGACGTTTGTCATGGTTTTTCTTACCCGTCGCAACGCCGATCAAGAGTTTGGCGAGGCCGCGCTCATTGAAATATAGTTTCAACGGTACGATAGTCCGCCCCGCGCGCTCAACCGCCTGTGACAGGCGTTGTTTTTCGCGCTTTGAGACGAGTAGTTTGCGCTTACGGCGTGGCTCGTGATTGAAACGGTTCGCGCCAGCATATGTCGGGATGTCGCTATTGATGAGCCATAACTCGCCGTCTTCAACCGAGGCATAAGATTCAGCGATGTTCGCCTTGCCCTGACGCAAGGATTTAACCTCGCTGCCGACCAGCATGAGACCTGCCTCGAGCGTATCCTCGACCGCATAGTCGAAGCGTGCGCGGCGATTTTCCGCGACCAGCCCGTCTGAGCGGCCTTTGGTTTGAGACTTCTTTGCCATGTCTGGAATCTAGGTCAGCCCAGCTGTTTGGCAAGCCGCGTCAATCACTTCGCGGGCGGCGGCGTCTGGTCCGACAATCGGTAAACGCACGTCAGGCGTACACAGTCCGGCTTTCGCCAGCACATATTTTGCCGGGCCGGGCGATGGGGACACGAACATCGCATAATGCAGGTCAATCAGCCGTGCCTCGATTGTACGGGCCGTTTCCAGATCACCATCTTGAAACGCTGTATGCATCGCCGCGCAAAGTTGCGGCGCTACGTTCGCAGTCACGGAAACACAAGCCACGCCGCCCATTCCGAGGTGACCCAAAGCCGACGGATCGTCGCCGGAAAGCTGTACAAATTGCTGCCCGACCGTCAACGCGGTATGCGTAGAGACTCGGCCAAGATCGCTACTGGCATCCTTGATGGCGACAATATTGGGTAATTTGGCGAGGCGGCCTACGGTTTCTGGCAAGAGATCACAGGCCGTGCGGCTCGGTACATTATAGAGCATCAAAGGCAAAGACACAGCATCATTTATGGCCTTGAAATGCGCTTCCAGACCCGCCTGATCGGGTTTGTTATAATAAGGACAAATGACCAGCGCAGCATCGGCGCCAGCCTGTTTTGCGTGCGTGACAAGCTCAATCGCCTCGGATGTGGCGTTTGATCCAGCGCCGGCAATAACGGGCACCCGCCCTCCGGCCACCTCAACGCAAAGTTCGACGACTTGCTTGTGCTCTTCGTGTGAGAGTGTCGCCGACTCGCCCGTTGTTCCGCACGGCACCAAGGCTGAAGACCCGCCGTCTATCTGACGCTCGACGAGTTGAGCAAAGGCCTCACGGTCGATGGCCCCATTCTTGAAAGGGGTGATCAGAGCGGGAATGGAACCATGAAACATCTGCAAGATCACACACTTAGGGTTGAAACGGGCCACAAACTGCCAGAGTTTGAACACATACGCCCTATAAAGCATAATTTCATTCAACCAACCGCCGAAACTTCAAAAGACTAAAGGCACTTACATGCGTTACGGGATTTCAGGATTTTTGGTTTGGTGCGCCATGGGATTGGTCGGCGCGGGCACCGCTGCAGCTGCGCAAGCTGCGCCGCCGCCTAGCCTTAAACCGAATCTGATTGCAGCCTCGGAAACGATTTCAACGACAGATGCGACTCTGCTGCGCAACGGCTTGAATGCTGTCGATAGCGGGGATTGGCGAACTGTCCGTGCGGCGCAAGCTGACATGCGTGATGAGACCGCGCAGGATATTTTGACTTGGTATCGCGCGCGCCGTGATTTAGGCATGTCGTTTGATCAGATTGACCGTGCGCTGACCAAACTGGCCGATTGGCCTGGCGCCAATGAGATTCGTACCCGCGCTGAAGAGACCATCGAGATTTCAGCCCTGAATGCGGCTCAGCGAGTCGCATGGTTTGAAGGCCATGGCGGGCCGAAAAGCGGTGCAGGCTATCTGGTGCTGGCTCAAGCGTTGGAATCGCTGGGTCGCCACGATGATGCCGTCGCCCAAATTCGCAAGGCCTGGCACGGTCGCACACTCAAGAGTGATCTTAGCGACCGTACACTTAGCCGCTATGGAAGCGAGTTGACGCAGACGGATCACCGTAAACGCGCTGATTTTTTGCTCTGGACGCGCCAAACGACGGCCGCAGAGCGCCTCAAGCCTTTGCTGACTCCGGATTGGCGGGCGCTGGTTGATGCGCGTAGCAAACTGATCCGGCGCGCACGCAGCGTAGATCGCGCGGTTGATGCCGTTACGCGTGAGCTGACCGACAATCCGGGCCTCGTCTTTGACCGCGCCGTCTGGCGCCGCAAGGCGCGGATGACGGATTCTGTTGCGCAATTGCTCGTTCAGATTGATGGCAGTGACATACCGCCAGCTGGACGCACACACCTGTGGAGCGAGCGTAACATGGCAGTTCGCGCCGCCCTCAAGCGGGGTGACTGGTCACTGGCATATGACCTCGCCGCGCCGCACGGCATGTCGAGCGGGCGTGATTTCGCTGAAGCTGAGTGGACAGCTGGCTGGGTGTCTCTGCGCCATCGCGGCGATGCGGCGCGTGCACTGGTACATTTTGAGAGCCTGGCAGACGGCGTAGCCACACCCATCAGTGTCGCGCGCGCGCAATACTGGATTGGCCGGTCCAAAGAAGCGCTAGGTGATAGCGAAGGTGCAAATGCAGCCTATGCGAAAGCGGCGGCCTATCGTTTCACTTATTATGGTCAGTTAGCTGCCGAAAAGACGCGCGATATCACGATTGATTTGCCGGACACACTCACCATTACAGAGGCCCAGCGGGATGCCTTTAACGGGCGGTCACTGGTTAAGGCGATGCGCCTGTTTGCTGAAAATGGCTGGGACGCGTCTTTCCGCAAATTTGCCTATCATCTTGACGATCAACTCACAGCTGCTGAGGACTTTGAGCTGCTCGCTGAGCTGGGTCGTGAGTATCATTATTCCGACATTGGCGTGCGCGGCGCCAAGGCTGGGCTCGCCAAGGGTGTCGTCGCGGCGGAAGCCGCCTATCCGGTGGTTGACTATCAGCTTCTGAAAGAGCCACGGGTTGAGCGTTCGCTGATGCTGGCTTTGTCGCGGCAGGAAAGTGAGATGAACCCAAGTGCGATTAGCCACGCCAATGCGCGCGGCCTGATGCAGTTCATTCCGCGTACTGCGCGCGCTGAAGCGCGTTTGCAGGGGCTGCCTTATCGGACAAGTTGGCTGACCGATGATCCGGGTTACAATATGACGCTAGGCGGCGCGCATCTCGACACGCTGCTGCGCCAGTTCAATGGCAGCTATATCATGACAGCAGCGGCGTATAATGCTGGCGCCTCAAGGCCGCGCCAGTGGCTCAATGACTATGGCGACCCACGTGCTGGCGAGGTTGATCCGATTGACTGGGTCGAGTTCATTCCGTTCAGCGAGACGCGTAATTATGTGCAGCGCGTTCTGGAAAATACGCAAGTCTACCGCCAGCGCCTGAGCGGCGAGGAAGAAGTCGTGCGCTTGAGTGAAGACCTTGAGCGAGGCCGCCAAGGAAACCGCTAAGCACTCGCCTTTTTCTTGCGTTTGGCTGGGGCTTTCTTCTTTGCAGCAGGTTTCGTTTTCGGCGCTACTTTGCTTGAGGACGCGCGTCGTTCCGCCTGACGTTTGAACGTTTCAGCGAGGAATTTTCCAGTCCAGCTTTTGGCCTCTTTGGCAACCGTCTCCGGGGTGCCTGTCGCGACGATCTGGCCGCCACCATCGCCGCCTTCGGGACCCAGATCAATCACGTGGTCGGCCGTCTTGATGACATCGAGATTATGCTCGATCACGATGATTGTGTTACCTGTATCAACCAGCTCATGCAGTACTTCGAGTAATTTGCGAACATCGTGGAAGTGGAGGCCCGTGGTTGGCTCATCAAGGATATAGACTGTGCGGCCAGTGGCGCGCTTGGACAATTCCTTGGCCAGTTTGACACGCTGCGCTTCGCCGCCAGATAGCGTCGTCGCCTGTTGTCCGACCTTGATATAGGTCAGGCCAACGCGTGCCAGTGTTTCCATTTTGGTTTTGATCGCCGGAACAGCGGTAAAGAATTTCTCCGCCTCTTCGACTGTCATATCGAGAACATCAGCAATCGACTTGCCCTTGTAGAGTACTTCCAGCGTTTCGCGATTGTAGCGTTTGCCCTGGCACGTATCGCACGTGACATAGACATCCGGTAGGAAGTGCATCTCGATCTTGATCACACCGTCGCCCTGACAGGCTTCGCAGCGACCGCCTTTGACATTGAAGCTGAAGCGGCCCGGCTTGTAGCCGCGAGCCTTAGACTCTGGCAAGCCAGCGAACCAGTCGCGGATCGGGCCAAATGCGCCAGTATAAGTCGCCGGGTTTGAGCGCGGGGTCCGGCCAATCGGTGACTGGTCAATCTCGATCACCTTGTCGAGATGGTGTAGGCCCTCAATGCTCTCATAGGGCGCGGGGCTGGTCGATGCCTTGTTTAGTTTGCGGGCAAGGGCCTTGTAGAGCGTCTCAATGATGAGCGTAGACTTACCGCCGCCTGACACGCCCGTAATCGCGGTGAACGTGCCGAGCGGAATGGACGCAGAGACATTCTGTAGATTATTGCCTGTTGCACCTTTGATCGTGATCTGCCGGTTCTTTTTCTTGACCCGGCGCTTTTCAGGAATGGCGATTTCTTCCCGGCCCGACAAATAATCTCCCGTCAGTGATTTCGGGTCTGCGATAATATCTGCGCCGGTACCCTGACTGACAATCTCGCCGCCATGCACCCCGGCGCGGGGGCCCATATCGATGACGTGATCGGCTGTCAGAATGGCGTCTTCATCATGCTCGACCACAATGACCGAGTTTCCGAGGTCACGCAGGCGTTTCAGAGTTTCAAGCAGGCGCTCATTGTCGCGCTGATGCAGGCCGATGCTGGGCTCATCAAGGACGTAGAGAACCCCCGTCAACCCCGAACCGATTTGGCTGGCCAGACGAATACGCTGGCTCTCGCCACCGCTAAGTGTGCCTGAGGCGCGCGACATGGACAGATAGTCGAGGCCTACTGCGTTCAGGAAGGTGAGCCTGTCATTGATCTCTTTCAGGATGCGTCCGGCAATTTCCTGAGACTGGGCGCTCAACGTTTCGTTGACTTTGGCAAACCAATCCGCAGCTTCCTTGATTGAGAAGCTGGCCGCATCAGAAATATCCAATTCAGCAATCCGCACGGCGAGGGCTTCGGGACGCAGGCGTTTCCCCAGACAGACCGGGCAGGCCGCTGCAGCCTGAAACTTGGCGATTTCATCGCGCGCCCACTGGCTTTCTGTCTCGCGAAAGCGTCGATCGAGGTTGGGGATGACGCCTTCAAATGTCTTGGTGACTTCATAGCGGCGCAGGCCGTCATCATAGACAAAGTCAATCTCATCCTCACCTGTGCCGTGCAAAATCACTTCATGTATGGCTGGAGGCAGTTTGTTCCACGGCGTTTGCAGATCGAAGTCATAATGATCTGCGAGTGCCTGCAAGGTTTGGGTTTGATAGGGCGAAGCCTGTTTGGCCCAAGGCGCAATGGCTCCGTTCATCAAGGTTAGGTCGCGGTCTGGCACCACGAGGCCGGGATCAACCTTCAATTGTTGGCCAAGACCGTCACAGGTTGGGCAGGCGCCAAACGGATTGTTGAATGAGAAGAGGCGCGGCTCGATTTCGGGGATTGTGAACCCGGAAACCGGACAGGCGAAATTGGCGCTGTAGGTGATCCGCTTCGGTTCCGTTTCGCCTTCCGCAATGTCAGCATACTCGGCAATCGCGATGCCATTGGCGAGGGGCAGGGCGGTCTCGAAACTTTCGGCGAGGCGCTGCTCCATGCCTTCGCGCACGACGATGCGGTCGACGACGACATCAATGTCATGCTTGTACTTCTTATCGAGGGTCGGCGGTGTTTCCAGATCGTAGAATTCGCCATCGACCTTAACGCGCTGGAAGCCGTTCTTGAGCAGTTCAGCAAATTCCTTGCGGTATTCGCCCTTACGGCCCCGGATCATTGGCGCGAGCAGATAGAGCCGTGTGCCCTCCTCGAGAGCCATCGTACGATCGACCATCTGGCTAACTGTCTGGCTTTCAATCGGCAGCCCGGTGGCGGGTGAGTAGGGAATGCCAACGCGTGCCCACAAGAGACGCATATAGTCATAAATCTCGGTCACTGTTCCAACCGTAGAGCGTGGATTCCGGCTAGTCGTTTTCTGCTCGATCGAGATGGCAGGTGAAAGGCCCTCAATGCTTTCCACATCGGGTTTTTGCATCAGCTCAAGGAATTGACGGGCATAGGCACTGAGGCTCTCAACGTAACGCCGTTGGCCTTCGGCATAGATCGTGTCGAAAGCAAGTGAAGACTTGCCGGAGCCGGATAAGCCAGTGACGACCACGAGCTGGTATCGCGGGATATCGACATCGACCCCCTTTAGATTGTGTTCTTTGGCACCGCGAACGCGAATGAAGGGAGATTCTAGGGAGGTCATGGTCATGTCTTATCTTACGAGTTGTCCTTCAAAGCAGATGTGTGGCGGGAGTCCACCTTGACCGCAAGAACATATTGTGAACATACCAACAAAATACAGTCGGCAACGTCAACGCTGTGGAAGAATCGAAACAGTGTGGCGACACGCGATCTTAGTCACGGTAAATGGCGAGTCGCATATCGGAAGCCTGGAACGGAGAACGGAAGATGGCAGGTTCAGTAAATAAAGTGATTTTGGTTGGTAATGTCGGACAAGACCCAGAGGTGCGTCAGTTCCAAAATGGCGGGCAGGTTTGCTCGTTCTCTCTGGCGACATCAGAAAACTGGAAAGACAAGAACACAGGTGAGCGCCGCGAAAAGACTGAATGGCACCGCATTTCGGTGTTTAATGAAGGCCTGATCCGCGTCATCCAGAGCTATGTCAAAAAAGGCTCGAAACTGTATATCGAAGGCCAGCTCGAAACGCGCAAATGGCAAGACCAGAACGGCGTGGATAAATACTCAACTGAAATCGTGCTCCGCGGTTATGGCGGCAATCTGACGATGCTGGATGGCCGAAATGACAATGCTGGCGGAGGTCGCTCAGCGGGTTACGACCAAGGTGGAAGCGCTGCCCCGCGCCAAATGGAAGGTCCAGCTCAGGATTTCAGCCAGGACTTTGACGACGAAATTCCGTTTTGATGATGGACGCGGTCCATGTGTCAGAGGTCTGGTCTTTTAGGGCGTGAACACCTCAACCAGATTTGATGTTTGCCTACCGCCAGCTTGCAGCGCGCCGCCAATCACATAGGCCTTGTCGTCGACCGCGACGGCGCCAAGACCGTGGCGTGGGTTCGGCATATCTGGAATGGCGGTCCAGGAATCCATCGCTGGATCGTAGATCCAAGCTTCCGGGTAAACGCCGCCGCCATTATTGAAAAACTCGCCGCCGAACGCGTAAAGCTTGCCGCCAATCGCGACCGCTGCAAGGCCAGCTTGTGCTTGCGGCATCGGGGCGGCAGCATGCCAGCGGTCTTCGCCGGGGTCATAGACTTCGTGGGCAGTAGTGTTGCCGCCCGCCACTGTTCGCCCACCAACCACGTGCCAGTCTGAGCCCAAGATCGTCGCTGCAGCGCTGTTTCTAGGTGTAGGCAAGGGCGCGGCGGTTTCCCACGTGTCGCTCGGCGCAATCTGGACGAAGTGGTTGCTTGTATCGAGATGGTCCTGCCAGGTTCGATTACTGTCGTCTTTGGGGACGCGCCCGCCGCAGACATGTAGGTTTGCGGCGAGAACGCCCGTCACACTTTCTGCATTGGGTTGAGGTAGCGGCCGTCCTATAGCCCATGTGTCGCCGATAAGCGCGAGGTTGTGGTTTCGCATGATCCAGCCTGAATCGCCCTGACGCGCAAAGCCACCAATGAGTTTGAGGCGTCCACCGTGACTGATCAATTGCGGGTGATGAAGCTCTTCAGGGAGCGGGGGTTCTTCCCGCCATTCTGTTTCTCCCGGTGCCCAAGAGATATGTCGGCTCGTCGCCCCGGTAACTTGCCCATTTTCCGCGTATAACCCACCAGCGAGATGTATCCGCTCACGGTGCAAGCACGGGTAAATCTCTTGTACAGCGTAGGGTAGGGAGAGGCCCATTTGCCATGCAGAAGCCTCGGCACTGGCGGTTTCTGGGACTGGATTCGCAGAGCCTTCCGAGGCGGTGCAGCCTGCTATGCCAAACCCCATCAACAGTGAAACTGTTTGCCGTCTATTAAACCGTTTAAAATCAGTCACTTAATCGGTCCTTGATGCTGCTTGCTTTGTCAACAAATGAAGTGTGCCAGACATTTGTAAGCATGTCGCCATCCTGCTAGTCTATTTACCAATAAGGGCGGGCGATTCGATGCCTGCGACGAAACAGAGAGGCGAAGCCCCTTGAGCGACGAAAACACTCCGCCAGAAGAGCCGGAAATTCCCGAACAGGGACCGTCAGAAGATGGCATTGATCCGATCAGTATCGAGACGGAGCTGAAGCGCTCATATCTTGATTATGCGATGAGCGTGATCGTCAGCCGTGCGCTGCCGGATGTGCGTGATGGCTTAAAGCCTGTGCACCGCCGCATCCTGTACGCGATGCAGGTTAATGGTAATACGCCGGACAAACCCTACAAGAAATCGGCGAATATTGTCGGTGCCGTGATGGGTAATTTCCACCCGCATGGCGACAGCGCGATTTATGATGCCTTGGTACGGATGGCGCAGCCCTTCTCAATGGGGCTAATGCTCGTCGACGGGCAGGGCAATTTCGGCTCGATCGATAATGATCCGCCAGCCGCGATGCGCTACACCGAGTCGCGAATGACCAAGGCAGCGCAATATCTGCTTGCCGACATTGATAAAGACACGGTCAATTTTCAGGACACCTATGATGGCTCGCAGAAAGAGCCAATGGTTCTGCCCGCGCAATATCCAAACCTGCTGGTTAATGGCGCGGGCGGTATTGCCGTCGGGATGGCGACAAATATTCCGCCGCACAATCTTGGTGAAGTTGTCGATGCCACGCTGGCGATGATTGATGATCCATTGATCGATGATGAGACTTTACTCGACATCGTTCCGGGACCAGATTTTCCGACAGGCGGCCTCATCCTGGGGCATGCCGGATCGCGTAAAGCCATGCTTGAGGGGCGCGGTTCTATCCTGATGCGCGCGCGCACGGAGTTTGAAGAGATGCGCAATGGTCGCCAGGCGATTATTGTGACTGAAATTCCGTTTCAGGTGAACAAGGCGGCGATGATAGAAAAGATCGCTGCGATGGTGCGCGAAAAGCGGATTGAAGGCATTTCCGACCTGCGCGACGAATCTGATCGTCACGGCATTCGCATGGTGATTGAAGTCAAAAAGGATGCCAGCGCGGACGTCGTGCTGAACCAGCTGTTCCGGTATTCACAGCTCCAAACATCGTTCCCGGCCAATATTCTGGCCTTGAATGGCGGGCGTCCAGAACAGCTGAATCTGCGCCAAATCCTGCAGGCTTTCATACGGTTTCGCGAAGAGGTTGTGGCTCGCCGGACTAAGTTTGAGCTGAATAAGGCGCGTGATCGTGCGCATGTCTTGGTCGGTCTTGCCATGGCTGTGGCCAATATTGACGAGATAATTGCGATCATCCGCAATGCGCCGGACCCGAATACGGCCCGTGAGCGATTGCTCGCCAAGGCGTGGCCGATCATGGATATGGGGCCGCTGCTTGAGCTGGTCGCCGATCGCCGCACACGCTGGGATGGCGACAAGGCTATTTTCCTGTCTGATGAGCAGGCGCGCGCTATTCTCGCACTGCAACTCTCTCGCCTCACGGGGTTAGGTCGTGACGAGATCGGTAATGAGGCCAAAGGCCTTGCTGACAAGATTGCTGATTATCTTGATATCTTGCGCTCACGTCCGAAAATTCTGGATATCATTCGTGCGGAACTCTCTGAAGTAAAAGAGAAATTTGCTGTGCCACGGCGCTCTGAATTCACTTTCGGCGATGCCGATATGGATGATGAAGATCTGATTGAGCGCGAGGATATGGTCGTGACAGTGACCCATGGCGGTTATGTGAAACGCACGCCGCTCTCAACCTATCGCACGCAGCATCGCGGCGGTAAGGGACGCTCCGGTATCTCGATGAAGGACGAGGATTTTGTCACCCGGTTATTCACGGCCGATACCCATACCGAGATTCTGTTCTTTAGCTCTGAGGGTATGGTTTACAAAGAGAAAGTCTGGCGTTTGCCGGTTGGTTCGCCGCAATCGCGGGGCAAAGCGCTGGTGAATATCTTCCCGCTGTCCAAGGACGAGCGGATCGAGAGTGTGATGCCGCTGCCTGCTGATGAGGAAGCGCGCGCGGAGTTGGACGTTATGTTCGCGACACGCTCGGGCACGGTACGCCGCAACAAGCTGTCTGACTTTATTCGCGTTAATCGCAACGGCAAGATTGCCATGAAGCTGGACGAGGGCGACGGTATCGTTTCGGTCAAGATTTGCTCCGCCGCGCATGATGTCTTCCTGACAACGGCGCTGGGCCAGTGCATCCGCTTCCGCGCCGATGATGTGCGTGTCTTTGCTGGCCGTAACTCCACTGGTGTACGGGGTATTCGCCTTGCTGAGGGCGACCGCGTCATCGCAATGGGCATTCTGCGCCATATTGATGTGACGAGCGCTGAGGCTCGCGCCTACCTGAAACACGCCTCGGCCATGCGCCGGGCGGCGACAGGTGAAGAAGAAGACGTTGCGGAAATCATAGATGATGGCGACGAAACGGACGAAGAAGCGGCTCTCTCGACAGAGCGTATCGCCGAGCTTGGCGGAGCAGATCAGTTCATCCTGACCATTGCCGATGACGGTATGGGTAAACGGACATCTGCCTATGATTACCGAGTTACCGGACGCGGCGGTAAAGGCCTTGTTGCGCTGAATATCTGGGGTGGTGACAAAAAGTCCGGACCCGTCAAGAAAATAGCCCAATCCTTCACTGTTGATGATGCGGACGAGGTCATGCTGGTCACAGATGCAGGCCAACTCATCCGTACACCCGTAGAGCAAATCCGCATTGCCGGGCGCGCCACATCGGGGGTCTGGGTGCTTCGTACCAAGAAAGATGAACGTGTTGTTTCTGTCGCCCGCCTTGTCGAGACGGGTGAAGACGATACAGATGATGCAGCGGAAACTTAGATAAGCGTCAGAAATCGCTGTAAGAACCTGACGTGCGGAGGATAAGTATGGAGCGCGTGGGGCTGTATCCCGGAACATTTGATCCGGTCACAATGGGGCACTTGGACATTATCGGCCGGGCGATGAAGCTAGTCGATAGATTGATTATCGGGGTTGCCGTTAGTGAAGCTAAGCGTCCGCTTTTTCTGCTTGAAGAGCGCCTTGAGATCATGCGTGAGGAGTGCGCCGCCCTGGCGGGGCCGGGGCTGGCCAGAATAGAAGTCATGCCCTTCGATCGTTTGCTAATGCATTTTGCCGAAGAGGTTGGTGCGCAAGTTATCCTGCGGGGATTGCGGGCGGTTTCGGATTTTGAATACGAGTTTCAGATGACCGCAATGAACGAGCAACTGAATCGCGATATTGAAACTGTCTTCCTAATGGCGGATGTTAAACATCAGGCTGTGGCGTCACGGCTTGTAAAAGAGATTGCGCGGTTTGGTGGTGATATCAGCAAGTTTGTGACACCCACTGTTAAGGCCCGCTTATTGGAGAAGTATAAGAGATGATTTTGCGACCCCTGCTGAGTGGATTAGCGTTTATGGGATTTGTGGCATGTGCGGGGGCACAAACAGATGACAGCGTTGAGGCGCCTGCATTCACGATGGATGATGTGAGCGCATCACCTGATGCGTGGCGCGTCGTCGATCCAGAAAACCTGGTTGTGATGGACACCAGTAAAGGCAAGATCCTGATCGAGCTTTTGCCGAGCGCTGCGCCGAATCACGTGGCGCAATTCAAAGCCTATGTCCGTGCTGGGCTGTACAATGACACGCCGTTTCACCGTGTCATCAAAGGCTTTATGGCGCAAGGCGGAGATGTTGAGCAGGCTCACGGCGCTGACAAGATGATGGCGCCGCTCGAGGCAGAGTTCACGTTTCGCCGTGATCCCAGTGAAATTACGATGGACCCGGTTGGCTATGCCGATGCAGCGGTTGCGGGCTTCCACCAAGGCTTTCCATTGGAGAGCGTGGCCCAATTTATGTCGGAAATGTCTGTGGATGGCCGGGTAGAGTCATGGATGCCACATTGCGCAGGCGTGCTGTCATCAGCGCGCACAGATGACCCAAATTCGGCAAACGCGCAGTTTTTCCTGATTTCAGACGAAGGTCGTCACCTTGATAAACAGTACACAGCCAAGGGCCGTGTGCTCAGCGGCATGGATGTCGTCACCTCGATCAAACTCGGCCCAAAGCCGGACGGCTATCCGATTTCAAATCCGGATGTGGTCACCAAGGCCAGCATGGCGGCAGACCTTGATGCAGCCAGTCGCCCGACCGTTTATGTTGAGCGCACCAATACGCCGGAATGGGCTGCGCGGCTTGAGGCGGCCGATAAAGCCGATACGGATATCTGCGCGATCACCCAGCCCGCAGCCGTGGTTGAATAGGTGCCTGTCTGACCGACCTGTCTGACTTCGATTTCGCACTACCTGAAACCAGCATAGCACTGCGTCCGGCGAAGCCACAGGATACGGCGCGTTTGCTTGTTGTGCATGGCGATGGACGTCTGGAAGATGCGGTGGTGCGCGACCTGCCGCGTTTCCTGAATCGCGGTGATGTCATGGTGTTTAATGATACGCGTGTCATCCCGGCGGCCTTGAAGGGCATTCGTCCCGCACGCGATGCGATGGGCCGCGATGTGCAGGTTGATGCCAACCTGGTGACACGCCTGACACCTGAAACCTGGTTGGCTCTAGCTCGTCCAGGAAAACGGCTCAAGGTAGAGGATGTGATCCACTTCGGTGACGATTTCTTGGCTAGAATTACCGCCAAACGTGAAAGCGGTGAGACTGAATTGCAATTCAATGTATCTGGCCCTGCACTAGATGCGGCGCTTGATCGGTATGGGGCGATGCCTTTGCCGCCCTATATTGCGCGCCGCCGCGCCGCTGATCAGCAGGACCGCGAGGCATATCAAACTTCATTTGCGGGCGATGACGCGCAATCAGTTGCTGCGCCGACTGCCGGACTTCACTTCACGCCGCGGCTATTGCAGGAGATTGATGCGGCAGGAATCGCGCGCGAACAGGTCTGTCTGCATGTCGGGTTGGGGACATTCGCACCGCTGAAGGACGCGCAAATTCAAACTGGCAGGCTGCACGAGGAATGGCGCTCAATTTCAGCAGATGTCGCAAATCGCTTGAACACTGCGCGGGCGGCAGGTCAGAAATTGGTCGCAGTAGGTACGACTGCAATGCGCACTTTGGAGAGTTGTTCCAGCCCCGATGGTCGCATCACAGCTCAAGCCGGTGGCACGGATATTTTCATAAAACCAGGTGACGCAATCCACGCGACAGATGCCATGGTGACGAATTTTCACTTGCCAAAGTCGAGTTTGTTCATGCTTGTCTGTGCCTTGATGGGAACAGATGTCATGCAGGCCGCCTATGCCCATGCGATTGCAGCTGACTATCGTTTTTACTCTTATGGGGACGCCTGTTTGCTTCTGCCCTAGGCCGCGAAACGGCCCCCTTTTTGAGCGTAGGCCTGATCACCCTTATGAATAAGCTGATCGTTTTCCATGATATCTGCAGGCTTTAGCGTGAACTTGCCATTCAGCCGCGCATAAAGCGGCGCGAAGTCTGTGTCGACCGTGGCACGAAACAGGTCATCATAACTGTCGATTACAAAATAGGACTGCTGAAAGTCGTCGATCCTGTAATCGGTTCGCATAACCCGTTCGAGATCGAATCCAATTCGATTTGGCGAACTGTCTTCGAGCGCGAAAACAGACTCCGCAGGCGAGGACACAATGCCTGCGCCGTAAATGCGCAATCCGTTCGGTGTGTTGATCAATCCGAATTCGACCGTGTACCAGTAGAGAGCCGCGAGGTTTTTAAGCGATGCGTGCCGTAAACTACGCAGCCCGCCTTCACCATAAGCCTGCATGTAGTCGGCAAATATCGGATCTGTCAGCATCGGGACGTGGCCGAAAACATCGTGGAAAACGTCCGGCTCCTGAATATAGTCGAGCTGATCCGGCTTTCGGATGAAATTGCCGGCTGGAAAACGGCGATTTGCCAGATGCTGGAAGAATACATCGTCGGGTACGAGGCCAGGTACGGCGATGACGCGCCAGCCTGTCAGGGCCTCCAACTCGTCTGAAATGACCTCAAAATCAGGTATGCCGCCGCGATGCAGATTCAGAGCATCAAGTCCACGCAGAAATTCGGGCGCGGCGCGGTTTGGCAGAACCCGCATCAGTGTATCATAGAGCGTGTCCCATGTTTCATGCTCTATTTTCGTATAGTCAGCCCAGCACTGATCAATCGTCCAGTCTGGCGCGGTGCCTTTAGGAGGGGAAGAATAGTTGCTCATGCAACTAATATAACGCAATCGGTCATGTCTGTCTTGCGACAATTGGAGGTGTTTTTTGGTGCGGCGCAGACGCCTAGTTGCGCTGCCCGGACTTCAGGACATAGCCACCATCTGTCAGTTCAAACATTTTAGGGATGTCAGGGTGGCCAACGCGCATCATCGTTTCATCTGGGGCGAGATTTTGCTCGGAAACATAGGCGACATAGTGCGTGCGTTCATTCTCAGCGAACAAATGATAATAGGGCTGGTCTTTTCTGGGGCGTACCTCTTCCGGGATTGCCTCATACCATTCATCGGAATTGGCAAAGACCGGATCGACATCAAAGACCACACCGCGAAAATCAAACAGGCGATGGCGCACGACCTGACCGATTTGATACTTCGCATCTCGGGTCGGGATGGCATTGTGCAAGCGCGACTTTTCATGCTGTGCAGTCACGGTTTTTGTCGCTTTTGGCTTACCACCAAACAGTCGCCCGATACGTTGCATGAGGTTAGGTCGATGACTCATGCAGATTGTGTGCTACAGGTTGAACCAACAAACAAGATTTGGGCCGCACATGGCTGAAGAAAAAGTGCGCTCGGATGATAAAGGTGGCAGTCGCCGTCGTCCGCGTGCCAAAGGTCGGGCGCCGCTTTACGCGGCCGTCGACCTTGGAACAAATAATTGTCGGCTGCTGATTGCCGCGCGAACGCGTGATAGCTTTTCTGTGATCGATTCACACTCGCAAATCGCGCGTTTAGGCGAGGGGCTGGCAACTACCGGGCAGCTGTCTGAGGCCTCGATTGAGCGGGCGATGGATGCGCTTCACAAGATATCCCGTAAACTGCGCGCTAAGAAAGTTGGCCATGTGCGCTGTATCGCTACGGAAGCTTGCCGCAGGGCCGAGAATGGGCCGGACTTTATCGCCCGGGTGCGGGAAGAAACGGGGCTGACATTCAAGATTATTTCGCCAAAAGAAGAGGCGCTTTTAGCCCTGATCGGATGCCACAATCTAATCTCTGACGATGTCTCAAATGTCATGGTTCTGGATATTGGTGGCGGTTCGACCGAACTGTCATGGGTCGACGCTAAACCGGCCCAGAAAGATGGCCTGAAGGGCATGCTTGAGAAACCACCGATCAAGGCATGGACAAGTTTGCCCATCGGCGTGGTTACATTGACGGAAGCGTTCATACATCTGCCTGAAGAAGACCGCTATGCGGCAATGCTCGATCATGCGCACGGCCTGATGTCGAACTGGAATCAATATGATGAGATTCGCGCCGCCTTCGCTGCCAATAAGGCCCACGTTATCGGCACATCGGGCACTGTGACCTGTCTGACCGGGGTCCATCTTGGGCTCGACAAATATCGCCGGGACCGCGTCGATGGCCAATGGATAAATGAGGCTGAGATGATGGCCACGGTCAGCCGCCTGATCGAGGCAGGCCCGGTTGGTATGGCGAAATTCCCGACTATAGGCAGCGATCGCGCGCAACTGATGTTGGCTGGTTGCGCGATTGTGGAGGCGGCATGGACGCTCGCTCCTGAAGGGCGTATGCGCATTGCAGATCGCGGGCTGCGTGAGGGCATGTTACTCTCGATGATGCTGGGGCCAAAACGCAAGAAAAAGCGCGGCGGACGCAAGCGTAGACGTCGCAATAAGGCGTCCAGCAACGGCAAAGAGGCTTGATATGACCGATGATGGCAAGCGCCGCTGGAAAGGCCCTGGCAAGGAAGCTCAAAAGAACACATCTGGACGTCGCAGCGGTGAGCGCAAAGTAATCGCATATCGGGCGAAGTCAGAAAGCTCGAAAAAGTGGATCGAGCGTCAATTGTCGGATCCGTATGTGCAGCGCGCCAAGGCGGATGGCTATCGCGCGCGAGCGGCCTATAAGTTGCTGGAAATAAATGAGAAAGCGAAGTTTTTGCGGTCTGGACAACGTGTGGTCGACCTTGGCTGCGCGCCCGGCGGCTGGCTGCAAGTCTGTATCAAGACGGGTGTTAAAGAGCTTGTTGGGATTGATTTGCTGGAGGTCGAACCTGTTGTCGGCACGCATGTGATTGAAGGCGATATAAACGACGAGAATGACGTCGCAGCGATGATGACTGGATTAACCGGGCCGCCTGATCTCGTCCTGTCAGATATGGCGGCGAATACAACGGGGCATCGCCAGACCGATCATTTGCGAACGGCGGCGCTGGCTGACATGGCATTACACTTCGCCATGACGTACCTTACACCCGGCGGCACGTTTTGTTCTAAAGTCTTCCAAGGTGGGGCGACGCCGGATATGATGGTGCGTCTGAAAGAGGCGTTTAAATCGGTGAAACATATCAAGCCGCCATCAAGCCGGGCCGGATCGCCTGAAATCTTCGTCATCGCGACAGGATTTCGCGGTCAGAGACCAACAGAATAATTTAGGGTCGAGGGGACAGATGACAGAAGCGAATCCATTTGCGCGGCGCCCCGTGCGTGAAACCGCTTTGTGGATGACGCTTTTGGTGTTTGCTTTTGCAGCACTGGTCTTTGCCGGGTGGCGAACCGGGCCTTTTCGGCCCGATCATATTTATATTTCTGCCGGTTTGGGCGCTACACTCCTCGGGCTGAGTCTCATTGACCTTGATCGCTTTATTTTGCCTGACCTTTTGACCTTACCGCTTATTGCTGCAGGCTTGGCCTATGCATACTTCGTCAGCGGTTACATTGTCTGGTCGATCGCAGGCGCGGTTATCGGCTACGGCCTGGTCGCCGGGCTGTCCCTGTTGTGGCGATGGCGTTTCAAGCGTGAGGGTATCGGGCTTGGCGATGCGAAACTGTTGGCAGCGGGTGGCGCCTGGATTACTGTTTTTGGTCTTCCACTCATTCTGCTCATTGCGTCAGGCACGGCGCTGGTTGTGACTGTGCTACTGGGCCTGCTCGGGCGGAAAATTGATGGCCAGACCACCGTCGCCTTTGGCCCAATGCTGGCGCTCAGTATCTGGGCTGTGTGGTGTTTCCCGGGGCTCGTACCGTAAACCTGATATGTGCGCATGCGGATAAAAATTCGGATGTCACCAAACCTTTGCATCGAGTTGTTAAGTGCGGCGCTGAACAGACATTTACTATCAAACGTCGAATTTCGCGGATAATGTTGCTAAATATAGCGGTTTTGTTCGTGTATGCTTTGTTAAGTCGCTGAATTGGCCAGAAGAAAGTCAAATAGCGGCAAAGAGGTATTGGTGATGCAATCCAGACTGGCTCTGCCAGAAGAATTAGGTCGTTTTATCCAGCCCTTCAGGGTGGTGGGTGAAATGATTCTGGTTGTTCTGCTGGCGCTGACAGTGGCGCGTCTTGTCTGGCTTGTCATCGCGCCGCAAGCGGCCGTTGCCTCTTTAGAGCCGCGTTCGCTTCCGGGGCTGAACACATCGACCACAGCGCAGATTACCAGCGCTGATCGCACAGTTCTGGTGCAGCTCAATCCATTTGCGACCGGAACAGTTGCCGAAATTCCAGATGCTCCTGAAACTCAGCTCAACCTGCGGCTCATCGGTCTCTTTATGTCGACTGATGCGTTTGGCGGCACAGCGCAGATAACTACGCCTAACAATCAAACGTCTCGATATGCGATTAATGATGAAATTCTACCAGGCGTATCGCTGGAGCGGGTGCTGTCGGACCGGGTGATATTGCGCCGTAATGGCGAAACAGAGACATTGATGAAGAATGGCCGGGATGGCGGCCTGTCTGTCATTGGCGATGGCTCGCAAGTCACCGCCCAGCCCGGCGGCGCTGTTTCGGCGGAAGATGCATCCCGCCCAGCGCCAGGATCTGTACCACAAGCAGCGCCCGAAACTGAATTCACCATAGCAGACCCGGATGTCTTGTTTCGCGTCGTCGCACCAACGCCGGTTGAGCGCGGCAATGGCCTTTACGGCTATGCTTTAACACCGCGTGGATCATCCGCAGCGCTTGGTGAATTTGGCCTCGCGAGCGGCGACATATTGCTGCAAATTAACGGGACTTCGGTCAGCGAACTGAACGTTAATGAAATAGCGAACGAAATCGGCAACAATCGTGTTGCTGTCCTGACAGTCGAACGCGGCGGAAATATGCAAACCGTCCGTTTGGTATTTGACGAGTAAAGAGGCGCTTTATGAAGAGTTTAATTGTCACTACTGCACTTGCCAGCGTGCTCTGTGCGCCGGCTATGGCAGAAATGAATTCGCCGCAAGCGTCTCGCCACGTGCTTAGCCTTAATGACGTGGATATTACCGCGCTGATCGATGATGTTTCGATCATTACAGGGTATACGTTCGTGCTGCACCCAGATGTGCGCCGCACCAAAGTTACCGTGATGTCGCAATCGCCGATGAGTACAGGTGAAGTGTTTCAGGTCTTCCTGTCGACTTTGCGTGTGCATGGCTTTGCCGCAATTCCGGCGGGTAAGGGTGTATATCGCATTGTGCCCGAGCAGGCTGCAATTGGTGAAGCCAGCGGGCGAAATGCTGGACCGAATTCATTCGTGACGCAGGTTATCAAGCTTGATAATTTCAGCGCCATTGAGGCGGCTCAAATGGTCAAACCCTTGATTGATGCCCAAGGGCAAGTGGTGGCCAATGCACGGTCTAATACGCTGGTCATGGTCGATTATGCCTCCAATATGCCCCGTTTGCGCGAACTTGTGGCCGGACTCGATCAAAGTGATCGAACCCAGATCGAAACGCTTTCATTGCGTACGGTGCCAGCCAGCGAAATGGAATCAATCCTGACCAATCTGATCGGTGGTGACCGCGACGAAGGCGGCGCAGCCAATTTTGAAGTTTCCGCCTCGCCAACCAGCAACGCGATTGTTATTCGCGGCGACGAGTTGGATGTTGCGCGTGCGCTCAGCGTCGCGCAGCGCCTCGATGAGGCTGATCCGGTGCGTGATACATTGCGCGTTATTCCGCTGGTCAATTCAGATGCACAAGACATTGTGCCTATTCTTGAAAAGATCAGCCTGTCTATGGCCGCTCAAGCCGGGCCGGGCGATCTTGAGCAGCAAACAGCCACCATTTCGCATCATGCGCCAACCAATTCATTGGTAATCAGCGCCTCACCCGAAGCTCTCTTGTCGATGGAGCGGGTGGTTGAAGCGCTTGACCGCCGCCGCGCGCAAGTTCTGGTCGAAGCTATCATTGTCGAAATGTCGGACGATACGGCGCGCGAGCTTGGCGTTCAATTCCTGCTTTCAGGCACAGGCGATTCCACAGTACCTTTCCTCAGCACGAATTTTTCGCGCACCGCTCCTAACCTGCTCTCGCTGGCAGGCGCGCTGGTTGACCCGGGTTCGTTTGGCGGCACGAACCCGTTTACAGATTCTGCGGTCAATTCCTTGCTTGGCCTGGAAGGTGTCTCCGTCGGCGCTGGCGGGCGCGACGGCGATACGCTGTTTGGAGCGATCTTGACGGCGGTTGAGCGCGATACCAATTCGCGCGTTCTGTCTAAACCCTTCAACATGACCCTCGATAATGGCACGTCCGAGCTTGTGGTCGGTCAGGAAATTCCGATCACGACGGGCGAAGCGCTTGGTGATAATAATTCCAATCCATTCCGCACCGTCGAACGTGCAGAAGTGGGTGTGAAACTGACAGTTACGCCGCGCATCTCCGTCGATGATACTGTTCGCCTCGACATTTATCAGGAAGTGTCCAGCGTGCAGGGCGCGATTGGTACGACCTCAACAGATTTGATCACCAATCTGCGCACCATCACCACAAGTGTGCTGGCCGATAGCGGCGAGATCATCGTGATTGGCGGCCTGATCGAGCAGACCGATGAAGTCGTAAACCAGAAGGTTCCGTTCCTTGGTGATATTCCGTTTGCCGGAAATCTGTTCAAATCTGAAGGTCGCGAGCTTGAGCGTTCGAACTTGATGGTCTTTATCAAACCTACAATCGTTCGAAGCCGCGAAGATTCCCGCGCTGTTACGGCGCGAAACTATCGTTATATACGGGCAGAGGAACTGTTGCGCGATGGCGCTGATGAGGAGTCTTCGATCGACGCTTTTCTCGAAAGCGTGCTCGGCGATGAACCGCCAGTCCAATAGGGGCCAGCGGGGGCAGTTCGAACCGTTAGAGGCCGTTGACCATGACCACGCCAGTATCTGATCTCAGCTACGCCTTCGCGCGTGATAAGGGTCTGGTCTTGCTCGCCATGGCCGATGGCCGCGCGCAACTGGGGGTTCGCAAGGGCGCTGATCCCTTTGCACTGGTCGAAGCCCGCCGGGTATTGCGCCAGCCACTCTCTCTAAAATCCCTAAGCGTGCAGGATTTCGAGCGCGCCTTGACGGAGCACTATGCCCGCACTGGCGTCAGCGGCGACGAAGCCGAAGCTGCACTGGACGCGCCGGGTGGTCTGGCCAGTCTGGTGGAAGGCCTACCAGAAACTGCTGACTTGCTTGACGGCGACGATGATGCGCCTGTGATCCGCCTGATCAATGGGCTGATCTATGAAGCGGTCAATCGCAAAGCCTCTGACGTGCATATCGAGCCGCACGAGGATAATCTGTCAGTCCGTTACCGTATCGATGGTGTGTTACAAGAAGTGCTGACGCCGTCGCGTCGCCTCGCCGCGCCATTGACCAGCAGGATCAAGGTTATGGCGCGCCTTGATATTGCTGAAAACCGCGTTCCGCAGGATGGCCGCATTTCGCTTTCGATTGGCGGACGCAGCATTGATGTGCGCGTTTCGACCCTTCCAAGCCGTTATGGTGAGCGCGTGACGATGCGCCTGCTCGATACGCGCAACGCATTGCTCGGGCTCGACGAGCTTGGCATGGATCCACGCACGCTGGAGCGGTTCCGCCACGTGCTGGCACAGCCAAACGGTATCACTCTCGTCACCGGGCCGACCGGCTCGGGTAAAACCACGACGCTCTATTCGGCGCTGTCTGTGCTCAATAATGGCGAGCGCAATGTGATGACGCTTGAAGACCCGATCGAATATGGCCTCGACGGCATCAGCCAGACACAGATGCATCACAAGGTCGGCCTGACCTTCGCCGCCACCTTGCGCGCCATTCTGCGTCATGACCCTGACGTCGTGATGGTCGGTGAGATCCGCGATCTTGAGACTGCGAAAGTCGCGTTTGAATTCGCTTCAACCGGCCGTCCCGTCCTGTCCACGGTGCATACGAACAGCGCTGCGGGCGCGATCCAGCGTCTGCGCGATATGGGCATTGAGCCCTATGTCCTGGCCGCCACATTGAAGGCGGTGATCGCGCAGCGCCTTGTACGCAAGCTCTGTGAGCATTGCCGCAAGCCGCACGCCTCTGCGCCGGAAGAGCGCGCCATGTTTGGTCTCAGTGAAGCTGAGGCTCCGCAATTCTGGCGTCCGGTCGGCTGCATGGCCTGCGGAAATAGCGGATATGATGGCCGTCTTGGCGTCTATGAGCTGATCACAGTCGAGAGCGAGCTGCGCGATCTGATCCGCGCGGACGGGTCCGAAGACGCCATTCAGGATGTGGCTTTCCGCGACAATGACAGTCTGTTCCGCAACGCTTCGCGCTATGTCACGACCGGGCTGACCAGTGTCGAGGAAGTCCTGCGTGTCTGTCGCCGCGAGGAGGAGCGTTAAGTGGCGGTCTTCGATTATGTGGCAATCGGGGCAGATGGTAAGCGCGCCACGGGTGTGATCACATCCGATTCCGCGCGCACCGCGCGTAAAGAGCTACGCATGCGCCAGCTCTCGCCGCTCGAAGTCAACGAAGCGCGCGGCAAGAAAACGGCAGGGCGATTTGCCCGCGGCGGTAATATGTCGGGCGGTGATCTTGTTCTGGCGACGCGGCAATTGGCAATGCTGGTTCAGGCTGGGTCAACCATTGAAGAAGCGCTAGCGGCCGTCGGCGGCGAAGCTGAGCGCGAAGGCACGCGCCGTGTGCTGATGAATGTCCGCGGCGGTGTGCAGGAAGGCTTTTCTCTGGCTGAGGCACTCGGCAAAGCCCCGCGTGCGTTCCCGCCATATTACCGCGCCGTGGTTTCGGCGGGGCAGGCGTCGGGCCGCCTTGGCGACGTTCTGGAACGCCTAGCGACGCATTTGGAGAAATCACGTAAGCTTCGCCGCAAACTGCTGTCCGCGCTGATTTATCCGCTCGTTCTTGGCGTCGTTGCGATGGTGGTTGTCAGTCTATTGATGATCTTTGTTGTACCTGCCGTGGTGGAGCAATTTAACACGATCGGGCAGGACTTGCCGCCGCTGACTGATGCTGTGATAGCTGTGTCGAATTTCATGCGCGGCTGGGGCCTGCTTGTTTTACCGCTACTTTTTGTGGCAGGCTGGTTCGTCTGGCGCATGTTTGCGGTTCCCGCGTTGAAACTGCGCTGGGATCATTTCGTGCTCGGCCTGCCTTTGTTTGGCAAAGTGTCGCGCAGCGTGAATGCGGCGCAATTTGCCCGCACCTTTGCGACCCTGTCAGGCAGCGGCGCCACCGTACCAGATGCCCTGGTGGCGGCGCGCGGTTCTGTCGGCAGTCAGGTCTTTAAGAAGGCGGTGACGCAAGTCCGCCGTCAGGTCGAGGAGGGCCAGCCATTGCACCGCGCGATGCGCGGCACGGATGTCTTCCCACCAATGCTGGTTCACATGGTCGCCAGCGGTGAACGCGGCGGCGACCTGCCCGCCATGATGGGGCGCGCAGCAGACTATATGGAAGAGGAGTTAGACAGCAACGCAACCGTCGCTCTGGGGCTGGTTGAACCCATGCTGATTGTTTTCCTCGCAGGCATTGTGGCGCTGATCGTGCTATCAATCATGCTGCCAATTCTACAACTCAACACGATGGCGGTAAACGCCTGATGGAGACTGATATGGATCAAAAAAGACTCAAGAAACTGCGCCGCGAAGGCGGCTTTACGCTGACCGAGATCATGGTTGTGGTGTTCATCATCGGCCTGCTCTCAACCGCTGTGCTGATCAATGTCGTCGGCGCGACAGGTCAGTCGCGCGTTACGAAAGCCAAGGCGGATATTGTCAATCTCAGCAACGCGCTAGACCAGTACAATCTCGACCTGTTTGATTATCCATCGCAGCAGCAAGGCCTTGAGGCACTGGTCGAAGCGCCGTCCGAGCTTCCAAATGGTGCCAGCTATCGCACCAATGGCTATATCCGCAAATTACCGAACGACCCTTGGGGACGTCCGTACATATACGAACGCCCCGGCTCGAAATCTGGCCGCTCATATGACCTCTACTCGTTTGGTGCAGATGGCGAAGAGGGCGGCGATGAGCAGGATGCGGACATCGGTAACTGGAACTAGGTTTTGTACGCGCCGCCACGCATAAACTCCCAATCGGGTATGACGCTGGTTGAGGTTATGCTGGTGGTCTTCATCATTGGTCTTGTTTCGGGCCTTGTGGTTATGACATTGCCCAGTAACCCTTCGCCGGAAGTCAAAGCGGCGCGTGATTTCTCACAGGCCCTGGCGCGGGCTCAGGATCAAGCTGCGTTGACTGGTCAACCGGTTGGCGTTGTCGTTACCGATCGCGGCTATTCGATGCGTATGTGGCGTGTCGGGCGTTGGGATTATATCGATGGCGGCGCCGTACTCTCGCGCGGTGTGCGCCTGAACATTGTCGGCGAGCGCGCCGAGGGTGTTCCTGAAGACTGGCCAGACCTCGTTATTGATCCCGGCGGCGCGGTTGATGGCGCAGTCTTTAACATTCGCGGGCGACGCGATCAGCTGAAACTCACACTCGATGCCAGCGGGGAGGTGCGTCTTGAAACGTACTAACTCTTGCGCGCAGCAAGGCTTCAGCCTGATTGAGACCGTCGCGGCCATGGGCATCCTCGCCATGGCAGCGCTGCCTTTGATGCAAGTTGCAAGCGATGCGACGCGCAACACGGCGCGGCTTGAATCGCGCTTACTGGCCCGCACGGTCGCTGAGAATGTCATGGCGCGGCTGATCGCTGATCCGGTTTCGATTGACGCTGGCTTGCAAACCGGAAGCGAGGATCAACTTGGCCGCACATTCAACTGGACGCTGACAGCCGGGCCAGGCATTGCAGGCGATGTTCAGACGCTGGAGGTTACAGTTCAAGCCGGAGAAGACCCGCAAGTCTTAGCGCGCTTGCAAAGCCTGCGCGCCGTCCCGCGCGTCTATGTTCTGCCGGCAACACCGAGCGATGATACCAGCGATGATGAGGAGGAGGACGAATGACACCCGCGCCATCCGTCTCTCGACAGGCCGGGTTTACGCTCGCCGAAACCATGGTCGCCTTATTCATCCTGGCGCTGGTGTCTTCAGCTGGGGCAGCCTTGTTGATGGGGGCGACGAGTTCCGGCAAGCAGGTCCGCGACCGCGACGCTGACACAAGGCGTATAGATATCGCCCAAGCCTTGATCCGAAATGATATTGCGGCGCTGAGCCCGCGTGGTATTCGCCCAGATGACGGCTTTAGCCGCGCGGGCAACCTCTTTGGCGAAAGCGCGCCGGGCCGCGACCCATTCCTGTCTTTTGTCCGTTCGGGCTGGATCAATCCGGGCGGTATTGAGCCGCGCGGCGACCTGCAGGCGATCCGATATCGGCTCGAAAGTGGGCAGCTTATCCGGGATGTTGTGGTTCGTCCTGATGCCGTTCAGCGCACGCCGGTTGCGTCGCGCGTCTTGATGGAAGACGTGACGCGGATCGACATGCGCTTCCAGCGCGGGGGTGACTGGTCGCTTGAATGGATCGGTGATGCGGGCCAGCCGCTGCACGTCCTGCCGGATTTGATCGAGATGGATATCCATTTTGAGAATGGTAGCTCGCTTATCATTGCCGCCCTGACCGGAGGGCGCTCATGACCAAGGCGCATATCTCCTCACAGCGCGGCGCTGCGCTTGTGACCGTTTTGATGATCGTTGCAGCCATGTCTGCGGTCGCCGTCGGTCTGACGCAAGTTGTTACGCAAGCCACCCAGCGCGCCCGCGCGCTCGATGGTCAGGCGCAGATCCGCTACTATGCCATCGCCGCTGAAGAGGTTGCTCAGTCGCGCCTTGGCAGCTTGTTGGCGGAAGTCAGCGGGAAAGTTGTTGCCGATATGCCGGGCCTGAATGAAGTCCAGACGATCCCGCTTGATGGCGGCTATATCCGTGTGCGGGCCAGCGACGCGACCAATTGCTTTGATCTGAACAGCCTTGTCAGCCGCGCTGCAGGCGTCACCACGCCTGAAACAACCGAGATTGAGGCCTATGTTCAGATGCTGGAGGATGCTGACTTTGATCGCAGCGACGCGCAAGATCTCGCGGCAGCAGTGACGGATTGGATGGATACAGACACTGCGGCGCGTGTTGGCGGCGCGGAGGATGGCTATTATGCCAGCGAAAGTCCGCCATACCGCACCTCCGGCCAGCCGCTCTCGAACATCAGCGAGCTGCGCGCCATACGCGGTTATGATGTGGCCACTATTGCTAGGCTAGAACACTTGGTTTGCGCCCGTCCAGCTCACGCGCAGGCCCCAAGCTACACCATGAATATCAACACGCTGACCCTTGATCAGGCACCCCTTATGGCGCTTGCCTTTGCGGGGGGCGGGATGAAGGTCGAAGAGGCGAGACGGCTAATCGGTGCCCGCCCGGTAGGGGGCTGGCCAGATCTTGAATCATTCTTTCTTGAACCCATCGTTGCGAAGCTCTCTCCCGAGATGTACCGCATTGAAAGGATGGGGATCGTCACAACGTCAGTGGAGGTTTACGCCGAAGTGGCGTATCGCGATCAGGTCATGAGTCTTCAATATCTGTTTGAGACACTGCCCGGGCAGCAGGTCAGAACATTACGGCGGGAGCGTTTGGGTTAGCTATGGCGGATGTTTACGCCCTTTTACGCAATGATGCGCCCATGTTGTTTGCGCGCAAGCGCGGCGATGCCTGGCGCATTGAAGACAAAATGCCGGATGTTGGGCCAAACGGGCGCAAGCTCTGCGTTTTTCTACAAGGCACAGATGTGCTGGGTCTTCAGACCATTATTCCGGCGCGCAACGAGGCCGAAGCCCGCCGCGCCGCCCCCTTTGCGATTGAAGACGAAATTGGTGAGGCAGTGGAAACCGTCCATGTCGCATTAGGTCCGAAACCAGAAAATCCCAACACCCCTCGCAATCTACAAGTCGCAAGTCTGGGTGCCATGACGGCTTGGGCTGAGCAACTCTCGGCGCTTGGCTTGGATGATGCCAGCCTCATAGCGTCGCATTCGGTCCTGCCAGCCGGAAACAGGCTTGTTTCGGCCGGAAACCATGTGCTCGGCCGTCTCGGCGGTCGTACATTCACGCTTGAGCGGGATGTCGGGGCAGACGTCTTCCTCGGTCTTGTTGATGGGCATGACCAGTTGGCCATACATGGTCGCGACTTGGCCGCTGCGATGCGTCTGGAAGCGGCAAGCGACGGTGTTCCGAATGATGAGTCATTGCTGGCGCAATTGGCGACATGGGCTGAGGGACAGGCGCTACCTGATTTGCGCCAAGGGGCTTTCCGGCCGCAGCGCCGAGTTGACCTCAAAAATGTTAAGCAATGGCGTGTGGTGGGTGGATTAGCCGCCGCGCTGGGCATTGGCTGGTTTGCCTCAGTCCTGCTTGAGACAAATGCCATGCAGGCACGCGCCGCTGAACTCGACAAGCGTACCGTTGAATTCGTCAATGCAGGCTGGCCGCAAGCTGGCGGCGACCCACAGCGCGCACTTGCAGCGCAGCGTGGTCCGCAAGGCGACGCGCCTCAGGCGTTTCCCTCAGCCCTGACTGCCATTGCCGTCTTGTATCAGGGGGTTCAATCCGTCGAAGGGGCGGAGTTACGCAGCGTCCGCTATGACCGCTCACGCGGGCAGGTCGCGGCAGTTGTCGCTTTTGATAGTTTTGGTGGCGGCGACGCCCTGACCACGGCGATGGCGCCAAGCGGGCTTGTTATCCGTGCCGGTGATGCCCGCCAGAGCGGTGACAAAGTCGTTGGTGAAATCACACTGGAGGCAGGCTCATGAAGGCGTGGTGGGAAAACCTTGCCGCGCGCGAGCGGGCTCTGATCACTATCGCAGGCGGCCTGACGGCGCTGGTGATTTTGTGGCAGCTCATTCTTGTGCCGACGCTGGCCAATCGCGCCGATGCGCGGGTTGATCTGGCGCAATCAGATCAGACGCTAACCCGTGTGAAAGATGCCTATATGGCCAAGCGCGCAAACGGCGAGCTGCTGGCAGCCAGTCCCGCGCCCGGCCAATCGGGTGTCTCAAACGAAGCTTTCAAGGCGCAAGTTACGCGGTCAGCCTCCGACAAAGGTCTCTCGATCACCCGGCTTCAGGGCGGCGCGAGCAATGGCGTCGGCGTTGTATTCGAGCGCGCCGACCCGCGCCTGCTTTTCCTCTGGCTGGAAGACGTCGAAACACGCCTCGGCGGGCAAGTCACGCGAATGACGATGGAGCAGGCGGGAGATGGCGCTGTGCGCCTGAGTGTCGATATTGAAGGAGCGGCAGGCTAATGCGGACCCTGTTTTTAATCATTCTCTTCTTGCTTGTCGCGATTGGTGCCGCGGTGGCGTTTACACCGCTCGCCTATATTACCGCGCAGAGTGGGGCCGGACGGGCAGGTGTAGGCTGGGCGCAAGTGCAAGGCACACTGCTGAATGGCCGCATTGATGGCCTTCATGTGCAGGGCCAGCCGATGGGCGATGTCCAGCTAAAGCTGCGTCCCCTGTCACTGATCTCTTTGG
Organism: uncultured Hyphomonas sp.; assembly: GCA_964351695.1. GTDB lineage: Bacteria > Pseudomonadota > Alphaproteobacteria > Caulobacterales > Hyphomonadaceae > Henriciella. The sequence goes on along the minus strand of CAYGPE010000013.1, from coordinate 30,602 downwards.
CTCCGGAGTTCGACATTCAATGGGGCGGCCCCGGCGGACAAGGCACCGGTGTCGTGAAAGTCTCCAAGAACCGCTTGGCGGCGCGCGAGGTGCGCATGCAGCATCAGATCAATGCCATTGAAGCGCTCGCAGGACCGGTCCGGGCGCTTGGCGGCATTGTGCGTATTTCCAATGGCGCCGTGGTGATGACGCCGGTTGGCTGTGAAAGTGCATCCGGTAAGGTGACGACAGACACGCTACAAGTCGCAGCGCAGCAATATGGCCGTGAGTTCGGTATCATTGAGGGACCAATCTCATGCATTGAGCGGGATTTGATGCTTGAACTGAATGGCACATCCCAATCGGGAGATTCTGTTCAGGTCGATGCCAAAGCCTCCGTACTCGGCACCTCCATGTTTGAGGTCGCAATCAATACAGCCGATACGCAAATGACGCTCGGCCTGTCGCAAATTGGATTTACGTTTCGCGACGGCGCATGGCGTTACAGTTACGAACAAAAAGGAAGTCTTGCGCCATGAAACAGCTTCTATTGAGCCTTGCCCTGATCGGCCTTGCAGCCTGTTCGTCGACACCAAAACCTGAGCCTATCGTCTCGCCAGAGCTGGCAGCCGCAGAAGCCGCGCGTGCGGCTAGCGAAGCGATGAAAGCTATTCCCGAATCGGGGCTCGGGCCGCAGGAATTAGCGCCGGGTGATTGCGGCCTGTTCCTGTGGAGCAAGACTGACGTCACCAAATTTATCTTTTTCTCCCGTGCGAGCTCTGGTAGCGCCCTGATCAGCCGGGCTGCCGGACCAGAGGTGCTTAGTCAGACGGGGGCAAACGGTGACATATTCGGCCAGTTCAATACGCAGCTGAGCTATCTTGCGCCGGATGGATCGCAGGTCGCCTTGATGGTGACACCCGGCGAAGACCTTGAAGGTGGACAGCGGGTTAGCGGCGGCCTTATCACCACAACTGATCTCGAGGGGTGGCAAACCAAGCTGCCAGTCCTTGGCGTGCGGGCCTGCCAGCCGGAATGACGCCGCCGCGCCTGAAGACTATCCTGACACATGATGCGCCGGGTGAGTTTCGGGCTGTTGCTGTGGATGAAACGGGGCAATCATGGCGGTCTTTTTCGCAAGCGTGGGGCGGCGAGGGTGAATTAGCGCGCACAGGTCAAGTCGTGTCCGGCCGCTTGCGGGCTGATCGCCAAGCGCAAGGCGGCGCATTTGTAGAGCTTGATACCGGACAAGAGGTTTTCGTGTCCGCACCAGATCTTGGCGGCGTGTCACAGGGCGCGGCGGTGAATGTTTTGATCGCGGCTGAAGCGCGGCAGGATAAATTGGCGCGCGGGCATTTAACAGACGCGCCGCCAACCGCCTTTGATGCCTTTGCTATGTGGCAGGAAAGTATTCCGGGCGGCACGAAGCTCGAGATCCGTGAAGATGCCACCTCAGTAGAGGCTGCCTTCGATGAAGCCATCTCAGAAACCGTGACCCTGCCGCGCGGCGGGCGCGTGCATATTGAAAGAACGCGCGCGCTCACGGCTATAGACGTCGATAGTGCCGGACGTATCACAAAAGGCAGCGCCGGAGCACGCGCCTTGTCGCTCAACCGCGAGGCCGCTTTTGAAGCGGCGCGCCAGATTGCGCTCAGAAATCTTGGCGGCGCGATCATCATCGATTGCGTGGGCCCGCTCAACCAAGCCTCTGGCGGAAAGGTCCGTGAAACATTTTTGCAAGCCTTCAAAGCGGTATCGACGCGCCGGGTCGAGGCTTTGCAGCCCTCGCGCTTCGGCTTGATGGAAATCGCCCTGGCATGGCAATCCAGTCCGGTTGGTGAAGCCCCGCAAGCCGAGGGCGCATCAGAGTTGCTCGCAATCCTGCGCAGCGCCCAGCGTGAAGCCGAAGCTGATGGCGCCGCGCTTCTCCAGATTGAGCTTTCAGAATCAGCCTACGCGGCTTATTCGAGGCACCGCGCAACCTGCGACGATGTGCTGACGCGCCGTTTTGGCGGACGTTTGGTAATGGCCCGCAGTGAACATGACAGAACAGATGTGAGGCGACGATGAGCGCAAATAAATGTGCGGTGTGCGAGACCAAACCGGTCGACCCCAAATTTAAACCGTTTTGCTCAAAACGCTGCGCCGATGTCGACTTGTCACGTTGGCTCAAGGGCAGCTACGCCATTCCAGGTCGTCCATCTGATCAGGCCGACGAGGTGCCCGGCAAGGAAGACAGTAGCGAGGCTTAATGCCTTGCACTTACCATGATTAACACGCAGGCTCCGTGAAAACCGGAGGAGAAATGCATGTTGAAATTTATCGGCGCTCTCGCAGGGCTAGCCATACTGGCGGGTTGCACATGGATGGGCAGCGGGGAGACCGCGCCGCAACCGCCTGCATCTGATTATAAGCCAATCTCCGTGATTGGCGCGAAAGCCACAGCAGCTGAGCGCAAATCCTGTGAAGCCGCCGGCGGCAAGATTCGCCGTGATGGTCTCGCAGGCCACGAGATTTGCGTCCAGACCTATGCCGACGCGGGCAGCGCGTGCCGCGACAGTGCCGATTGCCTTGGGCGCTGCATGATAACAGGAGAGTTTGCCGATTTCGACAGTCGGACAGATGCGGGCCAGTGCGAAGTCAATGATAGCCCATTCGGTTGCTACCAGACCGTAGAGGACGGCAAGGCGACCCCGGCGCTCTGCGTTGACTAGGGCTTAGATAAAATTCCCATCATGTGGGGGCTTGCCGTTGCGGCGCGACTCTCTTAGGAGACCAAAAAGGGAGCTCCCCACATGAAAATCCGACAAGCGATCACTTTTGACGACGTGCTGCTGCAGCCCGGTGCCAGCGAGTTCACACCCAGCGAAGTCGACACCGCAACCCATCTAACGAAGTCCATCGGCCTGAATATTCCGCTGATCTCTGCCGCGATGGATACGGTGACAGAAGCGCGCCTTGCTATAGCTATGGCGCAGGCAGGTGGCATTGGCGTCATTCACCGCAATCTCTCGGTTGAAGAACAGGCCGCGCAAGTCGTGCAGGTCAAGAAGTATGAGAGCGGCGTGGTGATGAACCCGGTTACGATCGCGCCGACCGCTTCGCTCGCCGAACTGGCTGAGCTGAAGGCGATTACCGGATTTTCCGGCATACCCGTGGTCGAAAAGGGCAAGCTGGTTGGTATCGTCACCAATCGCGATATCCGCTTCGTGGATGATCTCAACCAACCAGTTGCCAGCTTGATGACCACAGATGTTGCCACCGTCACCATGGACGTGCCGATGGAGAGTGCCCGGCAGATGTTACACAAGCGCCGGATCGAACGATTGGTTATCGTTGACGAGACCGGGGCCTGTATCGGCCTGCTCACCGTCAAGGATATGGACAAGGCCGCCGTCAATCCGAACGCCGCCAAGGATAGTGATGGACGCCTGCGTGTCGCCGCTGCATCCACTGTCGGTGATACCGGGTTTGAGCGCACCGAAGCGTTGATCGCGGCGGGCGCAGATGCGGTGATTATCGACACCGCGCATGGTCACTCCAAAGCGGTGGGCGAGGCCGTGACCCGCGCCAAGAAAATCTCAAACTCGGTTCAGATCATTGCCGGAAACGTCGCCACGGGCGACGCGACCAAGGCCCTCATCGATGCAGGCGCGGACGCCGTAAAGGTTGGGATTGGTCCCGGCTCGATCTGTACCACGCGCATCGTCGCTGGTGTCGGCGTTCCGCAACTCACGGCGATTGAAGAATGTGCCAATGCGGCGGAGAAATCCGGCACGCCGATTATTGCAGATGGCGGCATCAAGTTCAGCGGCGACTTTGCCAAGGCACTCGCCGCCGGGGCCTCAACCGCGATGATGGGGTCAATGTTTGCCGGTACAGAAGAAGCGCCCGGCGAGGTCTTCCTGTATCAGGGGCGGTCTTACAAATCCTATCGCGGCATGGGCAGCCTTGGCGCGATGGCGCGCGGCTCGGCTGACCGCTATTTCCAGAAGGATGCCGAAAGCGACAAATTGGTCCCTGAAGGCATTGAAGGCCAAGTCCCCTTCAAAGGCCCGATCAGTCCTATCATTCACCAGATGGTCGGCGGCCTGCGCGCCGCGATGGGTTATGTCGGTGCAGGCACGATCAAAGAGCTACATGACCGGGCTGAGTTTGTTCAGATCACTGGCGCTGGCCTGAATGAAAGCCACGTCCACGATGTCCAGATGACCCGCGAAGCGCCGAACTACTCGCTTTCACGCGGATAGGCTCAAGCCTCCTCGCTCGTCATCGCGACGAACACATCCTCCAGGTTCGGTTGCTCAGTCGCCAGATCAGCCACGCTGACCCCGGCCTCGCGCACTTGCTCTAACAAACGCCCAATCCCGGTCTCGCTGCTGCGGAAACTGATACACAGCGTCCCGTCCTCGGTTATCTTCGCATCCAGATCAGACAGCGCGCTTGGCACAGCTTTTAGCGCCTCGCGCGGCGTGATCTTGAGTAGGCGCTGATCTAGCCGTCCGAGCAATTGCGGCGTCGGCTCCTGCGCCAGCACTTCACCATGGCTGATAATCGCGATCTCATCGCAAAGCTCTTCAGCTTCTTCCAGATAGTGCGTCGTCAGAATGATCGTCGTGCCCCGCGCATGCAGTTCGCGCACATAGGCCCACAGCGAACGCCTTAGCTCGACATCAACGCCTGCTGTCGGCTCATCAAGGATGAGCACGGGTGGGGTGTGCACCAGCGCTTTGGCGACCATTAGGCGGCGCTTCATTCCTCCGGAAAGCTGGCGCACATAAGCGTCCTTCTTGTCGGCGAGGCCAACCGCGGCCAGAATGTCCATCGAATGGCGTTCGGATTTGGGTACCCCATAATAACCCGCCTGCAGCTCCAGCGCCTGTAGCGGCGTGAAGAACGGATCCATCGTGATTTCCTGATTGACCACGCCAATTGCGGCGCGTGATGATCGTGGTTGCTCGTCTATATCCAGCCCCCAAATCTTCGCCGTTCCACCCGTCTTGGTCACAAGGCCCGCCAGAATGTTGATAAAGGTCGACTTGCCTGCACCATTGGGCCCGAGCAGCCCAAAGATGCTGCCGCGCCTGATCTTAAGGTCGATGCCCTTCAGCGCTCGCGTTTCCGGCATCTTGCCCGATGCAGCATAGGTTTTCTCAAGCCCAGAGGCTTCAATCGCAAATTCAGGCAAGGGCATAGAGTCTCCGGTCATTGTTCGATTCGGGATATAAGTGCGTCAGCCGCGCACGCATAGAGCAATTGACGATTGGCCTCGGGGCAGCGTATGCGAAAGCAGGATTTTAATCTTCCGCCTGCAGAGAGACATAATGGCCAAAGCACCTACGCCTGATGCCCCAGAAACTGAGATCGTCGAAAGCCGCAAAGTCGCCTGTGATGGTGGCGGCGGGGCGCTTGGGCATCCTGTGGTCTGGTATGAAATGGGCGATGATGATGAGGCTGTCTGCAAATATTGCGACAAGCGCTTCATTTTGAAGGGCGGTAAGGCCGACCCGTCTGCCTGATTATTCCGTAAACGCCCAGCCGAGGCGTTTCGAAATCGCTTGGCTCAGCGTCGTCGCCATAGCGCGCGAGCTCGTCTGACCCGGATGCCACTGGCATCCCCATTTGCCGGCCTCTTCTTTCGATAGCGTCAAATCAATGATATCGACACCAATGCCATAAGCCGCGACGTTCTTGGTCGCCTGCGCGATTGAAGCATTGGCCATTACGGCTTTTTCCTCGGCGAGCATCGGGCCTGTTATGGCAAGGATCGTCGCGTCTGGATGCATACCCGCTAGCCCCATGAACAGGCCCGTCATATTAGCTGTGAAGGCCGGGTCAGGGTTCACTTGCGACCAGTCATTCGTGCCAAGTGCGACCACGATGATATCTGGTGACCACAACGTGTGATCCCAGTCGCTAGGTAAGTCAGGCAAGGCAAAGTGCAGTTGGCTTAATATATTCGGGCGTGGATCTGCGCCCCAGTTTACCGCTGCGCCGCGGCCCGACACCGCAACCAGATGGTAATCCGCGCCAAAATTTTGCGCCGTCAGCGCGGCATACGCATCCTGTGCAGAGCTATTATCGGCGTTTGCAGTACAGGTTCGGTCAGCGCCTAGAACGCCATATCCGGCGATAATAGAATCGCCGACGAATAGGATGCGCCGCGCTCGTTTAACAGTTGGCTTTGCGTCAGAAGCGGTATTAATGGCTTTAATAGTCATACCCGTTGCAAAGGACTCGCTTCTGCGGCGAACGACGATTTCGCTAAGGCTCGTCGGTGCAATTTCATATGTATGTGTACCTGGCTGCGTCGTGATGATCGAGCGTTCGCCGTCAATTGAAACATCCAGTTTATTGCCACCTGAATCGTTGATTTCAAACGAAACAGGACTCGCGGTTTCGAGCGCGAATCCAGCCCCGGGCCAGCCAATCGAGACTGTGCCATCATCGTTCATTTTATAGCGGCCAAGCATAGTGACCTGATTTGCAACACCAGATTTAACCACAGCTGCGGCGCCAACTTCAGGTCCGGAAGACGAAGCAGAGCATGCTGAAAGCGCGAGCAAAAGCCCGGCCACTATTGAGTTTCGCATGGCTTCCATCTCCGCTTTTTTGCTGTTTTGGTCGCGTATTTTGCAATAATATTATACAGATGCGTCAGGTTTATGCAAAAACCGTGCACAGTTTCGATCAGGCGCAACCTGCAGCATTTATTTGCAATTATGCCAGCGCTGTATACATCTCCGCGACTCTTGCAGGACGGGAAAACCATATGCGCGACGGTGGAAAAATTGCAGCTGCGATTGATGTACTGACACTGGTTCTGGAGCGTCATCAACCTGTAAAGGCTGCAGCGCGTGATTGGGGCAGACGCGCGCGTTATGCTGGGTCAAAAGATCGGGCATGGGTTTCTGGATTGGTGCTTGATGCTTTGCGAAGCCGTAACTCGATTGCACATGCGATGGATGATCCAAGCCCGCGCGGTCTTGTGCTTGGAGCGCTGGCGCATGCCTGGAAGTGGGATATTCGCCGCATTGATGACGCGATGGACGAAGATCACGCGCCGTCAGCTCTGACGATGACAGAACGTGAGCGCCTGGTCATGGCGCCTGATGTTACGGCAGAGCCGCATGTTCGCGGGGATTTCCCAGAATGGATGACACCGCATATGCAGCGGGCATTTGGTGAGCATGCTGTGATTGAAGCGCAGGCGATGGCGGTTCGGGCGGATGTTGATTTGCGCGTCAATACGCTGAAGGTTGAGCCGGAGAAGGCCGCAGCCCCACTTCGCAGCGCAAAAGCTGAACCCTCGCGGCTACTTCACAACGCGTTCCACATTCCAGCGCCTGATCCATCGCAGCGTGAGGCCAGTTTGGAGCGGATTCCGGCTTACTCGAAGGGCTGGGTTGAGGTTCAGGACGCGGGCTCGCAAATTGCGGCGGCGGCGGCGAATGCGCAGCCGGGCGAGCAAGTGTTGGACTATTGCGCGGGCGGCGGCGGAAAAACGCTGGCGCTTGCAGCAGCGATGCAGGGCAAGGGGCAGGTCTTTGCCTATGACATTGACGGGCGGCGGCTTTCGGCGCTGATCCCGCGATTAAAACGCAGCGGCGCGCATAATGTGCAGCTAGCGCACCCGGATGAGCCGGAGGTTTTGACGCCGCTTGAAAACGCGATGGACCTTGTTTTCGTTGATGCCCCTTGCACCGGAACCGGGACATGGCGGCGGCGGCCGGATGCCAAATGGCGGGTCAAGCCGAAACAGCTTGAAACGCGGATGCAGCAACAGGATGAGGTGCTGCGCGCGGCGGCGAAATACGTCAAACCCGGCGGGCGGCTGCTCTATGCGACCTGCTCATTTCTGGTCGAGGAAGACGAAGACCGGGTCGACGCCTTCCTGAGCCAAAATCCCGGCTGGACGCAGGAAGAAGCGGCGGGCCACGCCATTGCCAGCGGCCTGTTGACCGAGGACGGCGCAGCGGCGGTGACGGCCGGGCAGGGGCCAGCCGGAAGCGTTCGGCTAACCCCAAGGAGCGCCGGGACTGATGGGTTCTTCTTTGCAGTTTTGAGGAAAAGTTAGAGCAGCCTTATGCGCGGCGGCGGTCTTGGCCGCGGGCCGAGCGGCGGCGGGCGGGCGCGGCCTGCGGTGAGGATCGCGTGGGCCAAACTGGCATATAGCGACGAGACCTCTGTGCCGTATCGGCGGGGGACGCCTTCATGGCCGAGGCCACTGCCTAGGCCCGGCGGTAAAACCGGGCCGGGGCGGCGGCGCGCCATGCAGAAGGCGAGCTTTCGCGCACGCCTTTCTGGCGCGGCGAGCAGCGCTTGCAAGTGGCTGAGCCGGGCGAGCAGCGGGGCGGCATGAATTATTTTTGCCCCCGGCGTGATGTCTAGGCGGTTTTTGGGGGAAAGATGCGGGAAAGGGGCGCTCGCGCGCTCTGCACCAAAGATACGCAGCGCCGGGATTTGCGGGGCGGTTTTGCGCGCGGCGGGGCGCACGGGCCGGGCGCTCTGGTCGGGTTTCAGGCCCGGCTCTAGCGACAGGGCCAGCAAGACCAGCACCCGGCGGGCATAGGCCTCAATCGCCCGCAGGCCCTGGCGCAGCCGCTTGGCGGCGGCGCGGGTGAGGGCAGGCGGCGCAAGGTGAACCTGATCACGCGACATCACCTTGGCGACCAGCGCGCCGCCCTGCGCGCGGGCAAGATCAAGGAAGGTCGCGGAGAGATGCATTAAGGGCAGTATACCACCACGGGAGGGGTGGGGGATCAGAATCAAACTCTTAATTCGACATGGGTGAGTGAAGTCGAAAGTTCGCGGGAGTAGTAGGGTTAGATGGCTCGACGGCGTATCAGCTGTGAGAACATGCTATTCAAGCACTATTCGTTGAACCGGCAGAACCCTGCCATCCTTCAATTCCAACTGGTAGTAAACATTTGACGCATCAGCAGGCGGGACGAACTCGTATAGAGTTTTTGGTGGTGCCTGCCGGAAATTGACCTGTGATTGATGCTGTTCGATTATATATCGGCTGGTCGCATTTATCTCAATTGACTCATCGAGTTGATCATTTGCAATCCCGACTTTTATTGACTTCACTTTTCGCCATTCCAGTAATTCTTGGCGTGAGCCGGGCGCTGAACAATTCCATGAACTTGTTCGTGTTCGAGAATTATAAGCCTTTGCGCAGCTGAGTGAAGGCGTTTTTGTCTCCGCAGCGGCGGCGGCGACAAGAGCTTCGACGTCAAGCTTATAGCGAAACGGACCGTACCTTGTCCCGTCTTCTGTCTCAAACGCAAAGGCGACATTGCCGTCAACTGGCTCGGGAACAGATAGATAACGGAAACCACGTGTATATGGGGTCAGTCCAAGACCATCATGATCAATCAGAACATTCGTGTATTGACGCCCGATACTAGGATAGCAACCACCGACAGCGAGTTCAGCGCGGAATGGGTTAGTATGTATATTCAAATAAGGTGAGAACCAAGCCTTCGCATAAGGTGTTATTGCTGGATCCTCTCCATCCGCAGGCAACAATGGAACCGTGACGGCATTTTGTTCCGACGAGCCGATAACGCCATCGACAAACTGAGCTGTTTCCCGTGAATCAGACGTATTTAAGGTTAACTCAATGGTGGGGGCATCTTCAAATTCAATCCGGACGAATATATCTTGATCGGGATGCAGTGCGGGCAAATGTTCAGGAACACTGAAGCAGCGAAGTTGATCATCGATACGGAAGCGGTTAGGCGAGGTCTCAGAGCACGCGTTGGACAGGTCAATCGAAACATCTTCAATACCTTTAGCGCGCGCCAATGACATTTTGGTTGCCCTTTTATTGCACAAGTAATTGTCTGCCTGAAGACTAAACGCGCAGCCGGTCAGCGTGCAGCTAATCTGGCTTTGCAGGTCGTTACGCTGGCGTCTCTCAGTTTCTTCCAGTTGCCGCTGTTGTGCTGCCTCAGTTGCCGCCTTCATTTTGGCTTGATTATAATCTGTCATCGCAGTTGTTGACTGGGATCGAAGCTGACGGCTCAAGCGTGACATTATCTCTGCTGCAAGGTTGAAAAACTGGACTTGAGTCTTCTTTCCATTGGTTAAAGTAACATGCACTGATGGATAATTTGATCCCAATTGTCCCATCATACGTGGCAGCATTTCTGACACTTCCTGTGGGTCGGAACTCAGCTCAATCGGTTTCATCGTGACAGTGAGTTGATCGCAGGACTTCAACGACACAACATAGTAATCGTTTTCCATCGTTTCGCGGACGAGTTTACATTTTTTTGGTTTCGCGCCGTCAATCTCGGGCCAAATTATCTTGGCGTGAAAACGTTCCTCAGGCTTTTTGTCATCGTCGGTAATCTTGAACTGAACCTTAAAGGCGAGGTCTGCGGATAGGGCTGAGGCTGCCATCTGGTCAATGCTGGATTCGATCCTCTGGTTGCTTGATTCAATTCGTTCCGTTGAGGCGAGAGTATTGAGGAGAATGCTTTTATCGCTGGATGCGTCGGTGAAAGCGCCAATTATTAGTAGAACTGCAGAGGCGAGAAAACTACCGACCGAAATGAGAAGAATGTTCATTTGGGTCTCTGAGGGTGCTGCAAGTTCCCCGACTGTATCAGCTCCGGGTGCCGGTTGCTTAACTTGTTTTGAAATTCGCCACACCAGCAGGTAAGCTATGATGAGCGACGCAATAAAACAAAACCATATCACGCCTTTAAACAGGTTTGTTAAATCAAAGCCGATTGTTACTAAACCTGCGCCTGACGCGAATCCAAGTTTCCCGCGTGTCGCCTGACCACGTATTATGTCGGCCACACTTGATAAATGTTGTGGCACCAAGAATTTTAGAATTTCAGTTGGAATTTTCACCGAGCTCCTCCGTTCATTGTGCAGGCACTTCAGGATGCAATGGGAATAATAACCACTATCCACAACAGTTTACACTGAGCCCGTCCCTTCAATTATGCCCAACATTCATCGAGTAACTAGTCAAGCACTATTCGAATTGAGTTGGATTATTGGTGTGCTAGAGCCGCATTTTGGCGCACGCGGATTTAATAGTCACGCACCACAGTAAGCCCACATATAGACGAATCTCCTGTCGCCAGCTAAAGCGCGGCATGACTGTCGAAAAACATGAACGCGCGCTGATTATCGACTTTGGTAGCCAAGTGACGCAGCTGATTGCGCGGCGGCTTCGCGAGAGCGGGGTCTATTGCGAAATTCACCCGTTTAACAAGGTCGATGCGGGCTTCCTGCGCGGCTATGATCCGCAGGCGGTGATCCTGTCTGGCGGGCCGTCCAGCGTCACGTGGGAGGATAGCCCGCGGGTGGACGCAGCGGTGTTTGAGCTCGGCGTGCCTGTGCTCGGCATTTGCTATGGCCAGCAGGTGATGATGCAGCAGCTCGGCGGGCGCGTGGAGAGCGGGACCAGCCGCGAGTTTGGCCGCGCCTTTATCGAGCAAGTAGTGGACGACCCGATCCTGGCGGGGCTCGATTTTCATGGCGAGGGCGAGCAGGTCTGGATGAGCCACGGGGACCATGTCGCCGAGATGGCCCCGGGCTTTGGCGTGATCGCGCGCTCGCCGGGGGCGCCCTATGCGGTGATCGCTGACCCGGAGCGGCGCTATTATGGCACGCAGTTCCACCCGGAGGTCGTGCATACGGTGCATGGCGCGAAAATGTTGCGCAACTTTACGCACGGCATTGCAGGCCTGAAGGGCGACTGGACGATGGCGGCGTACCGCGAGGAAGCGATAGAGAAGATCCGCGCGCAAGTCGGCACGGGCCGGGTGATTTGCGGGCTGTCTGGCGGGGTCGATAGCTCTGTTGCGGCGGTGCTGATCCATGAGGCGATCGGGTCGCAGCTGACCTGTGTGTATGTCGATCATGGCCTGATGCGGGCGAATGAGAGCGAAGAGGTCGTCGGGCTGTTTCGCGAGCATTACAATATCCCGCTGGTGCATGTGGATGCGTCGGACATGTTCCTCGGCGATCTGGCGGGGGTCAGCGATCCGGAACGCAAGCGCAAGATTATTGGCGGGCTGTTCATTGATGTGTTCGAGGCCGAGGCGAAGAAGATAGGCGGGGCTGACTTTCTGGCGCAGGGGACGCTGTATCCGGATGTGATCGAGAGCGTGAGTGCAATTGGTGGACCCAGCGTCACGATCAAGTCGCACCATAATGTTGGCGGCCTGCCGGAGCGGATGAATATGCAGCTGGTCGAGCCGCTGCGTGACCTGTTCAAGGACGAGGTGCGGGCGCTGGGGCGCGAGCTGGGGCTGCCTGAGGCGTTTGTGGGCAGACATCCGTTTCCGGGGCCGGGCCTCGCGATCCGCATACCGGGCGAGATCACGCGCGAGAAGGCCGACACGCTGCGCAAGGCCGACGCGATCTATATCGAAGAGATCAAGCGCGCGGGGCTGTATGATGAGATCTGGCAGGCGTTTAGTGTGCTGCTGCCGGTCAACACGGTCGGCGTGATGGGCGATGAGCGGACTTATGAGAGCGTTTTGGCGCTGCGCGCGGTGACATCGACAGATGGCATGACGGCGGACTATTATCCCTATGACCACGCTTTTCTGGGCCGTGTCGCGACCCGGATCATCAATGAGGTCAAAGGCGTCAATCGTGTCGTCTATGATATTACTTCGAAGCCGCCCGGGACGATTGAGTGGGAATAAAATCGCGCTTCTGGCTTGATGCTGCGCCGCTGGTTTTACTGGCGGAGCACGAATTGCGCGGCTGGCTGACGGGGCATACGTGACGCGCTCTCTTTGTTGAATGTGAAGACGAAGGAGAGAAAGATGGACCGAGACAACTACCTGAAAATGATGCGCGGCGCGGGCCAGCGCGACTATGAAATCTATTTGAACACCGAGCAGCTACTGGCCTGTCAGAAAGAGCCTGAGGCGCTGTGTAACCCTGATGAGCTGCAATTCATGATCGTCCATCAGGTCGAGGAATTGTGGATGAAGCTGATGGCGACATCGCTGCTGGATGTGAATGACGAAATGCTGGCGGGACGGACGCTGAAAGTGCTGACGCTGATGCGGCGCGTGCATATCTGTCAGGAGATGATGACGGCGCAGCTGGCCTTGCTGGAAACGATGTCACCTAAGGATTATCAGGAGATACGGCTGCTGCTGGGCAATGGCAGCGGGCAGGAAAGCCCCGGCTTCCGGGTGCTGTTGAAGATGCCTGCCGATCTGTGGGCGACCTATAAGCAAGCCTATCTGGACAATGGTTCACGCACGCTAGAGCAGGTCTATGACAGCGAGTATAGCCATGATGAGGCCTATATGGTGGCTGAAGCGCTGGCTGAATTTGATGAGCAATTCCAGAAATTCCGCAACGCGCATATGCAGCTGATTTATCGCTCAATTGGCGTCGCGGCCAATTCTCTGAAAGGGCGTCCGGTCGAGATCTTGAATGAAGGCCTGCGCCAGAAATTCTTCCCGGAACTTTGGCAAGTGCGCGCCGAGATGACGGACCGCTGGGGCGGCGCGTATGGCAAGAAGCGTGACAAGCTGGAGCCGAAGTCCCGTGCGTGATCTGTTTCATGTGCCGGAGACTTATTTCCTGTCGCACAGTGTCGGCTGCCTGCCCAAAGCGGCGGAAGCTGGATTGGAGCAACAGGTCATGGCACCGTGGCGCGAGGGGCGCAACTGGGCTGACTGGATGGGTATCCTTGAGCGTTTTCGGGCGAATGTCGCTTGGCTGATTAATGTCACCGCCTCTGGGATTTGCCCACAGGTGAATATATCCAGCGCTCTCACCAAGATCGTTTTCAGTTTGCCGGTCGTGGAGGGGCGCAACGCTATCGTTCTGAGCGCGCAAGATTTTCCGACGATTGGCTTTGTTTTGAAACAGGCTGAGCGGGCAGGCTATGTGTTGCGGTTTGTCGAGGGCGATGTGACGGACGTATCGCGCTGGGAAGATGCGATGGGTGATGATGTTGCAATCGTGCAAGTCACACACGCGCTCTCGAATACATCGCATGTGCTGCCAGTGGGTGAGATTTGCACTTTAGCGCGCAGCAATGGGGCGATCAGTATTGTAGATATAGCGCAATCTGCGGGCGTCCTGCCTGTGGATGTAAGCGTGTGGCGTCCGGATTTCTTGATCGGCACCAGTGTGAAATTCCTCTGCGGCGGGCCAGGCGCTTGTTTCATGTATGCCTCGCAGAAGATGCTTGAGGCGTGCGCACCTGTGGATGTTGGATGGTTTTCGCATGCCGACCCGTTCGAGATGGATATTCATGACTTTCGTTACGCGGAAGACGCGATGCGGTTCTTTGGTGGAACGCCTTCGCCGGGGCCGCTCGCGCTAGCCAATACGGCGCTCGATATCTGGCGGGACGAGGGGTTAGAGCGGGTATGTGACGCGGTAAATACGTCGCTTGATTTTCTGGTTGAGCAAGTCGCTGACGAGGCGCTTGTGTCGCCAGAAGCGGGCACGCGCGGTGCGGCATTGGTCGTGCGTTCGCAAGATGCAGAAAGGCTTCAGTCCGCGCTTGAAGCCGCAGGTATTTTGCACGATCAGCGGCGTGAGGGTTTTCGGTTTTCCGTCCACGGCTATACGTCTGAGCAAGATGTAGAGCGGCTTGCGGCTGTGCTGAAGCATGCGTGCTAGACGCTAAAATCGGCAGATCCATTTCGTTCGGGGCAAATTCAACCTGACGTGGCGAAAGCCTGTTCAAGGTCAGCGATCAGGTCGTCTGTAGCCTCAAGGCCGATATGGAGGCGGATGAGTGGACCCTTGCGCGACTGAATAGCGTGATCGGGGAGGCGGTCCAACTGGTCGTCGCAGGGGATGATCAGGCTCTCAAACCCGCCCCATGAAAAACCCATGCCGAACAGGTTCAGGGCTTCGAGGAAGCGATCAAGCTGCGCATCGGGCATGGCGTGGAATGTGACGGCGAACAGGCCGTTTGCGCCCGTGAAGTCACGCTTCCAGAAGGCGTGATCCGGATGGCTAGGCAGGCCAGGGTGGAGGACAGTGTCGACCTCGGGCCGTTCGGCGAGCCAGCGCGCGAGCGTGTAGGCATTCGTTTCATGCTGCTTCATGCGCGTGTGGATGGTGCGCAGGCCGCGCAAGGCGAGATAGGCGTCGTCCGGGCCGAGGGCGATGCCCCAGTCTTCCGAGCAGGTGGCAATGCGCGCGGCAAGGCCCTTGTCATTGGTCATCACGGCGCCACCCAGTGCATCTGAATGACCAACCGGGTATTTAGTGAGGGCTTGAAACGAGATATCGACGCCGAGATCCAAAGGGCGATGATAGACGCCCGCGCCCCACGTATTGTCGAATATCGTCGTGATGCCCTTGGCCTTGGCGATTTCGGCAATGGCGGGCGTATCGAGGATGTCGAAGGTTAGCGAGCCGGGGGACTCGATCACAATAGCTTTGGTATTGGGCTGGATAAGGCGGCTCAGCGCCTCAAGGTCGTTGCCGACAAAACGCGTCGAGGCAACGCCCATCGCCTCGAGGCGGCGCTGGCAGAAGCGCTGGGTCGGGCCGTAAATACTGTCGGCGAGGAGGATATGGTCGCCAGCTTCGACCACAGAGGCGATGGCAAGCGTGCTGGCCTGAAGACCGTTCATGGTGAGGCGGCAGTGCTGGGCATTTTCCAGCGTACACATCGCCTCTTCAAGCTCTCGCTGGACCGTGAGGCCCATGCGGCCATAGGCTTTTCCGGGACCGTATAAGGCTTGCCGGGTTGGCAGGAGGACGGTCGAGCCGCGCTCAATGGGCGGGTTGACGGTGTTTAGCGGCCCGCGCTCAGTCTTGGTGTGGATGAGGCGGGTATCGTCCTTCATCTGGTCGCAATCGGGCTATCGGGGTCGGCTGCCCACTCGCTCCACGAACCATCATAGACGGCAGCGTCATAGTGGCCGAGCCGGGCGAGGGCGAGTGAAATGACGGCGGCCGAGACGCCCGATCCGCAGGTCGTGACAACTGGCGCGCCAAGGTGGTCGGCCAGGATGGGCATGAGGTGGTCGGCAGATTTCAGGGTGCCATCTGGATTGAGCAGGCCGGATGCCGGGACATTGTAGCTGCCGGGCATATGGCCAGACGGCAGCTCGGCGCGGGGTTCAGGATCGGTCCCATTGAAGCGGCCGGGCGCGCGGGCATCAAGGATATGCATGCCTTTCGTCTCGATCAGGTCGCGCATCTGGGCCTTGTCGCGCACAAGATCAGCGCGTTTCCGGGCCGCCGTGAAGTGGCGTTCGACAGAAACGGGGGGCAGGTCTTCGGTGTCGCCGCCAGCCTCTGTCCAGGCATTGAGGCCGCCATCGAGGACTTTGACATCGCCGTGCCCCATGGCGCGGAACATCCACCAGACACGGGCCGAGGCAAAAAAGCCATTATGATCGTAGACGATGACGCGGTTGCCATCGCCAAGACCAAGCTGACGCACGCGTGACGAGAACATTACGGCGTCCGGGAGCATATGTGGCAGGTCGCTGCTTTTGTCGGCAATTGCGTCAATGTCGAAATAGACCGCGCCGGGAATGTGCGCCTCGTCATAGCCTTGCTTGCCGGACTTGCGATCCGTCAGGAAAGGCGGCACCCAGCTCGCATCGACGACACGAACATCCGGTGCGTTGATGTTTTCGAGCAACCATTTGGCGCTGACAAGGGGATCTCCGGTTTCCATTTATGCCTCCATCCAGGGCGGGACAGGAAGTGATTTTGAGCGCAGGAAGTCAGGGTTGAACAGTTTGTCCTGATAGCGGTTTCCATAGTCGCACAGCACGGTCACGATTGTATGGCCGGGCCCCATGTCTTTCGCCATCTGTGCAGCGCCTGCCATATTGATCCCCGCCGAGCCACCGAGGCAAAGACCTTCATACTGGATCATGTCATAGATGACGTTCAAGGCGTCTGTATCATTGATGCGATAGGCATAATCTACGGTGAGGCCGACAAGGTTTTCGGTGATGCGGCCCTGGCCGATACCTTCGGTCATTGAGGTGCCTTCGGATTTTAGCTCGCCAGTCTTGTAATATTCGTAGAGCGCCGCGCCGCCGGGATCGGCGATGCCGATCTTGACTGTGCCGCCGGACAGTTCGCGCAGCGCCATGGCCGTACCCGCCAATGTGCCGCCTGACCCAACTGCGCAAATGAAGCCATCGACTTTACCGTCTGTCTGTTGCCAGATTTCCGGGCCGGTTGTCTTGTAATGGGCGTCGCGATTGGCGGTATTGTCGAACTGATTGGCCCAGATGGCGCCATTGGGCTCGGTCTCGTTCAGCTCATCTGCGAGGCGTTTGGAATATTTGATATAATTGTTCGGATTCTTGTAGGGAACCGCGTCAACCTCAACCAGTTTCGCGCCGAAATTACGCACGGCGTCTTTCTTCTCTTTCGACTGGGTGCGCGGCATAACGATGACGACTTTGTAGCCGAGCGCCGCGCCGACCATAGCCAGGCCAATCCCGGTATTGCCTGCGGTGCCTTCAACGATTGTGCCGCCAGGGCGCAGTGTGCCATCTGCTTCGGCGGCGCGCACGATATGCAGAGCCGGGCGATCTTTGACCGACTGGCCGGGGTTCAGAAACTCAGCCTTGCCGAGAATGGTGCATCCGGTTTCTTCGGAAAGTCGGTTGAGGCGGACCAGCGGCGTGTTGCCGATCAGGTCAAGGACGGAGTTATGGATGGTCATTGGCAGCCTTGATTTGTTGCTGGCAAGCTAAGGCGGGCGAGACGGCAATTCAACTGCTTGATTTGCACTGATTTTCACCTTGGCCGGGTTAAGGCCCTGTAACATCCATGATGTCGCCCCATGCGTAATCTATGAGAATAACTGGAGATATGTCGATGATCAGATTTGCGTTCGCAGCTGCCTTGTCAGGTATGATGCTTTCGGCGGCGCAGGCTGAAGATACGGCGCAGCGCGTGTCGCTACCGACGCCATGGCAAGCCAGTGATGGCGATGTGATTGACTTTGAAGTGCTGCGTAAGGGCAAGCCTTTCGGGCGCCATATCCTGTCTTTTGACAGACAGGCCGACGGCCAGCTGCTGGTCACCTCGGATGTAGACCTGACCGTTAAGTTTGGCCCGATAACGGCGTTCAAATACCGGCTCGATACAAAAGAGACGTGGGAGAATGGCCAGCTTGTCGGGCTGACAGGGCGGACGAATAATGATGGTCAGAAAGGACGGGTCGAAGCGATCGCCAAGGGCGATATGTTTGATGTCGATGGCAGTGCCTTCAATGGCGAAGTTCCTGCGACGATTATCCCATCAAGCCACTGGAATATCTTGCAGGTCTATGGCGACCGTATGCTGTCTACTGAGTCAGGCGAGATTCTTGATATCGAGGTCGAGACAATCGGGCCTGATACTGTAACCGTTGACGGCGTGGCGCTCGATACGACGCACTATCGGTTGAAGTCGGATATGACGGTTGACCTTTGGTATGACAGTCAATCGCGCTGGGTGAAGCTATCATTCGAGGCTAAAGGTCAGAAGATCGAGTATGTTTTGAGTTCGCTCT
The DNA here is from genome assembly GCA_964351695.1 of uncultured Hyphomonas sp. Taxonomy (GTDB): domain Bacteria; phylum Pseudomonadota; class Alphaproteobacteria; order Caulobacterales; family Hyphomonadaceae; genus Henriciella. The sequence continues at coordinate 12,118 of CAYGPE010000013.1, read as the reverse complement.
ACTAGTAGCTCAGGCGCGTGACAGCGTGAACTGGCCGACATTGATCCGGCCATTATCAAACCCGGCCTCGCAATAACTGAGATAGAAACGCCACATCCGCTTGAATCGATCATCAAAGCCGAGCGTTTCAATATAGGGCCATTGCGCTTCAAACCGCTCGGCCCAGAGGCGAAGGGTCTTGGCATAGTCTGGGCCAAAATATTCAGCTTTGTCATAGACAAGATGTGCTGCGGCGACCTGTTCGCGCAGCGCCGTTTCGCTGGGCAACATGCCACCGGGGAAAATGTAGCGCTGGATGAAGTCCGCGCGCTTGCGGTAGCTATCGAGCAGGTCGTCACGAATGGTGATGATTTGCAGGGCAGCCTTCGCCCTGGGTTTCAGGCAGTCATGAACCTTGGCGAAATAGCTCGGCCAATAACTCTCGCCGACCGCTTCAAACATTTCGATTGAAGCGACGCCGTCATACTGGCCCTGATGGTCGCGGTAATCCTCGAGGCGGAGTTCCACCTGATCAGAAAGGCCCTGACGCTGCATGCGTTCGATTGCAAACTCGCGCTGTGACGGCGAAATTGTCAGGCAGGTTACTTTGGCACCGCGCTGTTTGGCGGCATATTCGGCAAAGCCGCCCCAGCCACAGCCAATTTCAAGCACGGTCTTGCCTGGAGCCAAGCCGATCTCGTCTGCAATGCGCGCATATTTGGCCGTTTGCGCCTGTTCCAGTGTCATATCCGGGTCAGTATATAGCGCCGACGAATAGGTCATCGTCTCGTCGAGCCAGCTTGCATAGAAGTCATTGCCGAGGTCGTAGTGCGCCTCGATATTGCGCTTTGAGCCCGCCTTGGTGTTGCGATTGAACATGTGACGGATGGTGTTGATGACTTTGATGACTTTCCCACCGGTGGCGAGACGATTGGCATCGTCGAAATTCTCCGAGAAGAATTCCAGCACAGCTGTCAGGTCGGGCGTTGACCATTGGCCGTCCATATAGCTTTCGCCGAAACCGACATCACCGCCGGCAATTGCCCGCTTCGCAAAAGCATAATCGTGGACATGGACATAGGCTTGCGGGCCGGGTTGGCCGTGATCAAACTTCAGGACGCGGCCATCAGCGAGCTCGAAACTGATCGTGCCGCGTTTGGCGCTGAGCAGCATCATACCGACCAGCCGGAAACTTGCGGGCGTGTTTTTCAGTGTACGCAGCGAATGAGCTGTGGCGTGGATCATGCCGGATGTTACCTCAGGTGGAGGCACTTGAATATTCATGTCGATTCTCGGAGTTGCGCCGCTAGGGCGAGCTGTCTGGGGCGGCAATTGTTTGCGGCCGTGAAGGCGGGGTGGGTTTAGGCACATATTTGGCGCCCTTGATCCATAATTTCAGGGCTTGCCAGTGAATGGCCAACGTTACGGCCAGACTGGCAATGGGGCGGGTGATGGCCAGCGCCGCGAAGGCGGGCGTTGTGGCCGGGCTGGCTTTCGTCTTGATCGTTGCGACATGCGTTTGTGCGCCCTCGTGCAGGGTTTCGACGCTGAGGCTTAGCGCGTCATCATCGCTGCGCAGTGTAAAGCGATAGCGCCCACTGACATCAAAGAAGGGCGAGACATGAAACGCCTTGTCAGCACTGTGGCGATGACGGGCAGGGCCAGGTGTCGCGGCGACATAACAATGGGTCTCGCCGAACGTGTTGTTGACCTCATAAATGATGCCGCGCAGCGCGCCGTCTGGTCCATGCCCAAGCCAGAGCGAGATCGGGGCGAATTTGTAGAAGGCGTGGCGCGGGAAGGTCACAAGCCGGATCGGGCCGCCATCAAGCTCAATCCCGGCGGCGGTCAGTTTGGTTTCAGCCCATGTGCGTAAATCCGTGCCGTCATGATTTGCGTGATCTTTGCGGCGGAAGGAAAACAGACCGGGCTTGTCGACGCTGAACAATGCCGATTGGGCGGCGGCATCATCGAGACGGTCAATATCAATATCGATCAGGGCAAGGCGGTAGCGGAAGCGATGAATGAACGGTGCGGACCGCTGATGCGTCGTATGGCCTTTGTGCAGGCGAAGGGCGGCGGTCTCACTCACGCCAGACCTGCCTCGAGCGCGACTTTGCTGGGGATGCTTTGTGTTGAGGGCGGGATGATCTCAACGCCTTTTGCGTCCCACGGTACGCGCCCGCCTAAAGATAGCGCGCAGCTCAGGCCCGATTTCAGGCCATCCTCGTGGAAACCACTGCCCATCCATGCCCCGGCAAGCCAGATATGCTGATCGCCCAATTGGCGTTTAAGTGTGCGCACAGCCGCTTCGGCGGGGCCGTCAAATTGCGGGTGAGCTTTCTCATATGTCGCGAAGGTGAGTTCAGGTGCTGGCGGTGTGTCCGGATTGAGAGTGACGAAGACGGGGCGCTTGCGCGGCAGGTTTTGCAGCTTGTTCATCCAATAGGTGAGGCAGATGTCGGGGCCGTCTTGATCCATGACATTCCATGCCGCCCATGCAGCAGTGCGCTTGGGCATCAGGCTGGCATCACGGTGCAGATAGATTTTGTTGGATCTGTAGCGGACGGAATTGAGGAGGAAACGCTGGTCTTCATAAGTGGAATCGAGCAGATCGCGCGCTGTATCGGAGTGCGCGGCGATAATCACCTCGTCATAGATCTCGGTTTGGCCTTGGGCGGTTCTGACCTGAACGCGATCCCCAAATGGCGAGATGTTGGCAACAGGACTGCACAGGCGCAGGCGCTGCCCCAGGACGGCGCTGGCTTTGTCGACATATTGGCGCGATCCGCCCGTGACTGTTCGCCAGGCGGGGCGGCCAAGGTGCATCAGGCGGTGGTTCTCAAAGAACTGGAAAAAACTGCGCGCCGGATAGTCGAGCATTTCGGCGACGGGTGTTGACCAGATCGCGCCGCCCATCGGGAGGATGTAATTATTGCAGAAATCGGCGCTGAAATCGTGTTTCTGCAGCCAGAAGCCGAGGGACACGTCTTCGATCTTGCCCGCAGCCAGCTCGGCCCGGGCAATGTCGTTGAAGCGCAAAATGGTGCGCCAGAATTTGTGGAAACGCGGGCGCAGCAGATTGCGCTTGCGGGCAAACATACCGCGCGCTGATGAGGCCCACTCGAAACCATCGGGGTTTGACACGGCAAAGCTCATGTCGCTGGCTTCGGTGTCGACATTCAAGGCATCGAAAAAGCCGATCAGGTTGGGATAATTAAGCGGATTATAGACAATGAAGCCGACATCGACCGATACGGGTGTGCCATCATAGTCAATATCCACGGTATGGGCGTGGCCGCCGGGCCTGTCGGCCGCTTCGTAGACTGTGATGTCGGCTGTATCCTTGAGAGCAAAGGCGGCGCCGAGACCTGTGATACCTGCGCCGATGATTGCAATGCGTTTCATATAGGCAGGTCTTTCAAGCTTGCGATCTATGACTGGTACGATCTTGAGGTGAAACTGGATGCAAATCAAATCAGTAGATTTGTGATCTGAAGGCGGCTAGTCATCAGCCATGACCAAGACAGTGATCTGTATGAAATGGGGCGCGCGTTACCCGGCCCACTTCGCCAACCGCCTGTATAATATGGTTCGGCGCAATGTGACGGGCGATCTGCGCTTTGTTTGTTTCACGGATGACAAGGAAGGCTTGTTGCCTGAGGTCGAGTATCAGCCCTTGCCGCCGATTACCGGGCTGCCGGAGCGCTGGAAATGGTATCCGTGGCGCAAGATTTCGCTGTGGCAAGCGGGCTTGGGCGGACTAGAGGGCGACGTTCTGTTTCTGGATGTCGATTTGATCGTGACCGGGAATATGGACCCGTTCTGGGAGTATGCGCCGGGCAAGATGTGTATTGCCGAGAACTGGACGCAAATCGGTGAAGGGATCGGCAATACGTCTGTCTATCGCTGGACGATTGGTGAGCATACTGAGATTTTCGAGAAATATGAGCGTGACAGTGCGCCTATCCACGCCGAATTCCGCGCCAGCCAGCAATATGTCTCTGCGATGATTCCAGACAAAGTCTACTGGCCGGAAGACTGGTGCGTGAGCTTTAAACACTCGCTGATGCCGAAATTCCCGATGAATTGGTTTCAGACACCGAAATTGCCCCCCGAAACCAAGATTGTTGCGTTTACAGGCCGCCCGGACCCGGATGAAGCGCGTGATGGCAAGTGGCAAGCGCCGTGGCACAAAAAGATCTACAAGCACGTCAAGCCAACCCCGTGGATCGCTGAACACTGGCAGTAGCGATCACGTGATCTGACGCGCTTGTGATTTTACCTCCCCGACAATTCTCTTAGACGGAAAGCTATGGCTTATAATCCTGAAACGCCGGAAAAATTTAGCGATCCTGACGTCACTGCGAAGGGCGAGACGCGGGCCCGTGTGGGCTATGCGGCCACGCAGACTTTGTGGTTCAACACCGGAACGCTGTGCAATATCCAGTGCGAGAATTGCTATATTGAAAGCAGTCCGACCAATGACCGACTGGTCTATCTGACATGCGCAGATATCGAACCTTATTTAGACGAGTTAAATGCAGCTGGTGAGACTGAAATAGAAATCGGATTTACCGGCGGCGAGCCGTTCATGGCGCCCGAAATCATCGATATTCTGGACATGGTTCTGGCGCGCGGCCACCGCGTTTTGATGCTGACAAATGCGATGCAGCCGATGATGCGTGATCGCATAAAGACTGGCTTGCTTGAGCTAAATGCACGCTATGGTGAGCGGCTGCTTGTGCGGGTGAGCCTCGATCATTATACGGCGAAACTGCACGATACTGAGCGTGGTATGGGCGCATTTGGTTTGACCGTGGAGGGTCTTGGCTGGCTGGCGGCCAACAAGTTTACTGTCGCTCTGGCAGGCCGGACAATGTGGGATGAGGCCGAAGAAGACGCGCGCGCCGGATATGGCGGCCTGATCCGTGGAATAGGTCTGGATATCGATCCAAGTGATACGTCGCGGCTGGTTTTATTTCCGGAGATGCAGCCTGAAGCTGATCCCCCTGAGATTACCACAGCGTGCTGGCAAATTCTGGACAAGGACCCGACAGACCTGATGTGCGCTTCGCAGCGTATGGTGGTGAAACGGCGCGGTGCAGATAGACCCGTCGTCACGGCGTGCACTTTACTGCCCTATGATCCGCGATTTGAGCTTGGCCAGACCCTGGCTGAGGCGCGCGGCAGTGTGGCGCTGAACCATTCATATTGTGCCAGTTTTTGCGTACTTGGCGGCGGCTCTTGCTCCGCCTGAGTCGGGTCTTGGAGACAGTGATATGAATACCCATACCGATATAGTGAAGCAGTATTATGGTGAAACGCTGCAAAACTCGTCTGATCTGAAAACCGATGCTTGCGCGACGATTGCGGCACCCCCGCGCCATGTGATTGATGCGTTGGCGGCGGTGCATGAAGATGTGTCAGTGCGCTATTATGGCTGTGGTCTGGCGATCCCGGCGCTGCTGGATGGGCTGAAAGTGCTCGACCTTGGGTGCGGCGCGGGGCGCGATGTGTTTGCGCTCGCCAAACTGGTGGGACCGCGTGGGCATGTCACCGGCGTCGATATGACCGATGAACAGCTTGCCGTCGCGCGTGAGCATGAGGGCTGGCACGCCGAGCAATTTGGTTATGACGCGCCGAATACGCGGTTTGTGAAAGGGTATCTGGAAAAGCTTGATGAGCTTGACCTTGAGGCGGGCAGTTTTGATCTGATCATTTCCAATTGTGTGATCAATCTCTGTACGGATAAGCCTGCTGTCTTTCATGCGGCGTATAAGCTGCTCAAACCTGGCGGCGAGCTGTATTTCTCTGACGTTTACGCCGACCGGCGTATTCCTCAATATCTGGTGGAGGATCCTGTCCTGTACGGAGAGTGCCTGTCAGGCGCGCTCTATTGGGGGGATTATCAGGCAATTGCTCAGGGCGTTGGGTTCATAGACCCGCGCGTAGTTGAGCATCGCCGACTAGCAATCATCGACCCAAAACTGAAAGCCAAATTAGGCCCAATCAGGTTTGCATCGGTGACTGCGCGGCTGATGAAGCTGGAAGATATGGACGCTGCCTGCGAGGATTATGGTCAGGCGGTGATTTATAAAGGCGGCATTGCCGGGATGGAGCAGGTGTTTGAGCTTGATGTTGAGCACAGTATCGAGGCGGGCCGGGTGTTTCCGGTCTGCGGTAATACGCTGGCTATGCTGAAGCAGACGCGATTCGCAGACTATTTTGACGTGGTTGGCGATGGCAAGACGCATTTTGGCGTGTTTCCGGGCTGCGCGGCGCCGGATGTGTTTGCAGAAATTGCGGTTGAAAGCGGGCCAGCACCGGTTGGCGGCTGTTGTTAAGCTGACATTCAAGAAAAGTGCGAAAGAATTCCACGAATTACAGGATTCTTTTGATTGCTTCGTATCTACGCCACAATTAACTGAAATCAGGTAATTACTGCGCTAGAGTGGCGCGTGTGATGAGAATTATCAGGTTTCGACCATGAATATGACGCCAGACGATATGATGCCCGATGCGCCAAAGCCAAAGCAGCGCGGTCTGTTCGGTTGGCTGCGCGGACGCTTTTTTGCGGGCATGGTCATCGCTGCGCCGCTGGCGGCAACTTTCTTCATCTTGCAATTTTTGATCACGTTCATTGATGACAAGGTGCGGCCGCTGTTGCCGCCTTTGCTGAAACCAGAGACATATACGAATTACGCTATTCCGGGCTTTGGTGTGCTGGTCGTGGTTGTCGTGCTGACTTTCCTTGGCGCGGTGACGGCGAACCTGGTCGGTCGGTCTTTGCTGGCGACGATGGACCGGGTGTTTTCAAACATTCCAATCGTCAAGAACGTCTATGCCGCGATCAAGCAGCTTACGGAGGTTCTGGCCAATAATCAGCAGGCGAGCTTCGATCGATGCGTAATGATCGAGTACCCGAAAAAAGGCTCATGGTGTGTCGGCTTCGTTGCGGGCACCGCCAAGGGCGAAATTGGCGCGAAACTGGACCCGAAATTTATTGGTGTCTTCGTACCAACAACTCCTAATCCCACGTCTGGCTTTTTGATTTTTGTTGATCCTGCGGAGTGTATCGAGATGGATATGACCGTCGAAGAGGGCGCCAAGATGATTCTGACGGCTGGCCTCGTGGTGCCTGAACATCCCGCGACTGTGACGGCCATTGCCGCCGCGCCGTCAGTCAGTGAAGCGGATATCGGGACTGAGAAGCTGGCTGAGAAGGGCTAGGGCTTCGGCTCGCGCGCGTGTCATGCTATCGGCGCGCTCTACCGCCAGACGCGCATCCTGACGCGCAATCGGGATCAAGTCGGCGTGGACGTTAAGGTCAATCAGACGATAATCAGCGAGGCCTGACTGCCGCTTGCCGAGCAAGTCACCGGGGCCGCGTAGCTTGAAATCGGCCTCGGCAATCTCAAAACCATCTTCCGTACGGCGCAGCGTATCGAGGCGCTCGCGGGCGGTTTCAGTCAATGGTGCGCGGTAGAGCAATAGGCAGAAGCTTGGGCGATCGCCGCGACCAACGCGGCCGCGCAGTTGGTGCAGCTGGGCAAGGCCAAAGCCTTCGGCGCGCTCAATCACGATGATCGTCGCCTCTGGCACATCGACGCCAACCTCGATGACTGTGGTGGCGACGAGGAGTTGCGTGCGGCCTGTGCGGAAGTCTTCAAGTGCTGTGTCTTTTTCATCGCCTTTCATCCGGCCATGGACGAGACCAACGGGGACTTTGAGGACATCGCGCAGCATTGCAGCGCGGGCCACAGCGCTACTATCGTCCTCGGTATCAACGTCAACGCGCGGGCAGACCCAGAACGCACGCTCGCCGCGTTTCAGGGCGCGGCCTGTCGCTTCGATGACGTCTTCTATCTTGGCATCGGGCACGGCGCGGGTTTCAATCGGCTGACGCCCGGCGGGTTTCTCGTCAAGGATTGAGACATCCAGATCACCGTGGATGGACTGGGCGAGTGTACGCGGGATGGGTGTCGCGCTCATCACCAGTACATGCGGGGCCTCGCCCTTATTGGCGAGCTTCATGCGGTCGGCGACGCCAAAGCGATGCTGCTCGTCGACGATCACAAGACCGAGCTTGCGATATGACACACCCTCTTGGAACAGGGCCTGCGTGCCGGCAATGATCTGGATACTGCCATCGGCGAGCCCCATCAGGGTGGATGTGCGCGCCGCGCCCTTGTCGCGCCCTGTGAGCGCTGCGACGGTGTAACCTAGCGGTGAGAGCAGGTTGTTTAGCGTGTCGAATTGCTGGCGGGCGAGCACCTCAGTCGGGGCCATGAAGGCGGTCTGGAAACCGCCAGCCGAGGCCTGTACAGCGGCAAACGCCCCGACAAGGGTTTTACCGGAGCCGACATCCCCTTGCAGCATTCTTCGCATCGGGTGAGGTTCAGCCAGATCAGCCATGATTTCCTTGGTTGCCCGGATCTGCGCGGCAGTTGGCTTGAAGGCCAGCGATTTGACGAGGAAATTCAGGGTGTCTGGCGCGGGTGGGATGGCGAAGGCTGGGGCCTGGCTGCGGGCGGCGCGGGCGCGGGCAAAGGTCAGCTCGCGCGCCAGAGCCTCATCATAGGCGAGGCGTGTTTCGCAGAGCGCGAACTGGGCTTCATCCCATTCTGCCGGGGCATGTACGCCTGTGAGCGCAGCTTTGAAGGCAGGCCAGTTTTCCTTGGCGACGAGCGCGTTGTCGATCCATTCCGGCAGACTGTCTGGCACGAGCTCAAGCGCAGCCTTGATGGTGCTGTGAACGCGTTTATTGGTGAGGCCCGCAGTGAGCGGATAGATCGGCTCAACGGGCGGCGGTAGCTCGCCTTTGGCCGGATCAATGACATAGTCCGGGTGGCTCATCTGGCGTTCGCCGCGATACTCATCGACGCGGCCCGACACGATCCGCTCTTTGCCGACCGGGAACTGGCCCTGTAGCCAGCGGCTATCGGCGCGGAAATAGGTCAGTGTCAGGAAGCCTGAGCCGTCGAACAGCTCAATCCGGGTTGGCGCGCGGTCATTATAGGGCGCTTTCACGGCATGGACCTCGCCGCGCACGGTGACAGTTTCACCCGGCTCAATCGCATCGAAACTATCGCGCGGGCGGCGGTCGAGCCAGCGCTCTGGCATATGTAGCAGCAAATCCCAGATCGCCTCGCCGCCGATCAGGTGCTCCAGCGTTGGCTTCAGCTTCGGGCCAATGCCCGGCAAGGCATCGACCGACTGGAAAAGCGGAAAGAGGCGTTCATCGCGCATTCTGGCTTTATGCGCTGATGCGGCGCTACAAGGCAATCCGTGTGTGTGCCATGTTAGTTCTCAACAATAACGGAATCGAAATTTCGGGCTGACCTGAACAAATCGCTAAGGCGATCCCAAGTGGCTTTATCAATTATTATTGCGGGCGTGCCGTTTGTTGAACTGGTGACGCGTTTGAAGGACCAGAGCGCGTAGGTGAATGTCTGCTTTCGGCGTCGGAGGGGCCGCAGTTGCCTAGGTGGCGCTCAGCCCTTGTATCGCTTGCATTGCGACGAAAACCGCGACGACCAATATCATCGAGGCAAACGCCATTCTGGCAGTGCGCAGCCTGTCGGCCAGCCAGTTGGACAGCAGGATGCCGATCACGCCGCCAACCGCGCCGCCGCCCAGCAGCAACAGAACCAGGCGTCCATCGACCATGCCCGACAAGGCGTAATTGGCTGACGTCGCTGTTCCGAAGATCGCCACCGACACCAAAGAAGATGCGGTTGCATGGGTCATCGTCATGCCGACAGCTAGCATTAAGCCCGGGACGATCAGAAAGCCGCCGCCTATCCCAAAAAAGCCTGCGGCCAATCCGACAACCAGCCCGATCGGGGCGAGTTGCAGGACCATGCGCGGTGTCAGCGTCACGTCTGGGTCGCCAGCTGTCTTCGGTTTTCGAAACATCGATAAGGCGATCATCGCCATCGCTGTCGCGAAGCCGAGCAATAAGACATCGCCCTGGGTGATTTTCGCTAAGCTCGATCCCAGAATGGACCCGATCAGACCAGACAGCGCAAACACGATGGCACATGGCCACTTTACCCGCCCGCCGCGCCAATGCCCAAACAAGCTGAACAAGGCTATCGCAGCGACACCCGCGGCAGACGTGCCAATCGCCACATGCGGATCTTCAACGCCAACAAGGTAGAGCAGCAATGGCGCCGCCAAGACCGAGCCACCGCCCCCGAACGTGCCGAGGAACAGTCCGACAATTGCGCCGCTGAGCAAAGCCAAGGCAATGATATGTGGGGTCAGCTCAATCATGTTTGACCTAGACGGGCTGACGCCAGTTCCATGGCATCGCCTGCAGCAGCGTTGCCATCCCGCACCAGCCGCTGATCCCGGCAAATGTCAGGCCTGCCCCAACAAAGGCAGCCAGACCGAACCAGAGCGGGCTTATGAACCAGCCTAGCAACATGCCTAGCAGAATCAGGCTGCCAGCGGTGATTTGAACCTGGCGATTAATCTCCAAGGGTGCCTTGGTGTCTTTGGCGGTGGGCAGTCCCAGCGCGCGCCAGGCGTCCAGACCACCGTCCAGCATGAAGGCTTCGCCATCGACATGCTGTGCCAGGATCGCGCAATTTGAGTCCGTGCGCATCCCCGACTTGCAGTGAAAAATAGCATTTTTCCCCGCCTCCAGTGTTAGGTCGGCGCCATCGAGGGCGGATACGGGCAGAGAGATCGATCCAGGAATATGTTCGCGCGCGTACTCATCAGGTTCGCGAATATCGACCAGAACGGCATCGCCTGACTGCAATCGGTCGGCTGCCACTTTTGGGGTGAGTTTTGTCAGTGTGGTCATTTCAAGATCTCCGGACAGTAGATTTTCATCATGGTTTCGATCACCTGGCGAACCGCGGGATCAGACAGTCGGTAATAGATGGTTTGAGCTTCGCGTCTTGTATCCACCAGCTCCCGCGCGCGTAGCACGGCCAAGTGTTGCGACAAGGCCGATTGCGACAGGCCACTTTCGGCCTGCAAGTCGCCGACTGACGCTTCCGAGGCGCCGAGGCGACATAGAATCATCAGCCTGTGCGGATTGGACATGGCTTTAAGCAGGCTCGCGGCCACTTCCGCTTTGGCTTTGAAAACGCGAGGATCAAGCAGTTCATTGGTGTTCATCATGGTTTCAATATATTAGGTATTGCTAAATAAGCAAGTGCTAATATATGTAAATCAAAGGAGATACACGATGATCCATGTTGAAGCTTACTTTGATAACGCCACCAATACGGTGAGCTATCTGGTTGAGGACACCGCGACACAGCAGGCCGTCCTGATCGATCCGGTGCTGGACTATGAGCCAAATCGCGCCGCGCTACAGACGCTATCCGTTGACGCAATATTGAAAGATGTACGCGCTCGGGGACTGACCCTCACCTGGGTGCTCGATACCCATGTCCATGCGGATCATTTGTCCGCAGCAGACTATGTCCGCAAGGAAACCGACGCGAAAATCGGCATCGGAGCAAAGATCACTCAGGTGCAGAAACTGTTCGGTCCGGTGTTCAATGCCAAGGATGTCTGCGCAAACGGTACCGTGTTCGATGCACTGCTTGAGGAGGGCGACGAACTCCCTTTCGGGTCGACAGCGATCAAAGTGCTGCACACGCCAGGGCATACTCCCGCTTGCGTCACTTATGTTATTGAAGATGCAGCTTTCGTAGGCGACACGCTATTCATGCCTGACTATGGCACCGCGCGCGCAGATTTTCCGGGCGGTGATGCCCGCACCCTATACCGGTCTATACAAAAGATTCTGGAGCTGCCGCCAGAAACACGCATTTTTGTTGGCCATGATTACCTGCCAAATTCTCGAAATGAGGTGGCTTGGGAGAGTACAGTCACAGAGCAATTAACGATGAACGTCCATCTACAAGAGCGAAACGAAAACGCCTTTGTCGCCATGCGCGAAGCCCGCGACGCCACCCTTCAGGCACCCAGACTGATTCTGCCATCATTGCAGGTCAACATTCGCGGGGGCGCGCTGCCTCCCGCTGAATCTGATGGTCAGGTTTATCTGAAACTCCCGGTCAATAGGATTTGATCCGATCACTCGAAAGCAAGGTCTCCTCCTGACCCAGCCCGTGTAAAAACCTCGGATGCTTGAGTCTATTTGGTT
>CAYGPE010000012.1:0-63842 GCA_964351695.1 uncultured Hyphomonas sp. | reverse complement strand
GCTTTGACGCCGAAAGCGGACATCCGCTAACTCGCGCCCATCACGTCTCTAGCCACGACCCGGGCTTTGGTGCGGGTTTCGGTTTCTGTCAGCAGTGGGATCAGCGCTTCGGCGACAGCTTCTGGTGTGGGCAGGGTTTCTGGGTCTTCGCCGGGGACGGCGTCGGCGCGCATGGCGGTGCGGGTGGCGCCGGGGTCGAACAGGTTGATACGCAGCGGGGTGTGCTCATTCTCGTCGGCCCAAGCATAGACGAGGGCTTCAAGCCCGGCCTTGGAGGCTTGGTAAGGCCCCCAGAAGGCGCGCGGGCGCGGCACGACGCCTGAGGTCATAAACACCGCGCGCGGGGTCTCTGAACGGCGCAGCAGGGGATCAAGTACGCGGATCAAGCGCCAGTTCGCGGACAGGTTGATATCGATCACGTCATCAAACTGCCGTGTGCCCCCGGCTTGCAGCGGGCCGATATTGCCAAGGATGCCAGCATTGGCGAGCAGGCCGTCGAGCCGCCTGAACTTGTCGGCAATGGCTTGGCCCATTGGCTCAAACGCGGCGGCGTCTTTCAAGTCAAACGGGATCAGGGTCATCGATCCGCCAGCTGCGCGGATGTCGTCGTCAAGCTGCTCCAGCGCCTTGCGGGAGCGGGCGAGGGCGATGATGTGATGCCCCTTCGCAGCGAGGGCGAGGCAGGCGGCGCGGCCAATGCCCTGCGAGGCGCCTGTGACGAGAGTGATGCGTTTATCCATGGGGGCGGGTTAGCGGCGCGGCGCGCGCTAGTCCAGTAGGGAAAGCTGGCGCTCTTTGCCGCTCTGGTTTTGATCGTGGTCAATCAAACGTGTCGGGTAATTGCCTGTGAAGCAATGGTCGGCGAATTGTGGGGTCTCAGGATCGCGCTCCATGCCAATGGCCCGGTACAGGCCCTCGACGGACAGGAAGCCGAGGGAGTCGACCTGCATAAAGTCCTGCATTTCTTGCAGCGAATTATTGGCGGCGAAGAGTTCACTGCGGTCGGCCATGTCGATGCCGTAAAAATCCTGATGCATGATGGGCGGACTGGCGGAGCGGAAATGGATTTCCTTGGCCCCGGCTTCGCGGACCATCTGGACGATCTTGCGAGAGGTGTTGCCGCGCACAATCGAGTCGTCGACGAGCAGGACTTTCTTGCCGCGCAGGACGGCCTTGTTTGGCGAGTGCTTGCGCGAGACGGCGCGCTGGCGGCCGCCCTGGGTCGGCTGAATGAACGTGCGGCCGACATAGTGGCTGCGGATAATGCCGAGCTGGAAGGGGACGCCGGAATGTTCCGAGAAGCCGATTGCCGCCGGGACGCCTGAATCCGGTACGGGAACGACGACGTCGATATCTGCCGGATGCTCAAGTGCGAGCTGATGGCCCATGCGGCGGCGGACTTCATAAACAGAACGGCCCTGAACAATACTGTCAGGGCGCGCAAAATAAACGTATTCGAACAGACAAGGACGAACCGGTTTGCTCGGGAACGGGCGATAGGTGCGAATGCCGTCTTCGGTGATGATGACGACTTCGCCGGGCTCAATCTCGCGGACGACTTCTGCGCCCATTAGGTCCAGTGCGCAGGTTTCCGAGGCCAGGACGTGGGCGTCATCGATCTTACCCAGAATGAGCGGGCGAAGGCCGGAAGGGTCGCGCGCGCCAATCAGCTTTTTGTTTGTCAGCCCGACCAGCGCGAAGCCGCCTTCGATCTGGCGGATGGCATCCAGGAAGCGGTCTGAAAGTGTTTCCTGATCGCTGCGGGCGAGCAGGTGGAGGATCACCTCAGTGTCCATAGTTGACTGGAAGATCGAGCCGCGACTGACAAGACGGCGGCGCAGCGCACGTGAGTTTGTCAGGTTCCCATTGTGGGCAATGGCAAAACCGCCTGAAGCCAAGTCGGCATAGATTGGCTGGATATTACGCAGCGCTGGCTTGCCCTGCGTCGAGTAACGATTGTGACCAATACCTGCAGATCCGGGCAGGCGTTCCTGTAAGTTGCCGCCAAAGCTGTCGCCAACGAGGCCCATATGGCGTTCATTGCTGAACTTTTCGCCGTCATAAGTCACGATACCGCAGGCTTCTTGTCCGCGATGCTGCAAGGCATGCAGGCCAAGGGCGATGAGGAGGGAAGCTTCAGGGTGATTGAAGACGCCGACGACACCACATTCCTCGCGAGGCTTATCGTCATCATGGTCAAAGATCATTTCGACTAGCCCTCGTGAGGTGTGTATGGAGGCGGAGTATTAGCCTGTTGTTTCCACGTCAAGGGGCGGTTGCTCTGAACCGCGCTCTGCAATCTCTGGAATATGGTCGCTGAGGTAGTTGGCCCCGGATAAAACAATCGGGTAAGTGCGTGCCATACTTATGAATTCCGGGATTTGATCCTCATCCATTGTCAGGTTCAGCAGGTAGACGAAGAATATCAGTACGATACCGCCGCGGGCAAATCCGAACACGCCGCCTGCGACGCGATCAAGCAAACTGATTCCCTCTGGCCCCTGAATCGTCTTGGCCAAACTCGCTCCGAACCATGCAACTATGACATAGATAATCAAGAATGTTCCCAGGAACAGGATCGCTGTTGGCGTCCATGCTGGCAATGCGTCCGGCACGATATTGTCGAGTGTGGGGCCGATATATTTGTTTGCAAAGAAGGCTGCAGTGATCGCAGCAATGAATGCGCCCAGTGTCGCAAGCTCACGCATGAAGCCGCGTGCGAGCGCCATTAAGGTCGAGACGATCACAATGACGATTGCGACCGCATCAAAGGCTGTAAGGGCTTCCATCATTGGGCGGCTTCCGGGGCAATCAACTCTACAAGATCAGATAGTCGCTTCAGGGGGGTGATCGTCAAGCCTTCGATTGCTGTTGGACTGCCATCTGGCACGAAAGCTTGCTCAAAACCGAGCCGTGCCGCCTCTTTTAATCTTTGTTCAGAGCGGGCAACGGGGCGGATGGCGCCGGAGAGGGCGACCTCTCCGAAAAATATCGCTTTTGCCGGGCCAGGACTCGCGGCAGCTGAGGTGAGGAGGGCTGCGGCGGCTGCAAGGTCGCCTGCAGGCTCGGAGATGCGATACCCGCCCGCGACAGAGAGGTAGACGTCCCGTCCACCCAGCGCGACATTGCAACGCGCTTCCAGCACAGCGAGCAGCATGGCCAGCCGATTACTATCCCAGCCGACGATTGAGCGACGCGGTGTGCCATAGGCGCTCGGCGCCACCAGAGCCTGAACTTCGGCAAGAACCGGGCGCGAGCCCTCCATCGCGGCGAACACGGCCGCACCGCCTGTTTCGTTTCCCTCGCTTGCGAGAAATAGCGCTGAGGGCTCTTTGGCGGGCGCAAGCCCATATTGATGCATTTCGAAAATGCCGATTTCGTCTGTCGGGCCAAAGCGATTTTTGACGGCGCGCAGAATACGGAACTGGTGACCACGTTCGCCTTCGAAATAGAACACCGTGTCCACCATATGCTCGACGACGCGCGGCCCGGCGATTTGGCCCTCTTTTGTGACATGACCCACGAGGATGAGTGCAGCGCCAGTTGTCTTGGCCCAGCGGGTCAATTCCTGACCACAGGCGCGGACCTGACTGACTGAACCGGGGGCGGCTTCAAGACTATCGGACCACATGGTCTGGATCGAATCGATCACGACAAAATCAGGTTTGGCTTTCTTGAGTGCGGACAGGACTTTGCGAAGGTCCGTTTCTGTCGCGAGTTGCACCGGGCTATCGGCAACTTTCAGGCGCTGGGCGCGATCCTGTATTTGCGCGGTGGCTTCTTCGCCAGAGACATAGACGCAGGACAGGCCATTGCGCGCGAGACGGGCGGCCACTTGCAAGAGTAAGGTCGATTTGCCGATGCCCGGATCGCCGCCAATCAGCGTGGCTGAGGCTGGCGTGATGCCGCCGCCGAAAACCCGGTCGAGTTCATCAACGCCGATGACGATTCGTTCTGGCGGGGTTTGTTCGGCGTTTAAGGGGGTAAAGCTGACCTTGCCCGATTTGCTGCTTCCCTTGGCTGGCTTCAAACCACCCGGCGCTGAAGAGACGGCTTCTTCAACCAAGGTGTTCCATTCGCCGCAGGCGTCACACCGTCCTGACCACTTGGAGTGTATGGCCCCGCAGGCCTGACAGGTGAATTGAGCTTTTGACATATAGAAGCGTTAGCGGGGTGCGCCGCTTGGGGAAAGGGTGAAGCGCATGTTACAAGTGTAGTTACAAAATGTTCATATTGTTTTTCGATAAAACATGTTATTGTGTACAGGCTCCGGGAGA
Source organism: uncultured Hyphomonas sp. (assembly GCA_964351695.1). Lineage (GTDB taxonomy): Bacteria > Pseudomonadota > Alphaproteobacteria > Caulobacterales > Hyphomonadaceae > Henriciella. Next base: position 59,565 of record CAYGPE010000012.1, on the reverse strand, counting down.
GAGCGAGAAAAAGATAATTCGAGAAGGAAGACACCCATGCCTACACTTACAAAATTGACTGCCGCTATCCTTGCCACTGGACTGATTGCAAGCCCCGCACTGGCTGGGCCGAGCACAATCGAAAGTTCAGTCGATGTGAATATTTCCGGTTATGATCTGAGCCTGGCCGCTGACGCGCAAACCGTGCTCAACAAGATTGAATCGGCTGCAGAGAAGGTGTGCGATGTCTCGCGCGGCGTCAGACTGCTTGAGAAGAAACGAAATCAGGAAGCCTGTGTCGAGAAGGCGGTCTCTGACGCCATGACGTCACTGGCGCTGAAAGCGAATGGCAACCTGCATGCCAGCCTGTTGCGGCACACTAGCTAAGATCCGTGTGAAGTTACTATCAGCACCGCGCCGCAAGAGCGCGGTGTTGTTGGCTTATTCGGATTCAGTGGCCTCTGTATCCTCTGTCACCTCTAGGTCAGGATTTTGTTCCGGGATAGGTTCAGCGATAATTTCAGGCCCTTCGCATTTGAATGGCGGTGCGTCGAACTTGCCATCAACGAGCCGTACAGCCCGCGCATAGCCCTTGGCATTGCCGGCCGTAAACGAGAAACTACCTTCGAGAATATCGACATTGCGTTGGTAGAACGGGAAATAGCCAGACCAGAGGCGGATCGATTCTGTGGGCTTGAACTCAAAGCGCCCTGTGGAGGCGCGTCTTGCGCCTTCGAAGCGACCGGTCAGCGAGACGCGGTTGATTTCCTTGGCGCCGACAAACCGCACCGGATATCGGCCACGCGGCGCAATCACTTCAAACGCTTCTTCGATTTTCTCGCCGTCGCCAACAACCGGGGCTGAAAGCGGATCGTCAGACAGGAATACACGCCAGGCCAGATGCAGGCCTTCATAGGTCTTCAAGTCTGCGGTCTCGGTACATGTATCGATGTGCCATTCGCCGTCGACGCGGAATTTTTCATATTGCATCCACCCGGTGACAAGTGTTGCTGCGGCTGTGAAGGCGACTGAAGTGTATTTGATGAATTCGAGCATACTGATTTCCCCGCAAAGTTGGGGCCAGCGTATCGGCAAATATCAGCGGGTAAAGCCCAGTCAGCTTAAAGGGCGGGCTGAATAGGGCCTTCGGCACGTCCGTGGACGAACTGATCGACATAGTCATTGCCGCTCGTATCAATCGAACTGGCCGGGCCACGCCAAATGATTTTGCCTTCATAGAGGAAAGCAAGCTCGTCAGCGATCTTACGTGCGCTGGCCATATCATGCGTAATCGACACAGCCGCCGCGCCGAGGGCTTTTGTTTGCTCGAGGATCAGATCGTTGATGGCGTCGGCGGTAATCGGGTCCAGCCCAGTTGTCGGCTCATCGAAGAAAATGAGATCAGGTTTAGATACAATCGCGCGGGCCAGACCAACGCGTTTCTGCATGCCGCCCGAAATCTCAGCTGGCGTGCGCATCGCGACATCAGAGCCAAGTCGGACTTTCTTTAGCGTCGCAATGGCGCGCTCTTTCGCTTCGCTTCGCTTCATGCCGTCCGCATTGAGAAGGCGAAACGCCACATTCTCCCAGACCGTGAGGCTGTCAAACAAAGCGCCGGACTGAAACAGCATGCCGATACGGGCGCGCATGGCGTCGCGGGTGACGCCCTGTTCGTGGGTGACATCTTCGCCGTCAAAGATGATCTTACCGGCTTCGGGTGTCATCAAGCCAAGGGCGTTTTTCAGCATCACAGATTTACCAGAACCTGAGCCGCCAAGTACGACAAGCGACTTGCCGGGCGCGACATCAATGTCCACGCCCTTCAGGACGTGGTTTGAACCGAAACTCTTTACCACACCGCGAAGTTCGAGAAGGGCTTGCGTACTCATGATCCGAAATTCACCAGAAGGGTCGAAATGATATAATTGAACGCGAGGATTGAGACCGCAGCGCCGACCATCGCGAATGTTGCAGCCCGGCCTACACCGGTCGCGCCCGCGCTGGATTTGTCGCCGTGATAGCATCCCATAATCGCGATGACGCCGCCAAAGATCACCGCCTTGATGAGCCCAACTGTGACGTCTTGCCAGGTCAGGAAATCCAGCGTGTTGCGAAGGTATATGGTTGAGTCGAAACCAAGCCCGAATGTGCTCACCGCCCAGCCGCCCATGACGCCGATAATGTCAGCCACAATGACCAGTAAAGGCAGGGTAATAATGCCCGCGAGGAAGCGCGGGGCGTAGAGGTAGCGATAGGGATTGGCGCTCAAGGTCTTGAGGGCGTCGATCTGCTCGGTGACGCGCATCGCGCCAATCTCTGCGGCGATACCGGCGCTGACCCGGCCCGCCAGCATGAGGCCGGTAATCGTCACGCCCAGTTCGCGTGTAATGCCGAGGACAACAATGTTCGGGACGAATTGTTCAGCGCCATAACGCTGGCCACCGGAATAGATGTTCAGGGCGAGGGCGGCACCGATAAATATCGCCGACAAGCCGACCACGGGCAGGCTATAAAAACCAATCGCGATCATTTGGCGGATGATTTGGGACGGATACCAACGCGGGGTCAGCGCCGCTAGTTTCACGTTGCCAGAAAATATGGAAATCCGGCCAAGCTCTGCCAGCATGCCCAGCGTTGCGCGGCCAAGCCATTGCAAGGGATTGGGAAAGCCCGAGCTAGTTTTCGTAGAGTCGTGTGACACGCGGCGTCAGTCCTGTGGTAAGTTCATATCCAATCGTACCCGCCAGAGCGGCCTGTTCTTCAAGCGGCGCATCCGGACCGATGAATTGGGCGAAAACGCCCGGTCTTGCAAGGTCCGTAGCTGCGCTCACATCAATTGTAATCAAATCCATCGATACGCGGCCGATAATTTGGCACTTTTTACCGCTCAGCATCGCGTAGCCAGCATTAGACGCCGAGCGCAGAAATCCGTCGCCATAACCGATTGCAACAGTGGCAACACGTGTTGGCTCAGTGAAGCGATGTGTCGCGCCGTATCCGATGCTGTCGCCAGCGCTGACCGTGCGGACTTGTAGAATAGGGGCTTCAAGCGTGAGACCCGGTTTCAGGTCTATGTTTTGAGGCGGAAAGCCGCCGCCATACAAGGCAATTCCCGCCCGGATAATGTCGGCGTGATAGTCAGAGCCGAGCCAGAGCCCGCCCGAATTTGAAATACTGGTCGCGACATTTGAAAAATGGTCTGCGGCAATCTGAAACTGCGCCAATTGGAAGGCGTTCATTCTGGCTTGAGACTGCTCAGAGCACGCCAAATGCGTCATGATCAGCGTTGGTGAAGCCGTTTTGGAAGCCGATGCCAGCTTGGCCGCCTCGTCCAGAGGTAGACCCAGCCTGTTCATCCCGGTGTCGAAGTGCAGAACATATCCGCTGGTAAGCGGTGAGGCGGCCTGCCATGTGTCCAGGGTCTGATACTGCTCGATGGAGTTGATAACCGGAATGAGGTCGCTGCGGCGATAGGTTGGCTCTTCGTAAGGATCAGGCCCATTCAGGACGTAAATCTTGGCTTCCGGCCCAATGGCGTCGCGCGCAGCCACCCCCTCGAAACTGTGGGCGACAAAGAAATGTTGGCATCCGGCGCTGCTCAGGTGTGCGGCTACCTGTGTCAACCCATGCCCATAGGCATCAGCTTTGATAACTGCGGCAACGTCGCCGCCAGCATGGTGCTCGCTGAGCAGCCGCCAATTGTCGGCAATATTGGCTAAATGTATGCGGGCGCGCGGGCGAAGACTCATGCCAGCCTGATTACCCGGCTTTGTGGCGGATGTAAGCCCATTGCGAAGTGAGGCGAAATTACAGCGCTAACCAAACTCATCTTCAGGCTGTTTTGCAAGATTTCCGAAACGGGTGATATTGGCGTCAAATGACAACACCACTTTGCCAATCGGGCCGTGGCGTTGTTTGCCGAGAATGACTTCCGCTGTGCCGTAAACCTGGTCCATGCGCTCGCGCCAAGCCTGCCACTTCTCAGCCATATCTGGCGTATTTCCATCGGCTTGCGGCTCGGTACGTTCAAGATAATAGGACTCGCGGTACACGAACATGACAACGTCTGCATCCTGCTCGATTGATCCAGATTCGCGAAGATCAGAGAGTTGCGGCCGCTTGTCGTCGCGTTGTTCAACCGCGCGCGAAAGCTGGGAGAGGCCGATCACGGGCACAGATAGCTCTTTCGCCAGCGCTTTTAGCGTCGTCGTGATCTGCGTGACTTCCTGGACGCGGTTGATATCTGACTTGCCGGACGTGCCGCTAAGAAGCTGAATATAGTCGATAATGATCAAATCGACGCCCGTAGAGCGCTGCAAACGCCGGGCGCGCGCGGCGAGTTGGCTAACTGATATGCCGCCCTGATCGTCAATATAGAGTGGCAGGTTCTGCAACTCTTCGGTCGCTTCACGCAGCGTCTCAAAATCATTCTTGTCGAGATCACCCTGGCGGATCTTATGGGCGTTAATTCCGGTGCGTTCTGCAAGAATACGCGTTGCGAGTTGCTCGGAGGACATCTCGAGTGAGAAGAACGCGACTTTGCCGCCATGTACCGTCTTGGTTGACCCATCCTCCTGCTTTTCGCCGCGATAATCGGCCGCGACATTATACGCGATATTGGTCACGAGCGAGGTCTTGCCCATGGACGGTCGCCCCGCGAGAATAATCAGGTCAGAGCCATGCAGGCCGCCCATTTTATGATCGAGATCGTCGAGCCGCGTTGCGATCCCTGCGATCTTGCCGTCTCGCTTGAAGGCCGCCTCAGCCATTTGCAGCGACTCAGTCAGGGCATCCGAGAAGCTGGTAAAGCCGCGCCCCGAAGAGCCGCGTTCAGCCAAGGCAAACAATTCGCGTTCTGCGAGCTCAACTTGCTGCGAGCCATCGACTTCGCGGTCGTGGACCATCGCCCGTGACTGCACCCCGGCACCGATATCAATCAGCTCCCTGCGCATGGCAAAGTCGCGGATCATGCGAGCATAGTCTTGCACTTCGGGACCAAAGGCGGCGCTATCGAGCAAGTTCGCCAGATAACTTGCGCCGCCAATCGCCGTCAGGCGCTCATCTTTTTCGAATTGCTCGCGCAAGGTCACGCCATCAGCGACGCGGCCATTTTGAATCAGCAGCTGGCAGGCTGCAAAGATTTCTTCATGGGCGGGCGCGTAGAAGTCGCTGGGACGCAGGATATCAGCGACGCGCTGAAAGGCGTTATTGTCATACAGGATCGAGCCGATAACAGCCGCTTCCGCAGACAGGTTGTGTGGCAAGTCGCGTGTTTTATCTTCGGGCGCGTCATTCGGGGCGAGTGCAGGTTCCATCGGGTCACATTAACCAAACCTGGCAGCAATTGCAGTCTTGATTTCCAGCAATTCGCAATAATCCTGAAGCTTGTGGATAGAAAAAGCCGCCCCATTGCTGGAGCGGCTTTTTTGTTTTCACTGAAAAGAGACGCTTATTCGTCGCCTTCAGGGGCTGTATCAAGCTCAGATGCCGCTTCAGCCATTTCACTGGCTTGCTCGGCGACAGCTTCAGTGTGCTCTGCTTTCAGTGTTTCGATGATGTCTTCACCCGCGGCCTGACGCTCGGCTTCATCTTCCGAGCGCGCCACGTTTACCGTGATGTTGACGCGGACTTCCGCGTGAAGGCGAACGCCGACTTCGTGGATGCCCAATGTCTTGATTGGGTGATCGAGACGGATCTGATCGCGCTTAACGCTAAATCCGCCTTCGCTTGCGACCTCAACCACGTCACGGGCTGTTACTGAGCCGTAGAGCTGACCCGTCGTACCCGACTGGCGGATAATGACGAAAGCTGCGCCATCAAGATCTTGACCCGCTTGCGTCGCAGAGTCGCGCGCTTCGGCGTTGCGTTTCTCGAGAAACTCGCGTTCCGCTTCAAACCGGGCGCGGTTCTTGTTGTTTGCAACAAGTGCTTTTCCGTTGGGAAGCAGGAAGTTGCGGGCAAAGCCGTTCTTGACGCTGACTTCGTCGCCTAGATTGCCGAGGTTTTCGATCCGTTCGAGGAGAATGATTTGCATAATGCGTCTCCTATTTCACTGTGAACGGAAGCAAAGCCAGCATACGTGCGCGTTTGATCGCACGGGCTAGTTTACGTTGGTTCTTGAAGTTCACAGCGGTAATCCGTGAAGGGACAATCTTGCCCTTTTCAGAGATATAGCGCTGCAGCGTTTTGACATCTTTATAGTCAATTGGCTGAGCCTTGGCGCCTGTAAACGGATCAACCTTGCGACGACGACCGAATGAACGGCGGGCCGGAATGTTGGTGATATTCATACCAGAAAGGTTCTTTGACATGTTTCTCTAGCCTTTCTCGATTAATCGTCGCGCCGCGGACCACGGTCCGGACGGTCGCCGCGATCTTTGCGTGCAACGATTGGTGATGGCGTTTCGTCGAGTTCGTCGACGCGAATAGTCATGTAACGCATGATGTCATCGGAAATACGATGCGCACGCTCTAGTTCATGGATCGCCTCTGCCGGGCCATCAACGTTGAACAGGGCATAATGCCCCTTGCGTTGCTTATTGATCGGGTAGGCAAGATTGCGCAGACCCCAATACTCGGTTTTGCCGACAGTGCATTTCTGTTTTTTCAGGAAGTCTGTAAGCTCTTCCATCAGGGTCTCAACCTGTGCAGGTGAGATGTCCGGCCTCGCAATGAGGACGTGTTCGTAAAAAGACATATATAATCCCAATAGTCTTGGCGTGCGGCGCTGGAAGAGTGGGAAAACCCGTCCGGCGATGGCCCCTCATCCTCTGGCTCATTCCAGATTTGAGGACCGCAAACCTTGCGAAGCGCCTCCTAAAGCGCAAAACGAGGGTCGAATCAAGCGTCTTGCGCGGTTGAGCGCACCATTCTAAGCGGGTCAAAATTCAAACAGGAGCGTGGCATGAGCAAGTTCGCCTTCATCTTCCCGGGTCAGGGCAGTCAATTTATTGGAATGGGCAAGGATTTGGCCGACACGTTTCCAGCCGCTCGCACTGTCTTTGAGGAAGTCGATAATGCCCTTGGTCAAGACCTTTCAGGCTTGATGTGGAGCGGCAGCGAAGACGATCTGAAACTCACAGCAAATACGCAGCCGGCCCTTATGGCGGTCAGCGTGGCGGCAATGCGGGCGCTGTCATCTGAATTTGGTATCGATGCCGGAAAGGCCGCGTTTATAGCAGGTCACTCGCTGGGTGAGTATTCCGCGCTGGCATCTGCGGGTGCAATTTCTGTGGGAGATTGCGCGAAAGTGCTCCGCATTCGTGGAAATGCGATGCAAGACGCGGTTCCGGCTGGACAGGGCGCGATGGCGGCGCTGCTGGGCGCAACACCCGAACAGGCCGAGGCGCTCTGCGTGATAGGTCGAACCATGGGCATCTGCGAAATCGCGAATGATAATGCGCCCGGCCAGATCGTCATTTCAGGCTCTAAACAGGGGATCGACATAGCCTGTAGCAAGGCCAAGGAAGCTGGCGTGAAGAAAGCCGTTCCACTGCCTGTAAGTGCGCCGTTCCATTGTTCTATGATGCAGCCTGCCGCCGACGCCATGGCTGAAGCCCTGGCGGGTGTTGAAATCAGCTCACCGATGACGCCGCTGATCGCCAATGTGACCGCAGAAGCTGGCAGCGACCCCGACGCCATTCGCGCGCAACTCGTAGCGCAGGTTACGGGGCAAGTGCGGTGGACCGAAACTGTGAAATATATGGATGCACACGGGGTATCACTCGCCATCGAAGCCGGAGCGGGCAAGGTATTGACCGTTATGAACCGCCGCACGGCGCGCGAGCTGGAAGGCGTGACGATGGGTACGCCAGATGAGATTGAGGCGGTGGCAAACCGCCTGAACGACTAATCAGGAGAGACAGGATGTTTGATTTAGACGGAAAAACCGCGCTGGTTACAGGCGCAACAGGCGGTATTGGTGAAGCGATTGCCCGCGCCATGCATACCGCTGGGGCGACAGTCGCGCTTTCGGGGCGCCGGGTTGAGAAACTGGAAGCTCTGGCTGGCGAGCTTGGTGAGCGCACAGCAATAGTGCCGGGCGATTTATCTGAGCCGGATCAAGCTGACGCGCTTGTCGGGCAAACAATCGAGGCGCTTGGTTCCTGTAATATCCTCGTCGCTAATGCTGGTGTGACACGAGATAAATTGTTGATGCAGATGAAGGATGCTGACTGGCAAGACATTATCCGGATCAATCTGGAAAGCTATTTCCGCCTGACCCGCAGCGCTATTCGGCCGATGATGAAGGCCCGCGAAGGCCGGATTATCGGGATTGCGTCAATTGTGGGTGTGACGGGTAATCCAGGTCAATCCAATTATTGTGCCTCAAAAGCCGGGATGATCGGTTTCACCAAGTCGCTCGCGCAAGAGGTCGCAAGCCGCGGTATTACGGCCAATACAATTGCGCCCGGCTTCATCGAATCGCCGATGACAGATGTGCTGCCGGACGCTCAAAAAGAGGCGCTTTTGGGCCAGATTCCGGCAGGCCGCCTAGGGCAAGGACAAGATATTGCAGCTGCAGCTGTGTTTCTCGCATCGCCTGAAGCTTCATATGTAACGGGGCAGACCCTACATGTGAACGGCGGGATGGCGATGATCTGATCGTTGTAACCATAACAGTAACGTAGGGCTTGGCGTTCTCGTTCACTGTGTGCTAACCGCAACACATGGCTCGTAAGAGCTTGTCCTACAGACAGTATTAGAGAGGTCCTCCATGTCTGACGTTCTTGAACGCGTAAAAAAAATAGTTGTCGAAAATCTCGACGTTGATGGTGACAAGGTGGTTGAGGGCGCAAGCTTCATTGACGACCTCGGCGCTGATTCACTTGACCTGGTTGAGCTGGTTATGGCTTTCGAGGAAGAGTTCAACATTGAAATCCCTGACGACGTTCAGGAAAGCATCCGCTCTGTTGGCGATGCTGTATCGCACATCAAGGCTCACGTTTCTTAGGGGCTAATCTGTATGCGCCGCGTTGTTATTACTGGTATTGGAATTGTGTCGCCGCTCGCGAATGGGCGTGAAGCGACATGGGAACGCTTGATTGCAGGGGAATCCGGGGCTGGACCCATCGATGTATTCGATGCGTCTGACACGGCCTGCAAGATTGCTTTTCAGGTCCCATACAAGGATGGCCGCGGCGGCGGATCGGCAGACGATCCGCATGCATTTGATCCTGACCTGACGGCGAGCGCTAAGGAGCGCCGCCGGATTGACGAATTCATTCTCTACGGCATGGCCGCAGCGAATGAAGCTGTTGAAGACTCTGGCTGGGTCGCTGAAACTGACGAACAGAAAGAGCGCACAGGCGTTCTCATCGGTTCGGGTATTGGCGGCCTTCAGAGCATTTATAACTCTGCGATCAATCTCTACGAAAATGGGCCGCGTAAAGTGAGCCCGTTTTTCATCCCCTCGGCTTTGATCAACCTGGCCTCTGGTCAAGTTTCAATCAAGCATGGATTCAAAGGGCCTAATCATTCGGTTGTCACCGCCTGCGCAACCGGAGCCCACGCGATTGGCGACTCAGCCCGGCTGATTCAGTATGGCGACGCCGATGTGATGGTTGCTGGCGGCTCGGAAGCTGTAATTTGTAAACTGGCAATTGCGGGCTTCTGTTCGGCTAAAGCCATGTCTACGGCCTTTAATGACGAGCCGAAAAAAGCCTCACGCCCTTATGACAGGGATCGAGACGGCTTTGTTATGGGCGAAGGCGCGGCGATTCTGATCCTTGAAGAATACGAACATGCCAAAGCCCGCGGCGCTAAAATCTATGCCGAGGTCGCGGGTTATGGCCTGACAGGCGACGCTTACCACATTACTGCGCCTGCAGAGGGCTCTGAGGGTGGTTTCCGGGCGATGAAAATGGCCGCCGGCCATGCGACCCGCAATTGCGGTGTCAGCCTTGAAGACATTGATTATGTAAACGCCCACGGCACATCGACGCCGAAGGGCGACGAAGGCGAAGTCGGCGCGGTTGAGCGCCTGTTCGGCGACCACGCAAAGAATCTCTCACTCTCGTCGACTAAGTCGGCCGTCGGCCACCTTCTCGGAGGCGCCGGGGCTATCGAGACCGCGTTCTGCGCGCTGGCGATTCGCGACCAGGTGATGCCGCCGACGTTAAATCTCGATAATCCAAGTGTTGAAACGGTTATCGATTTGATCCCGCATACGGCCAAAAAGGCCCGTGTTCGCGCGGCTATGTCGAATTCTTTCGGGTTTGGTGGCACGAATGCGTCACTTGTTCTGAAGCAAGTGGACTAGCGCCGCGCGCCATTCGATGCGACTTTCTCAAAGGGCCGGGGAGGTTAACGGAAGGTCGATATGCGATTTCTGATATCACTGTTCAGGCTTATCATTGTTCTTGCCATTCTCGGCGGCACTGTCCTCGCGGGTGGCTGGTATTGGCTGCAGTCGGAGACGTCAAAAGCGGGCCCGCTCGCCTCTGAGCAATCCTTTACGATCGAAGCAGGTGAGGGCCTCTCACAGGTCGCCAACCGTATGGAGAGTGAAGGCATTGTCAGCGATGCACGTCTGATGCGCCTTAAAGCGCGGCTTGATGGTACTGAAAACCAACTTAAAGCAGGCTCATATCAGCTCCCCGCGGGCATCAGTATCAACGAGATTCTGACCAAGACAGTCACGGGCGAGGTTGTTCAGCTGCGCTTGACCATTCCGGAGGGATTAACCACGGCGCAAGTCCTGCGCCGGGTCGAGGCAGCCGATGTCTTAACCGGCGATATGCCTAACCGCGAATTGGCGGAAGGCAGCTTGTTGCCAGATACCTATATATTCGGTACCGGAACGACCCGTACACAATTCATTAACCGTATGGAAGAGGCCCAGAAGGATCTGCTAGATCGCCTGTGGCCACAACGCAAAGCGGGACTTCCGATACAGACGCCGCGGGAAGCCATCATCCTTGCGTCTGTGGTTGAGAAGGAGACGGGACATGCCGCCGAAAGGGGCATGGTGGCCGGTCTGTTCACCGGTCGTTTACTAAAAGGAATGCGCCTCGAAAGCGATCCGACGATCATATATGGCGTGTCGAAAGGCGAACCCTTGCTTAATCGCCAAGGGCAAAGACGCACGCTCTATCGCTCTGAAATTAACCGTAAAACGGACTGGAATACGTATCAGATTGATGGGCTTCCGAAGACACCGATCTGTAATCCCGGGCGCGATGCCATTGCGGCAGTCCTCAATCCACAAGAAACCGATTATGTATTCTTTGTTGCCGATGGCAAAGGCGGGCATTTATTCGCGAAAACCTATGCTGAGCATCAGCGCAACGTAGTGGCTTATCGCGCTTATGAGCGCGAAGAGATTGCGCGTGAACGGGGGAATGAGTGACACTTTCCAGTATGACGGGCTTCGCCCGGCGATCAGGGGCAGCCGACTGGGGAACCTGGGTTCTCGAAGCGAAAAGCGTCAATGGCAAAGGGCTGGATGCGCGTATTTCTGTGCCGGCAGGCTTCGATGCGCTCGAATCGGCTATAAAGACTGCTGTTTCGAAGCGATTTAAGCGCGGAAACTTTCAAATAGCGCTGCGAATCGAGACATCCGTCGATGTGGGTGAGGTTCACGTTAATGAAGTGGCGCTTAAATCCCTCATGGCGGCGTATGAGCGCGCTGACGGCGTCCCTGCAATTGGGCCGGCCTTGGCTACCCTGATGACAATGAAGGGCGTTGTAGAGCTTAAATCAGGTCGCGACGGGCGCAGTTTTGATGCCGATGAGGTTTCAGCACTCGTTTCTGAAGTCGATCAGCTGCTTGAGGATCTCCAGAATAGACGCGAGACGGAAGGGGCGCAGTTGAAGGAGATGCTTCTCGGACATTTGTCCGAAGCCGCCTCTCATGTCTCTGAAGCTGTAACATTTGCTGCACATCAAGCTGATTCGATAAAAGCTGTTTTTACAGCTCGCCTCAAGGAAATTGCCGTTGAAGGCGCGGTTTCGGACGAACGTCTGGCGGGCGAAATCGCCGTTCTGGCGGCGAAAGCTGACGTGTCAGAAGAGATTGATCGGTTACGAGCGCATGTCGTCAACGGCCAGGAGATGTTGAAGCAAGGTGGCCCAGTTGGCCGCTCACTTGGGTTTCTGGCGCAGGAACTCAACCGGGAGGCCAATACGATTTGCTCCAAATCTGCATCGCTGGATTTGACGAATGCCGGACTCGCCCTCAAAAGCGTGATTGATCAGTTCAAGGAGCAGGCGGCGAATGTCGAATAGTCAGGATACACCCCGCCGCGGACTGATGTTGGTGATTTCCAGTCCCTCAGGCGCAGGCAAGACGACGCTCGCGCGAAAGCTGATGAAAGAGTTCAGCGATGTTGTGCTGTCGGTTTCTGCGACAACACGTGCACCGCGACCGAACGAAGAAGACGGTGTGGATTATCATTTCAAATCTGACGAGACGTTTCGCGAAATGATCGGCGAGCGGGCTTTCCTCGAGTGGGCAAAAGTGTTCGATCATTATTACGGCACGCCGCGCGCAGACACGGTGGCGCAACTTGAAGCTGGGAATGACGTGTTGTTCGATGTCGACTGGCAGGGCGCGGATGCCTTGCATGATCAGATGCCGAATGACTGTGTTTCCGTGTTTGTGTTACCGCCCAGCATTGAAGCGCTTGAGGAGCGGCTGGCGGCTAGGCAAGGGTCAACACCGGAGCTTGTCGAGCGCCGCATGCGCGATGCGAAAGCTGAGATACTGCATTGGCGGCGCTATGACTATTGCATCGTCAATGACGCGCTTGAGGATGCCTATGCCAAGCTGAGGCGTATCCTGCTCGTCGAACGTACCAAGCGTCTCAGAGAGCATGGGCTTGAAGAGCATGTTCGAACACTGCTGGGTGAGCTTTAGCTACGCACAGTCGCGCTTAGCCTTATATAGCCGCTAAGCGTTTCGCCAGGAGCGAGATAGCGCAGGCCTGTAATGTCGTGAGGCATCGCCAGGTTTGCGGCATTCGGCGCATGGCTGATGGGTTCGACACAGAAATAGTCCTCACCGGGCGGTACATAGACCACCAGCTTTGAAAACAGCGCGTCAGATTCCAGCCTGACATCGCGTTTTGGCAAGGTGATGAGCTGTAATGGCGAACGTACATTGTATGCGTGGTCGACGTTAAGGGTCGAAACTTTCGGTCTGGAGGAAAGATCCTGCACGGCATCTGGCGCGCGATAGATACTCTCGTGGCGGTCTTCCTGGGGAAGCCAAACATGTGTTGTATCTGCCTGCAAATAGGCGCCATGGCGAGGGAAGTAGGGATGCCAGCCCAAGCCTGCAGGCATATTCGTGTCACTGCGATTGGTGAGGCTCATCGTCAGGCTTAGCCCTTGAGGTGATAAGGAAAATGTTTGCGCCGCACGGTAGGCCCAAGGCCAAGCCGGATCATCATATGCGTAATCGAGTTCTGCTGACGCCTCATCATGGCGCACAAGGTTCCAGCCGCGCTGCCAACCATGACCATGAATAGCGTGCGGCTCCGGCGGCATATTGGCAGGCAGCCTTGCAACGCCACTTGGTCCCTCAATTTCACCATTCATGAGGCGGCCGACGAATGGCACCATCGGAAAGGCGCTGAGATCGCGCGCGTCCCAAGCTGATGAGCTGCTGCCAGTGGCAGGACGCAATATGTCCTCACCCTCGTGTTGCATTCGCAGTACGCAGCCGCCCATCTCGGGTGAGAGCGTCATCTCATAGCCCTCGCATTGCAGTTTGATGGTCATTTAGTGTACTCCACATAGCGGCTAGCCAGCGCTCTAAACCCGTCCTGTGACACGGTCTCTGCGCGGCGGGTGGGGTCAATATTGCAAGCTTCTAGCCAAGCGGTCGTGTCGATTCCAGCTGGCTTTGCAAGTGATTTCAGCGCGGCACGTAGCATTTTCCGTCTTTGTCCAAAGGCGGCGGCCGCAACCGACTGTAGTGCTGTAACATGCTGAAATTGCTCATGCTTTGGAAGTGGTTGCAACACGGCTACGGCGCTATCAACTTTTGGCGGGGGCCGAAAGGCCCCCGGCGGTAGCGTGAATGCCAGATGGGCGCGGCAAACACTGGCGGCCAGAACAGCGAGCCGTCCATAATGCGGTGTTTCAGGCGCTGCACATATCCGCTCCGCAACTTCCTTTTGAAACATCAGCGCCATTTCCCCCCGCCACTCATCAGCAAGAAGCCAGTTTACGAGCAAGGGTGTGCCGACATTGTAGGGAAGGTTGGCGACAATCATTGCGGGTTCGTCGCCGCCAGCGTCTGCGATCAGCGCGCGCCAATCGGCTTTGCGCGCATCCATGCGGTGGATATATAAACGGCCAGTATTTGCTTCTGGCCACGTCTGCAGAGCCTCGGCGAAGCGCGTGTCTGCCTCTACACAGATAAGTTTACTTGCGCCCTGATCGAGTAAGGCGCGTGTCAGACCACCGGGGCCGGGCCCGACTTCTATGACTGTGCGTCCCTCTACAGGACCTGCTGCGAGCGCGGTTCGCCGTAAGATATCAGGATCGAACAGGAAATGCTGGCCAAGGGCTTTACGCGCCGGGGCATCGATTAGGGGGCGCTCAGGCATGGCTATGGGTTCTATTGGTATACATATCACGTGCGCGTGCGAGCGCTGCGATCAAGCTATCGGGGCGGCATGTTCCTGCCTTGGCTGCATCATAAGCTGTGCCGTGGTCCGGGCTCGTGCGAATGATTGGAAGCCCGAGCGTGGTGTTCACACCGCCCCAAATATCCAGAGTTTTGACAGGTATCAGACCCTGATCGTGAGTCATTGCGATAATCGCATCAAACTGGCCGGATAAGGCCTCATGGAAGACTGTATCGGCAGGACGTGCGTCGGCGACGTTGCGCCCCTCGCTACGCATCTCAGCTGCGACGGGATTGATTATCTCGATTTCTTCTGAGCCGATTGTGCCATTTTCCCCGGCATGGGGATTTAAGCCCGTAAATGCGATGCGCGGCGACGCGATACCGAAATCCCGCCGCAAGCCTGTATCCGTTGTGCGGGCAACACGCGTGAGTAAATCACGTGTCAGGATGGAGGGTACATGCGCCAAGGGCACATGGATTGTCGCGAGCGAAACACGTAAGCCGCCCCCGACTAGCATCATAATAGGCGGTGTGGATGTGCCGCGCGCGTCTTCACATAATGAAGCGATATATTCTGTATGTCCGGGGTGTTTGAAGCCTGCCGCATACAAAACAGCTTTAGAAATGGGGTTTGTGACGATACCGCTTGCCTCCCCCGCAAGTGCCAGTTTCGTCGCGGTTTCAATACTCTCCAGAATGGCAGGTGCGAAACCTGGATCAGGTGTGCCGGTGACGACTTTAGCTTCAAGTGGACGCTTCAGCGGCAAGACTGGTAGGGCGCTCGAGAAAACCGTATTGGCCTCGGAAACTGTCTCGATAATCTGAATTGCGCAGTGGCCTTCCATCACCGCCGGATCAGCGATCAGGCAGAAAGGTGCGCATGCGTTCTCGTTTGCGTGTTTCCAGGCGGCGGACGTGATTTGTGGTCCGCACCCGGCGGGGTCACCCATTGTGACAGCGAGTGGTGGATGTTGCACTACCGCTTAACGGCGAATGATCGTCGCTTCACGGCGCAGGTTGCGCAATGACCGCTCAGAAATCATGCCGAGTTGTTCCGTGTAGAGGCGATCTTCAATCTGTTGCTTTGTAGGCAGGTTTTCCACATCGTCTTCGCGCGAGCACACGAAGAGCAGCGCGAGTTTTCCCGATTGCGAGAAGATATCGGTATGTGCGCCGACTTCCGTGTTCATGACCATGCTGCGGCCCTCGGGGCCCAACTCATCAATCTTAATGCCGGTGAGTTCGATGGCCTTGATATTATCGTTGCCTTCAAGGCTGGTCGCGATGTTCTCGCAAGTGTTGGCTTCAGAGGCGGCCGCGAGGAGCGCGTCAGCATCTCCATCTTCCACTGTCATGCGCGTAATATCGACAACGGAGGTCCGCTCGGAAGGCTCGCGTTTACCACGAACAGAAATGAGATAAACGCCGTCCTCAACCGGAATAGGCGGCGTCAGACCGGGCCCTGAAAGAGCTTGAACAACCGCTGACCTGGCTTCATCCAAAGCGTCTAGTGTTACCCAGCCCATATCGCCGCCAGTTGCCGCTGTGGGCGCAGAGGAGAAGCGCTCGGCTGCAACTGCGAAAGGGGCACCGGCTTCGAGCTGCGCCTTGATGGATTCTGCTGCTGTCATTGCCGCTTCACGGTCTTCTGCACGCGGCGCGAACAGGAAAATCTCGCTCAACTGGTATTGCTCTTCTTCGGCAGCAGTCTTCAGGCGCGACAGATGATCTGTAATCTGGCTATCCGAAATGCGGATACGAGATCCATATAGTCCGCCCATAATGCGCCGCCAGGCAATATCTGCGCGCGATTGGTCCTCGAGGCTTGAGGGATTGATTCCAGCTTGAAGCAGGCTGTCGAAAAGTGTCTGGCGATCCATACCAGATTGCTGAGCGAGGTTTTCGATTGAATTGGCAATATCGTCTTCACTCACCTCAACTTCAAACTCCGAGGCTTCCTGCAATTGCAGTTTCTCATCGATCAATTGCTCAAGGGCTTCAGATGTGAGTTGCTGAATCTGCTCTTGCGTCGGCTGTGCACCGCCGAGGCTGAGCAGCAACATGCGAGCGCGTAGGCGCACATCGGTAAATGAAATGGGATCGTCATTGACAACGGCGACAATGCCCTCGATTTGCTGGGCAGCAGGCGGCTCAGGCGCGGTTTGGGCACTCAGGCCCGGAAGGCAAGCAAGACACGTGGCCGCAAGAATGAGTTTCCGTATCATATTCGATCTCCCGCGAAGTCAGCCTTCGCAAATTCTACAAGTTTGTAACATTATCCAGACTTGTCTCTTAGGCAATGCACCGGACTGTTCGTTACGGTTTTCGTAATGAAAATCAATCCAGTTCATCATCTCCAAATGAACCGAGTGTTTTCAGCGAAAACCGGAATTGGATTGAATCGTTAGGACCGAGGGTCCGGTCAACCGCTTCTGAGCGAGTGAACGAAATCTCGAAACGTGAGCAATCATCTTCGTAAGCGACACCAATGGACTGATCGATATCCCGTCCCGGCGTGCGAATACCGCCTCTTAGGGTGCCGGCGATATCGCGCCGCAAGCTATAAACGAAATAATACTGATCAGTGACTTTGAGTTGACTTTGTAGCTCGACCCCTTCGCTGACGGCACCATTTTCAGTGATATTGCCATTCAAGCGATAATATCGCGCAGAGCCCTGAAGGCGGTTCCAGCGCGTGCGCACGCGTGCATCGATCCGGCTAATTGAGAAGTCCGAATCATCAAGCCGCAGGCGTGTTTCGACTTGTAAGGGGTTTCCGAAGTCAGCGTTAATTGAGGCGACCCAGTCAGACGCTGTGCCGTCGAGATTGCTGGCGACACCAAAGGCGGCATCCTCCTCTTCGCGCCATCTGCGTCCCGCGAGCGCGGAAACTTCTACGCCGTTTTTCCATCGCGCCGTCGTGGAAACACCAATCGCTGCCTTAGAGCCACCTTCGTACAAGTCGTATCCGCTAAGTGGATTGGCATCAAAGAGAGTCGTTTCGTCAGCTTCATAGAACAGGCTGTCTTCGACAGGAACATTGTCTGCATTCGCATCTTTTGTCGCGACGGCTGCCATTGCAATGGGCTCGACTAGAATATCGACGCTCTTTCCGGGTCGATAAAGGGGGTAGGAGAGCCGGGCACCAGCCGTTGCCACTCCGCGATCAACGCTTTCACTTGGAAGACCCGTGTCGCGGTCAATTTCGTAATAATCGTAGCGGGCCTCAGCAAATGGGTTGAGGAGCAAACCGCCTGGCAAGATACGCTGCGTAGACCAGTCTGTGCCGAGGCTAGCGCGATGACTGTCAACGCCGACTTCACGCGACAGAATGGCCGTTGAGGCGTTTACGCCAACGAGGCCGTAATTGCCAAAATCAAACAGACGCTCAGCAAATGAGATTGGCAGGGCTTTAGCAAACCTGTCATCATCATCTGAGGCACGAAGACCATTAAAGGACAGAACAGACGCGTCAGCGTACCAATTTTTGTCTTGTCCGATTGTGTGGACCTGCGTCAGGAAGCGTAAGGGCTGGCTTTGGTAGAGGCCGCGCTCACCATCAGCCCCTGTAATGTCATAACGGCGTGTGTAGAGGTCATCGCTAGCCTGCTCTATGCCAAAACCCCACTCCCAGTTATTTGTGATGTTAAACTCACCATCTGCGAAGAAGTGGCCGCGTAGTTTTTTTTCACCGAATTTTTCACCGTCAGAGTCAAA
Source organism: uncultured Hyphomonas sp. (assembly GCA_964351695.1). GTDB lineage: Bacteria > Pseudomonadota > Alphaproteobacteria > Caulobacterales > Hyphomonadaceae > Henriciella. The sequence continues at coordinate 41,288 of CAYGPE010000012.1, read as the reverse complement.
GTCTTGCTCATCTGTGAAGCTGAAATTGGTCGACAACTGACCGGACCAGAATTTCTTGCGGTATTCAATTTCAAGAAATGGGTTCACGTTGGCCATGACTTGCGGCGCCACGGTCAAATCCTGGGAGGGTGAGATCGCCCAGTAATAGGGCTGTTGATAGAACAGACCAAGTTTTGAAGACGTACCAAAATCAGGCGCAAGGAAACCGGAACGGCGTTCGGATTGTGGATCGGGGTGAGCAAAATAAGGCAGGTAGACGACCGGGATGCCGCCAACTTCCAGAACTGCATCGCGATAGGAAATCATTTCGGTTTCTTGATTCAATACCGCCCGGCGCGCCCGTAATGCCCAAGTCGGGCGCTTGTCGCCCTCACACATTTCACATGACGTGTAGACAATCTTTTCGAGTGAATTTGAGCCATCTTCCTGACGCGCAGCTGACTCGGCGGTAGCGACCCCACCATTCGGCATGCGTGTCGAAAAGTTGATGGCATAGCCATCTGTCAGGCTATTGTCGGTCTCGATCTCCTCAGCGAAACGCTGCGTGCCATCAGGATCGAGAATAACGATATTGCCGGTCGCACGGACCCGGTCTGTATCGCGGTTATAGACCAGCCGATCAGCCCGCAGGATACGGCCTTCATAGACTGCTTCGACATTGCCTTCAGCGATGACGGTGTTGGTGGCTTCATCAACGTTGATATTATCGGCTTCGAGCACGACCTGCGATGGCTTTTCTGATTCGATTGCAGGATCAGCTAATTGTGCAATGGCCGCCATTGGCTGCGCAGCGATAACTGCAAGCAGAGCATAGCGTGTCCAATTCTGCATAAGGTACTCCACGGATACGTCCCAAGTGTCGCTTAAGCGTTGTGGCAATGGGCGTCTAGCGTCGGCAAGCGGGTTCAGCGTGAAATATCAGCAAGTTGTGGCTTTGATGTGCTGTTAGTAGAGCGCCGAGGCGAGACCACCGGGCATCGTGATGGCCTCTCCTGCCAATTCCAACTCCATGAGAATGGCGGCGCACCTGGCCGCGCTTATCCCTGCAGCGCGGGCCAGTTCGTCGAGCGGCATCGGAGTCGGGCCAAGGGCCTGACGAACGGCCGCAACTTGTTCCGGGGGCAGGTCGCGATTCGCATCAGATTCCGCCTCATAGTCAGGCAATGGCGGCGCGCGAAGGTGGCCTGACATAAGGGTCGAGAGCGCCTCGATTATGTCCGCGCTGTTGCGCACGAGGGTCGCGCCATCGCGCAAGAGGCGATTAGCGCCAGCTGCGCGTGGATCAAGTGGGGATCCGGGTATTGCCATGACTTCCCGGCCCTGTTCGCCCGCTGTTCGTGCTGAGATAAGGGAGCCAGAGCGTTCAGCGGCCTCGACGACGACAACACCGCAAGAGAGGCCGGTAATAATACGGTTGCGGCGGGGAAAATCTCTGGCTTGGGCGCGGTAGCCAAAGAAACTCTCTGAGATGACCAAGCCTTTTGCTGCAATGGCAGCGTAGAGGCGTTCGTGCTGCGGTGGGTAAATATGATCAATGCCGCCGCCGAGCACAGCGATTGTGCCCGTTTCGAGACTGGCAGCATGGACTTCTCCGTCAATGCCGCGGGCAAGGCCTGATACCGTGACGAAATCCGCCGCGCCGAGTTCACGGGCAATATCGCGCGCTAGTTTTCGTCCGCCTGCTGAGGCATCGCGCGCGCCCACCATCGCAATCGTCGGCTTATGCGCCAAAGTGATGTCACCGAGCACCGTGATGACAGGCGGCGGGGGACCGAGGGCTGTAAGTAATGGTGGAAATTCGACCTCACCTGAGCAGATGATACGGGCACCATAGGCGTTTGTCTTGTCGATCTCGTCTTTGATCAGATTGCTCGCAGGTGGTTGGCTTTTCTTACCGAGTGAGGGGAGCGCGCCCAGGGCTGCGGCAGCTGTCCCGAAGCGGGCGAGCAGCTGCGCGAATGTGACGGGTCCAACACGCGGGGTTCGCGCCAGCCTTACCCAGTCAAGCCGCTCAGAATCGGAGAAAACCTTGTCGCCACTCACGGTTTTGGTTTTGATCCGAAACGCGGTTCTTCACCCTTCAGGAGGCGTTTGATATTGGCGCGATGCGTCCAGAAGACCAGCACACTCAGAGCCAGCAAAACACCGACGGCAAAATGCGTTTCTCCAAGCAGATAAGCGCCAATCGGAACCAGCGCTGCGGCAACGAGGGCGGCAAGTGAGGACATGCGTGTCAATGCAAACAGGCCGAGCCAAACTGGAGCGGCTATGGCCAAACCTTGCCATGAGGCGAAAGCCAGTAATCCCGCATATGTCGCCACGCCCTTGCCGCCTTTAAAGCCGAGCCAGATTGGGTAGCAATGACCCAGAAAGGCAAACGCACCTGCAACTAAACCGACATTACGAATGCCGCTAATCTGCCAGACGATGAGAACGGCTATACCCGCCTTCAAACTATCGAGCAGTAAGGTCGCGAGGGCCAGATCCTTGCGCCCCGTCCTTAACACGTTGGTCGCGCCGATATTGCCAGATCCAACCCTACGAATGTCACCGAGGCCAGCGACACGTGTGATGAGCAATCCAAATGGAATTGAACCGAGAAGGTATCCGAACAGCGCTGCACCAAAGAACCAATACTGCATGCTCAGAGATTCCTATGCGGCAAAATTTCTAAGTGCGAGACTTCGTGCAACCAGGTCAAGCAATAAACCAGCTTTCGGCCCGCTGATACCGCCTGATCTAATTCGTACAAACATACGAAACATATCGAAACCGTAATGAATATTGCGATTAGGATGGCACCGCCAAAACAGGTGCCAATCTGAATGCAAAGAGTTTACAGGGCTCAGGCGTAGGGTTGAAGTCCCAAAGCGCGAACCGTTTCAACGGTTAAATACCCCGCTGCTAAGCCGTTGGCGCGTTGATAGTTCTCGAGCGCGCCCTGGGTTTGCGCGCCATAAACACCGTCAGCCTCTGTCGCGTATCCAGCCTGCGTTAAACCCCGCTGGATCGCAGCAATTTGCGCTGAAGTCGTATTGGTTTCGCAAAGCACCTCGGCCCATTCCAGGCCGCCTTTTGTCGTAACAACCCGCTTTTCAATTGTACGATAGGTGGCAGGGATGATTTCGACTTGCGTGGTGGCGGGTGTGACAAGGGCGCTCACGGGGACGTCAATATATTCGGCTGGAATTTCGACCTCTTCGACTCTTGCCGGAACGGATATGACCTGACGCGAAACAGTCCGGTATTCAGCTGGAATGACACGTTCCTCAACCCGTGGAGGCGTGACCATGCGTGAGCGGCGCACAGTGCGCGTTTCAGCAGGAATCATGACGCGGCATAGGACCTCACCGGTCGCCGTATCTGCGCTGGCATTTATCAGCGTTGCCCCCGGAGGGCTTGTGCGCCCATAAAGTCCATCACCTGACTTCCAAACCGCCTTGGCCGGCGCAATTTCAATGGTTTCTGTGTAGGTTTCATACGTCGCTGGTATCGTAATCAGTTCGACAGATTCCGGTTTTATCTGGACTTGCTCGGTTTGTGTTTCGTATATCGCGGGAACAGCCCGCATCTGCGTCGATGCCTCTTTGATCATCACACGAATATTGCGGGTTTCATAAGTCGCCGGGACGAGAATTTGCCGCGACGATTCAGGGGTAACTTCGACTTGCTCGGTGACAATTTCCGTGACCTCAGGGACCAGCACGCGCGCAAAACATTGGCCGGCAAATGCATCTTGCGGATATTCAGCTGCAGTCTGCGCCTGGGATAGCAAACCGCTCAGACCGAAAGCCAGTAGAATGAAGGCGATTTTTCCTGTGCGGCGCATTGCGTAAAACTCCCCTTTGTTACGCTAGCGCAATAATCAGTTAATCTGAGAGCGTGTCAATCATGTTCATACGGCCCATCCGTCATATTTGACGGGTTATCTAGGTGATTTTCGTAGATCTAAAGGATCAAATGTGTGGATGTTCAAATGTCTTGCATGCAGGCGTCCTGTCGTATTTATTACGGTTCGGTAAGTTTGTAGTGCGCGCTTGGGGAGGGCTGCACATATGTCCGACATGAGCCGACCTGCAGCCCCATCTGGGCGCGGGGCCAATCGCGAACGTATCCTGCGTGCGGCGCTGGATGTGATTGCGAAGAGCGGCGTTGATAAAGTTACGCATCGCGCTGTGGCGAGCTTGGCGTCGGTTTCACCCGGCACGACGACGTACCATTTCGATTCGCGGGAGACACTCGTGCGAGAAGCTTTCGCGCTTTATATCGCAGATTATGAAAAAGCGCTTGTGCAGACGCTGACGCGCCATCCGCTTAAGGCGAAAGATGACATTGTTGGTTTTCTAGGTGCTATGACGACGCTTAGCCCCGACGGAGCAGGCCTCGCTTCGATTGAGTATGAGATGATCTTGTTCGCGGGTCGGGACGCGGAGATGAAAATGCGTGTTGCCGCGTGGTCGCGTACGCTTGAAAGCTGGTTATCAGACCCATTGGAACAATTGGGGGCTCAACGCCCATTGGAAGCAGCGCGCATGCTGGTTGCCCTATGCCGAGGCAGTGAATTTGAAGTCATGTCACGGGGGCGCGAGCTCACGCGCGAGCAGTTTACGGCGCGGGCCGAAGCGCTTTTGTCCGCCCTGTTACAGTCTAATAATCAGGCTTGATTTGCGATCCGGTCGAGCGCGGCTTGCAAGATGATTGCCGCCGCTGAAGCATCTATCGACTTGGCGCGTTTGGCGCGCGTTAGATCCGCTGACAGCATGGCGCGCTCGGCTTCGGCGCTGCTGAGACGTTCGTCTTGAAAGGCGAGGGGAACATTGCGGCGCTGCAATATATTATGTGCCAAAGCGTGCGCCGCCTGCGTGCGCCGCCCCGGCGAGCCATCCATGTTCAAAGGTAGCCCCATCACGATGCCAACGCCGCTGCGCTCATCATAAAGCTGAAACAGTCGATCAAGCGAGGGAGCGAGCTTCTTGCCGCGCGGAATGGTTTCAACCGGCGCGCCGATCATTCTCAAGGCATCGCTTGCGGCCACACCGATTGTTCGGCTGCCCGGATCCAGACCGATCAGGACGCCGGATTTCGGGAGGTGGATCAATTCTGTTTTGGGCATAAAGGGTTCGTTTGCGCGAAGGAGAAGGAAATAGGGGGCTTGAAGCGGTCACGCCTAACGCGTATCGGTGCGCAGGTCGATTGGAGTATGTGTCATGAGCGTCACGAAAGAAGATGTCCAGAAGGTTGCCCGGCTGTCACGCATTGCTGTGCCTGAAGAGCGCTTGGAGAATCTGGCGTCTGAATTGACTGGCATCATGGGATGGATCGAACAGCTCAACGAAGTTGACGTCGAGGGCGTAGAGCCGATGACATCTGTTGTCGCGGCCACATTGCCCATGCGCGAAGATGTTGTGACCGATGGCAACAAGCAGGATGAAGTTCTGGCCAACGCTCCGCGCGCTGAGGACGGTTTCTTTGTTGTTCCGAAAGCCGTTGAGTAACCGACGAGATTGACTATTCGTCGGTCATGCCGCCGAGTTCAGGTTCCCCATGAACATCTTCCTCGTCTTCGTCGGTTTCAATTTCGGCGTCGCGGTCCCATTCGTAAATCGCCTTGATTTTGCAAGGGGTAGCTTTTGTTCCGAAATCATCTGGCCCTGTAAAGCTTTCAAACGGAATAACGTCGTCGCCTCGTGTCAAACACCCCGAAAACGAGTCAAATGTGATCGATTGAGCGCGGTCTAATCCATAGCAACCATTGAAGGTTTCCAACAGGAAGCGATCCATTCCCTCACTTACGACGATCGTGTTGCGCGTGGTTTCGCCAAAACCGTCAATCGAGCCGGTAAAACAGATACGATTGACCTGCTCACCTTTGCGGGCTTCGAATAAGGCTTCAGCCTCTTCGTCTGTTACCGAATTTCCCGCACAAGCAGAAAGCATAAGGCCCGCGATTGAAAGAAAAATTGCTCTGTGAATCATGGTTTTATCCTCCAGGATGTTTGTAACATCTGAGGGCTGAGTCACCAACTCACATCCTCGAGATGTAAAATGCGAGTTTGCGACTTGCGTTTCGAGTCTAAGACGGCATAGGACTTAGCCAAACGATCAGATATTCTTACAGGACACTAGATGAGCGACCTGACCAATTTATCGCTAACCGCGGCACTGAGCGGATTGAATAATAAAGAGTTTTCAAGCCGCGAACTGACCCAGGCCTTCATCGATGCGATTGAAGCGTCGAACGATACTTTGAACGCCTATGTCGTCCAGACACCCGAGAAAGCCCTGGAAATGGCGGATGCGTCTGACGCGCGCCGCGCAGCAGGTGACGCGAAAGTGATGGATGGCGCGCCGCTCGGTGTGAAGGATCTCTATTGCACAAAGGGGGTTCGCACGACGGCATGCTCCGAAATCCTGGGTGAGTTTACGCCAACCTATGAGAGCACTGTTACCCAGAATCTTTGGGACGCGGGCGGTGTGATGCTCGGCAAGCTCAATATGGACGAGTTTGCGATGGGGTCATCGAACGAGACCTCGCGCTTTGGGCCGCCAAGCAATCCTTGGCGCCGCGAAGGCAGCAACGCGACATTGACATCAGGCGGATCATCGGGCGGCTCCGCAACGGCTGTTGCAGCCAATCTTTGTCTGGCGGCCACGGCTTCAGATACTGGTGGTTCAATCCGTCAACCCGCCGCCTTTACAGGGACTGTTGGCATTAAGCCCACCTATGGCCGGGCCTCGCGCTACGGTATGGTGGCCTTCGCATCTTCACTCGATCAGGCCGGGCCGATTGCCAAGACGGTGGATGATGCGGCCTTGCTGACTGAGATTATGTGCTCGCATGACGTCAAGGATTCCACATCTTTGCCAGTGGAGACCCCGAATTGGCGCAAGGACGTTGCTGCGGGTGTCAAAGGCATGAAGATCGGCATTCCGAAGGAGTACCGGGTCGAGGGCATGCCACAGGAGATCGAGGATCTGTGGAGCCAGGGCGTAAAATGGCTGAAGGATATGGGCGCAGACATTGTCGATGTGTCACTGCCTCATACGAAATATGCGCTGCCAGCTTATTATATTGTGGCTCCGGCTGAGGCATCGTCCAATCTGGCACGATATGATGGCATGCGGTACGGAGCGCGGGTCGCAGGCGATGACCTGACAGACACGTATCAGGGCACGCGCGCAAATGGGTTTGGTGAAGAGGTACAACGCCGTCTCTTGATTGGGACATATGTGCTGTCGTCCGGCTATTACGACGCCTATTATTTGCGGGCACAGAAAGTCCGCACGAAAATCCTAGAAGATTTCGAGACGGTGTTTGAAGACGTGGATGCTTTGCTAACCCCTACCTGTCCGAGCGCGGCATTTGCTTATGGCGAAAAGTCTGGTGATCCGATCCAGATGTACCTGAATGATATTTTCACTGTTACCGCCAATCTGGCTGGTTTGCCGGGCATTTCGGTGCCAGCTGCGGTTGATCATCAGGGATTGCCACTTGGATTGCAGGTCATCGGCAAAGCCTTGGATGAAGCCAGCTGCTTCCGTGTGGCTGGCGCGATTGAGCAAGCCGCAGGGTTTGTCGCCAAGCCAGCGAAGTGGTGGTAAATACGGGTATGTCTCCGCGCTACAACAAAGCCGTTTTCATAATCGCTCTATTCGGCCTTGCTGTCGTTCTGATCTTGGCGACGGCCTACAGCGTTGGCGCTGATCCACTGCATCCCAGAACCCGACATATCTGGGCTCTGTCTCTAATTGCCGCTGCTTACTTTTCGTTTCGAGCCTATACAATTTACAAGAAAATATCGCGCGGACGCGACGACTGGGGTGCCTCAGGGTGGTGGCCGAAATTCATGAAACAAGAACATCCGATAGACCGGCGAATGGCAGCCCGGCGTGAGCGAGTTGAGTCGGCGCGCCAAAAAGCTAAAGAGACTGAAGGATCAGCAGAAGATGACTGAACGCGCGACCTACACAATTCAAGGCGATACTGGCGAATGGGAAGTCGTCATGGGCTTGGAAGTTCACGCCCAGATTGCCTCAAATTCGAAGCTGTTTTCCGGGGCATCGACGACGTTTGGCGCTGACCCGAACCAGAACGTATCGCTGGTTGATGCGGCCATGCCTGGTATGCTGCCTGTCATCAATGAATTTTGTGTCGAGCAGGCGGTTAGAACGGGCCTCGGTCTAAACGCTCAGATCAATATGACCTCGCGCTTTGACCGTAAGAACTATTTTTATCCTGACTTGCCGCAGGGCTACCAGATCAGCCAGTTCGAGTTTCCGATCGTTGGTGAAGGCGTTATTGATGTGGATGTTGAGCCTTCGCACGGCGATCCAGCTTACTCATTTCCGGTACGTATTGAGCGCCTTCACATGGAGCAGGATGCTGGCAAGTCGATCCACGACCTTATCCCCGATGCGACTTGTGTTGACCTGAACCGATCAGGTGTGGCCCTGATGGAGATCGTTTCCAAGCCAGATATCCGCACGCCGCTTGAGGCTGCGGCCTATGTCAAAAAGCTCAAATCCATCGTCGTTGCCCTCGGCACCTGTGATGGCGACATGGAGAAGGGCAACCTTCGCGCTGACGTCAACGTGTCAGTGTGCAAAGTGGGCGGCTACGACAAATTCAAGGAAACGGGCGATTTTAACCATCTCGGGACTCGCCGTGAAATCAAGAACATGAATTCCTTTCGCTTCATTCAAGCGGCCATTGAATATGAAGCGCATGAGCAGGTGCGCGTGCTAGAGAGCGGGGGCACGGTGGATCAGGAAACGATCCTGTTTGATCCCGACAAGAATGAGACCCGCCCCATGCGCTCCAAAGAGGATGCGCATGACTATCGTTACTTCCCGGACCCAGACCTGTTGCCGCTGGTGCTGGAGGAGGCTTTTGTCGCCAATATTCGTGCAACCCTTCCCGAGCTTCCGGATCAGAAGCGCGCGCGGTTTGAAAGTGAGTACGGCCTGTCACGCTACGATGCTGGCGTCCTGACCGCAGATGCTGAAGGCGCAGCTTTTTATGAGACCGTTGCGAAGGGGCGAGACCCCAAACTCGCCGCGAACTGGGTTACGCAGGAATTGTTTGGTTATCTCAACAAGGCTGAGCTTGAACTCGGCGACAGCCCGGTTTCAGCTGTGCAATTAGGCGGTTTGATCGACCTCATTTCATCAGATGTTATCAGCGGCAAGATTGCCAAGGATGTCTTCGCTCGCATGATTGAGGGCGAGGGGGATCCTGCAGACATTGTTGAGAAACACGGTCTGAAGCAGGTGACGGATACGGGTGCGATTGAGAAAGTCGTTGACGAAGTAATCGCCGCTAATCCCGAGCAAGCTGCTGCGGTTAAAGAGAAGCCCAAAACGATGGGGTGGTTCGTAGGACAGGTGATGAAGGCGTCAGGCGGGAAGGCAAACCCGCAAGCGGTGAATAAGATTCTGCGTGAGAAACTTGGCCTTTAGGGCAAGATCAATCCTGATCCTATACCGCGCAAGACAGCGCTGATCCGGTTATTGACACCGAGCTTGGCAAAGACGCGGCGTAGCATTGTGTCGACCGTATTTTCGGAAATGCCGAGGCGCTCGGCAATGAAATTATTCGATAGGCCAGCGGCTACGAGTGACAGCACTTCGTTCTCACGAGGTGATAAGGGTTTTTCCGGCGGTGCCTCCTCGATATTCGCAAGATCAAGATATCGATTGTGGGTTTGCAAACAGGCAAATTGCAGTTCCAGCATTTCAGTTTCGCTGAGGTCCAGCGTGTCGCCAACCGCTCCCAAACCGAAATAAGCCATTGTGCCTTTGGGGCCGAATACCGGGATGGCGAGACCGTCTGTCAGCCCGGCATCGCGTAACTCTTCGAGAAACTGCTTTTGCCGTGCGCTAAGATTTAGCTTTTGGTCAACATCGAACCAATGGAAAGGACGCGCCTCACGGCGAGATTGTTCAATCACCGGATCGATCTCGGCATAGCGTTCTTCCATATAGTGTTTGACCCAGTCGACGGGAAAATTTTCACGCACCAAACCTGTCTCAACCGGGACAGCGCGGAGGTTTTCAGCCACGATATGGTAGGAGCTGACATCGACGCCGTATCGCCCCACGAAAATGTCAAACTGACGGAATAGCGCTTCTTCCGTAGCGCAGTCCTGCGTTTCTGCGATATAGTCTTCCAACTGTGCCATAGGCCCGTCCCGGCCCCATTATAGCAGAAGGTTACAGGTTTGAGCGGATTTTCTCGGCAATCGCTTCGAGATCGCTCGGGTCAGCCATATCGCCGCCATGACGCCCGAGGGGCTTTGCGGCCCAGCGCGGAATGATATGGAAGTGGAGATGAAACACAGTCTGGCCTGCTGCAGCTCCGTTAAACTGGGTCACTGTCACACCATCTGGCGCCAAGGCCCGCTCAACCGCGATGGCGACGCGTTGGACGCGCTGCATATACTCACCGAGCATGGCAGAAGGCATATCCAACAGATTGCGCGCCTCGCCCCCCTTTGGAATGACAAGCGTATGTCCTTCCGATTGTGGGAACACATCCATGAAGGCGAGGGCAACGTCGTCCTCAAACACTTTCACGCAGGGCATCTCACCGCGCAGTATCTTGGCGAAGATATTATCGGGGTCATAAGCGGCGTGCAGGGTCATGTAATGTCCTTCTTAAACGGCGTTCGCTCTTGCAGATAGTCTGCATCGCGGGCGACAGCTTCGCGTTCACGCTCCAGATATGCACCAATCGCCTCGCGAAGGCCGGGGTGGGCAATCCAGTGGGCTGAATAAGTTGTCACGGGTGCGTATCCTCTTGCCAATTTGTGCCCGCCTTGGGCGCCAGCCTCCACGGTTTTCAGACCGTTTTCAATCGCAAAGTCGATCGCTTGATAGTAGCACGTTTCAAAATGCAAAAATGGGCGCATTTGTGTGCAGCCCCAGTAGCGCCCGTAGAGTGTATTTGCGCCGATGAGGTTCAGCGCGCCCGCAATAGTCTCCCCCTCGTCCTTTGCCAGGACGAGTAGAATATCATCCGCAATTCGCTCGCCGAGCAGAGAAAAGCTTTCTCGGGTGAGGTAGGGGCTGCCCCATTTGCGCGAGCCTGTATCTGTATAGAAGCGGTAAAATATGTCCCAATGCGCTTCAGTTAAGTCGTCTCCTGTGACCCACTCGAATGCTAAGTCGCTTTGGGCGCGCGCGCGTTCCTTGCGCAAGTTCTTACGCTTGGCAGAGGAAAGTGCAGCGAGAAAATCATCGAATGTCTTGTACCCGTCATTCGTCCAATGAAACTGCTGATCATTGCGAATAAGCAGACCCTCAGCCTTCAACTGCTCGGCTTCCCCGGCTTGAAGGAAGTTCAAGTGCAAAGAAGAAAACTCATTCTGGCTGGCGGTTTGAAGCGCGCCCATCAATAGAGTTTGACGTAATTGCATTTCATCAGGGCCGGGGGGTACCAAAAGCCGGCGTCCTGTCACTGGCGTAAATGGGACAGCGCAGAGCAATTTAGGGTAATAGCTGCCGCCCGCGCGCTCATACGCATCAGCCCAGCTATGGTCGAAGACAAACTCACCCTGGCTATGCGTCTTGGCGTAGAGCGGCATGGCCGCGCGCAGTTTCCCATCCGGGCTTTCAGCAAGCAGATGGCAGGGCGTCCAACCGGTTTCTGGTGTCGCCGCCTCTGAGGCTTCCAACGCTTCCAGAAACTCCCAGCTTAGGAAAGGGTCATAGGCTTGGCTTGGCGGGTTTGCGACGGCGTTCCATTGGTCACGACTGACGTCTGATAATCCTGTCGCCAGCCTGACTGTTAGCCGTGTTTCATCCATGCGCTACATATCGCGAGCAGCGCGGCTGGTTTCAACCTCGGGGATGAAGCCCTCGAAGATTTGTGCCGCGACAATGGGTTTTAAGCGCTTATAGGTTTTCGCATCTTGCGTGGTCCAGACAATCACCGGGAGTGCTTTTTCCGTGCCTGCTGCGGCAACAGTTTTGGCGTCACTGGTGTGGCAGGCAATATAGTCAGCATTTTTGGCGGTTATAGCCTTAAGGGCTTTCTCGAATTTTGCTTTGGTTGTGCGCTTCTTGGCATCGACCAATTGTCCGCGCATCAGGCCCTTGGGCAAGGCGGTTACAGCGCGTGGGTCGAAGCTCATAGCTGCAGCAGGGCCAGAGTGGCGTGCGAGTGATCGTCCGACTTCGCGCGCAAAATCGGCAGGACCCGTAGCGCCGTCGATCTTCATCTCACACAGCAGCGGCGTCTTACCCGGCCATGCGTCTAGCAACATGTCCAGCGTGATTATCTGGCTTCCGTCGGGCAGTTGCATAGAGATCAATTCTCGTGAGCCACGATCCTCGAAGGCCCCGGTTTGATCCGTCATTCGCTCGAGGGTTTTATCGTGGAAGACCATCGGCACACCTTCGGCTGACGGGCGCACATCAAATTCAATTCCATAACCAGCATTGGCCGCAGCCAAACATGCCGCAAGGCTGTTTTCGGCGGGCCCTTTTGGGGTCCACAGCCCGCGGTGCGCATAGGAGAAGTCGGATAGCGTGAAGTGCTCAGCCAATTTCAAATACACCATCAATCTCAACAGCAACACCGAGCGGTAGAACCGGGCTCGCCACGGCTGAGCGGGCGTGGCGTCCCGCGTCGCCAAAGACTTCCACCATCAGGTCGGAACAGCCATTGATAACTTGCGGAATGTCGGTGAAATCTGGATGCGCATTGACGAAACCGCCCAGCTTCACCACGCGCTTGATACGGCTTAATTCACCCAGCGCAGCCTTGCACTGCGCGATGAGATTGATGCCGCATAGGCGCGCAGCTTTCTGACCCGTTTCCAAATCCATGTCCTCGCCCAACCGGCCCAAAACCAGACCGTCAGGTCCGGCGGAAACTTGTCCGGAGATATAGAGCTGGGATCCGCTGATCACGAAGGGAACATAGTTGGCCACGGCTGCCATAGGTGCTGGCAGATCAACACCAAGGGCTTGCAGTCGAGTTTCAGGCGTCGTCATGATGGTGTCTTTCATAGGGGGCGTATCGATTGTGTTGCCGCAACGGCGTGCCGCGTGCAACTAGGGTTTTGAATCTCGTCTTTGATCTAGCCGGATTCCGCGCCCCGTCATGACGGCCGCCTTGCCGAATCGCGCTCGCGCGCTGTCAGAGGCGCGTTCAGCTTTGGCCCGCTTCTCAATGGTTGGATCAATCAGGTCAGGGACATCTCCGCGCGGCGCGACGAGATGCGATAAGCCAACCCCAATGAGTCTATAAGCCTTCCCACCTTGGGTTTCACGCTCCAACATCGGCTTTGTGGCCCGAAACAGGCTTTGGGCGAGCTGTGTGGGGGCACTTAACGTCGTACTGCGCGTTAGGGTCCGAAAGTCACCTGTTTTCAGTTTCAGCGTGATTGTGGAGCCTTCGACCTCGTTTTTCTTGGCGCGCCGTGCTGTTTCCTCGCAAACCTGCCATAGCCTGTCTTCAAGTAACGCATGATCAGAAATATCGGTATTGAACGTTCTTTCGGCCGACACAGACTTACGTTCACCGCCCACGTGAACAGGGCGATTATCAATCCCAAAGGCGCGCTGGTATAGCCAGAAACCTGTTTCACCATAGCGCCCGATCAAGTCACGCTTATCTATGGTCTGAAGGTCGCCAATCGTATTCAAACTATCACGCGCGAGTTTCTTGGCGAGCTGTGCGCCAACGCCGTGAATGAATTGGATCGGGCGCGGTGCGAGGAAGTCCGGGGCTTCGGCCTTGGACAAGGCTGCAAATCCGCGTGGTTTATCGAGTTCACTCGCCGTTTTTGCGAGGAATTTGTTCTCTGAAAGACCGACTGAGATGGTTATCCCGATATCGGCTTCGATATCCCGTGCTAACCGGGCGAGTGTCACGGCAGGCGCGGCTGCATTGACTTGCTCGGTACCTGACAGGTCCAGATATCCCTCATCAATACTGTGCATTTGCACCATCGGCGTGACCGATTGTAGTTTCTCACGGATCGCCTGTGACGCATCGCGATAAACATCCATCCGTCCTTTGACAACGACCGCTTCTGGGCAGGCTTTCAAAGCCTTAAACATAGGCATTGCTGAGCGCACGCCGTGTAGCCGCGCCAGATAACAGCATGTCGAGACAACCCCGCGCTTACCGCCGCCAACGATAACCGGTTTGTCTTTCAAGTCCGGGTTGTCGCGTTTCTCGATCATCGCAAAGAACGCGTCGCAGTCGATATGTGCAATCGAGAGTCGGTCAAGGTCACGATGGCTGACAAGGCGCTCGCTCCCGCACTTCAGGCAAGCTGCGGGCCTGTCATCGTGTAAATTATCGCAGTCTCTGCATAGACTCAGCATGCTTTGTTCTTCTCATGTTCACAAAGTTGCAGCAAGAGCTGGTTAAGTGCAAACAAACCTTAACGAACAGCGCGCTATTAGAGAATCAGGTAACAACACCCCTGTGGGGAAAAGGTATACGCAGATCCATGGCAGAGACGCCTAAGCAGCTTGTACTGATTGTCGAGGACAATGCGCTGAATATGCGCTTGTTTGGCGATCTGCTGGAAGCATCCGGTTACGATACTCTGAAATGTGTTGATGGGGCCAAAGCTGTTGGCTTGGCACTCGAGCACACGCCTGATCTGATCATCATGGATATTCAGCTGCCTGAAGTCTCTGGGTTGGATATTACCCGCTGGCTAAAGGACGATGAACGCACACGCGACATTCCAGTACTCGCCGTCACGGCGTTCGCCATGCGTACAGATGAGCTTTTGGTGCGCGAAGCGGGCTGCGAAGGCTATTTATCGAAACCCATTCAGGTTCGCTCATTCTTGTCGACAGTAGAAGAGCTTGCGGCAGGCAGGAAAGCTGCATGAGTGCCCGCATCCTCGTCGTTGACGACATTCTCGCCAACCGGCGATTGATGAAGGCGAAGCTTGAAGCGCATTATTACACTGTGATGCTCGCCGAAAATGGCTCTCAGGCCATTGAAATGGCGCTTGAGCACCAGCCTCAAATCATTCTGCTCGATGTGATGATGCCAGGCATGGATGGCTATCAGGTCTGTCAGCACCTCAAAAATGATGATCGCACGCGCCATATCCCTGTGGTCATGCTGACGGCGCTGAGTGAGACCGAAGACCGCATTCGCGGTTTGGAAGCGGGCGCCGATGACTTTCTGTCCAAACCGATTGACGACTTTGCCCTTACAGCCCGCCTAGAGGCACTGAGCCGCTATAATCTCGTCGCGCAGGAATTGCGCGCGCGCGAGGCGACAAGCCGGCAAGGTACGGTTCTGACGGAGGATGAGCGCGCTGAGCTTGAACGCCCGGCGGATATTCTGGTCATAGATAGCAGCGAGAACGAGGCCAATCGACTGGCTAAATCTCTGCGCGATGCGGGCCATGAAGTGCAAACATGGCAAGAGGGAGAGGCACAAGGCAACAGCTTGCTTGGCGGGATTGATATTATCGCGCTCGCGCTCTCAACGCAAAGCCATGATGCCATGCGTCTTTGCGCGCAGCTGCGAGCCTTGCGGACACGTAACCCTGTGTCGATCATTGTCACATGCGATACTGAAGATCGTGCCTTGGCAACCAAGGCCTTGAGCCTCGGGGCAGGGGATATGGTCATCAATCCGGTGAACCCGCACGAGCTACAGGCGCGTGTGAAAACCCAATTACGCCGCACGCGCTATGTTGAAATCTTGCGACGCCGTGTCGATCGCGGCCTGGAACTATCGATTATAGATCAACTGACCGGTTTATATAATCGGCGCTATATGCTGAGCCAACTCAAGCAGTGGATGCAACGCACATCGGCTGGCGGTCAGCCACTTTCCGTCGTGGCGTTCGATATTGACCATTTCAAGCGTATAAATGATGCGCATGGGCACGAAGCCGGGGATGGCGTGCTGCGTGCGTTCGCAGAACGAATTCAGCTGAATGTCCGCCCAAAGGATATTGTTTGCAGACCTGGCGGGGAGGAATTTCTCGTCATCATGCCCGAGACACCCGGTGATCTCGCCTGCATCGGGGCGGAACGTATTCGCCATGCAATTGCTGACAAGCTATTCGAGCTCGAACGTGAAGGCTCTACCCTTGAGATTACGGTTAGCGCGGGGGTTGCGACCCTGAAGGACGAAAACGATACGGTCGCAGATTTGTTACATCGCGCCGATCAGGCGCTTTACCGCGCCAAACAACTTGGCCGGAACCGTACAGAAAGCCTCGCGGCTTAAGTCAAGACAAAGAAAAACCGGACACATGGCCCGGTTCATTCCCTTACATAAACAGGCGATCTACTTGATCTTGCCTTCCTTGAACTCGACATGCTTGCGCACGATTGGGTCATACTTCCGCTGGACCATTTTCTCGGTCATGTTGCGGGGGTTCTTCTTGGTCACATAGAAGAAGCCGGTGCCTGCTGTAGAGTTCAGGCGAATCTTGATGGTTGCCGGTTTGGCCATAACGGTACGCCCTTGCTTGGAGCTGAAACTTGAAAACGCGTCTAATGACGAGTTAGGCGCGGTTAGTCAACTGTTTTGGCGCATCAAATGCGGTCGCGTTTATGTGCGCCGCGCTGCCAGTAAACAAAGGCTGGGCGTACCTCGGCTTTTGAGGCGAGGCGCGCTTCGATCTCGCTCAGCATGAAGCGTGTGACCATGGGCAAATCAAGATCCATTGAATCTACCAATGTCACCCATTGCAAGTCATGTAACTCTGCGCCATCGACGGGTGGTCGATCGTCAATCAGGGCGGTTTCTGCGTCAGCCATGAAGAAGCGTGCGTCAAAACGTTTTGGGCGATAGGGCGGCGTGATAGCGCGCCCGACAAATTCAAGCGCTTCAAGGTTAGGCGCGACGTCCAGATCATATAGCTGCTGCCATCCCGGGGGCGCGGTGGCGGGCATTTCTGCTTCGCGGCCAATCAGTAGCCCGGTTTCTTCGAATGTCTCTCTGATGGCCGTCATCGCGAACGCACGCGGAAGACGGCGTGTCTTGTAGCGTAGCTTGGCATCAGTCTCACGCGTTAGCTCACTATAGGCCACCGGGCGACTGTCCTGCGGGTCAACACGTCCGCCGGGGAAAACATATTTGTCGGGCATGAAATCATGCCGTCCTGAGCGTTTGCCCATCAGGACGCGCGGCACCTCAGCATCGCGCCGGATCAGGATGAGGGTTGCCGCGTCTTTTGGGCGGCCAAGGGGTGTCCCCGCCTTGCGAAGTTCGCCGGTTTTGGGCTTGTCGAAATTATCGCCCTTACGTGTCATCGCTTCCGACCTTTGGATGCGCGTTTGGCATTCGATTTGCGACTTGGCCTTGGTCCGCGCCCGCGGTCTCTATTGTTTTCCGTTTTCTCGCCGGGTTTGCGTGGCTTTGGCGGCGAGATTAACTCCAGCAGTAAACCGCCCTCAAGCGGCGTGACTTCGGCAAGACGGACCCGGACGATCTGGCCCATTTCGTATCTCTTGCCAGACTTGTCGGCCACCAAGGCCATCGCCGCCTCGCGGAAGGCCCAATACTCGCTCGAAATGCGTGATGCGGGAACAAATCCGTCTGCTCCTGTGTCAGCCAGTTGAACAAATAGTCCGGCGCGATTTACGCCTGTGATCCGGCCATCAAATTCTGCGCCGACCCGGTCCGCCAGATAGAGTGCAAGATAGCGGTCGGTTGCCTCGCGCTCAGCCGCCATGGATCGGCGCTCTGTCATCACCAGGTGCTGCGCGGTCTCGTCTAGCTTGACCTTGTGTTCTTGCGTCAGACCATCCGGACCAAAATCTAGCGCTGTGATCAGGGCGCGGTGCACGATCAGATCGCTATAGCGTCGGATAGGTGAGGTGAAGTGTGCGTATTTGCGCAAATTCAGGCCGAAATGACCAATATTATCAGGGCTGTATATCGCTTGCGCCTGGCTACGCAGCACAATTTCAGACACCACGGCGCTGTCTTCAGTATCCTCGAAATCAGCGAGCAGGCGATTAAACCGTTTTGTCTGCGCTTTCTCGCCGAGCGGCCATTTGACATCAAGTGTTTTCAAAAACTCCGAAAGCGCGGCGATCTTGGCGTCAGAAGGGGCATCATGGATGCGGTAGAGTAGCGGTGTTGCCCGTCGCTCTAATTCTTCTGCCGCGGCGACATTCGCCTGTATCATCATCTCTTCGATAAGCTTGTGGGCATCAAAGCGGGCTTTGGTGGTGATGCCAGCGACTTTGCCATCCTCATCAATTTCGACGCGGCGTTCTGGCAGGTCTAATTCAAGCGGGCCACGGCGTTCACGGGCAGTGGTGAGCGCCGCATACGCATCCCATAAAGGCTTAAGTACAATGTCCAGAAGCGGTTTTGCCCGATCGGACGGGTTCCCATCAATGGCAGCCTGCGCTTCTTCATAGGACAGTCCAGCTGCGGAGCGCATCGTGGCCCGCATAAAGCGGTGCTTCGATTTCGTGCCCGACTTATCAAAGAACATTTCAACAGCCATACAGGCGCGCTCCTGACCCTCTTTGAGAGAGCAGGCATCGGCAGAGAGTTCAAATGGCAGCATCGGGACGACACGGTCAGGAAAATAGGTCGAGTTGCCGCGCTTCAGCGCTTCGGTATCTAGCGGCGAGGTCGGTGTCACAAATGCGGCGACGTCTGCGATGGCAACGATAACGCGCCATCCATCTTTGGTTGCCTCGGCGAACACAGCATCGTCATGGTCGCGCGCATCTGCTGGATCGATAGTGATGAGCGGCGTATCACGCAAATCCTCGCGTTTACATTCTGTGGCCTTTGCGTTTTGCGCAGCCGTGATCACAGCAGGCGGGAATTCCGTTGGAATATCGTGCGCGGCAATGGCGAGCAACGAGGCTGCGCGTGGATCTTCCATACGCCCGATAATCTGTGTCACACGGCCTCTAAGCGGTCCGTGCCCCTTACTGGGCAATACTTCAGCCTGTACCAGATCGCCGTCCTCGGCGCCCTGTGTATCGCTCTCATTGATCAACAGTTCGCGTTTATCCTTGCGGCTGGCTGGCTTGACCTGACCGCCGCGGCGATTGCGCTCAAATACGCCCGTTACGGGCTTGTCTTCGTCGCGTTTCTCAAACAGTTTCATAAGGCGCGCTGTCCAATCACCGCCTTCATGTTGTTTCAGGCGTGCAAGCCCGCGATCCCCTTTGCCGGGTGCAGGTCCACGCATTTTGCCATTATAGCCGTCATAGGCGAGATCAGGACCGAAAACGCCGTCCTTGCCAACGGCGCGGGCGATCAAATCGCCATCCTTATCGATGTGCGTAAACTCGATCACGGTTGTCGGCGGCGGTGTATCGGTCTGTGCCCACGCGCGTTTGCCCGTTTTTTTCAACGTGCCGTCAGCCTCAAGGTCTTTGAGGATTTGGCGTAGAGTCTGACGCTCACGGCCTTTGACTTTAAGGCCTTTGGCGATCTCTGCTTTGCTCGTCGCCTGCGGATTCTCACGCAGGAAATCGAGGACAATTTGTTTATCTGGAAAACTCATGGCGCGCCCATAGCAGGGTTTGCTCGGCGTGGCTTCCCCCTCACGCAGACAGTTACTTCTTGGCCTTTGCCGGAGCTTTCTTCTTTGCCGCCGTTTTCTTCTTGGCAGGGGCCTTGCGTTTTGTCTTGCCACCTTTGGCGGCGCGCGCGTTTATAAGCTCAATCGCTTGTTCGAGTGTTACTGCATCTGGAGCAATATCCTTCGGCAGAGTCGCATTCGTTTTGCCATGCTTCACATAAGGCCCGTAGCGACCCTCAAAGACATTGATCGGCTGGTCATCTGATGGATGCTTGCCCAGCTCGCGCAGCGGCTTGGCAGCGCTGCCGCCGCGTCCACGTGGGTTAGCGCGCTTATCTGCAATCAGCGTTACAGCGCGATTGAGGCCGATCTCCAGCATTTCTTCGGCGGTCGCGACATTTGCATAGGTTTTCAAATGCTGCACATAGGGGCCATAGCGCCCCAGATTGGCGAGAATGGGTTCGCCGTCTTCAGGATGCAGACCCACAGTTCGCGGCAGGTTGATAAGCATCAGGGCTTTTGCTTCGTCCAGTGTTTCGGGCGCCCAGCCTTTTGGTAGGCTGGATCGTTTGGGCTTGGCGTCTTCGCCATCCTGCTCCATCTCAAGATACGGTCCGAAGCGGCCTGACTTCAGAACAATCGGTTTGCCCGTGTCGGGGTGAATACCGAACTCCTTGCCATCGGCGCTGAGCGCGGCATCGTCCTCGCCGTTCGATGAGAACTGGCGTGTGAATGTGCACTCGGGATAGCGTGAACAGCCTACAAACGCCCCATGACGCCCCAGTTTCAAGCTCAACTCGCCTTCTGAACATAGTGGACATTGCCGCGGGTTGTCTTTGACATTGCCGTCGGCGTCGGTTTTGGGGAACACATAGGTTCCAAGTGTCTCGTTCAGCGCATCCAGAACATTCGTGACACGCAATTCTTTTGTCTCATCGACCGCCGCGTGGAACTCTGTCCAGAACGCGCGCAGGAAAGCTTTCCAGTCGAGCTTGCCATCGGAAATCACATCAAGCTGCTCTTCCAGATTGGCGGTGTAATCATACTCTACATATTTCGGGAAAAAGTTTTCTAGGAAAGCTGTAACCAGCCGGCCTTTATCCTCGGGAATGAGTTGCTTCTTCTCAATCCGCACATAGTCGCGATCTTCCAGAGTCGACAGGGTGGACGCATAGGTCGATGGCCGCCCAATACCAAGTTCTTCTAGTTTCTTGACCAGGCTGGCTTCAGTGAAGCGTGGTGGAGGCGCCGTGAAATGCTGCTCGGATTTTGCCTCCAAAAGGTCAGCATGCTGGCCTTGAGCCATTTTCGGTAGACGATTCTCGGCATCGTCATCCTTATCCGTATCGTCGCGGCTCTCAGTGTAGAGTTTGATAAAGCCGTCAAAGATCAAAACTTGACCGCTGGCGCGTAGGGTTGCGCCTTTGTCCTTGGATGACAGGTCTATCGTTGTGCGTTCAAAGCGTGCGGCTTCCATTTGGGACGCAACGGCGCGGCGCCAGATTAGTGCGTAGAGTTTCCACAAGTCCTGATCAGGCGCTTTGTAATCGTCTGGACGGACCGAGAAAACAGTAGGCCGAATGGCTTCGTGAGCTTCCTGAGCATTCTTCTGCTTTGAGCTGTAGCGGCGCGGTTTTTCCGGCAGATATTGGGCGCCATAGTCGCCTTTTATGTGTTCACGCGCGTGGAAGTAGGCTTCCTCCGCCATGTTCACGCCATCGGTCCGCATATAGGTAATGCGACCGGCTTCATATAATTTCTGGGCCGCTTGCATCGTACGTTTGGCTGAAAACCCAAGTTTGCGTGACGCGTCCTGTTGCAGCGTTGAAGTGATGAAAGGCGGTGGCGGATTACGCTTAATCGGCTTGGCTTCGACACTATCGACAGAAAATCCGGCGACATTGACCGCGTCTAGCGCCGCTTTTGCCGTATCCGCGTCAGGTAGGCTGAACTTCTTCAGGGCCTTGCCGTTTAGGGCGTGCAAACGCGCATCGAAGTCTACGCCATCAGGCGCGCGGAGTTTCGCGCCGATTGTCCAGTACTCTTCAGGTTTGAAGGTTTCAATTTCCAACTCTCGCTGGCACACGATCCGCAACGCCACAGATTGAACGCGCCCGGCTGAGCGGCTACCGGGCAGTTTGCGCCAGAGCACCGGTGAGAGGTTGAATCCAACGAGATAATCGAGCGCCCGGCGCGCAAGATAAGCATCAACCAATTCCTGATCGACTTGGCGTGGCTTCTCCATTGCTTCGGTAACGGCATTTTTGGTGATGGCGTTAAAGACGACGCGTTCAACCGGGAAGTCCTTCTTCAGCGCGCGGCGCTTGCGAAGCGCTTCGAGAATATGCCACGAGATCGCTTCACCTTCGCGATCGGGGTCGGTTGCAAGAATCAGTTTGTTGCCGCTTTTTACCGCATCTGCGATTTCCCGGATACGGGTTTGCGACTTGCTATCGGCCTGCCACACCATCTCAAAATCATTGTCTGGATCAACAGAGCCGTCTTTGGAGGGCAGGTCACGAATGTGGCCGTAAGAAGCAAGAACCACATAGTCCTTACCTAGATATTTGTTGATCGTCTTGGCTTTGGCCGGTGACTCGACAACAACAACTTTCATGCGGTGGCGCTCCTTTAAGGCGGCGAGAGATGGTAGCCAGCCGGGAGTCTGTCAAGCGGTGATCTGTCAGCCATCTTCCTGATAGGCAAGAATACTGAGTGCAATGAATAGGGCACAAAGCGCGGGCGACCATGCAGCAATGATGGGGGCAACCGCGCCAGAAGAGCCGAGACTGGAAGCAACTTGCGTGACAAAAAATAGTCCTACGGCGGACAGCGCTCCAATGGCGACCAATTGGGATGTTCCGCCTAGTCGTGACAGTCGCAAACAGACGATTGCGCCGATCAGAGCCATGGCCGTGTAAAGGATCGGCAGGGCCGTCAATCCAAACCAGCGCATTGTGAATCTTGAAGAATCCAGACCAGCGCGGCTGGTTTGTGAAATAAATTTCGGTAATCCCCAAAACCCAACCGTGTCGGGCGATGTAAACCGGGTTAGCAGCGTGTTGGGATCAAGATCAGTTTCAATCGCAAGCTTTTCCATGCGTTGCGGCGGATTGTCGGGCGTGTTTTCCACGATATTGGTCAATTGCCAAAAGCCGCCCACGATTCGGGCTTCCTCAGCGTCGATCCGGCGGATGAAACGATAGGCATTGGTAGCGCGGACGCCATTATAGATGCGTCCTTCTTCCAGGAATTTCACACCCGAAAAAATCTGCCCACTCGGATCGACCGAATCAGCATGGATGACGATTTGCCCTTCATCGGAGCCTTGCCGCAGCCAGATGTCGCTGCGCGGCCGTGCAGCGCGCTGACCACCTTCCTCAAGCAGTGTTGCGCGTGTCGATTCGAACCGTTCAGATAAATAAGCGCCTGCCGGGTTTAGTGCCATCATTGAAAATAGACCCAGCAGTACAGCGAGTGCGATGACAGGTGCCAGAAATTGCCAGGCGGACTGGCCCGTGGCCCGGATAACCGAAAGCTCTGATGTTTTGCTAAGCTGATTATATGTCATCATCGCCGCGACGAGGATCGCAAACGGAAAGGTCTGCTCGATCAAGCCGGGTAATTTCATTGCGGAGAGCTGGATCGCGACGAGCGGCGACAAGTTGACGTCGCCACCGACGGTGCGCATTTGCTCAACCGTGTCGACCAGCAAGATGGTAATCACGAAAATGCCTACCACCATGAGCAGGGCCATCAGGCACTTAAAGAAGATATAGCGCTGAATGCGAGTTCCGATCATACGCGCATCCTCTTTGGAATTCGACCACGTGGCCGAAACATAATCAGCGACAATACCCCGATCACAGAGAGCGGGAGCACCCATTGCGCTGCGTTGAGCGCGGTATTGCCAACAGCTGCTGATTGCACAGCCAGTTGCACGATGATCAGTATGAGCGCCCCCGAAGATGCCGCGACTATCCGGCGGCTATACCCGCGGCGGCTAAAGCTTCCCCCCAACACAGCCAAAATGGCCAGCAGAGCCATAGCGATGCTGATCAATGGTGTCGTCAGTCTCGCATGGGCTTCAGCGAGGAATTTAGCCTCATCCTTGGCCTCATTGTAATTGGTTCGGTCAATGCGCAATAGCTCATGCAGATAGCGGTCAGAGGCTTTCAGCACGACCCGTCCTTTTTCCCGCACGAAGGGCGTAAGGTCGAATGTAGATTGCTCGAACTTGAGAATATTAAGCGCGCCATTCGCATCCAGCTGATGAATTTCGCCCTCTTCCATGACGATGGCGGGTTCGCCGTCTACCTCAATAAACTGGCCGCGCTGCGCGAGATAATCTCGCGCGTCTGGCTGGCCAGCACGTTCAGCGATTTGCACACCGATAAGGTAATTTCCCTGCTTTTCGCGCGCAAACACAGTCAGATTGTCATCTGGCGTTGTGAATTGTCCGGGCCGGATCAGGGATGAGGCAAGATCACCGCGAACTTCTGTAATTGTTTCGCGCAGTTCGCGTTGTGCCAGCGGCTGCACCCAGAGGTTTACACCCAGATGGACAATGCCTGCCAGTACGGCCAGCCGCAAAACGGGGGACGCGATCTGCCATTGTGTCATGCCCGCGGCTTGCGCGACGACCACTTCGCTATCCCGGTGTAATCGGTTCAAGGACCAGATGCCCGCAACAAAAATCGCCATTGGTGTCAGCAGCGCCATAATTTGCGGCGCACCCAGCGCGACAATACGAAAATAGGTCAATGCGGTCTGGCGATTCTCGACGATTATGTCAGTTCTCGACAGACCCTGTGCCAGAATCGCAAGCAGGGCGAGACCACCAACAATGATCAGAACCGCGCGCAGGACACGGTAGAAAATATATTTTTGGATCTCGTTCATACGAAAAGAGCCTATTTTCCTGCTTTAAGGCCTGCCTAGCGAGTTGCGCCGCGCACGTCGATGCTTACTTTGCCCTGCAAACGGAGTTCACACACATGAAAATTACATTCGACAAATCTGGCAAAGCCTCAATTGCAGCATTCATCGTTGATGAAGGCGGTAAACTGCCAGATGCGGCAGCTGCGCTTGATGGTCAAGTTGGCGGACTGCTGTCTGAAGCTTTGGCGTCAGAGCGTTTTACGGGCAAAGCAGGACAGCAGGCTTTTGTGGTCCTTCCCAAAGGGACTGATGCCAAGCGCGCTGTTCTGGTTGGCGGCGGTAAAAAGCCGGATGCGCGCGCCTTCGAAAAGCTCGGCGCGAATCTCTACAAGGCCCACGCACAAAGCGGCTTCAAAGATATTGATCTTCATCTCGATGGCGCTGACGACTGCGCCCGTGCAGCACTTGGCGCAGTCCTCGCGGCTTATCGGTTTGATGCCTACAAGACCAAACAGAAGAAAGATCAGCTCCCGACATTGAAGACGCTAAACTTCGTCACCAGTGATCCAAAGGCAGCGAAAGCTGCCTATACGCCACTCGCCGCTGCGGCTGAAGGCACATACCTTACGCGCGATCTCGTCAACCTTCCGCCGAACGATCTTTATCCCGCAACCTATGCTGACAGGATCAAGGCACTGGAAAAACATGGTCTTGAAGTCAAAATCCTCGGCGAAAAGGAACTCAAGAAACTCGGCATGAACTCCATGCTTGGTGTCGGGCAGGGCAGCGCCAAAGAGAGTAAGCTGGGTATTATTGAATGGAATGGCGGCAAGGAAGGCGTTGATCCAACTGTGCTCGTCGGAAAAGGCGTTACGTTCGATACCGGCGGTATCTCCCTCAAGCCCGGCGCTGGCATGGAAGCCATGCGCGGCGATATGGGCGGCTCTGCGGCTGTCGTCGGTACGATGCTGGCGCTCGCGAAACGTAAAGCCAAAGCGAATGTCGTTGGCCTTGTCGGTCTCGTTGAGAACATGCCTGATGCCGATGCTATTCGGCCGGGCGATATCCTGACCTCAGCCTCTGGTCAGACGATCGAAGTTCAAAACACCGATGCAGAGGGCCGTCTCGTTCTGTGTGACGTGCTCTGGTACGCGCAGGAACACTATAAGCCCGCTGCAATTGTCGATTTGGCGACGCTGACAGGGGCAATCGTTATCGGTCTTGGCCATCATCATGCTGGTCTGTTCACCAATGATGACGATATGGCTGCACAACTCACAGCTTCAGGCCTGACCGAGGGTGAGCACGTTTGGCGTATGCCGCTTGGCAGTGAGTATGACAGCCTGCTTAAGTCGCAATTTGCTGACATGCGAAATATCGGCGGGCGCGCCGCTGGCTCGATCACGGCGGCGCAATTCCTCAAGCGCTTCATCAATGACGGCGTAAAATGGGCGCACTTGGACATTGC
This sequence comes from uncultured Hyphomonas sp., assembly GCA_964351695.1. Classification (GTDB taxonomy): domain Bacteria; phylum Pseudomonadota; class Alphaproteobacteria; order Caulobacterales; family Hyphomonadaceae; genus Henriciella. The sequence goes on along the minus strand of CAYGPE010000012.1, from coordinate 15,437 downwards.
GGGTGTCGCATGGGTTGAAGGTGAAAAGTCACCAATTGATCCAAGCTGGGCGAGTGGATTTGGACCACGCCTCTTGGATCGTTGGATCGCGGATAATTTTGAGGGGTAGGGATGGCTGAACCAGCCGCGAAACCCGAATGGTGGTTCTACCACCTCCAGCGCACATCGCTGGAGCGCGCCGTCGGGCCGTTACTCGAGAAATGTCTCGAACGTGGGTGGCGGGTCCTGGCTGTCAGCCCTGACGCGACCCGCCGCGGCGCGCTGGATGAAGCACTCTGGACCTATGACGACAAAAGCTTCCTGCCACATGGGCAGGTCGAGGCTGCAGGTCTGGAACCTGCAGATCAGTCCATCCTGATTTCTGACAAAAGCGACAATCTGAACGAGGCCGCCGTTGCGCTCCTTCTCGATGGCACGCCGCTCGCAGTCGATGCGCCCTTCGCGAGATGCATGGTGATGTTCGATGATGGTGATGCAGCGGCGCGCCAGACGGCAAGAGATCAATTCAAGGCCGCGAAGGACGCTGGTTTGACGGCGCGATACTTCCAACAAAGCGCCAATGGCTGGACCGAGGCTGGTAAGTCCTAGTGTTTTTCGCCCGCCGGTTTGGTGATCAGCGTGATGATGAAGACCAGTAAAGTCAGAATGCCATAGCTACCAACTATTTTCATGGTGTGGTCAGGGATATATCCGGCCCATAAGTAGAAAACGCCATAACCCGCTGCGATAATCACTGCGAAAGCGAGCATCATCCGAAGTAATCCAGTCATGAGAAATTCTCCTTGGTCACGCCTTGAACATAGGGCTATGTCCGCTGATGCAGCAAGAGGCTATGTCCATGGAGCTTTTACTCGGCAATTTGAATTACTCATCCTGGTCTATCCGGGCCTTGCTGGTTGCCAGGGCATCTGATCTTCAGATTACAGAAACAGTGTTGCCGCTTCTGCATGAGACCACCAAGGACGTGGTGCGAGACAAAACCGGGTTTCATAAAGTGCCAGCTCTTGTTGATGGCGATATCGCTGTGCGCGATAGTCTGGCGATTACTGAATATATCGCAGAGCATAGCGCGCCCGGCCGCGTTTGGCCGATAAACAAGGCGGATCGCGCGTTGGCGCGTGCTGTGGTGGCTGAGATGCACTCAAGTTTTATGGCATTACGGAGCCAGTGCCCGGTCGATATCAGGTCTCGTTATCTCGATACAGTTCCTGAAGCGGCAACAAAATCAGACATTGCCCGGGTTCTGGAAATCTGGGCTGAATGCCGGGCAAAACGATCAAAGGACGGGCCATTCCTGTTCGGTGAGTGGTCGGCGGCCGACGCTTTCTATGCCCCGGTTGTGACACGCTTTGTAACTTACGGCATAGTGACTGAAGGCGCCGATTCAGCCTATTGCGATGCGGTTCTGGCACATCCGGACATGGTAGATATTATCCGCCGTGGTGAGGTTGAGCCTTGGGTTATGGTCGCAACCCCTTCCGGGCAGATTGTTGGTCCGGATCGGGTCTGACTGAACTTAGTTCAAACACGCCATTGCTCCTCACGGTTCACGCGGCTATAGGCGCGCCAACAGTGTTCAAACCTCATCACAGGAGCCATCATGGCTGTTTCTCGTACATTCTCAATCATCAAGCCAGACGCCACGGCTCGCAACCTGACCGGCGCGGTCAACAAGGTCATTGAAGAGGGCGGTCTGCGTATCGTTGCTCAGCGCCGTATCCATATGACACAAGTCGAAGCCGAACGTTTCTACGGTGTCCACTCTGAGCGCCCATTCTTTGGCGAGCTGGTCGAGTTCATGACATCTGGCCCAGTTGTGGTTCAGGTTCTCGAAGGCGAAAATGCTGTGGCGCGCTACCGCGATATCATGGGTGCAACCAACCCAGCAGAGGCAGCCGACGGTACGATCCGTAAATTGTTCGCAAAATCAATCGGTGAGAACTCTGCTCACGGCTCAGACAGCGACGAGAATGCCGCGCTCGAAATCGTTCAGTTCTTTAGCGAGTCAGACATTGTTGGCTAAAGGACTGGCTTGAAATTATAAAAGGCCCGCATCTGGTAAAGGTGCGGGCTTTTTTATGTTTTAATACTCGCGGCAATCTGTTCGCACGCCTTGGCCAGAGCGCGTGGGTAAAGCTGATGCTCAGCGACCAAAACGCGGGCCGCAAGCGCCTCAGCGTCATCCCCAGCCACAATTGGCACAGCAGCTTGTTCAATCAATCCGCCTTCATCGACGCCCTCTGTCACCCAGTGCACAGAGCATCCGCCATGTGTGTCTCCGGCTTCAATCGCCCGCTTATGCGTGTGCAGTCCCGGATATTTCGGCAATAGGGAAGGGTGGATATTGACCATGCGCCCGGCCCAGCGCTGCACGAACCAAGGCGTCAAAATACGCATAAATCCAGCCAGTGCCACGATCTCAATCTCGTGCGATTGAAGCTGCGCATCCATCGCTCGCTCAAAAGCTTCGCGATCCGTGCCGAACTGGCGATGCTCAACAAGCGCAGTGCTGATCCCGCGATGTGCGGCCGTTTCAAGTCCTTGCGCATCTCGGCGATTGGCGAGAACCAGAGCGGGCTTAGCGGGGTAATCAGGCGCGTCGGCGGCATCGAGTATGCTCACCATGTTTGAGCCGCGCCCTGAGATCAGGATGGCGAGGCGCAGCGGTTTCATGACGGCGTGAGTTCACCGAGAATAACGGGCTGTTCACCCAGCGCGCGCAATTTATCCATCACAGTATCAGCTTTGTCTGGCGCAGCGGCGAAAACCAAGCCGATCCCCATATTGAATGTGCGATGCATTTCATCCTCAGCGATATTGCCAACAGATTGCAGCCAACCAAACACCGCTGGCGGCGTCCATGCTGTGCGCTCAATATGTGGGACCAGATGATCCGGACACATGCGAGGTGTATTTTCTGTCAGCCCGCCGCCAGTGATATGCGCCAATCCCTTTAAGTCACCTGAGCGGATCAGGGGTAGCGCCGCATCTGAATAAAGCCGTGTCGGTGTGAGCAGGGCTTCACCCAAACTGCCTTCGCTAAAAGGCGATGCGTCTTCGTATGATAGGCCAGAACGTTCAACGACCTTACGGATCAGGGAATAGCCGTTTGAGTGCGGGCCAGATGACGCGATGCCTATTAATACATCCCCAGCCGACATTTCATCCATTTTCGGCAGGATTGCTCTGCGCTCAACGGCGCCGACGACAAACCCGGCCAGATCATAATGTCCGGGCGGGTACATGCCCGGCATTTCAGCTGTTTCACCGCCGACAAGCGCGCATCCAGCCTGTTTGCAGCCTTCCGCAATGCCCGCAATCACGCTTTCGGCGATCCCACCCTCGAGCTTGCCTGTAGCGAAATAGTCAAGGAAAAACAGGGGTTCAGCCCCCTGTGCCAGGACATCATTCGCGCACATCGCAACAAGATCGATTCCAACCGTATCGTGAATTCCGGTCTCGAAGGCCAGCATGAGTTTGGTGCCGACGCCATCTGTTCCCGAAACCAGGACCGGATCGCTCCACCCCTCGGATTTAAGATCAAACAGCGCGCCAAAGCCGCCAAGCCCGCCCATAACGCCTTTGCGCATGGTCGCTTTGGCGAGAGGTGAAATGGATTTAACCAGCCGTTCGCCTGCCTCAATATCGACACCGGCGTCACGGTATGAAAGGGAATCGCGAGGTTCTGTACTCATATTGTGGCGCGTTAGCATGGTGTTTTCGTGCTGACCAGTAGCTTGTGTGGTTCACGTGCTGCGCCAGTATGGTTAGATAGAAGTGTTGAATGAGGATGCGCACTATGATTCGATATTTTCTGGTTCTGATTATGCTGGCTGCTGCGCCGCTCTCGGTGGCCAATTCGCAAAGCCGCGATGTTTACACAGTGCGCGACATTGCCGTCGATGAAAGCGCAGAATCTGTGATTGAGGCGCGCGAAGAAGCGTTTTCATATGCCCGAATTGTGGGTGCGAGAGAAATGCTAGCTCGGGTGACGCTGCCAGAGGACTTGGCCAAAGCAAGCAGTCTGGTGATTGACGCCGAAACAGCAGCCCTTCTTGCCGCTGCTGTGGACGTTGAAGAAGAAACAGCCGGAGCGGGGCGGTATCGCGGTAGTCTCGCAGTTGTCTTCAATCCGTCCAATCTACGGGCCTTCCTTGAACAAAACAGTGTGCCTTTCACGGATACACCCGCCCCGAAGGCGCTGATCATTCCTGTGGCCTCACGCGGAAATTCATATTCTTGGAATGCTGCATGGGATGACGAGTCGGTCGGACACCTCGCCCCGACAATTACCAGCCGGTCGGCTGGCTATAGCGCTGATACGAACTGGGAAGATATCGCGGGCGACATCGCGCATTATGATGCCAAGCGTGGTATTCTGGCAGATCTCCGCGGGAGTGCCGGAAGTTACCGGGTTACCCTGTCGAGCATTACCCCTTCCGGAATACGCGAACTGGGCTCAACGCCGCGTGTTGCAACCATGTCCAGCGCCGCGACAGCCGCTGCGGACTTCCTCGATACCGAATGGAAGCAGACATCGATCATCCGTGAAGATCGCCGCACACTTATAGAGGCAACGGTTCTCTACACTTCTCTGGCTGAGTGGAACACGTTGCGCGGGGCGCTCGCGCGCTCACCACTCGTTTCCGATTTTCAAACGCGCGCGATCTCTCGCGACGGCGCTGTTGTGGCCTTCCTCTTTGCTGGAGATTCTCAGCGCTTGACGACTGACCTGCGCGATCGCGGTGTCGTCATTCGCGCTGACCAGATTGGTTGGGTCATGACGTCTGCCATCACGGCCGGGCGATAATATACAGGACGAAAATCATGTCGGAGCGGGGCCAAATACCCATAGATTTCCCCGAAGACGATCTTGATTTCAATGCAATGGCAATCACCGACGCTAATCGCGGTGTCATTGCTGCAGTTCGCAAAGTTGAGCGTTGGCCGTATCACGTCTTTTGCCTTGTTGGTCCGGCAAAAAGCGGTCTGACAACAATTGCCCGCGCCTGGACGGCAGAACGCGGCGGGTTGTATCTCACGGCCGCAGATTTCAGCAAGCTGAGTGATGATGCCGTCGAGCCAGCAGCTAGCCGCGACGTGGCTATTGATGGCGCAGATGAAGTTCTTACGGATGCGCGTTTACTTCAAATCATCAGCGCTGCAGGACGTCAGGATGGCCATTTATTACTGACCGCACATAGTCCGCCATCTCGCTGGTATTCTTCGTCTTCGGATCTTGCGTCGCGCCTGAAGTCTGCGCCCATCGCGGATCTTGCGACCGTCGATGAAGATCTGATGCGGGCCCGGATAAAGCGTGCCTGTGACCGGGCTTATCTGATATTGCCTAAACCAGTTGAAGAATATTTAGTGACACGGCTGGGTTTGAGCTTTGCAGATATCGAGAATGCAGTATGGCGTCTAAATGGCGCTGCAGCTGGCCGCGCGCTCAGCGTTCCTCTCGCCCGCGAAGTGCTGGGCATGAAACAAGACGATTAAGCCAGAAGACGATGGGGTGATAGAATGGCAGGCAGTATCCGAACTTCACCAGATCGATTTTTGAACCGCGAATTGTCTTGGCTGAAATTCAATGAGCGCGTTCTCGAAGAAGCTCAGAATACCCGCCATCCTTTGCTCGAGCGTTTGCGCTTCCTGTCGATTTCAGCCAGCAATCTCGATGAGTTTTTCATGGTTCGTTATGCCGGTTTGCGCGAGCAGGTGCGTGCTGGCGTCGCCCGGCGTAGCATGGAGGGCCGCACGCCGATTGAACAGGTTCAGGCAATCGAAGATGCCGTGAGTGTGCTGATGGAGGACCAGCAGGCCTGTTGGCGCGATTTGCGCGCTGACCTTGAGGGCGAACGCATTGAGCTACTGTCAAATGCCGATCTCAAGAAAAGCGACCTGATATGGCTCAAATCTCACTTTGAAAACAATGTCTTTCCGGTTTTAACGCCGCAAGCCGTTGATCCCGCGCATCCCTTTCCGTTCATTCCAAACCTCGGTTTCGCTGTTGCGTTTCAGCTCAAAGCCCAGAACGGCAAGGATGAGCCGATGGTCGGTTTGGTTCCAATGCCAGCCTTTTCACCGCGATTTATCCGCTTGCCTGATCGCAAGCAGGGCACGGCTCGGTTTGTGCGTCTTGAAACCGTCATTGCCTATTATCAAGACACGCTGTTTCCCGGATACGATTCGAGTGGCCACAGCGTTTTCCGCATTATTCGTGACAGCGATATCGAGATCGAGGAAGAAGCGGAGGACCTGATTGCGGAATTTGAGATTCTTCTCAAACAACGCCGACGCGGGCGCATTGTGCGCATTCACATTGATGCTGACGGGCCGAAATCATTGCGCGAGTTTCTCACCCGCGAAATTGGCGCCGAATCGCGCGACATCATGTTGCTTGATGGCTTGCTTGGGATGAATGATCTGTCTGGTTTGATCGTAGATGATCGCCCGGACCTACTCTTCCCTCCGTTTGAGCCGCGCTATCCCGAACGGATACGCGAGCATGGCGGCGATTGCTTCGAAGCCATTCGGGCTAAAGATATTCTGGTTCACCATCCCTATGAATCCTTTGATGTCGTGGTTCAGTTCATTCGTCAGGCCGCCGCCGACCCGAAAGTTGTGGCAATTAAGCAGACCCTGTACCGCACGACTCTTAATTCGCCGATTGTCAGTGCGCTCATCGAGGCCGCTGAGGCGGGTAAAACGGTCACAGCGCTGGTTGAAATCAAAGCGCGGTTTGATGAAGAGACAAATCTGCGTCTTGGCCGCGATCTTGAGCGCTCGGGCGTGCAGGTGGTCTATGGTTTTGTCGACTATAAGACCCATGCCAAGGTTTCACTTGTCATGAGGCGTGAAGGCGATCAGCTACGGGCGTATACGCATTTTGGGACCGGAAATTACCACCCGATCACGGCCAAGATATATACAGACCTTGCGCTATTCACTGCCGATCCCGCGATGGGACGGGACGCTGGACGTCTGTTCAATTATATCACAGCACATAGCGCCCCGCCCGAAAGCGGTCCAAAACTCGAAAAGATCAAGATGTCGCCTTTTGCGATGGAAAAATTCTTGATCGAATCGATCAAAGCCGAAGCGGCAGCTGCCAAAGCAGGTAAACCATCCGGCATATGGGCTAAAATGAACGCTCTGGTCGACAAGGATGTGATTGACGCGCTGTATGATGCCAGCCGCGCAGGCGTACCCATTCGACTGGTTATTCGCGGTATTTGCTGTCTGCGGCCCGGTGTCGAGGGATTATCAGAAACAATCGTCGTGAAAAGTCTGGTGGGACGTTTCCTTGAGCATTCACGGATTATCTGTTTTGCCAATGGGGAGCCGCTGCCGTCTGCAAACGCGAAAGTCTATATGTCTTCGGCCGATTGGATGGATCGCAACCTGAAACGCCGCGTCGAAGCGCTCGTCCCAATTGAGGTCGCGACAGTCCATCGCCAGATTTTGAACCAGATCATGGTTGCGAATCTCAACGATGATGAGCAAAGCTGGGAAATGGCCCATGACGGAAACTATCATCGCATCTTACCGCCAGACGGCGATGACGGCTTCAGTGCGCACCGTTATTTCATGGATAATCCCAGCCTGTCGGGCCGAGGCAGCGCCCTGGTGGTCAGTGAGCCACCCCGTCTTGCACCGCGCAAGCGCTCCAAGTCATCATGATGCCTGCCATAGAGAAAGTGGCCGTCATAGATATCGGCTCCAACTCTTGCCGGATGGTGATTTATGAGCGGGCCGGCGGCGCTTTGCTGCCTTATTTCAACGAAAAGGCGATGGCTGGGCTTGGGCGCGGATTGCCAAAAACAGGCCTACTCAGCCCTGAGGGTAAGCAAAACGCGCTTGATACGTTCAGGCGATTTCGGGCTATTTTAGATGGTCTGGACATTGAAGATATTCAGGCCGTCGCAACAGCTGCCGTGCGAGAGGCGAGTGATGGTCCAGAGTTTCGCCAACAGGCTGAGCGTATTCTAAAGGTTGATATTGGTGTGCTTGATGGTGCGGCGGAAGGGTATGGATCAGCGCGGGGTGTCGCGGCGGGCTTTAATGATGCGACAGGGCTGATCGCCGATCTTGGCGGGACAAGCATGGAACTGCAGCGCCTCGTAGGCGGCGAGCCTGTCGATACAGGTGAAACATTCCTTCTCGGTCCTCTTGCGCGTCCGGATGATGCAACGCTGCCCCGCGAGAAGCAGCAAAAAACCATACGCAAAATTCTAAATAATTCGGGTCTTCTTCCGATTGGTGAAGGCGACGTGTTCGCAGTCGGCGGCGCCTGGCGCCGACTTGCAGCGGTGCATATGGAGCTCACAGATTATCCACTTGGTGTCCTGCATGACTATAGGATGAACCGCAAAGCTCTGCGCAAGGTTCTTGATGCCCTGGATGCATCCGAGACTGACAAAGCGATGCGAAGCCAGCTTGTCAGGGTTGCCAAGCGCCGCTTCACAACGATTGGGCACGCGGCCATCGTGATGGACGCTCTCCTGCAAGCGTCTGAAGCCAATGAGGTCAGGATTTCCGCCTATGGACTGCGTGAAGGTATTGTCTCGGAGGAGAATATTTCCAGCATAGATCGCCTGATCGACACAACAGCGCTTTATTTCAAGCTTTCTGAAGCCAGCTCTGCATTCGGGCGCGCGCTATTTGACTTTATCAAGCCGATCACGGCTGCACTGAGACAGCGAGAGGATACCATTCGCGCGGCGTGCTTTATGGCTGACGCGGGCGCTCGGTTGCATCCCGATCATCGTTGCCAGATTGTATTTGAACAGGTTTTGCGTGCGCCCATGCCCGTCCTGAGGCATGCCGAGCGCATGTTTGCCGCCTATGCCGTTGCGTCGCGCTATAGTTTTGCCTTTGACCCACCAGAACCGATTGCAGGTGTCATGTCGGAGCAACTGTTGAACGAAGCCAAAACAATTGGCACTGCCATGCGTCTTGGCGGCGTGTTTTCCGGTCGCTCAGCCAGCGTCCTCCAAGCCGCGCGACTGAGCGTACGAGGCGATGTCCTGATGCTATCCGTGCGGGCGCAAGATAAAGAGCTGGTCTCAGACGGTGTGACTCGGCGATTAAGTCAGCTTGCGAGTTTGATGGGGCTGACGGCCGAGCAGGAAATTGTAAAATCCCTCAAGGCCCACGCCATCGCTTAAAGCTCGAATAGGCGCACTTTTGTATCTTCAAAGGATAAGGCCAGCTTGCCCGATAAAAGATCATTGGCCTTCTTACCGAACACATCGTAGCGCCATCCTGTCATGGCCGGGATGTCCTTGCTGGTTTCACCGCGCGCCAGTTTCTCAATATCCGACGCATTGGCGATCAAGCGTGGGACAACATTTGCGTCTTCGGCGACCGCTTTAAGTAGCACTTTCAGCATTTCCGGGGCGCCAGCAGGTGTTTCAGCATTGTGCCGCCGCTTTGGCAGGTCAGGCGCATAGGTTTGCGGGTCTGCGACAGCGCGAGCCACGGCGTCGATCAAACCATCGGCATATTTCGAGCGGATAAACCCCTTGGGGACAGCGCGTAAACGCTCGAAACCACCTTCGGAGTTTGGCTTCTGGTCGGCAATTTCCTGTATCGCGTCATCCTTGAGGATACGGCGGCGCGGCTTATCCATATCCTGCGCCATTTGTTCACGCCACGCGGCGACAGAGGCAAATACTGCGGCATACTCAGTCTGGGGTTTGCGCAGCTTCAGCCGCTGCCAGGCATTTTCAGGCGATACATCATAAAGCGCCGAATCTTCCATCGCCGCCATTTCCGCACGCACCCACTCATTTCGCCCAAGCGTGTCGAGTTGCTCTTTCATCACGACGTAGGCATCGCGCAAATGCGTGACATCTCCCATGGCGTAGTTAAGCTGTTTTTCAGTCAACGGCCGACGTTTCCAGTCTGTAAACTGGCTCGACTTATCGAGACGCCGCTTCAACACTTTCTGGATCAGATTGTCATAGGAGATTGAATCTCCAATACCGAGCGCCATTGCGGCAATCTGTGTGTCGAAGATTGGGCCAGGTGGATGGCCAATCAGACGGTTGAATATTTCCATATCCTGACGAGCTGCATGGAATACTTTCACGCGATTTTCCTGCGCGATCAGATCCAGGAAGGGGCCGATATCTAAATCATCGCTCATCGGATCGATGATGACTTCAAAACCAGGGCAGGAGGCCTGAATCAGGCACAGTTCCGGCCAGTATGTACTTTCACGGTGAAACTCTGTATCCACGCACAGAAATTCACCTTCACTCAAGCGGCCGCAGACATCATCGAGATGGGATTGCTCCGTAACAGGAGCGAGGCTTAGTTCAGTCATTGCACCGCCCTAAACGACACCGCGCCAATTGACGAGAGAGAAATTGCGCCTGCTTAATTCTTGCGGCGCAGTAGAGACGAGCGTCGCTTGACGAGAGGTTCCGGCTCGGGCTCAGCGAAGGCCTCAATATCGGGCACCTGCTCAGCGTCTTCGGTCACGACCCAATCTGCCGGATCTGTATCAGTTTCCTCGTCTTCCGCCGCGCCGCCGGCACCACGAAGCACAGTAACAATATCAGACAGGCTTGTATTTGCGACACTTTCCTTGGCCTCGCCATCTGTAACTTGCTGGCTTGAAGGACGGATGTGGGCTGGGACATTGCGGAACATCATCCGCATAGGGGTCGATACGGCGCTACCAAAGGCGATACATTCCCGATCAGCCAGTGAAGACAGGAAAGCTAGCGTTGAGCGAGAGCCATTCGAAATCGCCTTGCGCATGACGTCTTGGTCAGAGTCATTGCCCAATCTTAGCGAGAAGATCGTGTTGCATTGTGAAAGAATTGTCGGGTCAAGTTCGTTCGGGCGCTGCGTAATGATTGCGAGTGAAACGCCATATTTCCGGCCTTCCTTCGCAATTCTGGCGATCGCCGAGCGCGTCGGCGCAAAGCCACTCGACGTATCAGCGGGGATATAACGGTGGGCCTCTTCGCATACGACGAGCGTTTTGATCTTTGAGTCGCTGGCCAGCGCCAGATCGAAAGCCAGGCGACACAGAACAGAAGCCACTGAATTGACGACTTCAGATGGAATTCCTGACATCTGGAACACGGTAATCGGCTTGCCATCGAGTGGGATACGGTAAATCTCACCGAGCACATCTTCAATCCGGTCGGTCGCATTATGCGATCCAAACAGGAAGGCAAACCGGGGATCATTGATCGCCGCTTCAAGCCGGGCTTTTAGCCTGCGCAGCGTCAAACGGCGCATCGCCCCATCAAGTGAGCCAATTTCGTCTTCAAGCAAACCAAGCAAGTCAGCCAGGCGATAGGGCAGCGGCGTATCTGCCGTAATGCCAGCATTGCTGGTCGACATTCGCCGGATGCCAGTCTTGCGCCCAGTTCTGTAAATCTGCTTGGCCCGCGGTATGAACTCACGCAGAGCGTCAATTTCTTCGCCTGACTGCTCCCGCCCTCGGAAGATCACCTGTGTGAACTCCTCCAGCGTCAACAACCAGAAGGGCAGGTCGAGGGATTCAGCAGTAATTGTATGCGACTTATTGGCAAACGCGCTGGTATATTCATTGTGCGGGTCGAGGATCAGAATGCGCTGGTTTTTTTTCCGCTCTGCAATCATATGCAGGATCAGTGTCACCGCGGTCGATTTACCCGTGCCGGTTGTCCCGACAACTGAGAAATGGCGCGATAGTAGCGCATCGACAGAGATCACTGCCGGAATATCCCGGCTTTGACTCAAGCTGCCAATCGTAACGGAAGAGGGATCTGACGATTTATAGATCGTCACCAGATCTTCCTTGCGGATTCTGTGGGCAACCGCCCCGAGATGCGGATAGGTTGAAATGCCCGTTGAGAATTTCGTGCCGTGGTCAGTGGATCGAACTTCCCCGGCCAGCTCAACGCACAGCGTGATCCGGTTCGGCTTGTCACGGCTCCAGGTTGGTGTGTCGCTCTCAATCTTGTAGAGCAGTCCGACCACGCGGTTCTTGCCAATCGTAATGGAAATCAGCTGACCAACGGCCCAATAATCTTCCGACTCAGCATTCAGTCCTGAAACTGTCGCAATACGTGCCTGCGTGCCATCGCACTCCACAACATAGCCGACAGATCGGTTACGTTGTGTCGGGATGCCACCGACTGAGGGTGGGGCAGAAGGAGAATCACTGGCCATATCCCAAATATTGACCGCAAAGCCCTGAAGAGTGTGTTAACTTATTCGGCCATTTGCAGATCGTGCGCGGCGGGCCTTGACAATCGCTGGCATGGAACGCCTAAAGCCGCGTTTGATCTAACCGAATTACTGGAGCGTCCCTCATGCACGCCTACCGTTCACACACTTGCGGCGAGCTACGCCAATCTGACGTCGGCAAGGCGGTCAAACTCTCCGGCTGGCTACACCGTCGCCGCGATCATGGCGGCGTCATGTTCATCGACCTGCGCGACCATTACGGCCTGACGCAATGCGTGTTCGATCCAGACTTTCCGGCCTTTGCCGTGGTTGAACGTCTGCGCAGTGAAAGCGTGATCACAATCGAGGGCGAAGTGATTGCGCGCGATGCGTCGCTGGTGAATGACAATCTCGATACCGGCCAAATCGAAATCCGCGTCAAGGAAGCCAGCGTGCAGTCCGAGGCTGCTGAGCTGCCGCTGCCTGTGTTTGGCGAGCCAGACTACCCTGAAGATATCCGCCTCAAGCACCGCTATCTTGATCTGCGACGGGAGACCCTCCACGCCAATATGATCCTGCGCTCGCAGGTTATTGCCTCGATCCGCCGCCGTATGGTCGAGCAGGGCTTTACCGAATACCAGACGCCGATCCTGACGGCCTCATCGCCAGAGGGCGCGCGCGATTTCCTCGTGCCATCGCGTATCCATCCGGGCGAGTTCTACGCCCTGCCGCAAGCCCCGCAGCAGTTCAAACAGCTGCTCATGGTCTCCGGCTTTGATCGCTATTTCCAGATCGCGGCCTGTTTCCGCGACGAAGACGCCCGCGCTGATCGTAGCCCCGGTGAGTTCTACCAGCTCGATATCGAGATGAGCTTCGTCACGCAGGAAGACGTGTTCCAATCGATTGAGCCTGTCATGCACGGCGTGTTTGCGGAGTTCGCAGACTGGCAAGGCAAAGGCCGCACCGTGCCGGAAGGCCCATTCCCGCGCATTCCCTATGCTGAGGCGATGGCCAAATATGGCTCCGACAAGCCCGACCTACGCAACCCGATCGAGCTGGCCGATGTCTCCGAGTTCTTCGAAGATGACAGCAAGACTGGCTTTTCGATCTTCGCCAAGATCATCAAGGGCGGCGGCAAAGTCATTGCCATTCCGGCGCCCAAGGCGGCGGCTGAAAAGTCCCGTAAATTCTTTGACGAGATGGACAAGTGGGCCAAGAAAGACATGCAGGCCCCCGGCCTCGGCTATGCCCGCCTGAAGGAGGCTGATGGCGGCGGTGTCGACAGTCAGGATCCTGTCCTGAAAGGCTTTGAGCCGGACCTGCTCGCAAAATTGCTCGACTCTCACGGCCTCGCTGCGGGTGATGGGATTTTCTTCTCTGCGGGCAAGAAAGGCGACGCCTACAAGCTCGCTGGCGCTGCTCGTACCAAGGTCGGTGCTGATCTTGGCTTGATCGAAGAGGGCGTCTTCCGCTTCTGCTGGATCGTCGACTTCCCAATGTACGAGTATGACGAAGACAACAAGAAAGTTGATTTCAGCCACAACCCATTCTCAATGCCGCAAGGCGGAATGGAGGCGCTGGAGGCCGCCGATACAGACGAAAAGCTGCTCGCGCTGAACGCGTTCCAGTACGATATTGTTTGTAATGGTATCGAGCTGTCCTCCGGCGCGATCCGGAACCATCGCCCGGAAATCATGCTCAAAGCCTTTGAAAAAGCTGGGTACGGTCCGGATGTGGTTGAAGCTGAGTTTGGCGGCATGCTGAACGCGTTTCGCTATGGCGCGCCGCCGCATGGCGGAATTGCGCCGGGTGTGGACCGTATCGTCATGCTGCTCGCAGATGCGGAAAACATTCGCGACGTCACGCTGTTTCCGATGAACCAGCAGGCGCGCGACCTGATGATGCAGGCACCAAGCCCGGTTGACGACAAGCAGCTGAAAGAGCTTCACATCCGGCTCGCGCCGCAAGCTGACAAAAAATAGCCCGTATTCAGCGCGGGCGGCAACGGGCCGAGCAGTATTTCACCTCGTCCCAGCAGCGGTCCCACTTTTTTCGCCACTTGAACGGGCGATTGCACGTCGGGCATGTCTTGGTGGGGAGATCAGATTTCTTACGCATGGCCATGACATACATATAGGGCAGGGGCGTAATGTGACCAGATTAGCCTGATCTGCTCGCTAGACCTTGCCTCCGCATCGGATTAGGAGCGGGGCTGAAGATTATCTGAAGGTATACCCATGTTCGATCTGCGCGCCATTCGCGACAATCCAGACGCTTTCCGCACCGCGTGGAACCGCAAGAAAGCCGGGCTGGGCGATGAGACTGTGCCGGCCATTCTGGCGCATGACGCCGCTGTGCGCAAAGCCGCTACCGACAAGCAGGAAGCCGAAGCGGCCCGCAACGCCAAGTCCAAAGAGATCGGCAAGGCGAAAGCCAGCGGCGATGAGGCGCTGTTTGAGAAGCTGCGCGCTGAAGTCGCCGACGCCAAGGACGTGATCGAAGCGGCGGGCGAGCAGGAAGCCGCCGCCATGGCCGAGCGCGATGCGCTGCTGATGGGCACACCGAACCTGCCAATGGCCGAAGTGCCAGAAGGTGAGGACGAAGACGCCAATGTCCAGCAGGGCAATGGCTGGGGCGAGCCTAAAAAGTTTGTGTTTGAGCCAAAAGACCATGCCGACCTCGGCGAAGCCCTCGGTATGATGGATTTCGAAACCGCCGCCAAGATGTCTGGCGCACGGTTCGTGCTGTTATCAGGCAAGCTCGCCCGGCTGGAACGCGCGCTGGCGGCGTTCATGCTGGACGTGCAGACCGAGCAGAACGGCTATGAGGAATGCAGCCCGCCGCTATTGGTGCGCGACAACGCGCTTCTCGGGACAGGGCAATTGCCGAAGTTTGAGGAGGATTTGTTTAAATCACAAAAGCAGGACGCGCTATCAAAGAAGGATGGGGGGACGGCGCTGGTGCCGGGGATTGCACATTACCTCATCCCCACCGCCGAAGTCCCGCTGACAAATATCGTCGCTGACACAATCATCGACGCGGACTATCTGCCGCGTCGCTATACTGCTCACACCCCATGCTTCCGCTCTGAAGCGGGCAGTGCCGGGCGCGACACAAAGGGCATGATCCGCCTGCACCAGTTTAACAAGGTCGAGCTGGTCTCTGTCGTCAAAGACGAAAGCGAAGGCCTTGCCGAACTGGAGCGGATGACACGCTGCGCCGAGGGCATCCTTGAGGCGCTGGAGCTGCCATATCGCCGG
>CAYGPE010000011.1:0-64085 GCA_964351695.1 uncultured Hyphomonas sp. | reverse complement strand
CGCCGTCCACAGATGCTCGCTAAGCAGCAGCCAACATTCGAATTAGTCTTGAGTTTAATCGACAAACGCCATCACTTTGCAAATCGAAATCCACACCACTGAACGCTGCTTTCGAAATTAGCTTAAGTAAGCTTCGATCCGCCACGGGCCTAAACGGTTCCATCTGATCATAGAGATAAGAGTGCCGTCCCGCCGAAACTCGATCGTGCATAATCCCAATACACGGATCATAACCGTTCGCAATCGCTTCTAAACGAACTCTGCTTTCAAGAATGCCGTATGTGTAATTTAGCATTGCATTAATAGGATGCGTTGCGCGTCGATTTACTGACGTCGATGGATGCGAGTTGAGAGATGAGCGAGAGAAGAACTTACGCCACTCATCAGGTATTGGGTGCTTGTTTGTGTCGTTCCAATTTATCTCTAAAGCCCGCCAAGCGAAGAAATACCCTTTGGCAACTTGTGGTGTAAGGATTCTATCCTTCGTCCTCTTTCAGCAGGTCTTCCTTGCTGATGATTTCTTCTTTGATTTTGGCTGTTTCGAGGATGTGATCGACAACTTTGTCTTCATAGATGGGGGCGCGAAGCTGCGCCATGGCGTTCTCATTTTTTTGAAAAAACTCAACAACTTGGCGCTCTTGACCCGGGAAGTTACGGGCTTCACGGATAAGGGCTTGCTGGACTTCGGACTCGTCGATCGTGATTTCAGCCTTGCGGCCAATTTCCGCTAGGACCAGACCCAAGCGAACTCGGCGCTCGGAGATTTTTCGGTACTCGGCTTTCAGCTCATCCTCGGACTTGTCCTTGTCCTCTTCTGCTGTACGGCCAGCATCCATTTCGGCCTGTAATTGCTGCCAGATTTGATCGAATTCAGCTTCGACCATTTTCGGCGGCAGTTCGAAATCATGCTTGTCGTCAAGAATGTCGAGCAGGTTGCGCTTGGCTTTGCCGCGCGACGCATCCTTATACTCGTTCTGGATCTGCTCGGTCACAATCTCTTTGAGCTTGTCGAGGGATTCAAGACCTAGCCCTTTGGCAAATTCTTCATCAATGTCAGGCGTTTTCGGTTCACGTACTTCGTGAACCTTCACCTCGAAGATGGCTTCTTTGCCCGCGAGGTTTTCAGCCTGATAGTCTTCAGGGAAGGTCACTTTGACTTCTTTATCTTCGTCCGCTTTGACACCGATCAATTGGTCTTCGAAACCCGGGATGAAACTATTTGAGCCGAGGACCAGTGTGTGACCCTCAGCTGCGCCGCCTTCAAATGGCTCGCCATCCAATTTGCCAAGGAAGTCGATTATAACAGCGTCGTCTTTTCGGGCCTTGGCCGTTTTGGCGCGCTTGTCATATTTTTTATTAGCCTCAGCGATTTGGGCGAGACGCTCATTGAGGTCTGCATCGCTGATTTCTGCCACTGGCTTCTTGATTGTAAGCTTTTTGATATCGACAGGTTCGAAGTCTGGCATGACATCGACATGCATGTGATAAGCAAGATCTGCATTGCCATCCAAGACAGCTTCCATATCGCTTTCCATGTGCATTTCTGGCTGCCCGGCGGGGCGCACATCGGCGTCGGCAATTGCTTTTTGGCTAGTTTCCTGAACCAGCGCCTCGACAACTTCACCCATGATGGACTTGCCATACAGTTTGCGAACATGCGCCGCAGGGACTTTGCCTGGCCGGAAGCCTTTCAGATTCATCTGAGGGCGAATTTCTTCAATCCGCTTAGTCAGGCGCTTCTGCAAATCAGCTGCAGGCACGCTGACTTTATACATGCGGCTGAGGCCTTCAGCGGTTTCAACACATTCCATTGCAGTCATTCCTTGTTGCGCATTGGGCTATTTGCCCTGCCCCGTGGGCGAATTCTGAACTCTGAAACGGCGGTCTATAGGCCACGAAAACCAGTGTGTCCACGTGTTGTCGCTATGGATTACAGCCTTTTTCGAAACTGGGGGTTGAGCCTAGAGCCATGGCCCGCTAGAGGCACTCTTCAAACCTATGCGGATGTGGCGGAATTGGTAGACGCACTAGATTTAGGTTCTAGCGCCGCGAGGCGTGGAGGTTCAAGTCCTCTCATCCGCACCATTTTGAAGTTTCTCGATAATGTGAGAGCTACCAGTTGGTATAAGAGCCGTCAGGCTTGTAACGACGTGGCGGTTCCCAGAACTCGAATTTCTGACCCTTGATCAGGTCTTCGCGAACATCAACGCCGTGGCCAGGTTTGTCATTCAATTTGAAGGTGGCATTTTTCTCGACCGGAACGTCGATGAAGTATTTGTGCATGTCTGTATCGTCAGTCGAGTACGGCGCGATTTCAGTCCAGGCGAGGTTCGGGATCGCGGCGCACATTTGCAATGTCGCTGCGGTACAGATCGGCCCGAGCGGATCATGTGGCATGACATCAATATAGTGTGCCTCAGCCATCGCCGCGATTTTCATGGCTTCGGTTAAGCCGCCGACATTGCACACGTCTATCCGCGCGAAATTGGTCAGGTCTTGTTCAATGTAAGGCAGAAACTCCCACTTGCTTGACCATTCCTCGCCAATTGCAAAGGGAATATTGGTCATTTGGCGCAGCGTCTTGTAAGCGCCCGGCGTTTGCTGCCGGATTGGCTCTTCCAGGAAATCAATCGTCCCTTCAGGCAATTTCTGACAGAAAGATGCGGCCTCGGCGATGGACATGCGGTGGTGCATGTCGATGCCCAGCACTAGTTCATGACCAAACTGCTCACGCAACGCGATCAGGGTCTCTGTGCGCTGTGCGATATTCTTGCGGACATCATAGGTGTTGGCGTCCGTTTCGGTGCCGGTCTCGCCGGTTGTAAGGCGAAGAACCGACCATCCTTCATCGACGTGTTTTTTGATGTCTGCAATCACGTCCTCGGTGCTGTTTTCGGTACACGTGGCAAAGCACGGAATGTGGTTACGCTGTGCGCCGCCAAGCAACTCATAGGTGGGGACATCAAACCGTTTGCCGGCAATGTCCCAGAGGGCAATATCAATCGCTGATATGGCGCCAGACAGAACCCGTCCGCCTTCAAAATACTGCCCGCGATACATCTCCTGCCAGTGGGCACCAATTTGGCGCGCATCCTTGCCAATCAGGAAGTCACGCATGTGATTTACGGCGCCAACCACAGCAAGCTCGCGGCTTGAGACACCCGCTTCGCCCCAACCATAGTAACCGCATTCGGTTTCGACTTTGACAATCAGAAAGTTTCTGTGACCGCACCAGATTGGATAAGGAATGATGTCTGAGATGATCATGCGAACGGCCCCATTTGAGTATGTATTTCGTTTTGTTGGTTCTGATCAGCCTCAGGCTGACCAAAATATCAAGCGAACCGGTCTTCAATTACTGGAGTTTCAGATCCGATCTTTTCGACTTTCCCAACGATTAACAGATATGACAAGAAGCCGAGAATGGCGACCGCGCCGATATAGAAGAAGGCTGGCGCAAAATTATCTTCCGAGATCAGGATACCAATAAGCAATGGCGTGATGATCGCGGAGGATCCGCCAAAGCAGTTAAAGACACCGCCGATAAGGCCGACATGCTCATCCGGCGCGATCAGCGATACGAAGACCCAGGTGATCGACGCGAGTCCGACACCAAAGAAAGACACGGTTAGGAAGGCGATGGCGAGATTATTGTCGGTGGTAAAGTTTGCGCCCATGATTGCTGTCGATAAAAGCAGGCCAAGCATAACTGGGGCTTTACGTGAAAACTCGTTCGACATGCCTTTACGGACCATCCAATCAGATGAGAAGCCAGCCAGCAGGACGCCTGCGAATGCGCCGAGATAAGGCACAGCCGACATAAAGCCGGACTTCACGATCTCGATGCCGCGATATTCCGTCAGGTAGGTTGGGAACCAGGTCAGGAAGAAAATGAAAACAGAGCCGATGGCGAACTGTCCGATGTAAATACCCCAAAGTTTGGCGTGGCTAAACGCAACAGAGAAGTCGGTTTTTTCGCGCGGGGCGGCAGGTGCAGCCGTTTCTGGTTCGCCAGGTTCGTCCGTTTGGCTTGGTTCACCTTTTGGATAGAGGAGGTACCAGACAACCGCCCAAGCGACGCCGACCAGACCAGTTGCAATCATAAAGTTGCGCCAACCGATCTCAACGAGAAGGATAGTCAGCACGGGGGCGAGGAACGCTAAACCGACATATTGGCCGGATACATAGACACTAATCGCAGAAGCGCGCTGCTCCGGTGGGAACCACTCGGTCACAACTTTATTGTTAATTGGATAGGATGGGGCTTCAAAAGCGCCAACGAAAACGCGGCAGCCAATCAGCGCACCGAGTGAGTTCACGAAGCCTTGAACGATCGTGGCGACTGACCAGCCAACTAGCAAAATGGGATAGAGAATTCTTGCGTGAACGCGGTCTGCCAGCAGGCCACCGGGAACCTGAAATGCGGTATATGTCCATGCCCAGGCGGAAAAGACGAGCCCCATGGCTTCCGTAGATAATCCGAGGTCGCCGCTAATAGCAGATCCGGCCACCGAAATATTGATTCGGTCCATATAGTTGATAACGACTGTGAAGAATAAAAGCGCGAGTAGGAGCATGCGCTGGCGTTTATTGTCTACCATGATGCACCGCCGAACAGGGTCCAGATTGATGCCGAGACTCTGACGATCGCCATGTTGCCCCTCCCTTCTTTTCTTTTATGTACGAACACCAATGGGCCGTCGCCAAGTCCTTGTCAATTGTTAACAATAGCTCCTTTGTCGACATTTGAGGCCTTTGCAGCCAAGGCGCGAAATCAAATGCGACGCTTAGCTATCTGGAACGCTGAAGCCGGATTTCGGACAAAGATTGTTTCAATGTCTTGTTCGGAAAATCCTATGCTTCGCAAATGAGGCAGGAGTGTCGTCACGATGGGGGTCATGGCGTTAAACACTCCGCCGTTCTCATGGCTGAATTTGTACCAGCCGGCATCTTGCGAGAAGTGAAGTTGTGAGAGTAACCCAGCCTCTTTGAAGCGCATTACATACTCGGCATACATGGTTTCCTGACCCGGTCTATATCCATCGAACGAGATGTATCCACCCAAACCGGCAATCCTCAAGGCGGGCCCGAGGTCTTTTTCATTTTGCGCATGGATCCAGATAAATGCCGAAGGTGAGACAACTTGCGAGGCTAAAAGCTCAGCGGTTTCAAGCGCAGCGCGCGCGAGAGACCCCGGTTCGAGCTCTCCCCAAGGCCCAATATGCACGCCAATGACAAGTCCGGTTTCGAGATGCGACTTCGCAGCGGCTTTGATAACCTTTTGATCAAGATCCGATAGAGACCCGCCTTTGATGCCCAGATTTAGCATACCGGGACGGATGCTGCTTTCACTGCTGCCGTTTTCGAATTCATCGACCCAACGCCCAGCGAGCTGTTCGATAGTGTCGGAGTAGACATACTCAGGAATGTAGTCAGCTCCCGCCGCAAGATAGACTCCCGTTCCCATTATGATGTTGATATCGCTGTCTATAGACAATTGCTTCAGAACTTCTGGGGATCGCCCAAACCCGACGGCCGTCGTCTCAGTTAGGGTTGTTACACCCGCCGCTTTGCGGTCGTTCAAATGAGGCAGCACGACGTCAGAGATTTCTTCGTAGTCGCGAATCAAGGGTTCGGATTCTTGAGTCAGTAGGGGCCGCTCATCGAGGAACAAGTGTTCATGGGGAAGCGTCCAGCCCATATCCTGAGTGGGTAGCGAGCCCTGAACAGTCATCACGTGTTCAGGAAATTTTTCTGAGTTGGCAAAAGAGCCGATGCAGCCGCCGAGTGGGATAAAACCACTGCCAAGCGCGCTAAGTTTTAGAAATGTTCGTCTATCCACCATCGATCCCGAAAAGTTTTGAGCTAAGTCGTTGAGTCGGTTGGTCGCAAGGGTATCATGCGTTTGGCTTTTAAAGAATGCGCTTTGATATGCAGATTTTGAAAGCCCGGTCGTTTGGTGGTTGGGCTTCAATTACCCAAAATTCGATCACACGCTTGTGTTCCAGAAAGTTCGATTATCATAGGAAAAGCGACGTGCTTTTGGTTGAGTTCACAACAGAAGCGTGCTAGTTTTGTCTACAATCTACAATGATAAAACATGAGGAAACGGTGCGAAGACCTGTTCTTACGATTTGGGCCATTGCGATTGCTGGCGTGCTGTGTGTTCAGATCATCGCGCTTCTCGCGCCTGTTAATGGCGCTGAGGGGGCTGGGTTCGGACGATTCCTAGGTCGGTTCCATCCGCTGATTTTACACTTTCCCGTCGTGTTCCTGATACTGGGCGGTATGCTCGAGCTTTCCAAGCTTAGCCCGCGAACCAAACAGTTTTCAGAGTTCACAGGTCCGATTTTGATTCTCGCCGCGTTGACGGCTTGCGCAACAGTCATTTTGGGTTTGTTGCTCGCCTCCAATGAGGGTCATGCCGGGGCCTTGGTTGAGCGCCATAGGGGCCGTGGCATTAGTGTTGCTGTGCTCGCGTGCATCGCTGCGGCAGGCTACTACACGGCGGCCCACCTTCGCGACAAGCGACTATGGGCCGGGTATAGGGTGAGCCTCGTCGCGGCAATTGGGATGATGGGGCTAACCGCGCACGACGGTGGGTCACTCGTTCATGGGCCTACATATCTGGCGGATCATGCGCCCGGGTTCTTGGCGCCGATCTTGACGACACATACAGGCAAGGAAACCGCACGAACAACAGCGGTCGCAGCTGACGGGGCTACTATTTCCCCCGCGCTCTTGGATCGGTTCCAGGGCGATGTTGGCAGCTTTTTCGGAAGTTACTGTTCGCGCTGCCACGGCGATGGCAAGCAAGAGTCGAACGTGCACTTAGGCGAGTTTGATCCGACGTTCAGCGAGAACATGAGTGCGCATCACTGGAATCGAGTGCTGGGTGTTCTTGGTTCACATCGTATGCCTCCAATCGATGCCAAGCAGCCAGGCGACCAGACCCGCGCGCAAGCCATCGCCTGGATTCAAGATGCTCTCGAAGAGCACGCATATGCCCGCCGAGCTGAGCGAGCGAATGCGCCGCTGCGCCGTTTGAACAAGCGGGAAATCAATCACGTCTATCAGGACCTTTTCCAGGTTGAATCTAACTTCGTTGGAGCCCTGCCAGCTGATCCGCGCTCAGAACATGGCTATGACACAGATGCTAGCTTGCTCATGGTGTCGATGTCCGATCTCCGCTTCTATCAGGATATCGCCCGTGAAGCGGTTGACCGATATGTGCACGTGACAGAACGTACAGACGATACGGAACACTTCTTCGTGGAAATGGAGGATGTTTACCATTTCGGTCGGCGTGAGGGCAACACATTGTCTCACGAGCGCGCAGCGGTGCCTCTCTCGATTTCTGATATTGAACGCATCAAAACTAATCGTAAGGGTAAGACGCCTACCTATCGCTATCGTAAGTACGGCCCATTGCCATATGGCTTGATTCCAACCGGCGACGTACGCGGCGTCGGTGAAGGACGTGGTTTTGCGCGATTGCATGAGCAATTCATGTTGCTCAGAACCAGCCATAGACGCGGCGAAGTTACCGTTAAAGTGCATGCTGCGATGACGCCCGGGGCGAATGGCGACCCGAGTATGCCGCATCTGAGACTTGAAGCTGGCTGGCGCAAAGTACAAAGCCTACGCGTTACAAATATGGGTGGCCACGACATCACTGCGTCACTAGACGATCCGCAAATGGTCGAGTTCAAGTTCCGCCTGGAAGATGTCATTATCCCTGAAAAGGGTCGCCGTGCGCCTGACACTGAATATAGCTGGCTGCTCTTGGTCTTGTCCAATGCGGCACGGCACGAAAACGGTGCATTGGCCGGCTCCATCTACGGACAAGTCGATCCAAACCTGCCGTCTTACGCTACCGTGGGTGTCCCCCTAATAGAGCAGGCAGAGTCCGCTGCCCAGTATCAGGCGGCCGGTTACAAAGCCTGGCAGGATGGGGGCGTACCCTATCTGCATTTCGACGCGGTCGAAGCCAGGATTATACCAATTGAATCTGATCCAGACTCGCCTTGGCTCATTCAGCCTCCGGTAGATGATACGCGTGTGGCTGAGACTGATCGGGTGCGTGAGGTGATGTCGCGATTCCTCCCAGTGGTATTTCGCCGGTCCGTGCAGGAGACTGAGGTCGAGCGGTTTGTGGCGCTATTTGAGCAGTTACGTGACACAGGCGAAGGTTTTGAAACGTCGATCAAGGAAACGATGGCCGCGGCACTCATCTCGCCAAAATTCCTTTACATTGGTTACCCGCAGGATGACTTGATGGGCGATCCGGAACATGTTGAAGCGGTAAGGCAAAACCACTACTTGGCGTCCCGCCTGTCATTTTTCCTTTGGTCGTCTATGCCCGATCAGGAGCTTCGGGAATTGGCCGACGATTTGCAGCTTTCTGATCCTGCGGTTTTGTCCGCACAGGTCGATCGCATGTTGGCCGAGCCAAGGTCGAGCCGGATGAGCTATGCCTTTGCGAACCAGTGGCTTCAGCTCGACAAGGTCTCAAATGTTGGCGTGTCTACCGAACTGTATCCCGACTATGGCACAGAATTTTCGAAACTAATTGCAGAAGAGTCGCGCGTCACATTTGATGATGTGTACCGGAATGACCGGGATGCGCGAACACTGTTTTCATCTGACCACATGATTCTGAACCAGGAGCTTGCGCGCCACTATGGTGTGCCGGGAGTTGCGGGCGGTAATCTGAGGCGCGTTGAGGTTGGCGGCTTGCCCCAACGGGCGGGTCTGATGACCCAAGCGAGTATTCTGACAATGAACTCGGATGGTCGCGACTCTCACCCGATCAAGCGTGGCGTTTGGCTGCTTGAGCGGGTCCTAAACGATCCGCCGCCGCCGCCGCCGCCTTCCGTGCCTGATCTCGACACGAACAATCCTCTTTTGGCTGATATGACACTGAAAGAGAAAATTGAGCACCATCGTAGTCTAAGCGCCTGTTCTGGTTGCCATGAGAAGATTGACCCTTGGGGCGTCGTTCTAGAGAACTTTGACGCGACTGGACGCTGGCGTGATACTGTTCAAGTCAACGAAACAGCCGCGCCGCGGGAGATTGATGCCAGTTCAGTTTTGCCGGATGGAACCCAAATCGCTGACTTCGAGGCAATCGCCGCCTATCTGCAAGAGGACAAGCAAGATGATCTGATGGCGAGCCTAGTTCACCATCTGATGAGCTATTCGCTTGGGCGGGAATTGGACATCCTAGACGAGAAAGAAGCCCACACGGTCGAGGCTACTTTCAGAGCATCTGGATACAAATTGTCGAGTCTGGTAAAAGCTGTTGTTCAGACAGATGCGTTTACGAATAGAAATCAACACGAAGCAAAGCTGACTGTAGGAGCTGAAACTTATGAATAGAAAAATGCTCACCGACCGCCGCTCATTTCTGCGGGCTGGTGGTGCCTCCCTTCTGCTTCCTGCCATGTCTTCGATGGCTTTGCCGGCCTATGCAAAAAGCGGCGGGGCCGCATCAACCCAGCCGAAACGGCTGTGCTTCATTTTCTTTGGTATGGGCGTCGCCCTGCCACCTGAAGACCATGTGGCATATCAGGACTGGCATTGGTTCCCGCATGAGCTGGGCCGCGACTACAAGTTCACAAATAGCCTCGAGTCGCTGGCGCCATATCGCGACAAGATCAGCATTCTCGGTGGTTTGTCGCATCCGCGAACACGGACGATGTATTCGCATTCTACAGGCGGATATTTCCTGAGCGGGGCCGACCCTGAAGCCCCTGGCGGGAACTCGATTACAGCCGACCAAATGTACGCTAACCATATTGGTAGTGAAACGCGCTACCCCTTCATTACGATGTCAACTGAAGGCGGCGTGGGCGACTTCAGGGAGCCGCACACGCTTTCATATTCGAGCACTGGCCAGCCCATCCCATCAATTGGCGGGCCGCGAGCCTTGTTTGATGAATTGTTCAGCGTTCAAACAGCAAGCCGCGATGCGATTGAACGGAAGTTTGGTCGTGATCGCTCCATTCTCGACGCGATTGCGCCCGATCTTAAGAAGCTGAATGCGTCTCTACCTGCTGAAGACAGGGATCGTTTAGGGCAATATGCGACGGCTATCCGCTCTCTTGAAGAACGTATAGAGCGTTCGCAAGCGTGGCTAGACGTACCCAAGCCAGTTGTTCCTCAGAGCCAGTTTGTTTTGGACACCGATCCTATTCAGGATGGACCTACACACTACATTGATTCAATGTATCAACTGATCCATCAAGCGTTCGTCACAGACAGTACACGCGTGGCTTCTTATGCGATTGTTGATGAGTCTCCTGGCGCCTTGGCCTGTCGTTTCCCTGAAGCCATTGGTCTTGAGCATCATCACTCAATGACGCATGACTTCAACTCCGAAGGCGGATATGAGCGCTGGGCGCGGTATGACCAATACCTGGCACAACGTTTTGCTGGGTTCCTGAAACAGATGGACGAGACTGACGATCCGTTTGCTGAGGGATCCTTGCTGGACAATACCATTGTGCTGTACGGATCAGGTACAAGTACCGAGCATAATCCTCGCAACTTCCCGCTCGTATTGGCAGGCGGCAACAATATCGGCCTCAAGCATGGTGAACATTTGCGCTATGAAGAATCCATACCGATGTCCAATCTGTTGTTGACCATCCTTCAGCAGCTCGGAACACCTATCGATACTTTCTCTGACAGCACGGGTACAATTTCTGAAATCATTGCCTAAACGCAAACGATGTTTACTGATCATGGTGGGGCGATTAATAGCGTAAGAAACGCGTAGTTCGCGGACTTCTAAGGGAAAAGGATCATATGCTGCATTCAAAGAACTCGCTAGCACTAGGTGCTCTCGCAATTATCATGCTGGCTGCATGCGGCGGCGGGGGAGAGCCGGCTGACCCGAATGCCGGTAGTGAAGTCTTGGCAAATGGGATGACCGTGAGCGCGCAAATCGAAGCGCGGCAAGAAGGATTTAAAACGATCGGCAAGAACTTTAAGGCGATCAATGACCAGTTGAAATCCGGCTCACCTGATATGCAGGCCATTCAGACGGCGGCTGCAGTGCTTCCAGACGTTTCGGCTGATTTAGCGGAATGGTTTCCGGCGGGCACTGGCCCCGAAAGCGGCGTTGAAACAGAAGCCCTTGCGATCATCTGGGAAGAGCCAGTCGATTTCTCTGCAAAGATAGTCGATGCTCAGTCTGCGATGGCGGCGCTCAACGTCGCAGCTCAGTCTGGCGATGCGGACGCCATCGCAGATGCTGTGCGGGCGACAGGCGGCACGTGCAAAGCCTGTCACGATAAGTATCGGTTAGACGATTAGTATCGATGTCGGGGGGCGATATCCAAGTCCGTGTTTGGGATTGGACCGTTCGCGTATTCCACTGGTTGCTTGTGGTTCTCGTCACCGCAATGTGGTGGACAGCGGAGCAGGGCTATATGTTATGGCACAAATGGCTCGGCTTATTGCTGCTCGCCATGCTCGTGTACCGGCTGATATGGGGCGTAATTGGCCCGGTCTCCGCGCGTTTATTGCCGCTTTTTACAAAACCGCATGAACTGGTGCGCTATGTGGGCGCTCTTAGAAAACGACCATACATCCGGTCACTTGGACATAATCCGCTCGGCGGGTTTAGCGTTTTGGCCCTCCTTGGTCTGCTAGGGTTTCAAGTCGGAACGGGGCTTTTCACTGTTGACGTGGATGGCCTCGCATCTGGTTGGTTTGGACATTTTGTATCATTTGAATTCGGTCGGATAATGGCTGACTTCCACGAGATCAGTTTCAATATTCTACTGGCCCTTATCGCTTTGCATCTCAGTGCTATAGCTTTCTACGCGCTGATACTTCGCGCTAATTTGATAGGGCCGATGGTCCATGGTTATCAGGCACGATCAGATATTCCTGAAGGTTACATACCCACCAGCGTTTCCTATATTCGATTTGGATTTGCGATTTTTGGTGCGGTTCTATCTGCCGCAATCGTGGTTTGGTTTGGGCGCTAGAAGATAGGCTCACGGTTATATAGCCGATTTATCAGTCTTGCATATAAACAGAATTGACAACGTTGTCGGATTTGGTGTTTCTGGTAATGCGAAGTCGGCAGGGGAGGCAGAGTAAGAATGCTAGAGGAGGCACCAAATAGGCGTTTACTGCGCATCTCCGAGCGCCAGACTCTTGCGCGACGTGGAGACGTATTCGTTTTCAGGAATCGCAATATCCAATTCTTTGCACACGAAGCTTTCCCGTACTTCTTTGTTATTTCGCTATTAGGGCTTCTGTTGGCTTCAGCCGCAGGTGTGCTCAATCTTTCTAATCCTGAGCTTGTTGTGGGGTTTGGCGAGGCGTGTGAGCCTTGGCTGCCTTTTTGGGCGCTTGTTTTAGTTACTGCCAGATTCCTCCCAGTTTCTTCTGAGTGCAGTAAATCTATGACAAGTCGTCATGCCTTTACGCTGTTTAATGTCGGCGATGAGGACTCGGTAGTCGGATCGGTTCGCTACTCGAATCGAGACGCCATCCCTACAACATTTAAACAAGGTTAGAGGCAGGATGAACTTTCTTTTTCGCATCCTCCTTTGTCTTCTAAGTCTAAGCGTTCTCAGTGCATGTGTGCATCATCAAGTGCCTATTTCGGCAGCCTGGGAGAAGGTCGAGACGCATTGCTGCCCCCTGACCCCCAAGAGGATTGGGTGGTTCTTATCACGTCACGAAAAATGGAAGCAGACCCAGGGAGAGAAAAATGATTAGAGCATTTTCCGTAATTGCCGCCTGTTGCCTCATTGGACAAGCAGGGTGGGCCGAGGAGTCATCAGTGTCAGCGTTTGACATGCACAAGTGCGTCAACATGGGCAACTCGCTTGAGGCGCCCAGAGATGCAAGCTGGGGTAAGCCCATTGTGCTTGAGGATTTTGCCAAGATCAAAGCTGCGGGCTTTGACACTGTCCGTATTCCGGCTCGGTGGAGTGACTATACCGGTGCTGCGCCCGATTATACGATTGAAGCTGATTTTATGGCAGATGCCAAAGCCGCCGTGGATGCGGCGCTGGAACAAGATCTGAACGTAATCCTGAACATCCATCACTTTGATAGTATCATGCAGGACCCACAAGCTGAGATGCGACATTTGCTTGCAATGTGGCGACAGATTGCAAGCACGTTCGCGTCATATCCTGACGATCTTTGGTTCGAGACTCTGAACGAGCCGAACGCGGCCCTAAGGGGCAAACTGATGCAGGCGGCGCAGACGGCCGCGGTCCTTGGCATTCGAGAGACGAACCCTGATCGGATTATAATCCTTGGCGGCGAAGACTGGTCTGGGATTGATAGCTTGGTGACGAACATAACACCGCCGGATGATAATATCGTCTACACGTATCACTATTACGATCCGTTTGATTTTACGCATCAAAAGGCAACATGGTTAGGCGACGCTATGCCCAAGGGCGCGCGAGGCTGGGGCTCTCGTCAGGATCGCGAAGAGTTGGCGCAGTCAATTGAAATCGCAACGACGTTTCGAGACATGATTGGTCAACCCGTCTTTGTAGGTGAGTTCGGCGTCTACGATATGGCGCCTCGCGATGCCCGCGTCGAGTGGACCCATTCAACGCGGAAGGCTTTGGATGATGCTGAAATTCCGTGGTGCGTTTGGAGCCTAGTCAACACGTTTCCGATTTACAGCCGTGAAACAGGCTGGGACAAGGACATGGTTTTGGCTCTGGGTCTGCAGCCAAAGCCGGTCTCTGATGCTGCTGAGAAACCACGCTTCGGTACGCGTGTCATCAGCCGCTCGGAAAGCCAGCGCGAAGACGCTGACTGGGGCGTTTTCCTGAAATATTTCGAAGGCGCATCGCATGGAGCTGAAGATGTCCTTTCGGGTGTTGCCGAAATCAAACCTGGTTGGGAAATTCACCCGCCGCATACCCATGCTGAAGAAGAATACCTTATGGTTTTGGAAGGTGAGGGCGTGTGGACTGTGAAGGGTGAGGACTTCCCAGCGAAAGCCGGGGATATGCTTTACGCTAGTCCATGGGAGTCGCATGGCATTCGCAACACAGGTGATGTGACGCTCAAATTTGTCTTCTGGAAATGGAATTCTTCAGGTTTGCCGATTCCGGCCGAACCTGTCGAGCGCGCGCAAGACTAGCTCGTGCAGTCTATCCTCGACTCTTTACTGGCTGCGCGTCCTTTGCTGGCGACCCTCGCAGGAGTTGCTGGTCTGCTGACATTAATTTTTGCTGCGCGTATGCCAGCCTTTCCGGCTTTGCTTACGGCAGCATTGTTCACAGGGCTTGCGGCTGGCTTAGCGCCGATGGCGACAATTGACGCTATTCAAGCGGGCATGGGCGGCACACTCGGATTTATTGCTGTTATCGTCGGGCTAGGTGCTATTTTTAGCGCTTTTCTCGAGGCTAGTGGAGGCGCGCGAGCTGTGGCTACGGCGTTGGTCGCCAATCGTCCGAGCGGCATCGCGCAATGGGCGATGGGGTTGGTTGGATTGATCGTTGCCATTCCGGTTTTCTTTGATGTTGGTTTGATCCTCCTCATCCCGCTT
This sequence comes from uncultured Hyphomonas sp., assembly GCA_964351695.1. Classification (GTDB taxonomy): domain Bacteria; phylum Pseudomonadota; class Alphaproteobacteria; order Caulobacterales; family Hyphomonadaceae; genus Henriciella. The sequence continues at coordinate 49,537 of CAYGPE010000011.1, read as the reverse complement.
GTGATCGCTCTCGCCAAGCGGGCTAAAAAGCCGGCTTTATATTTTGGCTTACCTTTGCTGGCAGGGCTGGCGACAGCACATGCCTTTATTCCCCCTACGCCGGGCCCGATCGCCGTGGCTGATATCTTAGGCGCGGAAATTGGCTGGGTAATTCTATTCGGACTTGTAGCAGGCGCGCCTGCCATGGCACTGGCGGGGCCGATCTATGCGCGGCTTGCAGAAAAACAGGGCTGGCTACCTGATAAGCCATTGGCTTTGGACGTATCATCACCGCATGAGCCCGACACTGTGCCAGGCGTCCATGCAGGTATTGCCATCGCCACGATCCTTGTTCCGCTTATCTTGATCGTCGCGGGTACAATTTTCACTAAGGCTATGCCTGAGCATGACCTCCAACCCCTTTTTGCTTTTGCGGGGCATCCGTTTGCCGCGCTCTTAATCGCCTGCGGCCTTGCTTGGTGGGCGCTTAGCCCCAGGGATGTGGAAGGCAAGGCCCGCATGAAGGATGCGCTAAGCCGCGCACTGGAACCGACGGCCGCAATTATACTCGTAACAGGCGCGGGTGGTGCTTTCAAACAAGTGCTCGTCGATTCAGGGGCGGGCGCTGCAATGTCTGAGTCTGTTTTGTCACTCGGTATCACGCCACTTGTCGCCGGGTTTGTACTGGCGGCTTTGGTACGTGTTTCACAAGGGTCGGCAACAGTTGCCATGCTGACCGCCGCGGGCTTGATTGCCCCTATAGCAAGCGCTGCGAGTATGTCGCCCGCAGAGCTCGCTTTGCTCACAATCTCGATTGCTTCAGGTGCCAGTATTGTCAGCCATGTCAACGATTCAGGTTTCTGGCTCGTTGCCAAGAATTTTGGACTATCTGTATCTCAGACTTTCCGGACATGGACGGTCAGTTCCACACTTGTTGGTGTGACTGGGTTCGCGGTTGCTCTAATACTATCAGGCTTTATCTGACAGACTTGACCGAATGTCTGCACAGACAATCTCAACAGGGCGCTCTGCGTCTATGCTTATCGCATTTTCGGGAGGTGCAAGGGCCTTTAATTGATCGCCTAATAGGCTGGCAGGCATAAAGTGATTTTCGCGCTCCTTAAGCCTTGTCGCCAATGTATCGGCTGAAACAGTCAATAGAAACCACAAACAGGCGCGCTGGCTCTCCGCTACTAGGCGGTTTTGCACATAGGGTGTCAAAGCTGAACATGCGAGAATAAGCGGCTCATTAGACTTATCCAGGCGCGCTGCATGTAAGATCGCATCGACCCAAGCCTTACGATCATCATCGTTAAGCGGGGTTCCTGCCGCCTGTTTCTGAATGTTGGCTTGGCTATGATGATCATCGGCTTCAATCATTGGCCAGCCTGTCTGGTCAGATAGGGCAGCTGCTACAGTGCTTTTGCCGCAACCAGCAGGCCCCATTATGATAATAAGGTCTGCTGGTTTAGGTGCTTGTCTACTGCTGTCCGTTGGCACTTAATCCCCGCATGTGGCTGTTGCGTCAGTATCAGAATCAAGACGAATGCTGGCGAGGCCGATATCTGCGGCTGCGCCCGAGCGTATGATGAAGGCATCTCCGATTGACGTCATATCTACGCCGTCACGTGCAAAGCAGCTAAGCGCTAGTCGCTGGTCTTGCCATTCAGACCCACTCTCGAGGCTAACAGGCATGAAGGCACTACAGCTGCCGCTGTCTCCGCACCCCATGCCGATTTCAACTTGTACAGGCTCGTCGCTAAAGTTCCGCATAAAGAATGCGAGCTCCATCGCGCCATTTGTCTGACGGCTTATGTCGACTGAGTTAAATGCCGAAATACGAAGACTAGGGCCACCTTCGCTCCATTGCGCGCGTAGCGCGTCTTCTTGAGCTTGATGATCTGTGCCGGAAACAATCAATGTCTCGCCATTCCACGGCATCACCCCAATTCGGGTCTGAGTGTCATCAACTATTGCGAGCAAGGACCATGGAGCGACGGGGCGCCCAGCCGCAAAGAATGTATCAGAGTTACTCTGCGCAGAATCGCTTAATCCAGACGCCTCAGAGAGTTCAGAGACTTCGATGACATCGTCATAGCCCAAGCCGTAGCCAAACTGGAATTGGGGATCATAGTCAGAATCGCCCACATTTACTGTCGCTTGCATGGCGGTCTTCGGCCATGAGAATGGCAGCCGCCCTGTAAATTCATATTCCGGATCAGTCCTGAACAGCATGTCAGCGACACCGCCCCCCTCACTCCCGGGAAGCCATGCGGCTATGAAAGCATCAGAGGCGTTTATCTCTGGGTTTGTCCACATTGGCCGGCCCGACAGGAAGATCGAGACCACCGGCATGCCCTTAGCCTTGTATGCATCAAGTAGGCTTGTCTCGAAGCTATCTGTTTGAAAATCCAAATGATCCCGATCACCCTGAAACTCGGCATAAGGGTCTTCACCGTACACGGCGACAACGACATCAGCGGCTATATCTGCTTCTCCGCTTTCGCTGAAGATAACGGTGCCCTCTGCCAAGCTGACTGCTTCCTGAATAGCAGAAAGAATGGATTGGCCGTTTGGAAACTCGTCATTGCTGTGCCCTTTACCCTGCCAGGATAAGGTCCAGCCGCCAGAGACCTTAGCGATGCTGTCGGCCCCATCGCCAACGACGAGTACGGTGAAACTTGGATCTATAGGTAACGTCTGATCGTTATTCTTCAGCAAAACTAGAGACTCGCGAACAGCCTGCCGCGCAAGGGAGCGATGCGAGGCTGAACCAAGAATGGTCTCGTCGCCAGCATACTTTCGCTGGCTGGGCTTCACGGCGTCAAAAAGTCCGGCACGTATTTTCACACGTAAGATTCGCCGGACAGCATCGTCCAGACGCTCCATTGATATCTCGCCTGAATTTACAGCGGTAAGTGTGCTGTCATAAATGCCTTTCCAGCTATCAGGCGCCATAAACATGTCTATGCCTGCATTGAAGGCTTCCGGACATTCAAGGTTTGAGCAACCAGGAATTTGACCATGCGCGTTCCAGTCACTGATGACGAAGCCATTGAAGCCCATGCGGTCTTTCAACACATCTGTTATCAGGGCTTTGTTACCGGTCATCTTTATGCCCTGCCAGGCAGAGAAAGAGACCATCACTGTCTGCACATCTGCTGCCAGAGCCGGGATGTATCCGGCGTTATGAATGTCGCGAAGCTCCTCTTCGCTTATTGATGAATCGCCTTGGTCTTTGCCTTCATCTGTTCCGCCATCTGCTAAAAAATGTTTTGCCGCAGACAAGACGCGGTCCGGCGTCATGAATTCTTCTGTATCTGAGCGTCCCTGTAGTCCGAAAACGATACGGTCCGCATAAGATGCAACTAGGGCAGGGTTTTCAGAGAAGCCCTCATATGTTCGTCCCCAGCGATCATCACGCGGAACAGCGAGTGTCGGGGCGAACGTCCAGTCATGGCCTGATACGCGCAGCTCAAGTGCCGTGGCTTCCATGATTTTCTCAATCAGGTCTGGGTTTCGTGCAGCGCCAAGACCGATATTATGCGGAAATGCTATGCCGCCGAAAAGGTTTGTATGCCCATGCACCGCGTCAATTCCGATTAGGACTGGGATCGCAACCTCAACACCTTCATCGTCTAGTGAAGCCTCAAAATAGGCATCGGTTGCCTCAAGCCACGTATCAGCATCGGCATAGGGCAGGGGGCCTGGGGCTGAATTGCCGCCACTTAAAACAGATCCGAGACGATAGTCACGTACGTCTTGCGGCGTAACGGACGCAGAATCTGCCTGTATAACTTGTCCGACTTTTTGTTCGACGCTCATTTTTGCCATGAGCTCGGTGATACGACTCTCGGTTTCAGGGTTGAGAGGTATCGGCTCAAGTCGTGGCCATATCTCAGGGTTTATGGCCTGGCTCTCAAGGGAAGTAGCGGTATTAACCGTTGCCAGAGGTTGAGTTGAATGTGACGAGCAACCCACAGCACTAAATCCAGCGGTACAAGCAACGCTGATCAGCCCAGCCTTTATCCAGTTTTGCACTTTTTTCTCCCGATCAGCATTCAATGTCCATTGACGTTGACAACGATATCAATTTCATCAAACTGTCAATGAAAATTACGGCTCAGAGCAGGAGGCTTGCGGATAAACTCTGTGAAAAGCGCGTATCTCAGAAAAGGCCGAGTGCCGTATGCGCTTGTAAAAATAAGCGAGTTACCGTGCTTCTTGAGAGGACCTAATATACTGAAGGAAAATTCGTTTATCAGATAGATATAACCGAATCCGGGATTGGAGCTTGATTTGTCATACCCAGCAGAAGCGTCAAAAAGTGTACGCGTCCCAGGATTTTACTTGGGCTATGGCATAGGCGATTATGGACTGAACCTATTCTGGAACACGATGTCTTTGATACTGGTGTTTTGGTATGCAGAAGTCGTCGGCATTGAGGCCCATATTGCGGGCATTATCTACTTCTTGGGCATGCTGTGGGACGGCGTATCAGATCCAATTGTAGCGAGTATTGCTGAGCAACATCGAAGTCGCTTTGGGGGGTATAGGCCGTTTCTGCTTTTCGGCGGAGTCGCCCTAAGCTTGAGCTTTTGCCTGCTCTTCTGGGTTCCCCCATTTCGCGGCATTCTTCTATTAATATATCTTGCTATCACTCATATCGTGTTTCGTACCTGCTACACACTTGTAGCGGTGCCTTACTCAGCTCTCACATCTCGCCTCACGCGTGATAGTCGCGAGCGCACTCTGCTGTCTGGAGTAAGAATGTTTTGTGCCTTTATGGGGATGCTGACCATTACCTACTTTTGGTTTCCATTGAGTAGGTATTTTGGAGGCGGCGACGAAACATCCGCAATAGGTGTGTTTATCACTGCTGCAATCGCGGCGGTGCTGGCTTATGTGGCACTATTTATTTGCTTCTTCTTTGTCGATGAGAAGATCGTTGCGCAACGAGAGCCAGTTCGTATCTCACGTGTGTTTGCGAACTTCAGGCAAGCGCTGACACAAAATTCAGCACTGCGTATTCTGCTTATCGCAATTGCTACGTTGTCGGCTGCTACGACAACATTTTCGATCACGCTCGCTTTCTTTCTTGAGGCTAATCAAGCGAGCTTGGCGCGCAAAGAAACAGTCATGTCCGCACTGGCTATTCTTACGCTATTTGCTGTACCTGTTTGGACTTGGCTAGCGAGACGCATAAGCCGAAAAGCTATATGGATATGTGCGACATTCATTGTCGCTATTAACGGTATTTTGGCAGCCTTTTTTGGCATGATTGCCATCAATGGATTGCCTCTGCAAATCATGGGTATGGGATTCGGATTTGCAGCGTTTGCCGTGATTATGTGGGCGATTATTCCTGATATCGTTGAGTTTGGCGAGCATGCTTATGGCGTCAGGTCTGAGGCTGCAGTCTTTGGTTCAGTTCTGCTCGGCCAGAAGCTCGTAAATGGTGTTATGGGACTTGTTGTCGGTTTCTTTCTCAAAACAATAGGCTATGATGCGGAGCGAGAGCTTCAAACCGAAACTGTCGCACAAGGCCTTGAAGTATATATATCTTTGCTTCCGGTTTTGATGTTGGTGTTGTCTGCAATAGCAATTTGGCGACTGCCATTTGATGAAGATAGCCACGCTGAAATGGTGCGCTCTCTAGATAGCGGGACTGTTAATACTGGATCGCAAGAAGGGAGCACATGATGGCAGACAATAATAAGCCTAAAATGATTGACGTTGCGCAATCGGCAGGTGTCTCGAAAAAAACGGTTTCACGCGTTCTCAACAACGAGCCACATGTTCAAGAGGCTTTGCGTGTTCGTGTGCGCAAGGCAGTAGCAGATCTGGGGTATGTGCCAAGTCAGTCGGCACGTCGTTTGCGCGGAAACAAGTCTTATACGATTTGCATGATCCGCGAGCACCGCAATAGCCCATTTGCGAATGCGATCCAATTTGGTGCTTTGCTGGCTTGTCAGGATCTGGATTACCAATTGTCTGTTGTGCAAATTGATGCGCTTAATCAAGAGTCTCCCGAGGGCATAATGTCAAAGCTGGGCAGTTTGACGTCGACGCAACGGCCCGATGGCATTCTTCTAGTAACGCCCCTGTCCTCAAACCCAAATATTGCGGACGCTCTGGACCAACTTGATCTGCCAGCTGCTCGTGTAGGACCTGTCGAGATTGAGAGTACGGGTGCGGTGGTCCAAATTAATGACTATCAGGCTGCTTTAGAGGTGACTCAGCACCTTTTAGAGCTTGGACATCGCGATATTGGTTTTATTCGGGGTCTTGAAGAGCAGGTTGCGACACAGGAGCGATTTCTCGGATTTTGCAAGGCCATGACCCTCGCTGGACACTCTGTAAATGATAATTGGGTAAGGTCAGGTGACTTTGACTTTGCTTCAGGTGTCGAGGCGGCCGAGTCGCTTCTGAGTGGCTCAACGCGCCCTACGGCCATATTCGCTGCGAATGACGATATGGCGGCGGGAGTCATATTTACGGCTAACCGAATGGGTTTGAAAGTGCCCGAGGATATCTCGCTCGTTGGTTTCGATGATTCAGAAATTGCTGAGTGCACCTGGCCCGGTCTTACGACTGTTAGGCAGTGCTTTCGGGATTTGGGGCGCGAAGCTATGGAGGCGCTGGTTGACTCGCTTGAATCCGGTAACCCCATGCCGTCAGAACCTATCATTCTTCCACATGAAATCATAATGCGAGAGTCGACGCGTTCGATATAGGCGAAAGAATGCGGAATGCCGGACGTTCAGCCTATGCGGTTAGGTTCTGGAAGCTTTCCCTGATTGAAACCAGCGCATTCGCTGGATTATCGTGCTCTACATAGAAATGCTGCATACCTTGCTTCATGGCAACAGGGAGCAACCGATCAAAATCGATCACTCCTTCGCCAACAGCAACCATCTCGCCGCTTCTTGTTGCGTCCTTAACATGGCAACTCACGAACCGGCCCGCATGCTTGGTTAGATAGGAAAGGGTATCAATATCAGCTTTGTGCGCCCAGAAAAAATCAATCTCCATTCCGACATGCTCAGGGTCAGTTTCGTTTAGAAGAATATCATAACCGGTGCGTCCATCATCTAGTGTATCGAACTCAAATTCATGATTGTGGTAGGCCAGCAATATGCCTTCTGCCCTAGCCGTTTTCCCTCGTGTATTCATAAGGTCGGAAAGTTGAGTATATCCTTCCTTATTTCTCTCTTCAGGACGCAACCAAGGGATAATAAGCTTAGTTTGACCCATCACTTGGGCTGTTTGGAGCAAGTTGGGAAAATTGTTACGCAAGTCATCGAGTTGGACGTGGCTGGAATTGCTGACCAGGCCAAGATCTTCCATATAAGCCTTAACTTCGCTCGGCTTGTGATCGAAATAACCGGCAAATTCGAGATCTTTGTAACCAATGTCCGCAACCGCTTTAAGCGTACTGCGGAAATCCGCCTTGAACAAATCTCTTAGCGTGTAGAGCTGAACGCCGAGAACTGCACTCAATGGTGTATGCTCAGATTTTACGGGCTGGTTTGCGTTATGAGAGGCAGGCGCAATAGTGTTACAGGACGACAGAGCACTTACGGCCCCAAGCGATGCTAGGATCTGCCGACGGTTCATATGAGATTCCACTTCTTATAGTTTGTTTTCGCGCATGAGTTGTTCGGCGTGATCGACAGCGCGTGCTGTCAGGGCCATAAATGTTAGAGATGGGTTTTGGCAGGCAACCGATGCAAAGGCTGCCCCATCAGTTACGAAAACATTTGGAACGTCATGACACTGATTATATTTGTTTAGCACAGATGTTTCCGGATCATGACCCATCCGCGCGCCGCCCATTTCATGAATGCAGTGTCCGGGAACGGGTTCGTTATTATATGTCGTAACATCCGCACAACCTGCGGCCTCCAGCATCTGCCTGGCATCTTCCTGCATATGTTCGCGCATTTTACGTGCATTCTCGGATATTGAGACATCCATGTGGACTTGAGGAATGCCGAATTTATCAGTCGCTGTTGGGTGAAGCGTCACCGTGTTTCTCGCCTCCGGAAGCATTTCTCCAAACCCGCCGAGATAGATGCTCCAGCCATCTGGTTCGCGAAGCTTCGTCTTTAGGTCTTCCCCGAAGCCTTGGCCATTTAAGGCGCGCGTCCATGAGGGCCGCCAGCTATTACCTTGATAAGCGAAGCCGCGTAAAAAATCACCGCCAGTTTCGTTCTGCAGATTTCTGAATCGTGGAACATAAATCCCATTAGGGCGACGTCCCACATAGTATTTATCCTTAAATCCCGGGTAACGTCCACGTGCACCAACATTATAATGGTGATCCATAATATATTGACCGAGGACGCCGCTGGTGTTTGCAAATCCGTTTTGAAACGTCTCGGATTTTGATGCGAGCAAGACTTGCAATGTTCCTATTGTGGAAGCGCACATAAAGATCGTTTTAGCGGTGTAAGTCGTCCGCTCGCCAGTTTTGCGATTTACAACTTCAACACCTGTCGCTCTCTTTTTGTCTGCGTCATAAACAATGCGCTCTACCTGTGTGTCGGCTTGTAGCGTTAGATTGCCGGTACGCTTTGCTGCAGGAATTGTAGCTGAGACTGAGGAAAAATAGGCTCCGAATGAACAACCGCGTTCGCATTGATTGCGGAACTGACAGCTGGTGCGTCCCAGAGACATTTGCTCTTCTGTCGGTTCTGTTAGGTGCGCAACCCGGCCAATTATCAGTTTTCGTTCATCCCACTGCGCTTCAATTTTTTCCTTAGCCGCCTGTTCCACACAGGTCAGATCCATCGGGGGTTGGAATTTGCTGTCTGGCAGTTGTGGCAAGTTCTCGTACGAACCACTTATACCAACGAATTGCTCGACATAGTCATACCACTTCTCGATGTCGGCATACCGTATCGGCCAATCATTCCCGTATCCATCTTTCTTGTTGGCCTCAAAGTCTAGATCGCTCCAGCGATAACTTTGGCGCGCCCACATGAGTGATTTTCCGCCAACCTGATCTCCGCGAATCCATGAGAATTTTGTCCCGTCCTCGACCGAGTAGGGATGCTCATTATCATTGACCCAAAATTGACGGGTTGAGTCACGAAATGCGTAGCACGTGCTCTGGACTGGATAGTCTGCCTTCTCGACTTTCGGGTTTACCTGATCACGAAACTCCATATCCCAAGGCTCTTTTCCTTCGCCTAGATAGTCGATTCCGGGTTCGTTTTTTTTGCCGCGTTCGAGAACTAAAGTCTTGAAGCCTTTTTCACAGAACTCCTTTGCGGCCCAGCCACCCGACATTCCGGAACCGACAACGATGACGTCGAATTGCGTTTCTTCATTCATTGATACTGTCGCTTTCTGTCGGGATTAAACGCCGCGATCGAGCCAGGCCCGACCGACGTCTTCAAAAGGTATGCAGCCGACAAACCGGCCGGGAATTTGCTCGTAGGCAAGCTCTTGGGTTGCCGCTTCGGAGGTGTAGTATCCGAAAATTGTTAGGGACTTGAGGCGCTTCCACGTAGAGCTGTCCAGACCCTCTTCGCCTTGATCAAGGCGTTCAAGAATTGTCATTTGTTGGCTTGAGTTGGCCTTCACAAATGATGAGGCGCCGCTTTCTTGTGCGAGCAGGTTGATACCATCAAGCCCCGCTTTGAAACTAATCTGCTCTTCTTCGGTAAAAAACTCTCTGATTACGGCTTGAATATAGGTCGGCACACCGGCTGACTTAGCGCCAGGTGTATCGGTTTCCGGGATAATCATCTCACTTAGATGCGCTGCCAATTCTTGGTAGGGGTCTAGTGGTGCGTTTAGCTCGCCTCCGCAGGCGGCAAGCACGCTACTCATGGTTGGCAGTCCTAATGCTGCCATGGCGCCAGCTAGGGCATCCCGTCGGCTAAGAGCATTTTCTGTCATGGGAGGAAATCTTTCTCTTACAGTGAAACCTGTTTGGCCCAAGCTGCTTTCTTCAAATCTATTTGTTTACGCCGAGTAGTCTTAGGTTGGTTTCAGGATCGGCAGAGCCGCCTGCGAAATCGTCAAACGCATATTCAGTTGGCCTGATGATATGATTTTGAATAAATGGTGCGCCCTCAGCAGCACCTTGTTCGGGGTGCTTTATACAACATTCCCATTCAAGGACGGCCCAACCATCATATCCATACTGTGTTAGCTTTGAGAAAATTTGCTTAAAGTCTACTTGCCCGTCGCCCAGTGAACGGAAGCGCCCAGCACGGTCGGTCCAGTTTTCGTAGCCCCCGTACACGCCTGTCCTTGCGTCTGGCCGAAATTCGGCGTCCTTCACGTGAAATGCTTTTATCCGTTCATGGTAGCGATCAATGAATCCTAGATAATCGAGTTGCTGTAGAACAAAGTGACTTGGATCATACAGGATGTTTGCGCTTGGATGATTATCCACGGCTGCGAGGAATCTCTCGAAAGTTGCGCCGTCATGAAGGTCCTCACCAGGGTGAATTTCATAACATGCGTTGACGCCATTCTCCTCGAACACGTCGAGAATAGGGCGCCAAATACGAGCTAATTCGGCAAAGCCTTGTTCAACCAATCCAGCGGGTCGTTGGGGCCAGGGGTAGACGAGATGCCACATTAATGAGCCCGAGAATGTTGCATGCGAAGTTAAACCAAGTCGGCGTGACGCTATTGCAGCCTTTTTGACTTGATCAATGGCCCATGCCTGTCGCTCTTTTGGCTTGCCATGGACTTCAGGTGGAGCGAAGGCATCAAACAATTCATCATAAGCTGGATGAACAGCGACGAGTTGTCCTTGGAGATGTGTCGATAGCTCGGTGATCTCAATGCCGTGTTCAGCGCAGCGCCCTTTAAGGTCATCACAGTAATCTTGACTTTCGGCCGCGAGAGTTAGGTCCATGCAGCGTGGATCATTTGAAGGTATTTGAACGCCCTTGTATCCGAGTGAGGCCACCCAAGGCAGGATGTTATCCAGACTATCGAACGGCGCTTTATCACCCATGAATTGAGCCAAGAATATCGCTGGGCCTTTCAACTGTTTCATCATTCTTCCACCTTGATGTTTTGGGTTTGCAGTGCGGTAGACGTCCATTGCCCAGCAGCGGCGCTGCTGGCTACGACGGCCTCCACGAAGGCCATACCGCTTAGCGCTTCTAGGATACCGGGAACTCCAGGTGCGGTGTGGCTCTCGCCTTTGGCAATGGCCGTTGCAAATCCACTGTAAAGGTTTGCAAATGCCTCAATGTATCCTTCAGGATGCCCTGCGGGCAGTCTGCATCTCGCCAGTGCTTCGTCACACAAAGGCTTGTCTGTACCTGCGCGGTGCAAACGGATTGTACCGTCCGATATATGCTCTTTTAAAGTATTAGGCTCCATCTGTTGCCACATGATGGAACCTGTTTCTCCGTAAACACGGATCGTAAGAGCGTTTTCCTCACCGAAACAAACTTGGCTGGCTGTGAGAACGCCAGTGGCACCATTTGATAGTCGAAAAGAAACTTCGCCATCATCATCAAGTGTCCGGTGCGCAAAATGGGATCTAAGCTTTGCCGCAACTTCAGTCATTTGCGTGTTTGTCACGAATTCAACCAAGCTATGCGCGTGACTGCCTATATCCCCCATGCAGCCAGCGGGGCCTGAACGCTTCGGATCGTTACGCCACTCAGCTTGTTTTTGGCCCTCGGCATCAATCGGGGCGGCAAGCCAGCCTTGCGGGTATTCAACAATGACCCGGCGTATTTCGCCAAAGCTTTTTTGAGCAACGAGATGTCTTGCCTGCCAAACCATTGGGTAACCAAGATAAGTATGTGTCAAAGCATACAGTGGGCCATCTGGTGTCATTGTTGTGGCAAGGTTTGAAACCTCACGATAGGAAACGCCTGCAGGTTTGTCGCAAATAACATGAAACCCAGCTTCAATGGCCGCTTTGGCCGCAGGTACATGCAAGTGATTTGGTGTGACGATGCAAACCGCCTCCATTCTTTCATCTGCGGGTTTCACGCGTTCAGCGGCAAACATTTCGTCATAAGAATCATAGAGTCTATCCTCTGTGATGCCGAGCGTGCTACCTGTGGCGAGCGTATTGCTACGATCACGACTAAAAGCCCCGCAAACGAATCTGATCTTGCCATCGAGGTGAGCTGCCATACGATGTACCGGGCCTATAAACGACCCTTCACCCCCACCAAGCATCCCCATGCGTATGTGAACAGATCGATTAGGCTCACTCAAATTTATGTCCCCCGCAGAGATTGTTGTCTATCGTTGTCAAACACATAAATCCATATGTATAAGGTGGTCAAGGTGTTGCGACTCCCGTTCAGCCGAGTCTGACTTTAATGAGGAATTGCACGTAGTCGAGGCGAAAGGCATGTTTGCACTTTGCTGAGCTTTGAGGGAGGCGAGTGTTGGACGATATCAGCGCCGTTGAAGATGTTGTAAAGCGTGTCGTAATTATTGGCGGCGGAACGGCAGGCTGGATGACGGCGGCTGGCCTCGCTACTATGCTTGGCAAGGCAGGTATCTCGATAACGCTGGTTGAGTCTGAGACTATTGGAGTTGTTGGCGTCGGTGAGGCGACACTTCCGCATATCAAGGCATTTAATGATTCACTCGGCATCGATGAAGCTGAATTCATGAGCGCTACATCTGCAACATTCAAGCTTGGTATAGAGTTTGTGGATTGGGGTAAGATTGGAGATTCCTATATTCATCCTTTCGGTGAATTTGGCCTCCCGAACAATGGAGTTGCTTTTCATCAGTACTGGGCGCGGGTTAGAAAGCATGAATCCATTGGCGCACTCGATTCATATTCTTTGCCCGTACTTGCCTGCCGAGCTGCGAAATTTGAACCGCCATCAACTGATCCACGATCCGTGATGTCAACGTATCGTTATGCCTATCAGTTTGACTCGCTGAAGTACGCTCCCTTTCTGAGGGCGCTTGCCGAGGGCAGGGGTGTCACGCGCTGCGAGGGCAAGGTCATTGATGTTGATTTGAATTCCGAGAATGGTCAGATAAATGCTGTCAGGCTTGAGGCTGGTCATACGATTGAAGGTGATTTCTTCATCGACTGCACGGGCTTTATCGGGCTTCTCATCGAAAAGACTTTACAGACCGGTTATGAGCCGTGGACGCATTGGCTTCCTTGCGACCGTGCTATTGCAGCCCCTTGCAAGAGTGCCGGCCCTTTAGTGCCGTACACGCGCGCGACAGCAGGTGAAGCGGGGTGGCGCTGGCGAATCCCGCTTCATAACCGCACCGGGAATGGGCATGTTTATGCGAGTGATTTCATCTCTGATAGTGCTGCAGAACGTGAGTTGTGCCGCAACCTTGAGGGCGAGCTTCTGTCGGAACCTCGTCTCCTACGATTCGTTACGGGTAAACGGCGCAAACTCTGGAACCGCAATTGCGTTGCTATCGGTCTTTCGGGGGGCTTTCTTGAGCCGCTGGAATCCACTAGCATCTATCTGATTCAAGAAGGAATTACAAAGCTTCTCGAGTTCTTCCCGCACAGCAAAAATAGTCCTGTTGATGAGATGGCGTATAATCGCGCGATGGATTTAGAGTTCGAGCGTGTGCGCGATTTTCTGGTGCTTCACTACCGCGCCTCACAGCGGGATGATTCAGAGTTTTGGCGGCATATGCGTGCGATGCAAATCCCGGACTCACTTCAAGAGAAGATCGACCTTTTTCGCGCACGCGGCCGTGTGCCCACTTATGACATTGGCTTGTTTTTGAAACCAAGCTGGGTCGCTGTCATGATCGGGCAAGGGTTGATACCCGAAGCGTATGATGATCGTGTTGATGATCTTCCTGAAGCTCAAATCCTTCAGCATCTAAATGGATTGCAGGGCCATATGCAGGCGGCCGTCTCGCGGATGGCCGATCACCAAGCTTACATACAGAGCGGAATGAGCTCCACGGTGTCTGCATGACGAAGCGGATAAGTTCCATAGCGATTGCCGGTGAGGAAACGCTGGCTTGGTTCGCGGCAGCGCAGTTATGTGCTCGGTTTAATACGCCACAAGTGTCTGTCAGCGTTGCTGCACAAGCTGCTCCAGTTGCTGAAAGAAGTATGATGCTTCGACCCTCGGTGAAAACCGCTCACGGGCTGATCGGCATTAGCGATCAGGAGCTGTACGCAAAGGCAGCTGCAAGCCCGGCTCTGGCGTCGACATGGGAGTTGCCCGATGAGAGAGTAGTGCGCTTACCGTTTACGCCCTATGGCGTAAGCCGATCCGGAGCAGGGTTCCTCCACTACTGGAAAAGAGCTCATGATGCAGGGCAGGCCAGTCCGATTGAAAATTATAATCCTGCGTTTGTACCACTTGGCTCAGACATTTCGCCTGCTACGCTTGATGCTGAGTTGCAAGCCCGGCGCCTATCTTTTGGGTATCAAGTTAACGCAAGCAGGTATGGGTCATTGCTAAAGGCGAAGGCCTTACAGGCTGGTGCAACAGATCTCGGTGAACTGATTTCGATCAATCCGGATAAGGATGGAACTGGAACGGCTTCTAACGTGGCTTCATCAAGACATGTTGTTTCTGATATACTTTTTGATCTGACTGCGAAGAAAGAGATCGGCTCACGCCCGCCAAAGACGCTGCACGGCTGGAATGGTAATCGTCTCGCGCTACCAATGACTCAATCTGGGCCCGCGCTTGGGATGTATGCGGTGCAGTCCTGCGTCGCTCAGTTATTGGAATTGTTACCAGATCAAACTCTCAGAGCGATTGAAACTCGTGAGCATGACCGCCTGATGCGAGCCACCTCAGAGCGGTTGGATGATATGGTTTGCTTGTTGTGTGGGAATGAGCAGGACTGGGCCGCACGACAAGTCTTGCAGATGAAAATTGATGTTTTCAAACACCGAGGGCGGATACTTCGCGAGGATTATGACATGTTCGCAGACTCCGAATGGATCGCAGCGATGTTTGCACGTGGACATTTTCCACAAACGTATGACCGTCTTGTCGATCGTTTCGATCTAAGCGAAGTCATCGCTTGGGTTCAACGCTACAAGCTAACACCTGATCATAGTATTTTGAGTGTGGACGCCTGAATGAGCCCAGAACCGATTAAAAGTATCGTTATTGTCGGCGGCGGCACAGCTGGATGGATGTCAGCAGCGGCCTTGTCGAAATATGCGCGTGATATGGGTGTTTCAATTACGCTGATTGAGTCGCCAGTTATTGAAACTGTTGGTGTGGGCGAGGCGACTATCCCGCAGATCGCAAAGTTCAACGCCATGCTTGGGATTGATGAAGATACATTCGTCAAAGAGACGCAGGCCACGTTCAAGCTTGGGATCGAGTTTCGAAACTGGGGCCGCATTGGCGAGCGTTACTTCCACCCATTTGGCACATATGGAGTCGATCTGGAGGGAGTTTCTTTTCATCATTTTTGGGCACACCAATTTGCAAAGGGCGCCAGTCAGACACTTGATGACTATTCTCTCAATGCGCGAGCGGCTTATTCTGGGCGTTTCCTGCGTCCAAAGCCTGAGCACGGGTTCTTTTTGAACCGCCTTGCGTATGCCTTCCACTTTGATGCAACTCTCTACGCTCAATTCCTTCGTCGCTATGCTGAAGCGCGCGGCGTTGTGCGTATTGAGGCAACGGTTGAGAGTGTTGTGCAGGCGCCCGAGACGGGATTTATCTCAAGCCTAAAGCTTTCGGATGGGCAGAGTGTCGGTGGTGATCTGTTTCTCGACTGCACGGGTTTCCGAGGGGTGCTAATCGAGCAGGCGCTAAGCGCAGGCTACGATGACTGGACCGATTATCTTCCGGTAGATCGCGCTGTTGCAATGCCTACTCGGCGAGAGGGTGCCGCAACGCCTTATACAAAAGCGACAGCCCACGATGCAGGGTGGCAATGGACGATTCCGCTGCAACATAGAATGGGCAATGGCTATGTTTATTGCTCGAAGTTTCAATCACAAGAGGCGGCTGAGCAGTTACTGGTTTCATCAGTAGACGGTGAGCCTCTAAAGGCCCCCAAGCATTTGAGATTTGTCACCGGGCGCAGGCACAAGTTCTGGGATCGAAATTGTATTGCTGTGGGCTTATCTGCCGGGTTTCTCGAGCCCTTGGAATCAACCAGTATCCACTTGATCCAGTCCAGCATTTCAAAGCTGATCGCATTGTTTCCACACAAGGATATGTCCCATACGCTAAGTGATGAATTCAACCGCCTTATGGGCGATGACTATCTTTCCGTCCGCGACTTTCTAATTTTGCACTACAAGCAAACAAGTCGAGATGACTCGCCATTCTGGAATCACGTCCGAACAATGGAGATACCAGAGACGCTGAATCTGAAAATGGAGCTTCTGAGGTCCGGTGGGCGCTTCTTCAAATATGATGCTGAATTATTCGATGCCACAAGTTGGCTGGCTGTTGCTTTGGGGCAGGGGTTGGAAATGACATCCTATAATCCAATCGCGGCGGGATTGAGCGATTCCAATATAGAGCAAAGTCTTGGCAATATTCGCAACTCGATAGCTAAGACTGTTGAGGCAATGCCCGCGCATGATGCTTTCATTGATCGCTATTGCCGCGCTCCTGATATCGAAATGCAAGGAGGCTTAAACAGTGCCTGAGCCCGCCCAGATAAAGACGATAGCCATAGTTGGCGGTGGCACCGCAGGTTGGATGTCTGCCGCAGCGCTCAGCACCTTATTTGGTGGAGCCGGTGTCAGTATTACGTTGATTGAATCTGAGGCTATCGGCACCGTAGGCGTCGGTGAAGCAACGATACCCCCGATCATCACCTTCAATGAGATGCTTGGTATCGATGAAAATACTTTCGTCAAAGAAACCCAGGCGACATTCAAACTTGGAATCGAGTTTTGCAACTGGGGAGGTCTGGGGGAATCCTATATTCATCCGTTCGGGGACTTTGGAATCGATTTCGACAAGGTGCCGTTCTACCAGCATTGGGCAAGGTTGCGTCAGAACGGCATGGCGAATGATCTGTTTGATTACTCACTCATGGTCAGAGCCTGCAAGCAAGAAAAATTTATGCGTCCCTTGAAGGACAGACCGCAGTCCGCCTTGGCAGGAATAAATTATGCATTTCAGTTTGATGCTGGTCTCTATGCGGCTTACCTGCGTCGGCTTGCGGAAGGACTAGGAGTGGTTCGGCGTGAAGGGCGTGTCGTTGAGGTTACGCAAGTTCCCGAGTCAGGGTTCGTCGAAAATCTCGTTCTTGATAACGGGCAGATGATTACCGCAGATCTTTTTATAGATTGTTCCGGCTTTCGAGGATTGCTGATCGAGCAGGCGCTCAAAACAGGTTACGAGGATTGGTCGAAGTGGTTGCCTTGCAATCGTGCGGTCACAGTTGGCACTCAGCGCATTGCGTCCCCTATACCTTATACAAGAGCCACGGCGCATTCGGCGGGCTGGCAGTGGCGCATTCCACTTCAGCATCGGACGGGCAATGGCCATGTATATTGCAGCGACTTCATGTCGGATGAGGATGCGCTTGATACCCTCATGCAAAACCTTGATGCGCCCTTGATCAATGAGCCTAAGAGGTTGCGCTTCACGACAGGGCGACGTCGTCAATTCTGGAATAAGAATGTAATTGCCCTTGGGCTTGCGGCAGGTTTCATGGAGCCTTTGGAATCGACCAGCATTCATCTCGTTCAGTCTGGCTTGTCACGCCTGCTAATTCACTTCCCGGATATGCGGTTTTGCCAGTCGACAATTGACTCATTCAATGACCGAACAGCCAAGGAGTATGAGCGTGTTCGAGATTTTCTGTTGCTCCACTATTCTGCGACGAAGCGAGATGACAGCGACTTTTGGCGTTATTGCCAGTCAATTGAACGCACGCCTTCCCTTGTGCGAAAGATTGAGATGTTCCGCAGCCAAGGGCGGATTATTGAAACGGATATGGATCTATTTAGCCCCGCGAGTTGGCTGGCGGTTATGTATGGGCAGGGCATCTGCCCCGAGGGGCACAATCCGGTAGCGAGTGCGATGCCGCTCGAAAAGTCCAGAGATCTAACGCAGCAAGTGATGACGGCTATTCAGAATTCCGTCGAGGTTATGCCTTCTCATAGTGACTTTATCGCAGAACATTGTGCTGCACCTGAAATAGAGCGAATCAAAACGGCTTAGATCGCTTTGCAAAAGGGTTTTCGGCTGCTGCCTGGGCGTGTTGCGCGGAAGCAACAATTCTACAGAAAACCTTTAAGCCCAATATTTACAGGGGATTCCAGTTAGATCAGTATTTTTATTTGAGGTGACAACGGTGTCAGGATTGTTTATAGCTGATCCTGATAACGATGTCAGGGTGCTGTAATGTACCCGACCGGCACCTAGGGAGGAATAACATGACGGCGAAAACGAAACCTAATTCAACTAACGGGCTGTTTCGATGTATTTTATCGAGTACATCCTTGGTTGCGATGTGTGCGGCTATGCCAGTTGCTGCAATCGCACAGGAAACAGACACGCCAGTTGAGGCGTCTGAAACTGATGAAGCTGAGGCGCGTCAGGATACAATTGTCGTACAGGGTCTTCGCCAGTCATTGAAAAATGCGCAGGCGCTGAAGCAAAACGCCGATACATTTGTTGATGCCATTACGGCTGACGATATTGCGGGCCTGCCTGATCGCTCTGTGTCTGAGGCTCTACAACGTGTGCCGGGCGTCAACGTCTTGCGGTTTGCAGGCCCTGATGACCCTGATCACTTCGCGGTTGAGGGTGCTGGCGTAAGTGTCCGCGGATTCCCGTTTGTGCGTTCTGAACTGAATGGCCGAGACGTATTTGGCGCAAACTCTGGAGGAACGCTTGGCTTTGATGACGTTTCCCCCGAGTTGCTGGGTAGTGTCGTCGTCTTCAAGAACCAGTCAGCAGATTTGATTGAAGGTGGCCTTGCCGGTTCTATTGATCTGCGCACGCGCCTCCCATTCGATTCATCAGACCGTGTTCTCGCGTTCTCAGCAGAGGGGACGTATAGCGACCTTTCACAAGAGGTGACGCCAAGTTTTTCTGGTTTGTATTCGGATAATTGGGACACTGAGAATGGCCGGTTCGGTGTTCTGCTGAACTTTTCAACCAGTCAGCTTAAGTCTCGCGCTGACGCTGTATCTCTTGCTGCGTGGGACCCGGTTGTGCGCGATGATACAGGCGGCACGGGTTATGTCCCAGCTGGTGGCGGTATCAGAAGCCAGATATTTGATCGGGAGCGCGAATCTATTGCCGGCGCTCTGCAGTGGGAAAGCCCAGATAAAAAGTGGTTGGCGACTGCGCAGTTCATGCGATCAGACTCATCTAATCTATGGGGCGAAAACTCTCTGGAAACGGGTGCTGATAGTGCCGGGGCCCGTCAGAACTTTGATCAAACAGATTTTGTTTTTGGCGATAATGGGGTGCTCCAAAGCGGTACGCTCACTGATAACTCTCAATGGCGTGGTCCTAATGGGAACGCTGCCTTTGTATCGACAACAGGCGGCCAGCAAATTGCTTTGCGACGTGAGCGTCTGGAAGAAGATACGACTACGGACTTTGGGGTTAACCTGAAATACTCTGTATCTGATAACCTGCGTTTTAACTTTGATGCACAATACATCGAATCTGAGGCACAGATTACGGATCTGACAAACCACCTTTCTTTCTTTGCGCCTGTGAGCTTCAAGCTGAATGGTGAGGATGAGAGCCCTCAATTCCAATATGTATTGCCGACGGGGCAGGCGGATACGAATTTCCAAAATTTGCAGCGCTATTTCTTCCGCTCAGCTATGGATCACCTAACCGACAATGAGGCAGATTCTGTCGCGTTTCGAGGGGATGTCGAGTATGACTTTTCCGGTGACGGTTGGTTGAAATCTGTTCGAGGCGGCGCACGCTACTCTGAGCAGGATTATCTGCTGCGCCAGTCTGACTTTAACTGGGGCCAGATTTCTGAGGTCTGGACCGGGTTTGACGCTCAGGGGCAGGCTTCGGGGCCAGCTTCCCTTGTCTTGGCGGGTAATAACCCTAACCCGAGCGTTGAGGCAATCGTTTCGCCTCTCGTCGGCTATTATAATCTCGATGATTTCAATCGGGGTGATGAAACAGGCCTGATGGGACCAATACCATTCTGGAATGGTCCTGGTGTTGAGGATTATGAAGCGTGGGCTGCTGCAGTTACGGCGCTCCGTACTGCTGGCTTGGGCACGGGTGGTCCGGCAACCCTGAATAATCGTACGGGACTCGTCGGCAATTCGCCATTCACACTCGGCGAAATTGGCGAAGTCACACGCGAAACAGCTGCCGCTTTTGTGCGACTTGACTTTGGAACAGACACGCTGCTGGATTCAAATATTGGTCTGGCCGGTAATGTTGGGCTTCGTTATGTTTCTACTACGCGTACCGTTGATACAGCGCTGCGTGTTGATAGCTTTGCCCAGACATTCCCGAATGCGAACGTGTGTGATCCGAATGATCCGGCGCGTTTAGATCCAAGCTTCAGTGAGCCTGGCTTCTGTGCGGTTGATTTGGCTGCGGCTGCCGCCTTTTTCGGGGCGGGCGCAACGTTTACGCAACCGACTGAGGTTGATTATTCAGAAGTTCTGCCGAGCCTTAACTTGAAAATGGACTTTGGTAATGGTCATCTCATGCGTTTCGCGGCGTCTAAAACCATGTCGCGGCCTAGCATCGATCAGGTCAATGAGCGCATCGCTATCAGCACTTTGCCTGATATCGTCACGCCAGATGGTTCAGGTGGTCAAATCAACTCCTTTGGTGGCTTCACAGCTTCCGGGTTTGGAGCCAGCGGAACTGGTAATTCTAGCCTTACGCCGCAAATTGCGACAAATCTTGACCTTTCGTGGGAGTGGTACTTCGCAGATACAGGCTCTCTAACTGTGGGTGCGTTTTACAAGGATATTGATGATTACATCAATTTCGAGCCAACGGCGATTACAGCCACCAATAATGGCGTTGATTTCACGACAGTTCGCAACACTGAGGTTAACGTTGCAGGTAATGCGGAACTGACTGGTTTCGAGATTTCGTATCAGCAATTCTATGATTTCCTCCCGGCGCCATTTGATGGCTTCGGTGTTCAGGCGAACTATGCCTATATCGATGCTGAAGGCGTGCCTGCTGTGCTTGACCCGGACCTACCATCTGATGATCCGCCAACTGCAAGGTTTGATGTTGATGCATCTCAATTCCCGCGCGTATCAGAGCACAACCTGAACCTCATTGGTCTTTATGAGAAGGATGCCTGGCAAGGACGATTGGCGTGGAATTGGCGTAGCGAATTTCAGCTGACACCGCGTGATGTTATCTTCCCGTTCGCAACCGTTTATCAGCCAGCAACTGGCCAGCTTGATGGGTCGATCTTCTACACCGTAAACGACAATTGGAAAGTCGGTGTACAAGCTGTGAACCTGCTTGATGATGTAACGGTTACGGAACAGTCGATAAATACAGATGGCTTGCGGGCGCCGCGGAATTATTTCCGTAATGACCGACGCTTCTCGTTTATCTTGCGAGCAAATTTCTAGATACAGTTCGTATCAGCATATAGATATTTGCTCTGCTGCGAGAGCAGAGCCTATTAAGAGGGCGGGGCACAATGTGTTCCGCCTTTTTGCCAATACTATATAGTAATTCGAGTCTGTTATGACCCGACTTACAAAGGAAAGAGTAAGCGCGATGACTAAGATGATTGATGTGGCCCGCCATGCTGGGGTATCTATCAAGACGGTTTCGCGTGTTCTGAATAATGAGCCGCATGTCCAGGAAATGCTTCGTGAAAAAGTTCGCGAGGCCGTTCGCGTCTTGAACTATGTGCCTAGCACAACAGCCCGCTCACTCAGGTCTAACCGATCATATTGCATTACATTGATTTGCCATACGGATGTCGGACCATATGTACATGATATCCAGTTTGGGGCTTTGCAGGCGTGTCAGGATGCGGGTTACAAACTGATTGTTTCTCTTTTGAATATAGATGCGCTGGACAAAAAAGATGAAATGTCGGCATGGCGCGATAAGCTTTTAAAAGACGGGGCGCCTGATGGTGTTATCTTGGTTCCGCCGGTGGCTAACGACAAGCGCATCACTGACATGCTGACCACATTCGGAATCCGTATTACGCGGATTGGGCCTGACATTCTTGATGATGGTTGCGCAACGGTCTCTATCGATGACCGGGCGGCAGCGCGAGAAGCTGTTGAGCATTTGATTTCTCAGGGGCATCGCCGGATAGGGCTCGTACGAGGTAAAGAAGAACAGATTGCGACACCAAGACGATATGAGGGCTATATTGATGCGCTAAGTGCTGCGTCAATTCCAGTCGATGAAGCTCTCATTTTACCTGGTGATTTTGATTTCGATTCTGGGCGGCAGGCCGGGGATCGCTATTTTGATATGACTTCGCCGCCTACAGCGGTTTTTGCATCTAATGATAACATGGCGGCGGGCTTGATTATTTCAGCTCATCGGCATGGTTTACGTGTACCTGACGACATTTCGATCATTGGCTTTGATGATGCCGAGATCGCACAGAAAATCTGGCCAAGCCTGACCACAATTCGTCAGCCATTTGAAGATTTGGGGAAACAAGCGGCAAAGCTGATTATTGACGGAGCGGGTAACTCTAAGAATGGTGATGAGGCCATTCGATTGACAATACCGCACGAGCTGGTGCTGAGAGATTCGGCTCGAAAGCTTTGAAGCAATCACGAATTTTTCCGACTTCGTTGTGTTGTAGTCATTCAATATGGTTTGCGAAGTCTTGCAAAGCCGTAATGTGTATTGGCTCTGATCGGGCTGGCGCACTTAAAAATGCATGCTAACAAAAGACTTGGAGTTGAGTTGGTTGGGCGCGGCTTATGGCGCATATAATAGTTGCTGGCGGTGGAATTGGTGGCTTAACGGTCGCGCTTTGCGCCCTCCGTTTTGGCCATGAAGTAACCGTTATTGAACAAGCGAGCGAACTGACCGACATCGGTGCAGGCCTGCAACTTAGTCCTAATGCGATGAAAGTGTTTGAGGCACTTGATATTGGCGAGAAAGTTGCGGCGGCGGGATTTTTACCTGAGGCGATTGAGCTTCGTATGGGGACGAGTGGGCAGCGCTTGATCCGGATGCCGCTTGGGCCTGCCGCACGGAAGCGCTGGGGGGCGCCATACATTCATATACATCGCGCTGATTTGATCGCGGTGTTGCAGCAGGTGCTCCACGAGCGTTCGCCCAATACGGTGGTCCTTGGAGAGTTTGTTACAGGGTATACGCAAACCTTGTCGTCGATTTCTGCGAAGTTGGAGAATAGTCAACCGATACAAGGTGACGTCCTGATTGGCGCAGATGGCTTGCACTCTCGGGTTCGCGCTAAGTTAGCCGACCCAGGTGCGCCTCGTTTCACAGGCAATGTTGCCTGGCGTGCAGTTGTGCCGATATCTCAGCTGGGCGCGCAAGCGCCGTTGCCGGTGGCAAGTGCATGGCTTGGCCGGGGGCGGCACGCGGTGACTTATCTCTTGCGCGGTGGAAAGCTGGCAAATTTCGTCGGTGTAGTGGAACGTGCTGACTGGACCGGGGAAAGTTGGACAGATGCTGGAGACAAGTCTGCCGCGTTGTCGGATTTCGCCGATTGGCACCCTACGATAACGAAAATTATTGAGACTGCGGACCAGATCTATCAGTGGGCGTTGTATGATCGTGCACCATTAACTCGTTGGACCGATGGCCGCGCAGCACTGCTTGGTGATGCAGCCCACCCGATGCTACCCTTTATGGCACAAGGTGCGGCGATGGCGATTGAGGATGCTTGGGCGCTGGTCGCGTGTTTGCAGCCGGGTCGATCCGTGCCGGAGGCTTTGACCGCATATCAAGACTTGAGATTAAGCCGAACGACGAAAGTGTGTGAGGCCGCCCGCAAGAATGCCGATACATTTCATCGCCGGACGCTCGGCGGGCAGCTGGCGACCTATGGCCCGATCTGGTTTGCTGGTCGGACAATGCCGAATCTTGGCCTGTCTCGGCATGACTGGGTTTATGCATATGATATTACAGAAAAGACACCCGCACCGCCTGAAATGGCGCTTTTGTGCTAGTTGCGAATACCTCGCAATGGCGTGACGCCTCGTCGCACAAGAAGTGGGGGGAAATACCAACTGAAAAAGGCTAGGCTAAGTCATCTGTGTTGTCTTGCGCTGTCGGAAAAAGCGTCTTATCGCACGCTCTAATTCTATCGGTGCCTATGGGAGACCTCGAAAATGACTGAAGTTGAACGTCTCGCTCTCGATTATTTGCCGGTCATGCTGTTTCTTGGGCTGGGCGCTGTTCTATCGCTATTATTTATTATCGGTTCCGCAATTTTGGCCCCAAGTAATCCGGATCCGGAGAAAAATTCGGCGTATGAATGTGGCTTCAACGCTTTTGATGACGCGCGTATGAAGTTTGATGTGCGCTTCTATTTGGTCGCGATCTTGTTCATTATTTTCGACCTTGAGGTGGCCTTCCTGTTTCCATGGGCTGTAAGTCTTGGTGCGATTGGTGTTTTCGGTTTTTGGTCAATGGTTTTATTTCTGACCGTCCTGACCGTAGGGTTCATCTACGAGTGGCGCCGCGGTGCCCTAGAGTGGCAATAGAGGGCGCTAGGCATGGCTGAAGATTTCAAACCTTATGCTTTAGGCGCAGGCCGTGCAGGCGTTGAGGGCGGGCATGATGTGCGCGCAGATGACCCTTTCTATGCAGGGCTTTCTGACCATTTGGCTGATAAAGGCTATTTCACGGCTGCTGCCGACGATTTGATCGCATGGGCGCGCACAGGGTCATTGATGTGGATGACCTTTGGTCTCGCCTGCTGCGCGGTTGAGATGATGCAGGCCGGCAATCCACGTTACGATCTGGAGCGTTTCGGCATGGCGCCGCGCGGGTCGCCGCGTCAGTCTGATGTGATGATCGTTGCTGGTACGCTCACCAATAAAATGGCTCCAGCGCTTCGCAAGGTTTATGACCAGATGCCAGAGCCGCGTTATGTGATCTCGATGGGGTCATGCGCCAATGGCGGCGGCTATTACCATTATAGCTATAGTGTGGTGCGCGGCTGTGACCGGATCGTGCCTGTCGATATTTATATACCAGGATGCCCGCCGACAGCTGAAGCGTTGGTCTATGGCTTCTTGCAGCTGCAGAAGAAAATCCGCCGTGAAGGCTCGATTGAGCGTTAGGAGCTGATTATGGATGAGCAGATCGAAGCGCTGAACGAGCTGGGCGAGCACATTGCGGACGAGATGCCTGATGCTGTGCGCTCATTCGATGTGAGATTTGGCGACCTGATTTTATATGCAGAGCGTGATGCGATTGCGCCTCTCACACAGTTTTTGAAGACTAATTCGCTCTGTAATTTCGAGACTTTGATTGACATTTGCGGCGTTGATTATCCCGAGCGCGGGCAGCGATTTGAGGTCGTTTATCACTTCCTCTCGATGCGAATGAATCACCGGGTCCGTGTGAAAATCAAAACGGATGAAGAGGGTGCAGTGCCTACGATCACGCACTTGCACCCAAGTGCGGATTGGTTCGAGCGTGAAGCGTTTGACATGTATGGCGTGCGTTTTTCTGGACATCCCGATATGCGCCGAATCCTTACGGATTATGGATTTGAAGGCTATCCGCTGCGCAAGGACTTCCCGCTAACCGGTTATACCGAAGTACGCTACGATGACCTTGAAAAGCGTGTTGTTCACGAGCCTGTGGAGCTGACGCAAGAGTATCGCAATTTTGATTTCCTTTCACCTTGGGAGGGTATGACGGCTCAAATCCCTGGCGATGAAAAGGCTGACGACACAAAAGAAGGGGAGGGCGCGTAATGGCTGATGACATGAAGCTCCTACCTGATGATGACCGCGTCTTTACGCTAAACTTTGGTCCGCAACATCCTGCGGCGCACGGCGTCTTGCGTATGGTCATGGATCTTGATGGTGAGTTGGTGACGCGTATCGACAGCCATATCGGCCTGTTGCATCGCGGTACCGAAAAGCTGCTCGAATATAAGACTTATCTGCAAGGTCTGCCTTATTTCGATCGGCTTGATTATGTCGCGCCGATGAATCAAGAGCATGCCTGGTGTCTGGCGATTGAGCGGATGTTGGGGCTCGATGTGCCGCGCCGGGCAAGCTTCATCCGCGTTATGTTCTCTGAGATCGGCCGTATCCTGAATCACCTCCTGAATGTTGGGACACAGGTAATGGATGTCGGCGCATTGACGCCGATTACGTGGTGTTTCGAGCAGCGTGAAATCCTGATGGGCTTTTATGAGCGCGCGTGCGGCGCGCGGCTTCACGCAGCCTATTTCCGTCCCGGCGGCGTGCATCAGGATATACCTCAAGACCTAATCGACGACATCATGGCCTTTTGTGAGGATTTCCCCAAGGCGCTCGCCAATATTGAAGGTCTGGTGTCTGAAAACCGCATCTTCAAGCAGCGCAATGTTGATATTGGTGTCGTCGATGAGAAGATGATCATGGCCTATGGTTTTTCCGGCGTGATGGTGCGCGGGTCGGGCCTGCCGTGGGATTTGCGCCGCAGCCAACCTTACGAGATATACTCGGAGATTCCGCAGACTGTCTTCCCGGTGATCATCGGCAAGAATGGCGATAATTATGATCGCTATGTCTGCCGGATGGACGAAATGCTGGTCTCAAACGAGATCATCAAGTGGTGCATTGAGAATATGCCCAAAGGCCCGGTATTGGCTGAGGGTACAAAAGTTTCCCCGCCCCGCCGCAGTGAGATGAAGCGCTCGATGGAGGCGCTGATCCATCATTTCAAGCTCTACACAGAGGGCTTCCACGTCCCAGAGGGCGAGATTTATGCGGCCGTTGAGGCACCAAAGGGCGAGTTCGGTGTCTACCTCGTCGCGGATGGGACCAATAAACCGTATCGCGTGAAGCTGCGCGCGCCAGGTTTCCCACATCTCGCGGCAATGGACCATTTGTGCAAGGGCCACCAGCTAGCGGACGTTTCAGCGATACTTGGGTCGCTTGATATCGTATTCGGGGAGATTGATCGCTAATGCTTCCTATCCCGGCTTCCTTTGCGATCTATCTTGCAATGATCGGCGGCTTGTTGCCGCTCTTGCTTGGTCTGGTCTTCGCGGCCTCACCTGAGCGCGGCTTGGCGATGACGAAGCATCGCGCCGAGTCGCTGCCCCGAATTATGGTCGGGCGTTACTTCTTCATGGCTTTCATCGCTTTCATCGTTGCTCTGAATGGTGACTTAAAACTGATCGCTGCTGTTTTTGTTGGGCTTGCTGGTGTGGCATTCTTTGACGCCATGACGTATGCCCGCGCGAAGACGCCGATCGCGCCACATTTATTCGCTGGGATTGCAGCATTGATTGTACCTGCCGTAGCGCTTTGGGGGCAGGCATGAGTAGTCGAGTTGATAGCGCGGACGTCTATCGTTTGCGGTTTGAGGAGAAAGCGTAATGGCGCTCAGACGTTTTGATCTTCAAGCGGGCGGTGATACGTTCGCGTTCAAGCCAGAGACCGAGCCGACGATTGCTTTTTGGCTGGGGAAATATCCGGAAGATAAGAAACGGTCGGCGGTTATTCCGCTGCTTTGGCTGGCCCAGAAGGATAACGCGGGTTGGTTGTCCGAGCCTGCCATGCGTGAAGTCGCAGACCGACTCGAAATGCCTTATATTCGTGTCTACGAGGTTGCTACTTTTTACACCATGTTCCGCTTACAGCCCGTTGGTAAGCATCATATTCAGCTATGCGGGACAACGCCATGCATGTTGCGCGGCGCGAATGACTTAAAAGCTGTTTGCCAGTCCAAGATTGGCGACAAGATGCATGTTACCGATGATGGTCGTCTGTCATGGGAAGAAGTTGAATGTCTTGGCGCGTGCGTGAACGCGCCGATGGTTCAGATCAACGACTATTACTATGAAGATCTGACACCCGAAACCTTGACTGAAATTCTGACCAAGCTGGAAAATGGTGCTGAGGTGAAGCCCGGTCCTTACGTGGATCGATTAAATTCTGCGCCCGTAGGCGGTGCCACATCGCTAATGGATGGCGAATTGGTCGACGGGTCACGCAACAAAATCAGCACTTTGCCGAATTTGCCGGGCGATACACCTGCACCCGAGCCGGCGGCGAAGGCGAAGCCGGAGCGCAAGGCGCCAACAAATACAGAGCGTGAAGCCAAAACAACACTAATCAAGGATTCCAAACCTGCGCCAAAAGCTGAAGATAAGCCTGAAATTCTTGAGGTTGCAGCTGGTGAAGAGGATGATCTGAAGCGAATCAAAGGCATCGGTCCAGTTAATGAGAAGGCTCTGAACGAACTCGGCATTTTCAAATTCGGCCAAATCGCGTCCTGGACGCCAGCCAATGTCGATTGGGTTGAGGATTTCATGTCCTTCCCGGGCCGGATCGAGCGCGAGGACTGGATTGCGCAGGCCAAACTGTTGGCTGAGGGCGAGGAAACAGAGTTTTCCAAACGCGTTGATGCGGGCGAAGTCGACTCCTCAAAAGACGAGGGCGACGCCTGATGCCGTTTGAGAAGAAAGAAAATGCCGGGAAAATCCTCATGATTGCCGCGCTTACCGAGCTGCCGATACTGGCCGCGGGCGTGTATCAATTTACAGTAACGGATAATGTCGCTTGGATCATTGGTGCGGTCGTGTTGGGCGCTGCTGTGATTATGATCCCAGCCATGTTGCGCATAATGAAAATTCAGGAGCGCGATAATGCTTCAAGATAAAGACCGTATTTTCACAAACCTGTACGGCGCGCATGATCCCGGTCTTGAGGCTGCGAAAAAGCGCGGTGCATGGCATCTGACGCGCGAAATGCTAGAGCAAGGGCCTGACTGGATCTGTGACCAGATCAAGCAAAGTGGCCTACGTGGCCGCGGCGGAGCGGGCTTCCCGACGGGTCTGAAGTGGACCTTTATGCCGAAAGCGGTGAACCCAGAGCGCCCACACTATCTGGTTGTAAACGCTGATGAATCTGAGCCCGGCACCTGTAAGGACCGGGAGATTATGCGCCATGATCCGCATCTGCTGATCGAGGGTTGTATGGTCGCCAGCCGCGCCATGCGCGCCCATAAATGCTATGTCTACCTTCGCGGCGAATATATCGCGGAACGCGAGGCGCTCGAGAAGGCGGTCAAAGAGGCGTATGAGGCCAAGCTGATCGGCGAGAATAACAAGAATGGCTGGGATTTCGACATCTACGTCCATCACGGCGCAGGGGCCTATATTTGCGGGGAAGAAACTGCGCTGCTGGAGAGCCTAGAGGGCAAGAAGGGTCAACCGCGCCTGAAACCACCATTCCCGGCCAATGCGGGCCTCTACGGCATGCCAACCACCGTCAACAATGTTGAATCCATCGCTGTTGCGCCGACGATTTTACGCCGCGGCGCGGCCTGGTTTGCCGGATTTGGTCGCCCGAATAATACTGGAACCAAACTGTTTTGCGTCTCTGGCCATGTCAACAAACCGTGCAATGTCGAGGAAGAGATGTCGATCACGTTCCGTGACCTGATCGATACCCATTGTGGCGGCATTCGCGGCGGCTGGGATAATCTGAAAGCGGTCATCCCGGGCGGGTCATCTGTGCCGATGGTTCCGGCCGAGCAGATCATGGATGCTTATATGGATTTCGACACGCTGCGCGACCTGAAATCGGGTCTCGGCACAGCGGCGGTTATCGTGATGGATCAGTCGACGGATCTGATCCAGGCGATTGCCCGCATTGCTTACTTCTACAAGCATGAAAGCTGCGGCCAGTGCACGCCGTGCAGGGAAGGCACCGGCTGGATGTGGCGGGTGCTGGAGCAGATGGTTAAAGGCGAAGCCGAGCATGATGATATCGAGAAACTGCTCGAAGTCTCAAAGCAGGTTGAGGGGCATACGATTTGCGCCCTTGGCGATGCAGCAGCCTGGCCTGTCCAGGGCTTGATCCGCCATTTCCGTCATGAAATTGAAGACCGCATCACCCAGTATCGCGCGCCCAGAGCGTTGGTACAAGGCGCGGTTGTGGCGGCGGAGTAGAATGATGGGTGCTGTAGGTCCATTTCAGCTGATTATTGTGTTGGTTGTTTTTTTCGGGTTACCGGCTTTTCTAATTTGGCTGGTCCTAAAAACTTTCAGAAAATCGGAGAAATAATAGAATGTCCGATGATCTTTTCAAACTGAATATTGATGGCCAGGACATTGAGGTGCCGCGTCATTACACCCTGATGCAGGCGTGCGAGGAGGCGGGGGCTGAAATACCGCGATTCTGTTATCACGAGCGCCTCTCCGTGGCCGGGAACTGCCGCATGTGTCTGGTCCAGTGGAAAGGTGCGCCGAAGCCGATTGCGTCTTGCGCGCAGACGGTTGGCGATATGCGGATGAACCCGGACGGGACACCGCCAAATATCCTGACCGGCGGCGACTATGTTGAGAAAGCTCGCGCCGGGGTCATGGAATTCCTGCTGATCAATCACCCTCTGGATTGCCCGATCTGTGATCAGGGCGGCGAGTGTGATCTGCAGGATCAGGCTGTTGCTTATGGCCGTTCTGACAGCCGCTATGACCTCAATAAGCGGGCAGTTGAAGACAAGAATATGGGCCCACTGGTCAAGACGATCATGACGCGCTGTATTCAATGCACGCGCTGCGTACGCTTTGCGGCGGAAGTCGCGGGCGTTGAGGAGATCGGTATGATTTCGCGCGGCGAAAGCGCTGAAATTACGACCTATCTTGAAGAGAGCCTGACATCTGAACTGTCCGGCAATGTGATTGACCTTTGTCCGGTCGGCGCGCTGACATCCAAGCCATACGCCTATAATGCGCGGCCATGGGAGCTGCGTAAAACCGAGAGTATCGACATTATGGACGCCATGGGCGCCAATATCCGTGTTGATGCCAAAGGCGACGCTGTCATGCGCATCATGCCGACCGTCAACGAGGAAGTGAACGAAGAGTGGCTGTCCGACAAGTCGCGCTTCATCTGGGACGGGCTGGCCCGCCAGCGTCTCGATCGACCCTATGTGCGCCAAAAAGGCAAACTGACGCCAGTGAATTGGGGCGAAGCGTTTAACGCCGTAAAAGACGCCCTGTCTGGCCCGGCGGAGAAGATTGGTTTCGTTGCGGGCGATTTGATTGAAGTTGAGCAGGCCAAGGCAGCGCTCGACCTGGCCCGTAGTCTCGGCGTGCAGAATACAGATTGCCGTCCAGCTGGTGCAGCCTATGGCACCAGTGGTGTGCGTGAACACTACCTGCTGAATCCGACGCTTATAGGCGTCGAAGAAGCTGATGCGCTTCTGTTGATCGGTGTGAACCCGCGCAAAGAAGCCGCCGTATGGAATGCCCGGATCCGCAAGGCGTGGTTATGGAACGACCTGAAAATCGGCGTGATCGGCGATGCGGCTGATTTGACCTATGAGTACGAGCATCTCGGGGATGGTCCAGATGTTTTCGAGGGCCTGTTCAACCGCGATAGTGAACTTGCCGAAGCGTTGCGAAATGCTGAAAAACCGATGGTTGTCATTGGGGAAAGCGTACTCTGTCGCGCTGACGGCGAAGCAATTTTGAAGGCTGCGCATGATTACGCGCTGGAAATTCAAGCCATCAAAGAAGATTGGGCTGGGTTTGGCGTGCTGCATAGTGCAGCAGGCCGGGTCGGGGCATTGGATGTCGGTTTCGTGCCAGGTGAAAATGGGGCCGACACAGCGCGCATTCTGAGCGGCGACATGGATACTGTCGTCTTGCTCGGCGCTGACGAAGTGGACATGTCTAAGCTTGGGTCTTCCAAAGTGATTTACGTCGGCAGCCACGGTGATGCAGGCGCGAGTAAAGCCGATATTATCCTACCCGCTGCAGCCTATACTGAAATGGCCGCGACCTACGTTAATACGGAAGGCCGCGTGCAGATGACGCGCCGGGCTGTGCAGCCAAAAGGTGAGGCGCGTGAAGGCTGGGCTATTTTCCGGGCCCTGTCTGATATGCTCGCGAAGACTTTGCCATATGATTCGGCGGATGCGCTGCGTGAGGCTCTACGAGCTGAAAATGATGTGTTTACGGGCTTGGGTTTTGCGCCGGGCGCCGCAGGCACTGCGGCTTTGAAGGCGCCTATGAAGGCTTCAGGCAAGCTAGATAGTGCGCGGTTATTCGCTTCACCCAACGGTGACTTCTACCTGACCAACCCAATTGCGCGGGCCTCTAAAACGATGGCCGAGTGCTCAATGCAGAAACAGGGCCTTGAAACCCCTGTTGCAGCGGAGTAGGGCGGCGCGATGAGTGGTTTGATCGAAAATAATGGATTGCTGATTGGCTGGCTGCTCGTGCTTGGCCAGATTGGTCTTTTTGCTCTGGTAATCCTGTTGTCGATTGCCTTCCTGCTGCTTTTGGACCGTAAGGTTTGGGCGGCAGTGATGATGCGTAAGGGGCCAAATGTTGTTGGACCTTTTGGATTGCTCCAAAGTTTCGCGGATTTCGGGAAATTCCTGCTCAAGGAAATCGTCATTCCAGCAGGGGCAAACAAGTTTGTTTTCCTGCTGGCACCGATCCTGACTGTGGCGCTCGCTTTTGCGGGGTGGGCCGTAATTCCGGTGGCACCTGGCTGGGTGGTCGCTGACCTGAATGTTGGAATACTGTATCTCTTCGCGGTCTCGTCGCTGGGTGTTTATGGTATTATCATGGGCGGCTGGGCGTCTAACTCGAAATATCCATTCCTCGGCTCGCTACGTTCTGCGGCGCAGATGGTGTCTTACGAAGTCTCGATTGGCCTGATCATCATTACGGTGATCCTGCTGGCAGGGTCGATGAACTTATCGGACATTGTCGGCAATCAGAGCGATGGTATCTGGACGTGGCATATCCTCAGTTTCAACAATATTCTGATGTTTCCGGTCATGGTCGTCATGTTCGTGTTGTTCTTTGTCTCGGCGCTGGCTGAAACCAACCGCCCCCCATTTGATTTACCCGAAGCCGAGTCGGAACTAGTGGCCGGGTATCAGGTTGAGTACTCGTCTACGCCGTATTTGCTCTTCATGCTCGGCGAGTATTTTAACATCGTTCTGATGTGCGCGATGATGACCATCCTGTTCTTTGGTGGCTGGCATGGGCCAGTGCCTTTTGGGGCCGACGCTGTAAATGCCCTGCCGGAGGTTTTAGTCAATTTAGGTCACGTGTTGGTCTTCATGATCAAGACGACTTTCTTCTTCTTCCTGTTCGCTCTCGTGAAGGCAGTGGTGCCGCGTTATCGCTATGACCAGTTGATGCGACTTGGGTGGAAAATCTTCCTGCCGACAGCTTTGGCGGCCGTCGTGCTTGTCGGTGGTTATGTGGTTTATTCAGGAGGTCAGGCATGAACCTGGGTCAACTTCTACGTGGTATTTTCCTAACCGATTTCCTTGGCGCTATGTGGCTGGGTGTCCGCGAAATGGGCCGCCGCAAAGCGACAGTAAACTATCCGTTTGAAAAGAACCCTCTCAGCCCGCGCTTTCGCGGTGAGCATGCGCTGCGCCGCTATGCTAATGGCGAAGAGCGCTGCATTGCCTGTAAGCTGTGCGAGGCGATTTGCCCGGCGCAGGCCATCACAATTGAGGCTGAGCCACGTGATGATGGCAGCCGTCGCACGACGCGCTACGATATTGACATGGTTAAGTGCATCTATTGCGGCTTCTGTCAGGAAGCTTGCCCGGTTGATGCGATTGTTGAGGGGCCGAATTTCGAGTTTGCCACCGAGACGCGCGAAGAACTCTATTACGACAAAGAGAAGCTACTTGCGAATGGTGATCGCTGGGAACGCCTTATCGCAAAGAATTTGGAACAGGATGCGGCGTACCGCTAGGGCGTTCGTTGAATATTAAGCGCGTGTGCTGTCACGCAGGAGAGGAATAGGGGCTGAACCAGTGGATCTGATCGCCTTTTATATATTTGCGGCCATTGTGACCGTGTCAGCTTTGTCGGTAATTATTGCCCGCAATCCTGTGCACTCTGTCCTGTGGCTGATTCTGACATTCTTTACGGCTGCGGGCATGCTCGTTCTGATCGGGGCTGAGTTCCTTGCGATGCTTCTCGTCGTTGTGTATGTGGGGGCCGTCGCGGTCTTGTTCTTGTTTGTCGTGATGATGCTGGACGTTGATTTCGTCGAGCTGAAACAAGGCTCGCTTCGCTACTGGCCATTTGCCGGTTTGGTGGGAATAGCCTTTATCGCTGAAATTGCGCTAGCGAGCTTTGCCCGTGAGGCCAGCAATCTGGGCACCAAGAACCCATCGCCGGGCGCGGAGACCAATGCTGAAGCCATCGGCCAGGTGATGTACACGCAATATTTCCTGTTGTTCCAGCTAGCTGGACTCATCCTGCTTGTCGCAATGATTGGGGCGATTGTATTGACGCTGCGCCATAAGCCAGGCGTCAAGCGTCAAAACATTGCCGCGCAAACTGCGCGCCGACGTAAAGACGCAACTGAAGCTGTCACGGTCGAGCCGGGCAAGGGGATCTGATTATGGGCGAGTTGACCATCAACCACTTTCTGACCGTCTCGGCGATCCTTTTCACTATTGGCGTCGTCGGTATTTTTGTGAACCGCAAGAATATCATCGTCATCCTAATGGCGATTGAGCTGATCTTGCTTTCTGTGAATATCAACCTTGTGGCGTTCTCCGTCTACTCGGGCACAATTGAAGGACAGATATTTGCTATGCTCGTCCTCACGGTTGCGGCCGCTGAGGCTGCTGTCGGCCTCGCCATTCTTGTTGTCTACTTCCGCAATCGCGGCGATATCGCCGTCGAGAGCGTCGATCTGATGAAGGGGTAGGGCGACGCCATGATGTCAGACACAATCATCCAATTCATGGTGTTCGGTCCGGGGCTTGCTGCCCTGATCGCGGGACTACTTTTCCGGTTTATCGGTGACCGCGGGGCGATGCTGATCACAACGATTACGGTGTGTAGCGTTGGCATATTGGCGCTGATCCAATTATTCAATTTTACCTTCGGCGGCGATCATGGCGGCGGCGACGCTCATGGCGCGGTTGAGGCGGCACATGCCGCAGGGGCGCATATCGCATTCAGCTGGAATTGGATTAGCGTGGGGGCATTCGAAGCAGACTGGGCGATCCGCGTGGACGCACTTTCCATCGTGATGACGGCTGTTATCACGAGTGTCTCGGGTCTAGTACACCTCTACTCTTGGGGGTATATGGCCGACGATCCGCACCGTGCGCGTTTCTTTAGTTACCTGTCGCTGTTTACGTTCGCGATGCTGATGCTGGTGACGGCAGATAATTTCATTCAGCTCTTCTTTGGTTGGGAAGGCGTCGGCCTCGCGTCTTATTTGCTTATCGGTTTCTGGCACACAAAAGAGGCGCCAAACGATGCGGCAATCAAGGCGTTTGTGACCAACCGGGTTGGTGACTTTGGTCTTGCGCTTGGCATCATGGCTGTCTTCTTGATCTTTGGTTCCGTCGAGTTTGAGACCGTGCTCGGCGCGATCAAGACCAATGCCGAACTGGTGCCCCTCGCGCTGGCCGAGGCCGGACAGGTTCGCGACATAGTGCTGCCATTTCTAGGTATGAACCTGCCAGCGCTCGAAGTGATTGGCGTGCTGCTCTTTATCGGCGCTATGGGTAAGTCTGCGCAATTCTTCCTGCACGTTTGGTTGCCCGATGCGATGGAAGGTCCGACACCTGTATCGGCCTTGATTCATGCTGCTACAATGGTGACAGCGGGTGTTTACCTGGTATGCCTCATGTCGCCAATTTATGAATACGCGCCGGTTTCTGCGTCAATGATCGCCTTGGTTGGTGCGGTTACAGCCATCTATGCGGCAACCGTCGGCATGGCGCAGAATGATATTAAGCGCGTGATCGCATATTCGACCTGTTCGCAGCTTGGTTACATGTTCTTCGCCGCAGGTGTTGGCGCGTATGAGGCTGCTATGTTCCATCTGTTTACGCACGCCTTCTTTAAAGCTTTGCTCTTCCTTGGCGCAGGTTCAGTCATTCATGGCAACCATCACGAGCAGGACATGCGCCGTATGGGTGGGGTCTGGCGCTATCAAAAGTTTACCTATGTTGCGATGTTGATCGGTACAGTCGCTATTATCGGTCTCGGTATTCCTCATGTGTGGGGCCTCTCAGGCTTCTTCTCGAAGGATGCGATTATTGAGAGTGCGTTCTCAGCAAGCCTCGCTGGTGTGCCGTTTAGTGCATTTGCTTTCTGGATTGGTGTAACCGCAGCGCTTCTGACAAGCTTCTATTCATGGCGTTTGATTTTCATGACCTTCCACGGCCCGCGGGCTGAGGTCGATCATCATGAGGACGCACATGGCCATGATGACCATCACCATGGCGGCGACGACCCGCATGAGTCGCCCCTAGTGATGCTCGTGCCACTTGCGCTGCTTAGCGTTGGAGCAATCTTTGCGGGCTGGATTTTCTACGATTCCATGTTCCATCACGGCGAAGCGTTCTGGGGTGATGCGATATATCGCGCCGCCGATAATCACGTCATCCATGACATCGATAAGCTTAAACATGATGCGCAGTACACGTGGGTTTTCTGGGCGCCGCTGGTCGTTACGATTATTGGTTTCCTGATTGCGCTGTTCACGTATTTCTTCAATCGCGGCTTCGGCAAGAAAATCGCCGATGGCGGCGGGCCGCTTCACAGCTTGTTTGAAAACAAGTGGTTCTTTGACGAGATTTATAATGCAACGCTGGTTAAGGGCTTTGCCTGGCTTGGCGATACATTCTGGCGGGGCGACAAAAAATTCATTGATCGGTTAGGTGCCGATGGCATGACCGGGCTCGTAAAGTGGGGCTCACGTCGACTTTCAGCCATGCACACCGGTTATTTGTATCACTATGCGTTCGTCATTATCGGCGCGGCTCTCGTATTCGGTGCCGTCATGTTCTGGCGCAGCGGAGGGGCTTAAGCCATGGATTTTCCAATTCTCTCCGCAGTGACGTTCCTGCCGCTGGCAGGCGCAATACTGATCTTGCTTGTGCAGGCTTTGACCAAAGGTCAAACCGGCGAGGAGTCGCAGGATAATCGCGTTATTTATGCGGGTCTGATTTTCTCGCTTGCAACATTTGTCGTCTCGTTGGTGATGTTTTTTGGCTTCGACAAAGGCGCGGATGGCTATCAGTTTGTCGAACAAGCGCCGTGGTATGGCGGCATTCAGTACAAGCTTGGCATTGATGGTATGTCGCTCCTGCTGATATTGCTAACGACATTCCTGACGCCCATCGCACTGATTGGCAGCATTAATTCCGTTAAACATCGGCTTACAGAGTACGTGGTCGCTTTCCTCGTGCTTGAGACCTTTATGATCGGTGTGTTCTGCGCGCTCGACTTGGTTGTTTTCTATGTTTTCTTCGAGGCCGGCTTGATCCCGATGTTCATCATCATCGGCGTCTGGGGCGGTGCTGACAAAGTCTACGCTTCGTTCAAATTCTTTCTGTATACTTTGCTTGGCTCCCTCTTCATGCTGGCCGCTGTTGTCTACATGTACCTGACGGCAGGTACATCGGATGTCATGCAACTCGAAACCTTCGCGTTCGATAGTCAAGCGCAGACATGGCTGTGGTTGGCCTTCTTCGCTTCGTTCGCGGTCAAGTTGCCGATGTGGCCGGTTCACACCTGGCTGCCTGATGCGCACGTTCAGGCCCCGACAGCAGGCTCTGTGATACTGGCGGCGGTCCTTCTGAAAATGGGTGGCTATGGCATGCTGCGCTTCAGTTTGCCGATGTTTCCTGATGCCAGCATGTTTTTCCAGCCAATGGTCTTTGCGCTGTCGGTGATTGCGATCGTCTATGCTTCTTTGGTGGCGTGGCGCCAGACGGACATGAAGAAGCTGATTGCCTATTCTTCAGTTGCTCATATGGGCTTTGTGACGCTTGGTATTTTCTCATTCACGGAAATTGGAGTGCAGGGCGCTGTGTTCCAGATGATCTCGCATGGTTTAATTTCGGGTGCACTCTTCCTGATCGTTGGGGTCGTTTATGATCGCATGCATACCCGAGAGATTGCTGCTTATGGCGGCCTTGCGGGCAAGATGCCGGTTTATGCGACCCTATTTATGCTGTTCACCATGGCGAATGTAGGCCTACCAGGGACGAGCGGCTTTGTCGGTGAAATTCTGACCATGGTTGGTGCGTTCCAGGCCTCAACTTGGGCGGCGGCAGGGGCTGCGCTCGGCGTGATCTTCTCGGCTGTTTACATGCTGACCCTTTATCGTCGGACGATTTTTGGCACTATGACCAACCCAGCCTTGGAAGGCATTCAGGACGTTACAGTCAAAGAGTTGGTGACGCTTGTTCCACTAGCGATCGGTACGATCATTCTCGGTGTCATGCCAAACCTGATTTTTGATATTACGCGCGAGTCGACTCTGCACGCGCTGGCCAAGTTGGCCGGAGGATAAGCGCTATGTTTGACCTTGAAGCTATTATCAACGCGCTTGCACCAGAGCTGCTTTTGGCCGCCGCTGGTCTTATCGGCGTCTTGGTAGGCGCTGTTCTGAAAGATCGATTCAACGGAGTCTCATTTCAAGTTGGTGCTGTAATCCTATTCGCTGCGGCCGGGCTGTCGATCCAATACTGGGAAGGTGGCCGGGCCTTCGGCGGTCTGGTCGATACGACTGAATTTGCCAGTTTTGCAAAAACAGTGAGTTATGCCTGTGCAGGGCTCGCGCTCTTGATGGGGCAAGGCTTCCTGAGACGCCATGACACGCAACGCTATGAGTATCCGCTGCTTGTCATATTCGCCTCGCTCGGCATGGGAACCATTCTGTCGGCGAGTAATTTCATGACGCTTTATCTCGGCGTGGAAATGCTCAGCCTGTCATCTTATGTGCTCGCGGCGTTTCACCGTGACAGCCCGCGATCTGCCGAAGCTGGCCTGAAGTATTTTGTACTGGGTGCGCTAGCTTCTGGCCTCCTGCTTTACGGCATATCACTTGTATATGGCTTCTCAGGAAGTACATCCTACGAGACTGTTGCCGCAACCGATCCTGGGCTCGGACTGCTGTTCGGCATGGTGTTGATGATTACAGGATTAGCTTTCAAAGTCTCCGCTGCGCCAATGCATGTCTGGACACCAGATGTCTATGAAGGTTCCCCGAGCCCTGTCGTTGCTTTCTTTGCGACCGCACCAAAAATGGCCAGCATGGTTGTGTTCGCGAGCATTATGTTCACGACATTCCCGCAAGTGCTCGCGGCGGATAACTGGCAGTTGATTATCGGCATCATCGCGGCAGCATCTATGCTCATCGGTGCATTTGGGGCGTTGATGCAAACCAACTTGAAGCGTCTGCTCGGGTACTCCTCGATTGCCAATATGGGCTATGCGCTTGTCGCGGTTGCTGCGGGCGCAGCCTATGGCGGCGGGGCTGTATTGGTGTTCATGACGGCATATGTCATTGCATCGCTTGGTCTGTTTGGCGGCGTTCTGTCGATGCGCCGTGAAGGCGGAATGGTAGAGCATATTGATGAATTGTCGGGATTGATCCGCCGGCAGCCTGTTCTGGCTTTGGCGCTGACCGTTCTGGTGATTTCGGTTTCCGGTTTTCCGTTGGCTTTCGGTTTTCTTGGAAAACTGACCGTATTTGAAGCGGGATTAAATGCGGGTTTGCTTCCTCTCATCATTATTCTTGTTCTGAGTTCAGTCATAGCATTCGGATACTATTTGCGGCTTGTGATGATTATGTGGGTTAAGGAGCCTGTGGAGGCATTTGAGCCTGTTGATGGCTGGGTTTCTTTCGCAATCTACTTGGCAGCAGCTGCCAGTGTTGGTCTGTTTATCTTCGCATCACCATTGGTCGAGTTGGCGCAATCTGCTGCACTGAGCCTGCTGCCGTGAGTTTGACGAAGGGCGGTGCAGAAAGCGTCGTCTGGCCAGTTCACTGGTATGATGAAATTGACAGTACGAATGAAGAGGCGCGTCGGCGCGCGCGCAACGGTGATCTCGGTCCGGTATGGATTGCGGCAAAATCCCAGATAGCCGGACGAGGACGTTTGGGGCGAGGATGGATATCGCCGGAGGGAAATCTTTTCACGACTGCGCTGTTCACTGAGCCGGATGGCTTATCTACCGCAATACGCATTCCGTTTGCTGCGGCGCTGGCCGTCGCGGATGCATGTTTGAGCGTATTACCAGATGTCGACTTTCGCTTGAAATGGCCGAATGATGTCCGCGTTGAGCGCGCTAAATTGTGCGGAATTCTGGTTGAGTCCGGTGAAACGAATGGAGCCGTTTGGATCGCCACGGGTATCGGTTTAAATATCCAGACAATGCCAACCTCAGCTGAGCAAAGCGCCACCACATTGCATGATTTGGGCGCGCAGCCTGGTGTCACTGCAGAGCTATTACTAGATGCCTTGCGGTCAGCCTTTCAACGCCGATTAAACGAGGCACGTAGAGATTTTGGGGCTTTGTTACGGGATTGGCTGAAAATTGCTGAGGGACATGGTCAAATGGTATCTGTAGGTCCTCCAGAGGCGCGGCTTGAAGGTATATTCGAAGGTCTCGCCGAAGATGGTGGCCTGATACTACGATTGCAGGATGGGGCAACGCGCACCATAAGAGCAGGTGATGTAGAACTTGTGAGGCATGTGGGCTGATGCTGTTGGTCATTGATATCGGAAATACCAATACGGCCTTTGGGCTGCATGATGGTGATAGCTGGGTGAACCAATGGCGCAGTGCAACTGAGCCAACCCGCACGGCAGACGATTATGCTGTCTGGCTCGATACGCTCATGCGTATGGAGGGGCGTACGATATCAGATATCAAAGACTGTATTGTTTCATCCGTTGTACCGCAGGCGAAGTTCAATTTCCGTAATCTCGCGCGGCGCTATTTCGGTGTCGAAGCTCTTTTTGTCGGTGATCCTGATGTAAAGCTCGGTGTGCCAATCCGTATTCGGCGTCCTGAGCAGGTTGGCGCTGATCGTTTGGTCGCAGCAATAGGTGCGCATCAGCTGTTCAAGGGCGCGCTACTGGTGATCGATAGTGGCACGGCGACCACGTTTGACATTATCGGCGCTGATGGCGGCTTTGAAGGCGGTATTATCTCCCCAGGGATCAATCTATCTATGCGCGCTCTGCACGATGCGGCGGCGCAACTGCCACGGATCGCTATTCAGCGCCCTGAGCGCGTTATCGGTCAGGATACGGTATCTGCAATGCAGTCTGGCGTCTTCTGGGGTTATATTGAATTGATTGATGGAATCGTTCGGCGTGTGAAGAAAGAATACGGTTCACCAATGAGCGTGGTTGCAACTGGTGGGGTAGCATCCCTATTTGAAGGATCAAGCGAGACGATAGACCATTTCGACCAGAGCTTGATGGAAGTCGGTCTTCTTGAAGTCTATCGCCGCAATCTGAAAAGCTAAGAATACATCCCGGTATGTAACGGCATGTGGCCGCTAGGCCGGGGATAAGGAAAATAATGACTACAAAACAACAATCCGAACTCGTCTTCCTGCCATTGGGCGGATGCGGCGAGATCGGCATGAACTTGAACGCGTATGGCTATGGCCCCGCGCATAACCGGCGCTGGATCATCATTGATGTTGGCGTCACCTTTGGCGGTGATGATACGCCAGGTATTGACCTCATTATGCCAGATGTCTCATTCTTTGCGGATCAAGGCGACCGGATCGATGCGATCTTTTTGACCCATGCGCATGAAGATCATATTGGGGCCATTGGCCTGTTGCTGCCGCACCTTAAAACGCGTGCGCCGCTTTATGCGACGGCGTTTACGGCGCACTTGGTCGCGTCGAAACTGGCTGAGCGTGGACTCGGCAAAGTTAATGTCAACGTCGTGCCTTTGGGCGGCGAGATAGAGGCAGGGCCATTTAGCGTGCGCTATATCACGCTGACGCATTCAATTCCTGAGCCCAATGCGCTGGCCTTGAAAACACCACTCGGAACCATTCTCCATACAGGCGACTGGAAGATTGATTCAGATCCAATGATTGGCGCTGAGACCGATGTCGCCGCCCTGACCAAATTGGGTGATGAGGGTGTGCTGGCAATGGTTTGCGACAGCACAAATGTTTTTGTTGAAGGTGAAAGCGGATCGGAGGGAACCGTCCGCAAAAACCTCACCAAACTGATCGGTACCCTCAAAGGCCGTGTCGCGGTCACAACATTTGCATCAAACGTCGCGCGTGTTGCGACCGTAATCGAGGCGGCGCGGCAGGCCGGACGAAGTGTATGCCTTGTCGGGCGTTCCATGCATAAAATTACCGATGCCGCTGTTGCAACCGGTGTGATCAAGAACCTGCCGGATCTAATTGATGAAGAGAATGCGGGCAGTCTGCCGAATGACAACATCCTTTATCTTTGCACAGGGTCACAGGGCGAAGCTCGCGCGGCCCTATCGCGGATCGCGCGAAATGACCACCGCAATGTGACATTGGGCGATGGCGATACGGTGATCTTCTCAAGCCGCGTGATCCCGGGCAATGAGAAGGGTATTTACGAGATGCAGAATATCCTGGCGGAGCGCGGCATCCGTATCATTACTGACCGTAATGGTGGCGAGACAATCCACGTTTCCGGTCATCCGGCACGCGATGAGCTACGCCAAATGTATCAGTGGGTACGACCAGAAATCTCTGTACCGGTGCATGGGGAGCGCAGGCATATTGTCGAGCATGCCGCGTATGCAAAGAGTTTGCAGATTGGCAAAGCGCTAACACCGCGCAATGGCGACCTTATCCGGCTTGCCCCGGGCGAGCCGGAAACGATCGATATCGTCGCAAGCGGGCGGTTATACCTTGATGGCAACAAGCTTGTACCGGCAGGAAGCGATGCATTGCGAGAGCGACGAGGCATGGCGCAGTGGGGCGTTGTGAGCGTCGCTGTTGCGATTGATGAGGACGGTGATGTAGTTGATGGCCCGATTGTCAATGCACGCGGGCTGTCTGAACCCGATGGAAGTACGGCCGACGAATCTCTGATTGATGTCGATGAGGCGGCTGAGCAGGCGCTCAGCAAGTTGAAACGCGGCAAGCGACTGAATGATGACGAGGTCG
The DNA here is from genome assembly GCA_964351695.1 of uncultured Hyphomonas sp. Classification (GTDB taxonomy): domain Bacteria; phylum Pseudomonadota; class Alphaproteobacteria; order Caulobacterales; family Hyphomonadaceae; genus Henriciella. The sequence continues at coordinate 6,558 of CAYGPE010000011.1, read as the reverse complement.
AGAAAGCGCTTGTGCGGTCTGTTAAAAAGCAATGTGAGAAGACGTTCGGTCGCAAGCCCTATGTCGATGTGAGTGTGCTAAGGGTCTAAAGTAAATTGAATTTGGCGGAGACAAAAATGTCTGATTTCACCATAGGTGCGCTCAACCATGTCGGCGTGGCGGTTCCGGATATTGATGCCGCAGTTGAGACCTATCGTACGCTCTATGGCGCGACTGATATTACGGAACCATTCGACATGCCTGAGCGCGGTTTGCGTGTCTGTTTCGTCAACCTTCCCAATAGCCAGATTGAACTGATCCAGCCGCTGCACGAAAAAACCGCGATCAATAAATTCCTCACCAAGAATGCCGCTGGCGGGCAGCATCATATCTGTTTTGAGGTGCCAGACATCCATGAAGCCGTAGAAGTGATGGAGGCGCGTGGCGCGACTGTCCTTGGCGAACCGCGTATCGGCGCGCATGGCACGCCAGTTATCTTCATACACCCCAAGAATACGCATGGCTGTCTTATTGAGTTAATGGAAACCCCAAAGGGCTGCGATCACTAATGGACCCGGTCGGTGCCATCGTTGTGTTTATCATTTCATGGTGGCTCAGTTTCTTCTGTGTGCTGCCGATAGGGGTGCGCGGCCAATATGAGGACGGCGAAATTCCTGAAGGCACCGAAGAGGGCGCGCCCGCTGAACCTATGTTGAAGAAGAAAATACTCTGGGCGTCGGGCGGCGCAGTTGTACTGACAGCGATTGCGCATTTTTTCGTTGTGCCGTGGTTGGCGCAATAGATCGTGACATGCGGGGCTAGTCAGACCGACCCGGATGGCCTTAAACGCGTTGCAGATAAATACGTAAAATAGGCCTCTTATGCGTCTCTCAAACTTCTTCTTGCCCGTGACAAAGGACGTCCCTTCGGACGCGGCAATCGTCTCGCATCAGCTCATGCTTCGGGCGGGCATGATCCGCCAGAATGGCGCGGGGATTTATTCCTGGTTGCCGCTTGGCTTTAAAGTGCTGAAGAAAATCGAGCAGATTGTGCGCGAGGAAATGGACCGCGCAGGCGCGGTTGAAATGCTGATGCCGACGCTTCAGCAGGCTGACCTTTGGCGCGAGTCCAATCGCTATGACGATTATGGCGAGGAAATGCTGCGCATTACGGACCGTCATGGCCGCGATATGTTGTACGGGCCAACCAATGAGGAAATGATCACCGAAATTTTTCGGGCTTATGTCAAAAGTTATAAAGCGCTACCGCTCAACCTGTATCATCAGCAATGGAAATTTCGGGATGAGGTGCGCCCTCGTTTCGGCGTGATGCGTGGCCGGGAATTCCTTATGAAGGATGCCTATAGTTTTGATCTGAGCGAAGATGCCGCGCGAATATCCTACCAGAAGATGTTTGCTGCTTATCTCAACACGTTTGATCGGTTGGGTGTAACTGCAATCCCGATGCAGGCTGATCCTGGCCCAATTGGAGGCGACCTGAGCCATGAGTTTCTGATACTGGCCGATAGCGGTGAAAGCGGTGTTTTCTGCGACAAAGCTGTCCTCGACGTTCCCGCGCCGGGGCTCGATTTTGACTTCGGTGACGAGGCTGCTCTTGCCGCGGAAATGGATAAGCGGACTAAATATTACGCGGCAACCGACGAAAAGCATGACGCAGTTGCCTACAATGCAATCCCAGAAGGTAACCGAATTGAGGCACGCGGGATCGAGGTTGGCCATATTTTCTACTTCGGAACCAAATATTCCGATCCGATGAAAGCTGACGTCCAAGGCCCTGACGGCAAAATGGTGACAATTCATGGTGGTAGTTATGGCATAGGCGTCAGCCGATTGGTCGGTGCTATCATTGAGGCAAGCCATGATGATCGCGGCATCATCTGGCCGGAAAGTGTCTCACCATTTGATGTTGGCATCATCTCGATGAAGCCAAATGCCGAAGACGTCGCGAAAGTCGCAGATGAAGCGTATGCGCGCCTTACTAAGGCCGGCAAAGACGCGCTCTATGACGAAACGGGCGACAGCGCCGGGTCAAAGTTTGCTCGCATGGATCTGATCGGCCTGCCTTGGCTAATTACGGTTGGGCCTCGCGGCGTGAAAGAAGGCAAGGTTGAGCTGAAAAACCGTGCGAGCGGTGAGAAACAGGACCTAACCCTCGACGCGGCATTGATGAAAGTCACTGGAGGCTAGGTTTGGCAAAAACAGTTCCTTTCGGTGAAGTTGAGCGCACGCTGGCGTGGCGATACTTACGCGCCACTCGGGCGAATGGCGGTGTGTCAGTGGTCTCGATCATTTCATTCGTGGGGATCATGCTGGCCGTTATGGCACTGATTGTCATCATGTCTGTTATGAGCGGTTTTCGCGCAACGCTGCTCGACGCTTTACTCGGCGGGCAGGGGCATGTTTTTGTTCAAGTCGAAGACCAGCCCCAGGGGGACATCGATCTCCTCGCTGAAAACCTCACTCAAGTTGATGATGTTGAAGCCGTCATGCCGATTGTCCAAGGCCAGGTCCTCGCCGATTCAGGTACGAAACAAAGCGGAGCAATCGTGCGGGGTGTCAGGATGCAAGATCTCGATAAATTACCCTTCCTCATCGGCGGTGAAGCTGGCGCGCGTGCAAGTGGATTTGGTGAAGGTAAGAATGGCGGCGATGTAATCTTTCTCGGGCGCTTTCTTGCCAGCGATTTGCGTATCTATCCGGGGGGGCGTGTAACGCTCGTTGCACCTAACGGCATGCAGGGGCCTTTCGGTCAAGCACCGCGGAAGAAAACCTTTACCGTTGGCGGTCTTTTTCAGACAGGCAGTGTCGAGCTGGATAAGCTCTACATATTGATGCCGATGCAGCAGTCTCAGCTCTTCTTCGGAAAGTCTGGAAATTATGATCTCCTCGATATTCGCGTTGAAGATCCAATGATTACAGAGCCTGCTGTGAAATCGGTCAACGAAGCGACGGGATATCAATATGCCGTGTATGACTGGAAAGTTGAAAAAGAGGCGTATTTCGGTGCCTTAAACACAGAGCGTGGCATGATGATGATTATCATGCTGATCCTAATCGTCATCACCTCGTTAAACATCATAACGGGTGTCGTAATGCTGGTGAAAAACAAGACGCGCGACATCGCCATTCTGCGCACCATCGGAACGGGGCGCGGCTCTGTAATGCGTGTTTTTATCATGATCGGAGCCATGCTCGGCCTGACCGGGGCCCTCATAGGTGCGGCGCTTGGGGTGATGATTGTGATCAATATCAACGTCGTCGAAGATGCGATTAGTTTCATCCTTGGAAGACCACTATTTCCGCCAACTGTTTACGGACTCGATGGCTTACCTGCAGAGCTCGATTGGGGTGAAGTCACCTTTGTGACCATCTGGGCGATGGGCATGTCGATGCTGGTGACTATATGGCCCGCCTGGTCGGCGGCACGGCTCGATCCTGTTGAAGCGCTGAGGTTTGAATGATGACCACAGTTCTGGAGTTGCGGGATATTTTACGCGAGTACAAATCGGAGGCAGGCGTTTTGCGCGTGTTGGATGGCGCTAATCTGACCCTCCGACAGGGCGAACTCGTTGGTCTTGTTGGACCATCGGGGTCTGGCAAATCTACACTGCTCCATACGGCTGGACTGCTTGAGAAGGCCGAGCGCGGAGAAGTGTGGTTGGAAGGTGAAAACTGTATGGGGCTTAACGATCATGGCCGCACAACATTGCGCCGTGAAAAGCTGGGTTTCGTGTATCAATTCCACCATTTGCTTCCTGAATTCGATGCGCGGGATAATGTCGCCATGCCGTTGATGGTGGGCGGTATGGGGCGAAAGAAAGCACGTGAGAAAGCCGAAATTATTCTGGCTGAAATGGGGCTTTCTGAACGCGTGCGCCACCAGCCGGGGCAAATGTCAGGCGGTGAGCAGCAGCGCGTGGCTATTGCTCGTGCGCTTGTGAATGATCCACGCCTCGTCATTGCGGACGAGCCGACCGGAAACCTGGACCCGGCAACGACGGACCGCGTTTTTGCCAGCTTGATACGTATGGCCCGTAGCGAAGGCGCGGCCGTTCTGATTGCCACACACAATATGGCATTGACCCGTCATATGGACCGTGTGCTGACCCTCGAAAATGGGAAACTCACAGACTATCACTAGGTTCGTCTTTTGTTCTTTTGCGATATCTGATACGATTTCTGAGTATTTTGAATTTTGCAGGCTAAGTGACCTTGGGAGAGTTGGCGAATGAGTGAGATACCTTTCGTGCACCTTGCCGTTCGTACGAGCTTCTCTTTGCTGGAAAGCATGATCGAAACCAAGACACTCACTTCGTGGTGTGTGGAGCAAGCCATGCCCGCCGTGGCGGTCACGGATCGCAATAATATGTTTGGTGCGTTGGAGCTATCTGAAAGTCTCTCCGGAGCCGGTATTCAGCCGATCATGGCTGTTTGTTTTGACGTCACTGATGGCGCCCATCAAGAGACGATCACACGCCTGACAGTTTATGCACAAGATCAAGCTGGCTACCAACGCCTGATGGCTTTGTCTTCATATGCCTACCTAAAGGCTGAAGATGGTGTGCCGCGTCTAAACCGCTCGTATTTTGAAGAGCAAACAGATGGCTTGATTGTCCTAACTGGTGGGGCAGAGGGCGAGGTCGCACGTCATATCCTGCGAGGTAAAACTGAAGACGCACGTGTAGCCCTAAAAAAACTAGCCGCTGATTTTCCCGGGCGCTGCTATGTTGAAATAACGCGCCATGGCTCTGAGGAGGAATTACAAACAGAAGCTGGTCTTTTGGAGCTGGCTTATGAACTCGATTTGCCCGTTGTGGCCACACATGATGCGCGCTTCATGAAGCCAGGCGATACCAAGGCGCATGACGCGATGATGTGTATTTCGCACGGGGCGTATCTTGGTCAGGAAGACAGGCCCAAAGTTCAAGCCGAGCAATACCTGAAAACGGCTGATGAGATGCGATTCCTATTCGCAGACCTTCCCGAGGCGTTAGAAAATACAGTTCAAATCGCAAGACGGTGCGGCGTTCGCGCCTTGAAGCATGCGCCGATATTGCCGAATTTTGGCGATGGCTCTCGCTCTGAAATTGATGAGCTTAAAGTACAAGCGAAGGACGGATTAGAAGCGCGCCTGAAGGCGGCGCCAAAGCTCTATGCTGATCGCGAAACCTACACTGAGCGTCTCGATTATGAGCTAGGCATTATCGAGCGAATGGGGTTCCCCGGATACTTTCTGATCGTTGCTGACTTCATCAAGTGGGCCAAAGAGCAAGAAATCCCTGTTGGCCCTGGTCGAGGTTCGGGCGCCGGCTCACTAGTGGCCTGGGTGCTCACCATTACGGATCTTGATCCCTTAAGGTTTGACCTACTATTCGAGCGCTTTTTGAATCCTGAACGAGTGTCGATGCCCGATTTCGACATCGATTTTTGTCAAGAAAGGCGTGGAGAGGTTATTCGCTACGTTCGCGATAAATACGGCGCCGATTCAGTTGCGATGATTATTACGTTTGGCACGCTTCAGGCCAAAGCTGTTGTGCGTGATGTCGGCCGCGTCATGCAGATGCCCTATGGGCAGGTCGATCGTTTGGCCAAGCTAATCCCGTTTAATCCGGCAAACCCTCCTAAGTTGCAGGATGCTATTTTAGACGAACCCAAGTTCGACGAAGAAAAAGAGAAAGACCCGAGAGTCGGCGAGTTGCTTGATGTCGCTCTTTCGCTTGAGGGGATGTATCGCAACGCCGGTACACATGCGGCGGGCGTGGTCATCGGGGATCGACCGCTAATGGAGATTGCGCCGCTCTTTAAAGACCCGCGCGCTGATCTGCCCGCGACACAGTTCAATATGAAATGGGCTGAGAGCGGCGGGCTTGTAAAGTTTGATTTTCTTGGCTTGAAGACGCTCACTGTCGTTGACCGCGCGTTGCGCTTCATCCGCCGGGATGGCGCTGATGTTGGTCCCGAATGGGAAAGCCTCGATGATCCTGCTACTTATGAATTAATGGCTTCTGGGCATACGCTTGGCGTCTTCCAATTGGAGGGGCAGGGTATGCGCGATACGTTGCGCAAGGTTCGGCCTGGCAATATTGAAGATGTTATCGCGATTATCTCGCTCTACCGACCCGGTCCAATGGACAACATTCCTGTCTATGTATCGGGAAAAGATGATCCGAAAACTGTTCGCTATCAGCATCCTGACCTGCAACCCATCCTTGAGGCCACTTATGGCGTACCAGTTTATCAAGAACAGGTGATGCGAATGGCGCAAGAAATTGCTGGCTATTCGCTAGGTGAAGCGGACCTTCTCAGGCGCGCTATGGGTAAGAAGAAAATTGAAGAGATGGTCGCGCAACGTCGCCGCTTCATTGATGGTGCTGCCGAGCGCAAGGGCATAGACGAGCCGCTAGCAAATGACATCTTCGATACTATGGAGAAATTTGCAGGTTACGGCTTCAACAAGTCGCACGCTGCGGCCTATGCGCTTATCGGGTATCAGACCGCCTATTTGAAGCGTCATTTCCCTGTGCCATTTCTGGCCGCATCAATGAGCCTCGATCTACAC
>CAYGPE010000010.1:0-64714 GCA_964351695.1 uncultured Hyphomonas sp. | reverse complement strand
GTCATGGCTCCAGTCTCTCAAGAAAAGGAGCCTCCGGCAAACCCGGGGCGGTTCAGGCAGCCGATTGAGACGATTTGAGTTTATGCATTTCATCTACAAAATGTAGCCGAGTTTCCCATTCAGATTACATCTGAAGCCATTTTGCAGGTTTGGGCGCAGAACACGTTTACGATGCCCACCAAATCAAATACAAATCTGGTAGCTTCCAAAGGTAGAAATTATATGACCGCAGTCGAAACAGCACATTTCCTCCGAGACTGTCACATGGCTGGAAATGTACCAGATTATGAAAATGTCCTGGCTTTTTCCTATCGCCAGTTTCTTCGACCCGGCATGAATATCGTAGATATTGGCGCGCATAAAGGTCGACATACGCGGCAATTTCTCGAGATCATCGGCCCGGAGGGGCGTGTCTGGGCTTTTGAACCGCTTCCTCATCTTGCCGCAAGCATTGAATTGGAATTTCGAGATACAGGTAATTTGCAAGTCATCGCGAAGGCTCTTTCTGATTCAGAGCGCGAAACGATATACAAATTTGTCGAAAACTATCCTGAAGAATCGGGACTGAAGGAGCGGAGATATAATGCTTCAGGTGCAACCGTCGTTGACATCCCCATGTCGGTTTCGACCCTTGATGCTTTTTTTGCCGGGACCTCTGAAAAAGTGGACTTTGTGAAGATCGATTTTGAAGGTGGTGAGATAGATGTTCTGGCCGGCGGCCAGAATTTCCTGAAAAGAAATAGACCTATATTGAGCATTGAGTACGGAAAACCAAGCTACGAACCCTACGGAAACACAGCTAGTACGTTATTCAATTCGGCCAAAGCCATGGGCTATGTCATCTCTGACCTCTTTGGAAACACGATCGATAATAAAAAACTCTGGAAGCATGTTTGCGATACGGCGTATTGGGATTATTTTCTTGTTCCCGAAGAACGCCAAAGCGATTGGTCCAAAATATTCTCGAAGCTGACATTTCCGGATCATTATCCAGTTTAACAGCCACGCAGGGAGAGTAGACGCCCAAACGTGCCGCTAAGTACATTTAAAAAGCGATGCGCCTATTTTCAGGCCAGAACTTTGGGCAATGAACTCACGTGCGTCATGATAGCGGCCTTTTTGAAAGCCTCATCCCAATAAACCGACTCCCGCTTGCGATTCTGGGCAGCAGTCAACTCGAGTGGTGGCCTGTTCAAGACATCAGACATCGCGCGCCTGAACTCTTGTGGGTTTTTAGCAATTATGACGCCTTTGGCGCGGCGAAATGTTTCAAACCCCCGCATTGCCGTTGGTGTCGCAACAATCCACTTACCCAGTGCTAGCGCTTGCGCAGTTTTTAGATTGCTGCCGCCACCAAATGTGACAGGCAAGACCACACCGTGGCAAGCTTTCGTGATGGCGCTTAATTCCGGATCTGTTGGTGACGAAAAGAAGTGAACGCGATCAGAATGAGCCTCAAGATAGCGGAGATAAGCCTGGGTTTGGAATATTCCATCACAAAGCCCACCGCAAATCGCGATACTTTTTTCTGGCGGCACGAAAAACATGCCATCATCAATGACTTGCTCGACAAAGCCACTAATGTTGGGGGGATAAGCACTCCCCACAAAGAACAGAAACTTATTGTCCCCAAATACATCCCTCACTGTCGATTCCGTATTCGGGCATGGCTCGATTGGGCGGTCTACACCATTGGGAACCAAGACACAGGCGGCACGCGGTTTCATTTTCTCGTACACGGTTTTGTCGGAAGAAGAGCACGCGATTATCAAATCTGCCATTTTGCAAATTTCGTCTTCAAGGCCTGAGATCAGTATATCTGCGCGATGGATGCTTTGCGGGGGCACGTTCGCCGATAATAGCACGTCCCGCTTCAGAGGCGCTTCCACATTTTGTGAGGAATAAATCACTGGCATAGACCGATAGGCTGCCATATCGCGCAATTTCTTCACAAACGGCCACATGAAGGGTTGCTCAAGCTGTATGATGTCCGGCTCTACGCGCTCGACAATCGTTAAGAGTTTGCGATAGATTAGATTATAATCGGTATTCGCAGCTTGAAGCCCGGCCCGTACATCGTCAATGAAAGGAATGCCGCTATACGCATCCTCGATATTGTCACCAATGGGAATGTCAGTGCTTGAAACGTCAGAACCCGAATAGTGTGCACTTTGATAGACGCTTGCATATGTGTAGCGCGCGCCCACAGAGTGATAGTAGTCACGAAATGCGGATACCCGTCTTTGCCCTCCGTGGACGGGATTTACGATCGGATAAGTACCTAATCCAAGAATATTCACAGTGCAGGCCTCGTAACATTTGAAAAAAACGTCTTTGCAGAGGCTGCCCAGGTTGTTGGTCGAAAATCAGAAACGATCCGCTTAGACAATTTTGCAACATACTCTTGTTCGTTCATGGCCCGAGCCAAGCACTCAGCCCATGCTGGTGCATCCTTTGGATCAATCCTCACAACCAGATCTCCACCTATTTCGGCGAGCGCGCCAGCATCGCTGGCAAAGGATGCCTTGCCTGCCAATAGAGCCTCCGCCAAAGGCAACCCATAACCCTCATAATGACTTGGAAACAAACTGAAGGCACTTTTTTTATATAATTCTGCCAGCATTTCATCAGAGACGTGGTTCAATATTAGTATAGAGTTTTTTGTGGCAGGATTTGTCTCTATTTCACGAAGTAAATCGTCCGTACCCCACCCGCGGCGCCCGACAAATACCAAACAATCGCGCGTCGGATCCACGAGTCCGTCTCTCACGCAGCGATCCCAAGCCTCGTAAAGCACGCGATGATTTTTCCGTGGCTCAATTGTCGATACGAATAACCCAAATTGCCGACCCTGTAATGTATCCGGCATCAAGTTCATACTATTCTCAGGATCTGGCGCTCGAAGTTTCGGCAGGTCATTTCCAAGCGGAAATGCAATTGCATCAATATCTGCAACGCCGTTTCGATACGCATAGTCGGTAAGATCTTGACGCGTTGTTTCCGAAATACAAAGCATTCGATCTGCTAACCACACCAACTCGCCGATGAAATCACGAAGTAATGTGTCATAGCCGGGCACGACGAAATGCGGATAGTTCACCGGGATTAGATCATAAACAATGGCCGTATACTTGAATTTTAATCGCTTTTTGAGCTTATAAATATCTCGGAGGTGCTTGTGATCCCAATCGAGGCCACCGGATATAACGGTACAATTTTCATCTAAGTTTATGGGCACATTAAAATGGTCTGATGCATACCGCTTTTCACTGACAAGGCGGCGAGGCGCATTCGCCGTATTTTTCAGCGCCTTAACCTGCTCCAGCTCTATTCGTCGTCCACGGACTTGGTGTAATATCTGATATACGCGAGGCGATTGCAGCAAAAGTCGGCGCGCTTCGTCCCGCGCGACACTCCAGCCGTTTGATTCCTGCATCGCGCGCTCACGATCAGCACGTAATCTTTTGACATCGTCAAATGAGAGTCGGCGCCCACGGAGCCTTTGCAATAGCCTATATAGCCTTGGCCGCTGCAGCAGTTGATAGCTCGCTTCCTCTGGCCAAAAATTGCTTAAATTGGATACGATACCGCGCAGATTGAGTTTTGCAGGTCTCTCAACCCGAACAGGCTCGTCAAAAAGATAGTGTGCCTGACCTTCAAAAATACCGCTCGCGAGATTATCAGGGACATGGAAGAATTGCTTTGACACCTGATCATAAACGCAAAACTCAACCTTCTGCCCCAAGTATTGTCGGGCATGCTTTGCGAGTTCTCTTTCCACACGGATGATACCGACTGCGCTGCCGCCCCATCTTGAGCTACTTGAGAGATCAAAATAGTATTTCATCAGTTTGAACCCGACCGCCATATTGAATTAATCAATTTCCGCCCCTTATCGCGAACACTATCAAGAAAGCTATGTATTTTATTGCTTGCGATCACCAGTTTTGACTTGTGTAGTTCTGCTAGCTCAGTTTCGAGCACTTTGATCATATGTTGATCGGCCCCCAACTCTTTCGTTAACTTATCCACGGTTTCAGAGGCAAGCTCCAATTTACTCATGAGCCTGGATTTTTCCAGTTCGAGCTGCTCGACCAGTGCCTTGGATTCGTCAATCGTAACGCTCAGCGCTGCGTTCATGTCTTTGAGCCGCTCGCGCTCCAAATCGTTGAGTTTGACTTGGTCTCCGAGTTGGGCATTCTGCTGAGCTACGGCAACCAATTTTGAAGACGCATCTGCAATATTAGCTTGCAGCGCGGCGATCACACCCTCCTGTTTTGACAACTGTTCTGCGTGATTACGTTCAATCTCGGCCATAGCACTTTCACGTGACTCTAATTGCGCGGCATGATCGTGTTGTAGCGCAGCAACACGTTCTTCCTGTTGCGAGAGAAGCATTTGCATGCGCATTTTTTCTTCTGCGGCAGCATTCTTAGCCACTTTTTGTCCGGCGCTTACGATAGCTGAAGTTTGCTTCTTCAGCGCGGAAACAGCTTCATCAGCTCGACCATTGGCCGCTTCTACATCGCGCACGGCGCCCTGCAGTCTTAGATGCGTGACTGCGTTTTCATGTTGGGCCTGACGAAGTTGCTCAGCCCGTTCATTCAAAAATTGTCGAAACGACCCGCGCAGAGCGCTTGCGGAACGATGAAGCGGTTCTTCATCAGGGCTTCTATGCTTAGCGACGTCAACTTGATGACGTCGACGCATATCTTTTACTTTCTCGACCAAATCCACTTTTAGACCATTGGCAATCAGCATTTCTTCAATCGACGTTTCGAGAGGTTCAAAAAAACGATGATCTGAGTCTACATACAGCCCTTGCGGAACACAGCAGTCCGAGAAATCAATTCCGGAAATACCGCGCCGTTCAAATTTCTTGTGCGTGCGGCGCAAATAAGCCCTATCACTGGATAGTAAATCGACGTTTATACTAATATCTGCGGCTGACATGGCGTCGATCAGCGAAGATATCCAAACAAAATAGAAAGCACGATAACTTGAGGCCGCCGACATCGGATGGCATTTCACATAGTTTAGTTTTTCACCAATCGTCGTTCCCAAGCTAGGCGGGAACCCAAGGTCAGCCATAAGGCGCGTGGCAGCGGCAGGTGCGCTTTGGCCATCGAGGATCAAGGCCATCATAGCATCAAAATAATCTGAGACACGCATCGACCACCATTGATCCCATGGATTCCGCCAGTGATGAATGTGAATACCGCCAAGAGCCTTTTTGAGCGGTTTGATGCGATGTGACGTGCGGCAATCTTGAAAAACAGGGCGCCGCGCCGCTGCGTCAATCATTGACTGATAAAACCTCGACGTCTCTGCATCCGCTAAACCACCAAAATAATCATCGTATATAATATTCTCAGAGATATGCGGACGCCACGCCTCATAGGTGTCGTATGCTTCCTTGAAATATGGTTCATTCAGGTGAGGGTGGCGCAGCAGCAAACCCTTATCCTCACCTTCTAGCGGGCTCAATAAAAGCGTCCTGTCAGTAGCGGCCCACACCAATTGCTCGTGGAGAGGCTCCTGAAATGCTGTGTACAAACGTTGATTTTCTATCTCGGCGTGGCGGAATGACTTAAAAAAATACGTGCTTCCACTCCGAAACAGTGAATGCAAAAAAATGGGTGGATCAATGTTTGTCATTCACTCTGTAATACCTCAACATCGAAGGATGCATTCAAGTATGCACTGCCGATGAAAAAGTTGTAACTCGCATTGATAACATCTATCACAACTTGATTCTCGGCCTTGTGATAGCAGTCAATAATGTGTGTGTCTTTGGTATGGAGGCCGAACGAAATACCATAAGATCCAGGACCAAGATTCGCGTCAAAATCGACCTCGCACAAGACGATATCCCCAGCCCGCAAATTTTTTAGAACCCGTTTTTCGTGAAATGTGTTGGAACCCCAGATCACATGCCCAAGGCGATCAGTTATGCGATGACCAATCACAAGCTCACTAAGATCCTGGTTCACACGAATTCGGCTACGAATTTGAACCGCCTCGCCGACCATAGCCACGGCAATAGGCTCGCCTGAAGATTTTTTGCAGACTTCAAAGTGCTCCATTATTGCCTGTTTGGTGCCAAACTCGGAATGCAGCCAACCATCCTTACGCCGCCGTTGGTCTACAGTCAGCTTCACGTTTTCTTTCTCCGCAATTAACGCATTATAATAATCAACAACTTCGTCCGGTTGGCCATCGCGAACGATCTTACCCTTTTCCAGCAAAATAACCCGACTGCAGAGCTCCCTCACCTGTGACATACCATGCGTCACGAACAGAATTGTTGTACCGGCATCACGAAATTCTCTTATTCGATTGAAGCTCTTATGTTGGAAATAGTTATCCCCTACAGAAAGCACCTCATCGACAATAAGCAGTTCTGGCCGGTTCGCGGTCGCAAGGGAGAACGCCAAACGCGCCATCATCCCGCTTGAATAAGTGCGAACGGGATAATCGAAGTGCTCACCGATCTCGGCAAACTCTTCTATCCATTTCATTTTACGGCCTAGCTCAGCATCGCTATATCCGAGAAGTCCGCCTGAATGCATGACATTCTGCCGGCCCGTCAGTTCAGCATTGAAACCGAGACCAAGTTCGAGAATGGCACTAATCCTGCCATTTACAAGGACTTTACCAGTCGTTGGCGTCACCGTTCCAACGATCATTTTCAAAAGCGTGCTTTTGCCGGCGCCATTTTGACCGATCAAAGCTACCGTTTCTCCCATTTCAATGGAGAACGTGACGTTCTTGGAGGCCCAAAACTCGTTTTTAGGTTTGAACGGAAAGCCAAACCAACGGGCGAAACGAGTCAGTTCGGACCCATAAGTCGCATATGACTTTCCGAGCTTTTCGGCACTCAAAACGGGGTACGTCATAGGACATCCATAATTTCTGAATTTGCCCGCCGGAACACAAAAAGCGCAAGTGAAAGAAGGATAATCGACAATATCACGGGATATCGCAATGACATAAAATCAGGCATCGTATTGTAGAGGAGAACATCTTGATAAAACTGCACAAGCGACAGCATCGGATTATAGGCGATGAGCCCCTGCATTGAATCAGGTAGCATCTCAAAAGGATAAACAATAGGTGTCAACCAGAACCAGAGTTGGAATATGATGCCCATAAATTCTCCCACATCACGCAGGAAAACATTTAAAACCCCAAGCAGAATCCCCAACCCCATCGCCAATCCAATCGTTACCAACATGCCTATGGGAAGCAATGCCCAGTAGACCGTTGGATAGTGCGCGAAAAGCGCGAATATGACGACCATTGAGATTAGCAAAAGGCCGTGATTTATGAGCGCACCGCCCAAAACGATCAGTGGAAGAGCTATTCTTGGAAACGCAATTTTCTTCATTGTATTAGCATATTCAATGAAGATGCTCTGGCAGCGCAAACTCAACTCTGTGAAGATCCCCCAGCTAGCAATGCCGGCCATTAGATAAATGGCGTATCCTGCCTCGTTGTCGATTCCGCCAATTTTTGATCCAAGTATTTTTGATAATACAACCGCATAAATTGCCGCCATGGCCAAAGGGTTCAGAACAAACCAGATCGTCCCGATTTTCGAGCTTGCGAAACGGCCCCTGAACTCCGCTCGAATTGCCGACGAAATAAAGTTCCTGTAACGCCAAGCGGCTAGCGTATAACCTATCGCCATGTAGAATGCCCTGTTCTTATAACCAATTGTGAATCATCAGAAAATCAATTTTATTGCACACTTTAACGCAAATGGTTTCGTTCAAATCCCCGCATTTATTTTGGCTCTCTCCATATCAAGGACAGCCAATAAAGTCGTGTCAAAAGAGAATTGGGCAGACCAGCCTAATTGCGATTGCACATTTGTATTATCGCCCACAGCTACCAGAACCTCACTGGGGCGCTGCCGGGATTTATCCGCAACAATTTCAATTTCGCAGTCGGACATTTCGAGAAGTTGACCCAGAATAGCTTGTACTTTCCGGGCCTTCGCTGAGCACAGGTTCAGCGCCATTCCGCCTGCAGTTTCGTTCGTCATTGCGGCAACATACGCCATGACCACATCGCGCACATCGAGAAAGTCGCGAGCCGCATCGAGGTTGCCCACGGACAAAACAGGTTCCTGCTGACCCGCTTCAATTTTTGCGATTTGCTGAGCAAAAGCCGGCACGACATAAGCCGGTGTCTGACCGGGTCCGGTATGATTGAAAGCCCGAAATCGAACAACATCTAGGCCCTCATAGGCCATTTGTCCGAGCATGATATCGCATGCAGCCTTGGTCGCGCCATAAGCAGACATCGGTCGCAGTGGGGATGCTTCAGAGATTGGCCCGTCAACATCATTAAAGCTTGCACCATAACTCTCAGAGCTGCCTGCAAAAACAAAGCGAGCGTCCGGAACATGGCGAAGTACAGCATTGGCCAGGTGGCGCGTCCCTTCAAAATTGACCCGCCACGCCAAACCAGGGTCACCGCGTGCCTTGGCGGGCTCTGCAATGGCAGCCAGATGGATAATGGCCGCCGGTTTTACCGACGCGATCACCTCATCAACAGCTTTCTTGTCCGTAATATCGGCCATGAAATTGCGAATTTCAGCGTTGCTATGAGCGCCCGATAGCGAAAGCGTGACAATGCTTTTTGATGAAATTCCCTGCTTGCGCAGTGCAGACAACAAGTAGCCGCCAACAAAACCGGAGGTTCCCGTAAGTAGAACCGGGCGATCAGAAGTAGGCGAGAACGGCATGTTCAGCTAGCTCAACCGCTTCAGATCAGCCTCAACCATTTCGCGGATCATCTCTTCCAACGAAATTTCTGGTTCCCAGCCGAGCTTAGCCTTCGCCTTCGCCGGATCTCCGAGCAACACATCTACCTCGGCAGGGCGGAAGAATTTCGGATCGATTATCAAATGATCATCGAGTTTGAGGCCAACATGGTCAAACGCAATTTCACACATATCTCTAACAGTCGTTGTGACACCCGTGGCAATAACATAATCGTCAGCGACATCCTGCTGCATCATCATCCACATCGCTCGCACATAGTCCTTTGAATGGCCCCAATCGCGTTTTGCATCAATATTGCCCAACCTAAGCTCTTTCTCTAGTCCTAACTTGATGCGAGCGACACCATCCGTGACTTTGCGGGTCACAAACTCAATGCCGCGAAGGGGGCTCTCGTGGTTGAAGAGAATGCCGCTTGAGGCATGTAGATTAAAACTTTCACGATAATTGACGGTGATCCAGTGACCATAGAGTTTAGCAACCGCATAAGGTGATCGCGGATAAAACGGTGTAGATTCAGACTGCATGTCTTCTTGTATAAGGCCATACATTTCTGACGATGACGCTTGATAAAACCGGGCTTCCGGTGCCACGATTCGCATCGCCTCTAACAGATTGGTGACGCCAATGGCGGTCACATGCCCTGTCAGGAGAGGTTGTTGCCAAGATGATTTCACAAATGACTGTGCGCCAAGATTGTAAATCTCGTCAGGTTCAACCTGTTTCAGAGTCCGTACCAGCCCAGATACGTCAGTCAAATCTCCATCAATAAGCTCGACATCATTTTCAATACCAAGCCATCTTAATCGCACATCATTGACGTCAGCCGTCGACGAACGCCTTACGAGACCCGCAACCCGATATCCTTTTTCAAGCAAGAGCTGTGCGAGATATGCACCATCCTGCCCTGTCAGACCCGTTACAAACGCTGTTTTTTGAGTTGCCAAACTTTAATCTCCTGAACACAGTCGTGAACCAATGCGCGCTGTTCTTTCGAGTTCGAAGTGCTTTGTCAATGAGCGCAAAGCTGCCATAACAACAATTGTTCAAAGCAGCTAAAAAATGGACAAATTGCTTGACCATAGAGCACGCCTCACTCACAAATTTTTATTATTAACCGGCTTTTGTATTGCCAAGTTAGCGTAGAAGGGCGGGTCGGCTTTGATTACTCAAGTGAAACGGCTTGTCGAAAACTTTTCACCAGCGGCTAAAGCTATTAAAGCTGGCCGCATCGCAATGCTCCCAAAGTCCGGCTCAGCACACTCAACTGGTATTAGCGATGGTCCTCTGGTTGTGGCCGGAATGTTTCAAACTGCGAACGGGCTTGGGCAGGCGGCTCGCAGCTCATTGGCGACTTTGAGGGAACATGGGTATCAACCTATCGCTGTTGATCTCAGCAATATGTTGCATCAGGTAGATGCTGCCACCTCAATCCGCCTAGACGCCATGCCGCGTAGTTCTTCAGGTACGCTAATCCTACACGTCAACGCGCCTGAAACTCGCACGGCGTTGAAGTTGCTAGGTTTGCGGCGCTGGCACAATTGGCGGATCATTGGATATTGGGCTTGGGAACTCAGCGAGCCACCGCAAGACTGGCTCGAGATTGCGTCACACCTGAGCGAGTTATGGACACCAAGTGATTTCATCACTGATACGTTCGGAAAATGGCTCAACATGCCCGTTCACACTGTTCCCATTTCAATTCATGCACCCGAACTTGCAAGTGACCCGTCCTCTCGCAAAGCCGATTTGCAGGTACTCTGCATGGCGGATGGGCGGTCCTCTTTTTATCGCAAGAACCTGCTTGCAGCAGTCCGGATGTTCAAGAATGCATTCGATGATGGAGCGAACGCGCACCTGACGATAAAACTCCGCAATGCAGATGAGTTTCCAGCTTTCAGGACAGAATTGAGTGAGATTATCTCAGGAAGCATGAGGGCAACTGTAATTGACGGATCGATCCCTCATGCCGATCGCTGGAAAATGATCTCCGACCATGATGTTATTTTATCGGCTCATCGCGCCGAGGGGTATGGGTTGCATTTGGCGGAAGGCATGGCGCTTGGCAAATGCGCTGTCGCAACCGGGTGGTCGGGCAATACGCAGTTTATGAATGAGGCTAATTCAGTTCTGCTGCCATTCAGTATGGAACCGGCGCATGACCCCTACGGCGTGTACGATCCACCTATGGGTTCACGCTGGGCCAAGGTCAATGAAGACGCCGGAATCGAAGTTTTGCGCCAACTTTACTCTGGCGACATCTCTACCGACAAGCTGGGCGCTGCGGCAAAGCAGGGTATTAATGAGATGCTCGGCGGCGACGCCATGTTTTCTGCTCTTCTAGGGCCCAAACAAGCTAGATAATATTTTAATCAAAGTCCGAAAATGCAGCGTCTAAGCGCTCATCATAGAACTTACGGGCGCCCGATTGAAGTATACTTAAAACCGCGCTTGGCCATGTCATCCGCCGCGTAAATATTGCGCAAATCCACTACAACCGGTGCTTTGAGTGCATCTTTAATGCGCCCCATATCGAGCGCTCTGAACTGGTCCCATTCAGTAATGATGACCATTGCATCAGCGCCGTCCAAGGCCTGATAAGGATTATCAGCATACTCTATCCCCTCAAGCAGGTGCTTGGCTTCCTCCATAGCTTCTGGATCAAAGGCCTTCACCTTCGCGCCAGCGGCTGTCAACGCCGGGATGATATCCAAGCTCGGGGCGTCACGCATATCGTCAGTGTTCTGTTTGAACGCCAGCCCGAGCACGCCAATGGTCTTGCCTTTCACATCACCGCCCATAGCCGCAATGATCTTCGTCGCCATGGCTTTTTTGCGTGCTGCGTTGACCTCAACCACAGTATCGACAATGCGAACAGGGCTATCATAATCATTGGCTGTTTTGGTCAGGGCCAGCGTATCTTTTGGAAAACACGAGCCGCCATAGCCCGGCCCGGCATTCAGAAACTTGCTGCCAATCCGGCCGTCTAATCCAATCCCGCGCGAAACTTCCTGAACATTTGCGCCAACTTTTTCGCAGAGGTCTGCCATCTCGTTGATGAAGGTAATCTTCACGGCCAGGAATGCGTTAGCGGCATACTTGATGAGCTCTGACGTACGCCGCTCTGTGAAAATAATCGGAGTCTGGTTCAGGAAAAGCGGACGATACAACTCACTCATCACCTCTTTTGCGCGCTCATCATCTGTACCGACGACAACGCGATCAGGAATTTTGAAATCCTTGATTGCGGCGCCCTCACGCAAGAATTCTGGGTTCGAAACAACTGCAACATCGGCATTCGGATTCGCCTTGCGAATAATGTCCTCGACTTCATCACCCGTACCCACTGGCACGGTAGACTTGGTGACAACTACAGTAAAACCGTCGACCAAGCCTGCGATCTCTTCAGCAGCCGCGTAGACATAAGACAGGTCTGCATGGCCATCGCCGCGCCGCGATGGTGTGCCAACGGCGATGAAGACCGCGTCTGCATCCGCTATCGCGTCTTTCGCATCCGTGGTGAAAAACAAGCGTTCTTCTTTGACATTGGTTTCGACCAGCTTGTCGAGACCCGGTTCATATATCGGCATAATGCCCTTATGCAGGCGCTCAATCTTGCTGGCATCCTTATCGACGCACGTCACAATATGCCCAAAGTCGGCAAAACATGCCCCACTGACAAGGCCGACATAGCCTGTTCCAATCATAGCCACACGCATGGGTCACCTCGTCCGTTTCGCTACCAAGCTCAGGCGCGACACGTGCAATTTATGACGCAACGGGTCAAGCCCACACTTCACGTGGGCGCATATCGCAGCAATATCGCAACGCAGAACTAAAGGGGACTGCGCTAACTACAATTTGCGGCGTCACGGCAAGAAGTTCGCGATAACGTCTGTACATTAGAATTAGGAGTGATATAGGCCAGCGAGAGATAATATAAAGGAACGTTGATATGTCGCAGGATTATGCCGTCGCAGACATCTCTCAGGCCGATTTCGGCCGGATGGAAATTACTATTGCTGAAACCGAAATGCCCGGCCTGATGGCTGCGCGCGCTGAATATGGTGCAGCCCAACCCCTTAAGGGGGCTCGGATTGCTGGTAGCCTGCATATGACGATCCAGACAGCGGTTCTGATCCAGACATTGGAAGCCCTCGGCGCCGAGGTACGCTGGGCGAGCTGCAACATTTACTCAACTCAGGATCATGCCGCCGCTGCGATTGCTGATGCCGGGACACCCGTCTTTGCCCATAAGGGTGAGACGCTGGACGAGTATTGGCAGCTCGCGGACAAGATTTTCGAATGGCCGAATGGCGAAACAGTCAACCTGATCCTCGACGATGGCGGCGACGCCACAATGTACCTCATTCTCGGAGAGAAAGCTGAAGCCGACCCGAGCGTGCTCGACAATCCTGGCTCTGAAGAAGAAATCGCCCTGTTTAAGCAAATCCGTAAACGTATTTCTGAAACGCCGGGTTGGTTCGCACGCATCAAGGCGGGAATTCGCGGCGTGTCAGAAGAAACGACAACCGGCGTGAACCGCTTGTATCAACTGGAAAAGAAAGGCGAACTGCCTTTCCCAGCGATTAACGTCAATGACAGCGTCACAAAGTCGAAATTCGACAACAAATATGGCTGTAAGGAATCGCTCGTTGATGCGATCCGCCGCGGGACGGATGTCATGATGGCAGGCAAAACCGCCTTCGTCGCAGGCTATGGTGATGTTGGCAAAGGGTCTGCAGCCTCGCTGTCCGGTTCGGGTGCACGTGTTACGGTTTCGGAAGTCGACCCGATCTGCGCACTACAAGCCTCAATGGATGGATATGACGTCCAGACGATTGAAACGATGGCCCCAAAAGCGGACATTTTCGTCACGGCTACAGGCAATAAGGACATCCTGACTGTCGATCACATGCGCGCCATGAAAGACATGGCCATCGTTTGCAATATTGGCCACTTCGACAATGAAATTCAGGTCGAAGGCCTGCGCAATTTCAAATGGACCAATATCAAGCCGCAAGTCGATATGATCGAGTTTCCAGACGGCAAGCGAATCATCCTGCTTTCGGAAGGCCGCCTCGTGAATT
Source organism: uncultured Hyphomonas sp. (assembly GCA_964351695.1). Classification (GTDB taxonomy): domain Bacteria; phylum Pseudomonadota; class Alphaproteobacteria; order Caulobacterales; family Hyphomonadaceae; genus Henriciella. Next base: position 50,832 of record CAYGPE010000010.1, on the reverse strand, counting down.
TGGGTAACGCCACAGGCCATCCGTCATTCGTGATGTCTGCATCGTTCACCAACCAGACCTTGGCTCAGATCGCTCTACACGAGAATAAAGGCGAGTATGGCAACAAGGTTTACACCTTGTCGAAGGAACTCGACGAGAAAGTCGCGCGCCTGCATCTCGCCAAGCTCGGTATCGAATTGACCGATCTGTCCACTGAGCAAGCCGATTATATTGGCGTTGCGCCCGCTGGCCCATACAAGCCAGAACACTATCGCTACTAAAGCGCGCGCTGAACAGGAGCCATACGACAATGCCGTTGCAACATCACGAGTTTACCTCCGAAAGTGTTTCAGAAGGTCACCCAGACAAGGTCTCAGATCAGATTTCCGATGCGATCGTTGATCTGTTTCTAGCAAAAGACCCAACTGCCAAAGTGGCCGTTGAAACCCTTACCACGACCAATCGCGTTGTTCTGGCGGGTGAAGTACGGACAAATAATGGCGCGGTTGTTTCAATCGACGAAATGAATGCAGCTGCGCGAGATGTCGTCAAAAAAATCGGCTATGAGCAAGACGGTTTCCACTGGGAAAATATGATCGTCGAAAACCATGTTCACGAGCAATCTGCGGAAATCGCCCAAGGCGTTGAGGCCGGACAAGGCCTACACCAAGAAGAAGGCGCCGGCGACCAAGGTATCATGTTTGGCTATGCCTCTGACGAGACTCCAGAACTTATGCCCGCAACCCTTGTTTACTCGCATAAAATTCTGAAGCGACTCGCAGAGTTGCGGCATGACGGCACCCACCCTGAGCTTGAGCCCGATGCCAAGAGCCAGGTCACGCTTCAATATGACGGCTCTCGTCCCGTGGGTGTCAATGCAATTGTCGTGTCGCATCAGCACAAGGATTACGCGACGCTGGAACAGCTTCGTGAAATCATTCGCCCCGTCGTTAAGGACATTCTGCCTGATGGATGGTTCCCAGCTGAAGACAAGTTCTACGTCAATCCAACAGGCCGGTTTGTTATCGGCGGACCCGATGGCGATGCTGGCCTGACCGGGCGCAAGATTATCGTCGACACATATGGCGGCGCAGCCCCGCATGGCGGCGGTGCCTTTTCAGGTAAGGACCCCTCTAAGGTCGACCGATCTGCGGCCTATGTCACGCGTTACCTCGCCAAGAATGTGGTTGCAGCTGGCCTTGCCAAACGCTGTAGTATTCAGGTCAGCTATGCGATTGGGGTGGCACAACCTCTCTCGCTCTACGTTGATACATTTGACACAGGCGCGATCAGCGAGGACACGATTGCGCGCAAGCTCCGTGAACTGGTAGATCTCAGCCCACGTGGCATCCGAGATCATCTTGGTCTTGAAGCCCCGATCTATTCGCCATCTGCTGCATATGGACATTTTGGCCGCGCGCCGGGCAAAGATGGCACATTTAGCTGGGAGAAAACCGATCTCGTAGCAGAGCTGAAGCAACTCACTGCATAAGTCCGCTTATTCCCCTATGATGGGAAATGAATTTGCCCTAAGCAGATCGGCACGACCAATACGGGACCGTCCAGTCTGTGTGAGTAAAGGGTAGAGTTCAATTATGACAGACACCCGCATCGGCCTGTATGGCGCCGCCGCGACCTGCGCAGCGTTGAACGATACCCTTGCCAGCTGCGATGGAGCAGTCTGTGCAGCCATCGCAGAACCAGGTGAGCAGGGTTGGCAAGACCTGTTGGCGCGTGATGATCTCGATGCAATCATGGTGGGCGCAGATAAAACCACAAATATACCAGATAAAGTCGCTCAAGTGCTCCAGCGCGGCCTGCATCTCTATATTGCCGGAGACGCAGCGCGCACGCTTGAAGATGTCATTGCGATAAGGCGAGCTGAGGCCGCGACAGCCAATCTCGTCTTGAAAATCAGTGCCCTGCACCGCCAACATGCGTCGCTGAAAGCTGCTCAGCAGATGCTGGTGACTGGTGAACTCGGTAAATTACTTTTCATTCGCGGCGTTTACGGAGATGAGGGACAAGAACAGGGCCGCGGCGTTCTTATGCGTCTGGGTATGCCAATGCTTGACCTGATACACGCGTTCGCGGGTCCAATCGAAGACGTGAAATCTCTTATCACAGGTGACAGCACAGACCTCAATGCTATGGCCTTGCTGCGCACACATGCGGGCGTGATGGCGACAGTTCACGCCTCGTCATCACAATGGCGGCGAACTTTCCGGCTGGAGCTAGGCTTTTCCGCTGGCTACATTTGGCTGGATGGGCTGAACGGATCAAACCTGGACTTCGGACCGGAGATGTTGATCTCGGCGCGTGCGCAAGTTGGAGGACACGGCGGAATGCAGCCCAATCCGGATGAGGCGATACAAGAGTATTCGGCGCAGGATACGCTGGCCGCTGATGTGGCCGAGCTCGTCAATGCGATACGCAATTCAACTGCAATCCAGACGGGTACAACAACGCAACTTTTTGATGCAATGAATGTTGTGCAGCGCATATATGCAAATGACTTAGCGTATGATCCAGCCGCTATGGAAGCGCGATAAAAGTGACATTACACCCGCATATCTCCGTTATCATCGCAAACTATAATGGCGGCGATTATTTGAGAGGTGCATTGCTATCACTTCAGGCGCAGACTTATGCCGATTTCGATATCTATGTCATCGATAATGCAAGCAGTGATGATTCACTGCATCTCGCCCTCGCGCCATTTGGCGCAGACCCAAGTCTGAAAGAGCAAACCCTGAAGCTACCGCTTACGCAACCTGATAAAGCGGCAAATCTGCATGTATTCTCCATGTCCAAAAATCTCGGCTTTGCAGCTGCGAACAATTTCGCCGCACGGAAGGCGCAAGGCAAGCTGTTAGCCCTACTCAACCCTGACGCCGAAGCCGCACCGACTTGGCTTGAAACCCTTGTAGGCGCGGCTCAACGTCACCCAGAAGCAGGCATGTTCGCCTCTGCGCAGATTTCATTGCATGAGCCTGATCTGCTGGATGGCGCAGGGGACGCGTATTATATATTCGGCATTCCGTGGCGCGGCGGGTTTGGCCGCCCTGTTGCAGAGTTACCGTCTGAAGGCACCTGCTTCTCGCCATGCGGCGCCAGCGGCATGTTCAAGCGCGACCTGTTTCTCGCGCATGGCGGGTTTGAAGAACGATTTTTCTGCTATTGCGAGGATGTCGACCTCGGCTTCCGTCTGCGACTTGCCGGAGAATACTGCGTCTTCGTTCCCACTGCGATAGTCCACCATGCCGGGAGCGGCGTGACCGGCCGCGAGTCAGATTTTTCTAGCTATCACGGCGCTCGAAACAGGTTCTGGACCTATATCAAAAACATGCCGCTGCGTATCCTTATTCCAACCCTGCCGATCCACGCCGTGCTTATCCTTGCGATCCTGTATCGCAATCGTAAAAACGCGCAGAACCGCGCGACAATTCGCGGTTTACGTGACGCGGTACTGGGTATGGGGCCGTTCTTGCGTGAGCGGCGAGCACTCAAGCGTCGACGAAAGACGCGCGTCATCGATATTATCGATGCGATGTGCTGGGACATCCATACGATGCGAAAGCGCAAAGCGCACATCAGGCCTTTGCTGAAACGCTAGACAGCCTGTGGTGAAAACACCTGGCGACGGCGGCGCGCGAACCACCGCGCTGCGGGGCGTTCCAACAAGCGATAGGCCAAGCCTGAAACAATAAGCGTCAATATCAAGGACAAAAGGACAAACAAGATATTGTCAAAAGGCCCAGCGCTCCCGAGGCGCAGAAGGTCAGCTGCGCCTGCGGGAACGCCTAAACTTTTTTCCAAAACATCCGCGAAGGCTGGCAAGAACCGACGCAGGCCGCTCAGGACCAGCATGTGGCAAAGATAGATGGAATAGGACCAGTCCCCTAGCGCGTTAAGTCCAGCCATCAGGCGCGCCGACAAGCTTGGCATGTGCTCGATTGCAAAATATGTAATTGCGGCCAATAAAGCAGCGCCCAGCAGCCCAGATCCGACCTGAACCGCTATACCGCTCGAACCCACAATCGCCGCGCCGCACCCAAACCCGATCGCGGCAGCAAATACGCGCAAAAGCAAACCCACCCGGCCAAGAATCTCTGCCCCAGCCGCCGCGAAGACCAGAAAGGCGCAAGGCACACCAAACATAAGCACACGGCCCCATTGCAGGACGTAGTCACGCCAGACGCCGTCAGAATGTTCTGGCGAAATGATAAAATGCATACAGGCTACTAAGCTAAGCGCCGCCAGAATAGCGATCACGCCCGGTCGCCAGATCCGCCCAGAAACAACAAGTAGCCCCGTGACAGCGCCAAGGATGAACTCAATTGTCATAGGATAAACAGCAAGCTGGAGATAATTTCCCGCAAAAACAGCGGACTGGTTGGCCAAAGTGCCGCCGACCACGATCAGTGCCCAAATAGCCAGCAACACAGGTAACCACCGCCGTGGCAGCAGCATGAACCCGGCGAAAACGGCATAGAAATACATCTCATGCACCAGCGTCCAACCAACACCGAGTATCGGAAAAACGGGCTGCGGTATGAGGAAATAGGATTTCAAGACATGCGCAAGATTAGACTGTCCGCCCTGTTCGGCCTGCACCACATCTAACGGGGCGCCATAGTTCAGCAAGAAATAGAGCGCCATACAGGACGCGAAAAACCACCATATCGGATAGATGCGGCCAGCGCGCGCGAACAAGAATTCTGCTGCGCCGCGCCCGCCATGGGTCATTTGCTGTGTCGCATAGACCATAACGAAGCCTGAGATTACGAAGAACATGTCTACGCCGACAAACCCATTGTGCCACAGGCCCGACAAAAGCCCCGGCTCAACTGCACCTGAAGCCGTCACGATGCCAGCTTCCGCAATCGCCAAACCCTCGATTGCACGGATATGGTACATCGTTACCATAAGCGCCGCGACTGCACGCAGTATCTGGATTGAACTGAGGCGCATGGTGCGTGCAAATCCCGTTTTTGCTGCAGACCTTGATATGTTGAAACAAAATCAAAGCAATTGCTTATCTGCAACTGGTGGTGCAAACGCACAATTTGTGTAGATAGCGGCGCAAGACACGCGGAGACATGACCTGATGAGCTTGACTGCCGAGATGCTGGCCCGGATTGCAATTGATGCCGGCGCGCTGATTATGGATGTCTATCGCGAAGATTTCGACGTCGATCACAAGGACGACAAGTCACCCGTAACCAAAGCCGATAAGCTTGCCGAAACCTTGATCCTTGAAGCGCTGCGCAAAGCCGACCCTGACTTGCCGATTATTGCTGAGGAAGCTGCCAGTGATGGCCATATTCCTGAACATGGCAACCGCTTCGCGCTGGTCGATCCGCTCGATGGCACACGTGAGTTCGTCAACAAGAATGGCCAGTTTACCGTAAACATCGCAATCATTGAATATGGCAAACCTGTCATAGGCGTCGTCTATGCGCCGGCACTGGATCGTCTCTTTGTCGCAGAAACCCCGTTTTCTGCATGGCAGGCAGATGTGGCACCCGGCGGTAAGCTTCCAGCATCTGCATTACGCCGCGACCTATCAATTCGCCCTGCCCCAGAGGCCGGACTGACGGCTATTGCCTCAAAATCGCATCGCTCGCCAGAAACCAACACGTTCCTTGAAAGCCAGAATGTCGCTGAAATTATAGCCGCGGGTTCATCTCTGAAGTTTTGCCTGATTGCCGCCGGAGAGGCCGATCTCTATCCCCGGCACGGCCGGACCATGGAATGGGACACAGCTGCAGGGCACGCCGTGGCACAAGCTGCAGGCGCGCGCGTGACCGAGTTGGACGGGACAGAGCTGCGTTATGGCAAGATCGCGCGCGGCTATGACAATCCATTCTTCATTGTCTGGGGCGATGTCAGCGTAACGCCGTCCTAGCGCTTGCCGCAATTACAGCCGCAAGCTCGTCACAATCAGTCATTCAATTTGCAATGACGAAACTCTTTTGCGGCCTATTAGGCTAAATTAAGTGACCTGTTGAAAGTGGAGTGAAGCGGCATGTGCGGCATTATAGGAATTTTGAGCGAAACCACACCTGCCGCTCAACGCCTGGTTGATGCCCTTCAGCGGCTCGAATACCGGGGCTATGACAGTGCGGGTATCGCAACCCTGAATGGCGGCAAAGTGGATCGCCGCCGCGCGGCAGGAAAGCTGAAAAACCTGGTCGAGCGGCTGGCAGATGAACCGCTGGAAGGTACATCCGGGATCGGCCACACGCGCTGGGCAACCCACGGCGCGCCCACGAAAAACAATGCCCATCCGCATATCTCAATGCCAGTTGCGCTCGTCCACAATGGGATCATTGAGAACTTCCGAACCCTTCGCACCGAACTTGAAGGCAAAGGCCATACGTTTGAGACGGATACTGACACTGAAACCGTGGCCCATCTCATCGCTGACCAGTTGAAAGCTGGTAATACCCCTCAAGAGGCGACGAAAACCACATTGTCACGGCTTGAGGGCGCGTTTGCACTCGCAGTAATTTTTGATGGCGAGCCAGACCTGATGATTGGCGCCCGCAAAGGCTCGCCCTTGGTTATCGGTGTGGGTGATGAGGAAATGTTCCTCGGTTCAGACGCACTTGCAGTTGCGCCCTTTACCAACCGTGTTGTCTATCTTGAAGAAGGTGACTGGTGTGTCCTGACGCGAACGTCTTATGAGATTTATGACGTGAAAGGGAATGCGGCCGAGCGCCCTGTCACCGTTGTACAAAGCGCAGGACCTGCCGCAGAGAAGGGCAATTATCGCCACTTCATGCAAAAAGAGATTTTTGAGCAACCCGACAGCACGGCCCGCACGATCGGCGCCTATGTCAACGCGCTCCAGCAATCTATCGACTTACCAGAGGCGGATGGCGATACCCTTGATTGGTCAGAGATTACACATATCCATATGGTCGCGTGCGGCACGGCCTATTACGCAACTTGCGTTGCGGAATACTGGTTTGAGCAATTGGCGGGAGTGCCTGTAAAGACCGATATTGCCTCGGAGTTTCGCTATCGCCGTCCTGCCTTGCCTAAATCGGGTGGTCTGGCGCTTTTTGTCAGCCAATCAGGTGAGACAGCAGATACGCTCGCGGCGCTGCGTTATTGCAAGGAAGCCGGTCTGAAGACTGCCGCCATCGTCAATGTACCGTCATCAAGCATTGCGCGCGAAGTTGACCTCGTGCTGCCAACGCTTGCAGGTCCCGAAATTGGCGTCGCATCAACAAAAGCCTTTACAGCACAGCTTTGCGCCTTAGCCGCTGTCGTAATCGCCGCTGGCCGCGCGCGTGAAACGATGACGCGCGACGAAGAAATTCGCCTGACACGGGCACTTACAGAACTGCCTCGCCTCATCTCGGAATCTTTTGCGCTAGATGCGCCGATTGCGAAACTCGCGCGCGACATGGCGAAGGCGCGCGACGTAATTTATCTCGGCCGCGGCGTACACTACCCCATCGCTCTGGAAGGCGCACTGAAGCTCAAAGAGATCAGCTATATTCACGCCGAAGGGTACGCCTCCGGAGAGTTAAAGCATGGCCCCATTGCCCTGATTGACGAAGAAACACCAGTTGTCTTTGTTGCGCCGTTTGATGGCCTATTCGATAAATCCCTATCGAATCTGCAGGAAGTTGCCGCCCGGCGTGGTCGCGTGCTGTTGATCTCTGATGCTGCGGGCCTGCGCGCCGCTGGCGACGCCCCCGCCTACCGTATCGAGATGCCGGATTGCGATCCGTTCATCGCGCCAATCCTCTATGCATTGCCAATCCAGATGCTCGCCTATCATGTAGCCGTTGAAAAAGGCACGGACGTTGATCAGCCGCGCAATCTGGCAAAATCAGTGACTGTCGAATAACGGCAATCCAGCCTTTGAGCTGAGCTCGGACACTTCCCCCTTCCCATCGCAGCCATTACGCGCGAAATTAGTGTAAAGCCGGGGAGGGCATTCATGGCCGATGCGCAAAGCATTATCCTTCACCATTTCAAGCAATCGCCGTTTGCAGAAAAGATACGTCTCGCATTGCGGATGAAAAACCTTGGCTGGTACAGTGTCGATATTCCGCGTATCGCCCCAAAGCCGGACCTGACGCCACTTACTGGCGGATATCGCCGTACGCCTGTGATGCAAATCGGCGCAGATATTTATTGCGACACATCGATAATGCTCACTGAATTGGAACGGCGCTTTCAGATTCCCGCACTCAACCTACCGGGCCATGAAGGTCTTGAGAAAATGATTGCGGCTTGGACCAATCAAAAATGGTTCCAAACGAGCGTCGGCGTCATTTTCGGATCGCTCGGTGATCAATTGCCCAAAGCCTTTATCGAAGATCGCTCAAAGCTCTTTGATCGCGAGATGGATGTCGCGAAAATGAAAGCTGCTGTACCCAACATGCAGGATCAATGGCGCAGTCAGCTGATGTGGCTTGAGGAAAGACTTGAAGGCAGCCGCGGCGCTGGCGGCGGGCATTGGCTGGTTGGCACCAAGCCGGGCATGGTCGATGTCCATGCTTTCTTCAATCCGTGGTTTGTAGAACTGAATCTTCCCGATTTCCTGGCAACCTGTTTTGAAACCGCGCCGCGCACACAGAGCTGGTACGAGCGCATGAAAGAGATTCGCGGACCTGAGCCTGAAACCCTGTCATCTACAGACGCATTGACGATCGCACGTATGGCCGCGCCGCGTTTAAAACCCGCCTCAACCGCCAAAGACCTGCAAGACTTCACCCCGGGCGACCGGGTCGCCGTTGCGCCTGACGACTATGGCAAGGACTGGGTTAAGGGCGATCTGGTGGTGGCCAATGCTGAACGCGTCATTATCGCGCGCGAAGGCCAAGCCGTTGACAACGTCCACGTCCACTTTCCGCGCGTTGGGTACGTCCTGCGCCGGGCTTAAGCCGTTTGTGCATGCTCACCAGCCTTTGGATCAACTCCACCCTTGAGACTGTCGGCAAAATAGTGATTGCGATCCCGGTGTCCGGCTTCGTCTTCGCGTACTTTGAGGATGACATCCCGCAATGATGCATCAGTCGGCAGGTGCCAATACTCGATTGCGATATCCGGCGCGGGTTCATTGGGTAGACGGCCCTCGTCAATTTCTTTCAGATAATGCGTGTAGCTTATCACAGCCTCTTCCTCGAAATATCCCACAACCCGGTGCGCCGTAATCGGCGCAAACAAGTACAGGAAGAAGTAGAAATTGTAGAAAATGGCCTGCGCAAGCATGATTAACAGGCGCTCGAAAAAGGACGGCTGCGCGACTTTGATGAAAGTCATCAAGTGCATGCGCTCATTTTCCGCCTCATCGAGCAATTCACGGATCCAGCCCTGATCATCCCGCATCCGGCGGATAGCCCGCAAATGCTGCAGAAGCCCCGCCACCATACCCGGGACTGCTGCGACCGTCTCGAGCACGACAGCGCGGTGCCCATAGCGTTTACGAAAAAACAGATCGGCAAAGAACCTCAGAACTTTGACAAATGCAAAGGCGATCTGGTCTCGAAATCCAGCAGGCTTCCTGTGTTCAACTTGATCAGTCACATGCGCCTCCAAGTGATCTCCATCTACCGTGCAAGTAGGTATAATTACGAGTTAATCAGGTGCGCAATCCGCCGCGCGGCAAAACGGCATAACCGCTGATAATCTTACTTGCTGCGGTTGAGTGCATTCAAAACGGGGCCTAGCAGCTTGCCGCCGGTCTGCCCCAACCGCATCGCCTGCTTCAGTCGCTGCATGATATAGCGGTCGACAGCCGCTTCGTCTTCTGTTTCGAGCCAATGCAGCACAACAGATGGAATCACTGCTGAAAGCAACGCGCGCTTCGTGTGGCGGTTGTAATCAGTTGCCGTATCGCCAGCAGCTTCCCAAATCGCGTCAGCTGTGCGCCAGACCTGCCGTGTTGCCGCGCCAGCGCCCCAAGGCAACATACCGCGCGCCGCAGCTTTGCGCACCGCATCCTTATTTGGCTCAAGGACCGCTAGCCAGGATTTCAGTCCCGCCGCAACACGCTCATGTACGCGCAAGCTTCCAAGATCTTCAGTAACGAGATTTTCCAGCATAGAATCAATGGCTTCATCGAAGAAATGGTCAATTAGGTCATTGACACCGCCCGGCGTCGCTAGTGCGACTTCGCCTTCGCTGAGACCAGCTGCGCGCGCTGCTGAAGCGAGCGTTTCTGCTGTCCAACCCTGCTCTGATACCAGTGGCAGCGCGGCTTTCAGCCATTTTGATCGGAGCGATTCAGAAGGAGTGCGCATAATGTGGGTCCGGGAGTAGGCAAGCGTGTATCCACATGTTATAGGCGCGGCTTGATCAAAGCCCTAGAGGCCACAACAGCACATGGCGGATACACCGCCGATACAATTTCAATGGAGAGTTCGCCATTATTCAGATTACCGTCCGCGACAACAATGTTGAGCAAGCTCTGCGCGCATTGAAGAAAAAGATGCAGCGTGAAGGCCTCTTCCGCGAAATGAAGGCTCGTACTTATTTCGAGAAACCTTCCGAGAAAAAGGCACGCCAAAAGGCTGAAGCCGTTCGTCGTGCACGCAAACTGGCGCGCAAGCGGGCGCAACGCGAGGGTCTGGTCTAGGACTTAGCGTCTCACCGAATAGAAAACCCCTCGCGGCATGACGCCCGAGGGGTTTTTCTTTGTCTGGACTTTAGCCCTTTTTATAGTCCCGCTTGACCGGACGCATCAGGCCTTCCTGCGCAACGCTGGCGACCAACTGGCCGCTTTGCGTATAAATGCTGCCGCGATTGAAACTGCGCGCACCGCCTGCATAGGGCGCATCCATACTGTAAAGATGCCACTCATCAAACTTGATCGGGGCATGAAACCACATCGCATGATCAAGACTTGCGGCCATGACTTGCCCGGTCAGCCACGTCACGCCATGCGGGCGATTACCTGTGCTCAGTAGCGCCATATCAGACGCGTAAGCCATGAGGCAGTGATGCAGCCAAGGCGCTTCATCAATCGGCCGGCTGACCCGAAACCACATCTGATGTTGGTCAGACGATTTTTCCGGTTTTAGCGGGTTCGTTGGCACAGTTTCGCGTATTTCAATCGGAGACCTCTCTATGAAATGTCGCCGTGCACTTTCAGGCAGCTCTGAAACAAATTGCTGACGCCATTCGAACCGGTCAGGTAAGTCATCAGGTTTTGGCACATCAGGCATCTCGTGTTGGTGGTGCCAGCCCTCTTCTTGCTTGTGGAAAGAGGCAGCCAAATTGAAAATCTGTTTACCGTGCTGGATGGCGACCACCCGGCGGGTCGTAAAACTCCCACCGTCACGCGATCTATCGACCTCATAAATAATCGGAATAGACGGATCACCGGGGCGAATGAAATAGGCATGAAGCGAGTGGCACGCGCGGTTTGACGTATCAACTGTGCGATACGCAGCAACCAAGGCTTGCGAGATCACCTGTCCACCAAACACACGCTGGCTTGTTTCATCCTCGGGGCTCTGGCCGCGGAACATATCAACCTCGAGCCGCTCCAGATCTATTAAGCTCAATAGTTTGCTAACAGGGTCGGCCATATCGCTTTGTCTCGCATCATTTCTTAACGCTGATCGCTTATCAGTAAGCTGTAAGCGTGGAAACGGGCGATGCGGCAGAATATCCCCGATCCGCAGGTAATGGGCGTTGCTGATAGAGAGTGATAATGGGTCTACTAGATACGATAAAACGCGAATACCTAAGCATCAAAACCCTTCTGGGCGTCCACAAGTGGACGGGAAGTATCACCCCGGACAGTACAGCTCTTCTGGCCGACGACCTCGAAGCCATTGTCGATACGCACGCACAAAATGTTGCATTCCGCTTTGAGGGAACGCTTACCACGTATGAAGAGCTGGACCAGCTCGCCAATAAATATGCCAACTGGGCCTTGGGGCTCGGCCTTAAAGCCGGCGATACAGCCGCGCTATTTATGGAAAACCGGCCCGAATATGTCGCCATCTGGTATGGCTTGTCGAAAATCGGTGTCGTTTCAGCACTGATAAACACCAATCTCACCGATAAATCACTCGCACATTGCATCAATATTGCTGACGCAAAACTTGTCATTACAGGTAGCGAGCAAGACGCCGCCATCGCCGAAGCGCAGGACTTGTTTGAGGGCGCGCCAAAAGTCTGGACCTATGGCGGCAAGGTTGGAACTGACCTCACACCCGTCTTGGCTGCGGCATCAACCACCCGCCCGGATGCCAGCCTACGTGCCCACCTGCGCGGGCGCGATACTTGCCTCTACATTTACACATCTGGCACAACAGGCTTGCCCAAAGCAGCGCGCCTGACGCATGCGCGCACACGCTGGATGATGCGTACGTTCATTCCGCCATGTAACATGACATCGCGGGATCGAATTTATATCACTTTGCCGCTCTACCATAGCACAGGCGGCGTATGTGCTGTTGGCGTTGCGCTGATGACAGGCGGTAGCATCATTTTACGGCGCAAGTTCTCAGCGAGTCATTTTTGGGAGGATGCGACAGATCAAGGCGCCACAGCCTTCGTCTATATTGGCGAGCTGTGCCGCTATCTTGTGAATACACAACCCCATGCCAGAGAACGCGCGCACAAGATCCGCACGGGTTTCGGCAATGGCCTACGGCCCGACATCTGGGAAGAGTTCGTGGATCGCTTCAACATTCCGCACCTTTGCGAATTCTATGGTTCAACCGAGGGCAATGTCAGTTTCGCTAATTATGATGGAACCATAGGCGCGGTTGGGCGCATGCCCCCCTATCTAAAGGGCACGTTCGGACATATCGCCTTTGTCGAATTTGACGTGGTGGAAGAGCAGCCCGTGCGCGGTCCAGATGGTTTTTGTATCCGAGCTAAAAGTGGCGAGCCAGGCGAAGCCATTGGCCGAATTGGTGAGGAAGCTCGCACGCGCTTTGATGGATACAAGGATGATGACGCGACGCAATCTAAACTGATCCGCGATGTCTTTGAGAAAGGTGATCTCTGGTTTCGAACGGGTGACCTGATGACAAAGGACGACCTTGGATATGTCTACTTCATCGACCGCGTCGGCGATACATTCCGCTGGAAAGGCGAGAATGTATCCACCAATCAGGTCGCTGAAATCCTCAACAAAGCGCCGGGCATCTCCTCAGTAAATGTTTACGGCGTATCGGTTCCGGGCGCGGATGGACGTGCAGGGATGGCCGCAATTACAACTGATGGTCCGGTTGACTATGACAATCTCTATGCCTGGCTGAACGAACGCTTGCCAAGGTTTGCCGTGCCGCTTTTCATCCGCGTCCAGAAGCAAGCCGAAACCACAGGCACTTTCAAATTCCGCAAGGTTGATCTTGTCAAAGAGGGTTTCGACCCTGATGAAGTCAGTGAACCCCTCTGGTATTATGAGCCTGATAGTGATCGCTACGAGCCCCTGACGCCAGATGCCTATGAGACGCTAAGATCAGGAGCTGTGAAATTTTGATTCGTGCAACATTTATTGCCACCTGTTTTCTGAGCGTTTCGGCATGTGGTCAAAGCGATCCAGTCCAATCGCCATCCGAGACTTACCTGACAGCGCTTCAATCACTCTGCAATGGCGAAGCCTATAGCGGTCAGCTCGTCTCAAACGACGCCGTTGATGCAGATTTCGCCGCGGCCAATATCATTATGGGACCAGCTATTTGTCAGGCTGAGACGGTGCGCATTCCTCTTGCCGTTGGCGAAGATCGCTCACGCACTTGGGTCATCTCGAAAACACAGACTGGCCTGCGCCTGAAGCACGATCACCGCCACGAAGACGGTACCGAAGATACACTGACGCAGTATGGCGGTGATAGCTTGACTACCGGAACGGCTATTCGTCATGAATTTCCGGTCGATGCCGAAACGAAAGCGCTATTTACGCGCGAGAATATTGAAGTTTCAAACCAAAACACATGGGCCGTTGAAATTCAGCCAGCTACCCAATTCGCCTATGAAATGTCCCGCCCTGAGCGTTTCTTTCGCATCGAATTTGATCTCACCTCGCCTGTCCCTGCCCCGCCATTACCTTGGGGTGTGGAGCCAATTGAATGAGTGAGCCCGAAGGCCCGAAAGGCCGCGTCCTCATCATTGCAGGATCAGATAGTGGCGGCGGCGCCGGTATTCAGGCCGACATCAAGACCGTCACTATGCTGGGCGGGTTCGCTACGACGGCAATCACAGCCATGACTGCGCAAAACACGCTCGGCGTCAGCGGGGTATGGCCCGTTGCGATAGAAGCTGTCACCGCACAAATGCAAGCCGTGCTAAGCGATATCGGCGCAGATACGATCAAAACCGGTATGCTGGGTACAGCGCCGCTGGTTGAGTGTGTCGCGGCGACCCTTGATAGCCACGCACGCGATCTGCCGCGCATTGTTGACCCCGTCATGGTGGCGACCAGCGGTGACACGCTTGTCGACAGCAAAGCCATCGCGGCGATATCAGCGCTTATGCTGCCGGGCGCCGCGCTCATCACGCCAAATGCGCCGGAAGCAGAAGTGCTAACAGGCAAACCCGTCGACGGCATCAATGGCCAGCGCCGCGCCGCCGATGCGCTATTGGAAAAAGGCGCGAAGGCCGCACTGGTGAAAGGCGGTCATATACCGGGCCGTACGCTGAAGGATGTGCTGCAAACACAGCAAGGTGAATGGATTTTCGAGAGCGAGCGGATCGATACGACCTCAACCCACGGTACAGGCTGCACATTGGCCAGCGCGATTGCCGCGCTCTGTGCACAGGGCGAAAAAATGCCGGACGCGGTCGAGAAAGCACGGGCCTATTTACACAGCGCAATCGCCGCCGCGCCGGGCTTTGGCGCAGGCCATGGTCCCATCGCGCACAATTGGGCCCTCAAATCAGACGCGGACTAAATCGCCTCAACAACCTGTTCGATTGCGCCAAAAATAGAGTGACCCGCCGCATCGTGCATCTCAATCCGCACGGTATCGCCGTCCTTCATGAAGGGTGTCTTGAACTCACCCGTCGCAATTTTCTCAATCATGCGGATCTCAGCGATACATGCATAGCCAAGTCCGCCCTCGCTGACCGGCTTGCCCGGGCCTCCATCTGCGCCCTTATTGGAGATTGTACCGGAGCCGACAATTGTACCAGCCACAAGGGGTCGTGTCTTGGCCGCATGTGAGACGAGGCGCGCCATACTGAATGTGGCGTCCTTGCCCGCCTCGGGGCGACCAAATGGCTGGCCATTATAATCAATACGCATCGGTCGATGAATCAGCGCATCAGCCCAGGCTGCGCCCAGTTCGTCCGGCGTCACCGCAACAGGCGTGAATGCACAAGGCGGCTTTGACTGGAAGAATCCAAATCCTTTGGCCAATTCTGCCGGAATAAGCCCGCGCAGCGAGACGTCATTGCACAGCATGATGAGTTTGATATGCGCGCCAGCATCGGCCTCGCTTACCCCCATCGGCACATCATCGGTGATGACACAGACCTCAGCCTCCATGTCACAGCCCCAGCTAAAATCGCCCAGTGGAATCGGATCACGCGGCCCAAGATTTGGCCCGCCCACGCCCTGATACATCAATGGATCTTCATAGAAGCTCTCTGGAAGTTCGGCGCCGCGGGCTTTGCGGACCAATTCAACATGATTGATATAGGCGCTGCCATCCGCCCACTGATACGCGCGCGGAAGTGGGCTTTCGCAATCATGTTCATGGAAGCGCGCCGTCGGCACAGATCCGAGTTCAACCTGCTCAGCCAATTGAATCAGTTTCGGCGCCGCAGTATCCCAGTCATCAAGCCCTGCCTGCAATGATGGCGCAATTCGCGCCGCATCCGTATAGCGGGTCAGATCACGCGAGACGACGACCAGGCGGCCATCGCGCGCCCCATTCTTCAGTGTAGCAAGTTTCATCTATCAGCTCTTTGGTGTGTCAGGTTGGTTATCGGGATGCGCCTTTTCAAAGGCTGACATGGCAAGGCAAGTCGCCTCTATTCGAGTCAAATTCGGGTAGCGCGTCATGTCCACATCAAACCTTCTGGCATTATACATTTGCGGAATGAGCAGCGTTTCGAACAGGCTCGGCGCGTTCCCAAAGGGTAGGCCCTGCGTCCCTTTTCTCGAAGCAAGCCGCTGCTCAATCGGCGCAAAAGTCCGGTGTATCCAGGTCGCATACCAGCGCGCAATCTGATCCTGGTCAGCGCCAAATTCAGATTTCAGATACTTCAGAACCGCCAGATTATTTGGGGCATGGACTTCAGTTGCAATTGCGCAGCTCAATTCGCGGCACGCTTTGCGCACTTCGGTATTTGCTGGCAACAGCGCAGGCGCTGGATAAAGCTCATCCAGCGTCATCAGGATCGACATGGATTGCACATAGAGGCGATCACCAATCTCCAATGCGGGAACAGAACCAAACGGGTTGAGCGTCTTATAGGCTTCACCCATCTGTTCGCTTTCCAGCAAATTCACAGGCACAGTTTGATACTTTAGCCGCTTTAGATTGAGCGCAATACGCACCCGGTACGTCGTTGAAGAACGATAATAGCCATACAGCTTCACGGTTCAGCGCTCTCGTCAGCGATTTTCTCGTGCAGCCATGCTGCATGACGCGGCGCACGTTTCGTGCGGCTCCACTCATCGAGCATCTCTTCAGATACCCGCTTTAGCTCTGCCATCTGCTCATCTGTATGGATATTACATGCCAGTTCCAGCCGGTGTCCGTTCGGGTCAAAGAAATAGATCGACTTGAAAATACCGTGATGAGTTGGGCCAAGCACGTCGAGACCAAACGCTTCTGCGCGCGCTTTAGCGGACATCAAGTCGTCCATACTGGCGACCTTAAACGCAATATGCTGCACCCATTCCGGTGTGTTTTGATCCCGGTCCATCTCCGGTTGTTCGGGAAGCTCAAAGAACGCCAACACATTACCATTTCCGGCATCCATGAAGATATGCATGTAAGGATCGTATGCGCCTGTAGACGGCACATGATCCTCAGCAATCGCAAGCTGAAACTCCATCCCCATCACGTCGCGGTAAAACTCAACGGTCTGCTTCGCATCGCGGCAACGATAGGCCACATGGTGAATACCTTGTAGGTTCGGCGCAGGGATCATCTTCAGCCTCATTCATACAGCCTGCACAAAATTCTCAGGCCGATCCAAGTTACAAGAAGTGCATGGGCACAGCTTGTTATCAACTTATACTTTTTAGTTGTATTTGCAACTATTAGTCTTGGTCAGGACTGATCACTGACTGTTCGCCGGGCAAAGTTTCAAAGTCACGCTTCCATTGAATCGCGACACGTGGACCAAGCTCCGGATCAATCGTGGCGTCTAGTTCGACATTGCTAAGCGGTGTCCACTCAATCGCAACTCCCGGTGCACCCGTCGCGCCGGTTTCAATCTCCAGATAGAGATCATCCGCCAAATACTTTCCGGCAGACAGGGTGGCGCCCCCGGCATCATCAATCCCGAAATTCAGGCGGTCAACGCCAATCGCTGCCTGCAGCGGGGCTGTAATATCAAATGAATCATTGCCCGCTAGCGCCGCAATTGCACCTGCAAGCTGCGCCGCCTCCAACGGGCTAAGCTGCGCCGCCGAACGGCCGAACAGGACACGTGACAGCACTTCATCCTCTGGCAAACTAGGCTCCGATCCCAGCGTAATCTCCGGATCCATAATCGGACCTTGCGCAAGCACGCTCGCGGTGATGCCATTCGATGTACGCACGGCGCGTACACGCATGGTCGCGTCACGCGGCGAACCCGAAAACTGGATCGCGCCCTCATCAATCTTGAAACGGCGACTGACCAGATCAACTTCGCCGCGTACGATCTCGGCGTCACCGCGCAGAAACGGGCTAGATGGCGATCCAGACACCCGTGCATCAACCGACCATTCGGTGTCTATGCCCGGGCCTGAAATATAAAGCTTCTGGTCGCCGCGAACACGTAAATCAAGCCGCACTGCAGCGGGCGTCTCTTCTACTGTTTGCGTATCGTCATGACCATTCTCAAAATCAACATCCAGCGTGATATAGCCCCCGCCCTGTAGATGACTGATATCCAGATTAGCTTGATCAAGGCGCAAATCGCCGGTGATTTCTGTCAGGCTATCTTTGCGGCCAATCTGGGCTTCGCCAGAAACAATTGCCCGAACATCGCGCCGCTTAAGCGCGTTCAAGCGGTCTAGCCGAACGGCAACATTGCCATCCCCGCTATACGCATACTGCCCCTCGCCAGAGAGTGACCCGCCCTTACCTCCACTGGCTTCGAGTAATGAAACGCTGATCCCCGTACGCTCAACAGTCGCATCGACACGAATGTCTTTCAACATCAAGCCAGACTGCGCGTCTTCCAGCTCACCATTGCGAAACGTCAAGGGCCCTGTCGGACGTAGCTTTTTCAAAGGCCCGTCGCCGCCTAAGTCCATCTGCACGTCCCCTTCCAGACGTGTATCGGGCGAGGCGACAAGCGCCCAAAGCGGCGCGATTTCACCACCTCCCGTAGCGGTAAAGCGCGTTTTGGAATTCGGGCTTAATCTGACGCTCCGAGCAGCATAGTCAGTTTCAATCTCGATCTCAGCCTCACCTTTCAGGCTCAATCCGCCTTCATCCTCTGCCACCAAAGTGAATGCGGCGATGTCGTTTGCAAGCTCACCAGTCAGGTTGATATTCGCACTTGGCGTGGTTTGCGCGCCACGCTTTAGGTCTTTCAGAACAAGGCTGTACTCGCCTTCAATACGGTTATCGACGCTACGATACACTTGCTCCCCAGACATCTTTCCCTGCAGCGAAGGCCGGCCAAGTAGCGGGCCAATTGCAGCGATATCTATGTTCGTAAAGACGACGCTCGCCTGCCCATCTGCAGCGCCTAGATTGGTGCGAAAACTCACGCTGCCCCCGAACGCAAACAGGTCAGCATCCGCGCTCAACCCATCGGTATAGGCAATGTTTACAGGGGTCTCAGACCGGATTTCAGCCTCGCCCACTCGTGCCGCCAAATCGATTATCGCTGACTTGGCCGCAATATCAGCCGTAATGTTCTGCTCTGCTTTGAACGGAACATTTAAGCCGAACATTTCATTGCTGCCGCTGGCATTTATCTGTGTATCAAAGCGTGGCCAGGTGCCCGAAACTTCGACCTTGAGCGAATCAAAAATCGCTGTCCCAAGGACCAAATTCGCTGTTTCAACGCTGCTATCCAGGCGCTGCCCAGTGTACACCAGAGTGCCATCAAATGGATATCCAGTGTCGCTGTGCTGAACCATTTTGAGTGCAATATCTAACGCCGCTGGGTCCGCGCCGCGACCCGCAGCCCTACCCGCGATCCCAATTTCGTTAAACCGCCCCTCAATCTCGGCCAACGACCATGTCTGGCCTTGCAGCGAACTTGCTGCCGAAACCGTCAGAGGCAATCCGCGATAGTTGCTGCTGATCTCCAGATCGGCATCCAAATGATCCGACAGCACAAAGTCAGCACTCGCTTCGAGATCGGTGAAAACCTGCCCTGATGCTTTCAGTGTCTCGGTTAAGAGGACGAGCGACCCATTCAACTGATCGATTGGCCCTCCGACACGCAGTGTCGCTTCGGATGGAGCCATCTCGACACCGCGCACGTCAATTGCAGCGAGCATGATGTCGGCCGAAGCGTTGAGGCTCTGATCGGCAAACCTTCCAGAACCCGTGAGCTTGATCTTCTCTCCGCGCAAGGAGGCCTGGCTCAGGGTTAGTGCGCCCGCATGTGAACGCGCATAATTTGCCGAAAACGCAGCGCCTTCGCCAAAGAGTAGACGAATATCGTCCGGTAATCCCTGTGGCTGAGCTGTACCTGCGACTGTGCCCGATACCGCGCCATCACGCCCTTCCAGGCTCCAGGTTGCCGCGACCTCTGGCAATTGCTTTCCTGCGGAGATGCTGAAAGTACCGCGCATATTCGTAACACCATTCAGGCCTGCACTTCCGGCAGCCGTGAGCAGGACCGTTTCAGTCTTCAGAGTCGCCTTATCTGAAATCACGCGGCGCTGATCGCGGTCGTAGCTGCCTTGAAATGTAAGGACTGGCGCCTCTGCCAGAACATCCGGAACACCTGTCAGTTTCTCCACTTCAAGCTGCGCGTCAGCTTTTATCAGGCGGCCTTCTGTCGCAAACACACCAGACGTGCGAGCTTGATGTGCCACCCGGTCACCCAGCTTTATCCGCGGCGTTTCAATCTTGCCCGTGAAGCGGAGGCCTTGCTCATGACGTACCAAAATCCCGGTGGCTGACAGGTCAGTTATCTCAATACCATTCTGGCCAAGCAGCTCTGCAGCGCGCAACTTTGAGACAGAGAGATTCAGTCCCGTCAGACTTTGGTTTGGACTAGTTCGATCTAGAACACCATCCAGAGATGCCGTGAGATTGGGCGCCACAATGGAAACCGATATGGGCGAAGCCTTTGAAACATCCGCCATGCTGGCTTTGAATGCTGCTTCGCCGCCCACGCGTTCGGAGAGAGAAGACAGAATTGCAAACGCCGCAGGATCAATCGTGCCCTGAAGATCAAGCTGAAGATCCGCAAGACTTGCCGTCAGATCAACCACTTGCGCTTCGCCAACCAAAGCGGCGGCCTCGGCGATCCAGCGCCCATCTTCACGGCGCGCTGCGATATCTGCATTTACGGCTTTAGCTGGATCCGTACCTAGTAATGCCGAGACAAGACCACCGGGCATGCCTTGAATGTCTGCCACACCCTCAAGCGGCGAGGATCGCCCCCAACTCAAATCCACATTCGCAATATCACCCTTCTGAGATGTCGGGCGAAGCTGAAGCGCGATGTCGCCCTTGCCACCAAGATAAGCAAGTGATCCAGTTGCCGCGTAATTTGAGGCCTGACCGGCAATACCTTCGGCCAATGTAATCGAGGGAAAAGACATATCGCGAGCCTGATAGGCTTTTATCCAACCGCGAGATCGGCCTTGCTGGGATGTCGTTTCGGCGATCGCCGGGCGACGCGCCATCTTAAGCTCGGCAACCGCGATTGACTCAAGATCAAGCTTGCCGCCCAGAAGCGCAAGCGGCGACCAGGCAAGGCTTGTATTTTCAGCGACAAGCCAAGCTCCGTCAGGATCTGAAACTTCCAGTCGATCTATCGTGAAGCGGCCGAGCAGATCGCCGCGCAGCCCCTCAACCCTGAAGCTTTGGCCTCGCACAGACGCGCTCTCGATACGAGACTTCACAAAACTGTGCCCAACAGGCGTCACGGCCAGCAGGCGCACAGCGATAAATGCACCAAGCAGAACCACAAGGTTGATGACCAAGGTACGGCGCGCCAGACGCCACCAATCAGAAGAGCTTCGCATCGCCATCAGAAGGCTTGTCCAAGGCTGACATAGATCTGTATCGGATCCTCGCCAGACTGGCGGTCTAGCGGCGTGGCAATGTCAAAGCGTATCGGGCCAGCAACGGTTTTGTAGCGCACGCCAATACCAGCTGAATAGCGCAAATCGTCAAAACGCGGGGCCTCGGAAGTGCTGACGGTCGCGGCATCGACAAAGGCGACATAGCCAAGATTCCGCGTTCCCCGCCAGCGTAGTTCGCCTGATGTTTCCAATAGACCGCGGCCGCCCGTCGGATTTCCATCCACGTTCTTTGGCCCCACGGACTGATACTCAAAGCCCCGCGCCGAGCCGCCGCCACCAGCGAAAAAGCGCCGGCTCACGGGCAAATCATCGATCTGCGCGCCGTAAACAAAGGCTGACCGCAAACGGGCTGCCGCAATAAGTTTCCGATCCATGAGCGGCGTATAGGCACTCACCTGACCATCAAGAGTAAAAAATTGTGACGCGCGATCTCCCACGGCAATGGCAGGCTCAGCGCGCACATCGGCGCGCCAGCCGCGGGTCGGATCGAGCGGAGAGTCTGCATAGTCCAGACGCGCTGCAGCCGACACGCTGACAATTTGCAGGTCGCGCTCGCCTGTTTGATTGGCCTGACTGTCAGCATCTATCTCACGTGTGAACTCGCTACCTGCGCCAAGCGCGTAAGTAAGATGCTCGCTTTGTTTGACTTCAAGCACGCTGAGCAGCGTCAGGGCATCGCGATCAAAAGCATCGGTTTCTTCTCGCGTTGCCTCACCCGAAATGGCCAGACTGCGATTATAGGCAAGGACATTGGGGATGCGCCAATCAACCGCCAAACCGCGCGTCTGCTGCGCCAAAGTAAGCCGCCCCGTCAACGTATCACCCCGGCGCGTTGCATTGCGCCGAGTTAGGCCAGAGGTCAGGCCAGCCCCTTCGCTTGTCGAGAAGCTAGCCCCCGCGGTAAACGTATAGCGCTGGCGCTCATTCAGTGTCACAATAACATCTCGCACCTGTTCGCCCTCAGTAACCGTTTCATCAGATGCGCCAGTCAGTTGCGCTGAAGACAGTGTGTAGCTGCGCGAGGCATTGAGCCGGCGATTATATTCAGCGAGTGATTTTGGCGAGAAGACATCGCCTTCCTCAAACGGGATGAGCCGGTCGAGATAGTCTCGCCGTGTCCGTGTGCCATCAGGATAGATAACATCGCCAAACCGCAATCGTGGCCCGGCTTCAAAACGAAATACGATACCGAGCGTGCCAGCCTCACGATCCCCAATAAGTGTGCGCGGCAGCGCTTTAGCCTCACCAAAGCCAAAGCTGCGGAGCACTGTCAAAAGCCCCGCTTCCTGCGCAAGTATACGCTGCGGAATTGCGGGATCGCCTGTTTTGAGGGTCAGAGCTGTGTGCAACTGTCCGCGCTCAAATTCGGTCAGCGTTGTGCTTTCAATCTCAAGTTCGACGCCAGCCAGATCGAATTTCGGACCCGGTTCAACCTTGATCATCGGCGTGATTGGCGGCCCGGCCTCTACGGCGTGACTAATCTCAGCCGCAAAATATCCCTGCGAGTTTAAATAATCCTCGATACGTTCGGCCGCGCGCTTGGCCTGACGGCGGGCTTCAAATACAGTTTCGGGGGCGCTGGCTGACGGAAGCTCGTCAGTGATCTGGCGAGTGAGCGCTGCGTCAGCCGTTTCCGAGGTGACACGCACAGGCTGCGCCGCCGCGGCCAAAGCGACTGCGCTCGCAATTACAGAAAGAATGACACTTCGAAACACCATCAGGTACCAATATAGGCATGCACGTTAAAATTCCTGTGCAAGTCCCGGTCCAAGTATGGGCATTATCAGGGCTTTTTAGTGGTCAGATCTTTTACGTATGAAGCTGCTTCAGTCGCGGGGCGAAAAAGTCGGCATAAAGCAGCGAATACTGCGCCCGCAGGGTTGGACGCTAAGACTTAAAGCCTCTAGAAAACACAGATGTCGAATCCGTCTGGTCCTATTCAAAATATTGTAATTGTTGGCGGGGGGAGTGCTGGCTGGATGACCGCTGCGGCGCTGTCAAATTCACTAGGGCGCGCCTGCACTATTACGCTGATTGAGTCAGAGGCGATTGGTACGGTTGGTGTCGGCGAAGCGACAATCCCGCCAATCAAGTACTTTAATCAAAGGCTGGGGATCGACGAGCCGACTTTCCTGCGCGAAACCGACGGCACGTTCAAACTGGGAATTGAATTTATCAATTGGGGAAATGTCGGTGAAAGCTATTTCCACCCCTTTGGGCACTATGGCGCTGAATTCGATCACATCCCGTTCTATCAGTATTGGATGCGCGAACATCTGAAGGGTGACGATAGCCCGATTGATGATTTCTCTATGGCGTGGGCCGCCGCGAAGGCTGGGAAGTTCCAGCATCCTCTCCCTGACAAGAGGCAAATCCAGTCAACCTTTGACTATGCCTACCACTTTGATGCCGTCTCCTATGCTCGCTTCCTGCGCAGCTATTCCGAACAACGCGGCGTCACACGGATTGAGGGCCGGGTCGCGACGGCCGCGCGCAACGGCGAAGATGGGCGCTTAGAGAGCGTTACAATGGAAGATGGCCGCACGTTTGAAGCCGACCTTTTTGTCGATTGTTCAGGTTTCTTCGGTCTGCTGATCGAGAAAACATTAGAGACAGGCTATGATGATTGGCGCCACTGGCTCCCCTGTGACCGCGCCGTGGCGCTTGGATGCGAACGTACCGATCCGCTTTTGCCCTATACTAAATCCACCGCGCATGAAGCAGGCTGGCAATGGCGCATTCCTTTGCAGCACCGCACGGGCAATGGTCATGTTTATTGTAGCGAATATGTCAGTGCCGATCAGGCTACCGAGACACTGCTGAAGGGCCTTGATGGCACGCCCATAGGCGAGCCGCGCCATCTTGGTTTCACGACTGGAAAGCGTAAGAAGTTCTGGAACCAGAATTGCGTCGCGATTGGCCTTTCAGCCGGATTTATGGAGCCTTTGGAATCGACCAGCCTGCATCTCATTCAATACGGCATCATGCGCCTGCTGGCCCTGTTCCCTGAAAAGGATATGTCACCTCTATTAGCGGAAGAATATAACGCCCTGACCACGGCTGAGTATGAACGCATCCGCGACTTCCTGATCCTTCATTATAAGGCCAACACACGCGGTGATTCTGACTTTTGGCGCTATTGCGCCAGTATGGAAATACCGGAGCGCTTGCAGTACAAAATCGACCATTTCCGTGACTATGGCATGCTGGTTTCAGACGAGCGCGAACTTTTCCACAATCCAAGCTGGATTGCTGTTTACCTCGGCCAGAATATCAAACCGCTTCGATCACCCGCCATTGCCGGGTTCCGCACGCAAGTCCCTGTTCGCGACCGTATGCAGGCGATCCGAAACGCTATGAGCGAGGCTGTTACCGCAATGCCTAACCACGCGGACTTTCTGGAAACCTATTGCAAAGGGGCTGCGCAGTGAGATGCGATGAAATCCTGATGCGCGGGTAATTGCGCGCTCGCATTCGCGATCAGTTTCTTCACGCTACCTAGAAAGTCCTTCAACTGGTCAGCGCTCAAACGGTCTGCCATCGGGTGGTACCCCTTGGGCATCAAACCCTGTCCCAGCATCACCTGCACCCAACTCGACTCGCGAAACAGATCTTCCGGGTCTTTGTAAAGCAAACCTGTATCGGCAAACAGCGCCATCTTAGTTTGGAGTGTTTCTGGCACGTGCATATGTTTGCAATACCGCCAAAACTCAGAGTCTTCGCGGTCGGTTCGATGGTAATGCATAATCAGGAAGTCTCGGATCAAGTCATACTCATGACCCACCTGGCGGTTGTATTCCGTCTCATGGCTAGGATCGAAGGCTTTGGTTGGAAACAATTCAATCAAACGCGAAATATTTGACTGGATCAGATGAATACTGGTCGATTCCAGCGGCTCAAGAAAGCCACTGGCAAGGCCTAGCGAAACGCAATTCTTGTCCCAGAATTTCTCGCGCCGGCCGGTTGTGAAATGCAGCACTTTTGGCTCGCCAAGCGGCGCAGCATCGAGATTCTCAAGCAATCGCGCAGTCGCCGTCTCATCATCGGTGAATCCGTCACAGAAAACATGACCGTTTCCAGTGCGGTGTTGCAGTGGGATCCGCCACTGCCACCCCGCCTCATGTGCCGTCGCTTTCGTGTAGGGCAGCAATGGCTCTGTCTTGTCACAACCGACCGCCACAGCCTTGTTGCATGGCAACCATTTCGACCAATCGCGGTATCCAACGCCCAGGGCATCACTAATCAACAGGCCGCGAAAGCCAGAGCAATCGATGAACAGATCGCCGGAAATCCTGTCGCCATTCTCAAGTTGGATTGACGCAATGTGCCCGGTCTCAGCAGCAAGCTGCGTATCCACAATCCGGCCTTCGCGCCGCGTGACATCATTTGCCTCAGCAAAGCGTCTAAGGTAGCGCGCATATAGCCCTGCATCGAAATGAAACGCATAGGCGAGGCCCGTCATGCTTGTCTTTCCGACCCGGTCCAACTGCCCGAATTTATTTTGGTAGGCGACATTGTGATGAAGCGAATAATCCCAAAGACTGCCTTCACCGCCCTCAGCCACGTGCTTTAGCCAGTACTGGTGAAAGTGCAGACTGGAGAGATTGATCCCGGCATCACCAAATGTGTGCAGGTAGCTCTCGCCGATATGGCCCCAATTGTTAAATTCGATACCGAGCTTGAACGATCCATTGGTCTCGCGCACGAATTCGGCTTCATCGAGCCCAAGGCTCGCATTCAAGCGGCGAATTTGCGGTATGGTCGCCTCACCAACACCGACCGTCCCGATCGCCTCTGACTCAATCAGCGTGATTGCTATGCTTTTCGGCAGGAATTTCGACAGGGCCGCAGCGGCGATCCACCCCGCAGTCCCACCGCCAACAATGACGACATTCTCAATCTGTTGCTGCATCATGCTACTCGCTTCTGTTTGCGCATAGGCTTGACCCAGTGAACCCCATTTCGGTGAACCAAGTCAAAAAAAGACCCGCCAAAAGGCGGGTCAATTGAGGAGGAAGTTTATTATCTTTAAAAGCTCTTGGTGACCGTCACATTATAGGTCGTGCCATATTGTTCATAGCGGCTCGGGAATGTGACGCTTGAATCAGTCGTCACAGCCTCTGTGACGAAAGGTTCGTCTGTCAGGTTGAACACTTCGAAGTTCAGACCAAATCCTTCGAGCGGACCTTGATCCCATTCATATCCGATCTGGAAATCGACAATCGTCTCGTCCTGAGCCTCGGCGCCGGTAAGAGAGCCATCAAATTGCGGCACCTCAGACAGGAAACCAGAGCGATGACGCGCGCTCAGACGTGTCCGCCAGCCATGGTTCTCGTAGTAGACGTCACCAGACCATACATTGTCAGAATAGCCTGGAATACGAATGTCCTGACCCGTGATTGCACCCGACAGACTGCTGTCTGCGTAAGTGTAGCTGGCATTAAAACCGAATCCTTCCAGATGCTCTGGCAGATAGTCATCCAGGTTCAGACGCAAAGTGGCCTCGATACCTGTAATAGAACCGTCCGAGATATTCTGCGGGAAGCTCGTAACCGCTGTCGCAACTTGCGGGTTAGCAGCCACAAAGGCATCAAGCGCCGGAATACCAACTGATGTCAGCTGCTCTGTAATATCGAGCGTATCGGTCGCTGTTTCTACCCAGTCAGATAGGTCTTTATGGAAGACTGCGACTGAGAAAGCTGATGCCGATGAGAAGTAACGCTCGAAAGAAACGTCAAACGAGGTCGACTTATACGGTTCTAGCTCTGGGTTACCGCCGCTAATATTGAAGCATGGATTTGTCGGAATAGTGAAGCCAACAAGCGAGTCAGGAACGAAGTCCCCATCTGTGTCTGCACAGACCTGATTACTGATTGAGACCGTCTGGTTAGCCGCGAGGTTATCAAGGCGCGGACGCGTCACAGTTTGAGCCGCCGCGAAACGCAGAAACGTATCGGGCTGAACTTCGAATGACAGGTTAGCGCTAGGCAGGAAATAGGTGTTTTCAGCGCCCAAAGTCTGAGTTCTGTTGCCGCCGCCCTGCAGTGTCGCTGTCGAAGACTGGTCAACATCCTGATACTGGAAGCCAAAGTTACCGCGAACTGGTACAGTGTTAAACGTGCTATCGATGTTCGCCATCGCATAGAATGTCTGGATTTGCTCCTCAACCTGCCATTGCGTATCAAACGTCGCCTTTTCAAGCGTGTATGTACCATCCGTCAGGAAGCTTGATGGATCATAGGCAATAATATCGAGGCCAATCGAACCGCTATTGGTTGTCCCGACAATACTGTTAGCGGGAATAGTCAGCTCACCATTCACGAAGTTTGCCCCGGCGCGAATGAAGTTCTCATTCGAGTCGAAGTTCTTTTCACGATCAGTGTAGAGAAGACCAGCCTGAACGCTGCTGATAATGCCGTGATCGAGTTCATACTCTGCTTCAAGGCGAAGCTGGTCAAGCTCATCATCAATGATTGGCTCTTTGAGGAAGCCAACCTGACCCCAGCCACCCGGATCAGTCAGCACAACGACGCCTGGATCCGTATAGTCGAGACCGCTTAGAATATTGTACTGACCATCATCGCCAAAGCCAAAGACCAGCGAGTCAGTTGGACCTGCACCCGCGAACCCTGTGCCTGCATAGGACTCATAGTCGATATCGTTACGCTCAAGTGTCGAACGCGCATAGTCACCTGTAAGCGTCAGACGATCTGTAACGGCGTATGATGAGTTCAAACCGATCGCGAAGATTTCCGCAGTGTTGCCTTCTGTATCAGTTCTGAGGAACGTCGTGACGTCATCATAAGCCGCCGCGTCTGCAAATCCGCTTGTACCAGCTGTACCCACGAGATCAGCTGTTGACCAAGATGCAATTGGGGTTTCCACACCGCGGAAAATACCCGCGTCCTCAGTGTCGGTGTAAAAGGCATCAATCGTCGTCTGCCAGCGATCATTTGGCTCAAACTGCAAAGCACCTGCAACAGATGTACGCTTGAACTCTCGCGACGATACACCTGTGCGCGGATTGTCGGATGGATAGACGAGGCCCGTTGCCGGATCGATAGCTGTCTGGCCTGAATTTGTTTTCAGCTCACGCGATGTGAACTGTGTTGGGTTCGACTGAACTGTCGCCGCCAAAGACCAGCCGACAGTACCGGCTTCATTCTGGTCAATATATGACCCGAACAGACGATACCCATCTTCATCAAAGTCCGGGTTCGGTTGATCATTATCATTCAGCACATATTTGCCAGAGAAGTTCAGCTTGCGCTCTGTATAGTCGAGTGGACGAACCGTACGCAGGTCAATCGCGCCAGCAATACCCGTCGCAGCCAGAGACGCATCCGGTGTTTTGTAAACGACGCCTTTAGCGACAAGCTCTGAAGGGAATTGGTCAAACTCAACGCCGCGATTGTTACCTGCTGAAACGACTTCGCGGCCATTCCACAAAGCCAGCGAGAAGTCAGGCCCAAGTCCGCGAATTGAAATCTGCTGCGAGCGACCACGCACGCGCTGCGCCGTAACGCCCGGAAGACGCGCTAGCGAGTCGGCAATTGACAGGTCAGGCAGCTTACCAATGTCCTCGGCCGAGATGGCTTCAACAATAGATGTGTTGTTCTTCTTCTCATTCAGCGAGTTCTGGATGGATCCGCGAATACCCGTGACCGTGACGACATCCTGCCGTGCGACTTCGTCAACCGACTCGGTTGCTTCGTCCTGCGCCATTGCGGGTGTCGCCAGCGCGAGTGCGAGCGCAGCTGTACCGAGTAGACGGCGTTTCGCTGTGAAATTTGTGTAGTTCATTCAAGCCTCCCTGAGCTTATTTGGCACCCCGTCGTCCTGCGGAGTTGACCATTGACGGCTTCACCGTATTGCAAATTTATGAAAATGCCAAGCCTAAAGACGATACAAACTATGCAAAATCATGCAGCAGTGTTGTGAAATTGCCACCATAAGGCCATTTAAACCTAGATTTTTTGCAATATTGCTCTGAAAATCACTGAAATACGGCTGTGGCGCCAAATGTCAAAATTATGCAAATTTTTGCAAAACATGGCAATTTATTGCAAAATCCCACAATCTTCCGTCGTAACGGCGTTTAGGCCCCACAGGACTGCCGGACAATCAGCTCAGCTGGCATCCGATCAGCGTCGGGTCCGGGCTTCCCGGACGCATCAAGAAGCTTAGCAACAAGTATGCGGCCCGCTCGCGCTGTATCCTGATCGATAGTGGTCAATGTTGGGTGGCTGTATGCACCGAACGGTACATTATCATAGCCGATTACCGACACATCGCGCGGCACGACGCGGCCGGTCTCGCGCAGCGCCTGTAAAGCCCCAAGCGCAATCAAATCACTCGCCGCAACGATACCATCGAAACGCAGCCCCACATCTATGGCGCTATGAACCGCAGCCCGGGCTGATTCCACTTCGAAATGCGCTGGCACGATGAGGGCATCATCATAACGCAGCCCAACCTTGGCAACAGCGTCGCGATACCCGCGATAGCGACGCATCGCTTCCGGAGCATCCGTATCACCCAAAAACATAATTCTTTGGCGCCCAAGGCGCGCAAGATGCTCTGTGGCCCGGCGCCCACCCTGTTCATTATCGCTCCCGACCGAGCAATAGGCTTGATCACGCATCTGGGCGCCCCAAACAACAAACCGCTGCTCTGTCTCGGCAAGCCGGTTGAAGGCATCATGTAGTGAGCTTTGCCCCAGGAAAATCGCGCCATCTGAACGACTGGTCGACATCGCATTGGCGAGATCTTCATAAGACGAGGGCGCCACGTGACTGAGAAGCAGGTCACACCCTCGCGCGCGGGCGGCATCGCCAATACCCGCAATCAGCTCGAAAAAGAACGGGTCAGCCATTCGGTTGTCGCGACTCTGCGGCTTGGGCACAATCACTGTAATCGTTGCATTTGCCCCAATTGGGCCAGCTGGCATATAGCGGCGAAACGGATAATCAAGATCGCGCGCAAGCTTCCAGATTTTCTGCTTTGTGCGGTCATTGACCGCCGGGCTGTCATTCAGCGCGCGCGAGGCGGTTGAGATTGAAACACCCGCCTTCTTAGCGAGATCTTCCAAACGTGTCGTCTGCCGCTCTGTAGTCATCTCGCACGCGCACTTTCTTGTTGCTTATTCTTGATCACAGGCCACCCAGACTGCCGAATAGGCTGGAAGCGACATTAGCTTAACCGAGCCCGGCTCTGCCTCCCATGAGGTTAGGATGATCCGACCAGAGAGATCAATGTCCTCGCTCAATGCAATCTCTTTATCCGACAAGTTAAATAGCGCGATATAGCGACAGCCCGGCCCAATGCGCTGAATATGCAACAGCTCCTCTGGTCCCGGCTGTGAAGCCTCCATCCTACCGGTCCGCAGCACCTGATGGTCAGAGCGAATGCTTAGCGCCCGCTGCGTAAAGGCCAGCATACTGTACGGACCCGTTTGCTCATTTAAGGCCAAGCTCGCATGCACCGGATCAACCGGCAGCCAAGGCTCGGCGCTAGAGAAGCCAGCATATGGCGCTTTCGATTCCCATGGGAACGGAGTCCGCGCACCATCGCGGCCAAGTGTTTTCGGCCAGTTTTGAATCGCTTCAGGATCACGCAACCTATCGCGCGCCACATTTGCCTGCGGCAGCCCCAACTCTTCACCCTGATAAATGATCGGGTTTCCGCGCAGGGTTAGCAACAACATCATGCTCATCTTCGCCATATCTTCGCGGTGCCCTTGCGGCGCCCAGCGAGAGATCGCGCGCGGCGCGTCATGATTTGAGAAGGCCCAACTCGGCCAGCCTTCATCGGGCGACTGCGTCCATTGTTCCGCTGTACGTATGATACGCTCGGCCGTCAGTGATGGCGCATAGAGAAAGTCAAAATTATACGCTGAGTTGAGACGGCCCTCACCAGCAGTGAACGCTTTCATTTCATGGATAGGCTCAGGTCCGCCAATTTCGGCCACCAGAAAACGGTCTGGATAACCATCCACAACAGCTCGAAAACGCTCAATGAACTCCACAACTTCAGGCTGCGACATGCTATGAATATGTTTCTGCATATCAAACGGCCGCGTCGCATCCTTCGCGCTGACCCCAGACGGCGGATTATCGCGCAACTGGCGGTCATGCATGGAGAAATTCAATGCATCGAGCCGAAACCCGTCAACGCCGCGATCCAGCCAGAACCGTGCGACATCTATCATCGCATCCTGAACCTCGCGATTATGCATGTTCAGATCGGGCTGCTCTTTCAGGAAATTGTGAAAATAGTACTGTCCGCGACGCGCGTCCCATTCCCATGATGGTCCACCAAAAACAGATTGCCAATTATTTGGCGGCGAACCATCCGGCTTGGGGTCGGCCCAGACATACCAATCGGACTTTTCCCCATCCCGGCCCATACGACTTTTCGCAAACCAAGGGTGCGCATCCGATGTGTGTGAATAAACCTGATCGATAATAACTTTGAGCCCAAGCCCATGCGCCTTTTTCAGAACCGCATCGAAATCCTCCAGCGTTCCAAAGATCGGATCAACATCGCAAAAGTCAGCGACATCGTACCCGAAGTCCGCCATGGGCGATGTGAAAAACGGCGATATCCAAATCCCATCAACGCCAAGTGACGCAATGTGCTCAAGGCCGCCAAGCACGCCCCTCAAGTCACCAATGCCATCACCATTCGTATCGCGAAAGCTACGTGGATATATCTGGTAGATAACTGCGCCGCGCCACCATTCGGCAGACGAATCGGCATTCTGACGCACCAATACAGTCGCCTCACTCATATCAGCCATTATCATCTCCAAAAGTCGATTTGCACACGACGAGATCCATTGCGGGTACCGTTACCCGCACACTTGCGGGCGCTGAAGCCGTCGTAGGACAAAACCCTAACAACGAGGAAAACGCGCTTGAACGTCCGTCTGTGGCAAGATGCAAGATCTTAGGCTCCGCCTCGGCATTTATCGCTACAACAATCTCGACGCCCGCCTCATAATCGATACGGGAGAAAGCAAAAACGCTATCTTCACGATGCGCAATGCGGGTGATCTGCTCACCCCGGCGCAAGGCAGGCTCGCTCTGGCGAATCGCGGCGAACGCGGCGATGGCACGGTAAAGCGGATGGCTTGTGTCAAAGTTCTCGTCAGCCGTTGTCGCATCTGTTCCAATCAAGTCATTGTCATTGTAGACAGCTGTCTGGCTCGGGAACATGTCCTCTCGCGCCGCGCGATCGCCGCCATCTGATACAAAACCCTGCTCGTCGCCATAATAGATCGTCGGAACACCGCGCGCGAACATCATCATGCCATGCGCCAGCCGCGTCCGCGCCAGCATCTCTTCATCGCTCATCTCAGGATGGGTCTCACGCAAGAAACCAGCGAACCGGCCCATATCATGATTGCCAAGGAAGGTTGGCAATTGCCGGGCGGTCTTTGCACCATGCTTGTAGATCGCATCAGCCGAATATAGCCGATCAAGCTCAAGGCCCGCCGCGCCATCAATAACAAAGCTTTGCGACGCGCTTTGGAACGCAAAATCCAGCACTGTCGGCAAGCCTGCACGGGTCGTGAACTTGGCCAGATGCTGCGGGTTCGGCCCGGCCTCATAGACCTCCCCGAACATGTGGAAATGGTCGATGCCCTGCGCTGCAGCGTGATCCAAGATTTGCGGTGCGAAGCGCTGCCAAAACTCGTCGCGCACATGCTTGGCCGTATCGATACGGAACCCATCGACACCAAAGTCAGTGATCCAAGATTTATAAATGTCGACCATGCCGGAAACCACACGCGGGTGCGATGTGTTCAGATCATCCAAGCCTGAAAAATCGCCATACAGCGAATCCTCGTCAACGAAATCAGTCTCGCCGCGATTATGATAGTAGATCGGATCGTTCAGCCATTCAGGGTGTTTTATCCCCGCTAGCCCGTCTGGGATATATGGCGTGTAGGCCCAGCCCAGCTCTGTCAGATTGGCAAAATTCTCTTCGGTTTGATGCGGCGCATCATCTCCAAGAAATCCAGCATTGATTGGCTCACCCGCAGCGTCTCCGCGCGTTGTCCAAGGATACTCACCCGTATAGCGATAGGCGCAGCGCTCCACGCGCTCACCCGTCCAATTCGGATCATAGCATTCACGATACGAGATCACATCAGCCGTATGGTTGGTGATAATATCCATATAAACTTTCATTCCACGCGCATGGGCCGCCTCAACCAGCGCCTTGAAATCATCGCGTGTGCCGAGGTGCGGATCGACATTCGTAAAGTCAGTAATCCAGTAGCCGTGATAGCCAGACGATTCTTGACCCGGCCCGCCCTGTACCCAGCGGTTCTCAAAAATGGGCGTCAACCATATCGCTGTGATGCCCAGACCCTGAATATAATCCAGCCGGTTCTTGAGACCCTTCAAATCACCGCCATGATAGAAGCCGTAATCAGTGGGGTCATAGCCATGCGTCAGCCGATCCCCATTTGATCCAGCCTTATCATTGCTTGGATCGCCATTTTCAAATCGATCAGGCAGAACAAAGTAAATGATCTCATCTTCGATTGCGCGCGCATCTATAGATGAAACGGTCACGTCTGTTCCCGGCATACTCGAGGCTGGGGTCTGTATGCCGGTTTGCGCGCACGCTGCCAGAGCGGCCAACGCCACACTTGCCGCCATCGCCATGCTCTGATGGAATGCTCTCATGTCTACCTCCCGCGAAGCTTCGTGATATTCTTTTGCAGCATATTTTCATTTTTTTGCAAAGCTAGCAAGCCCATTTATCTATACATTAGCTGCTTTGATGAGAAATTTGATTGCTATTCGAATTTGATCTTGCAATTTTTTGCAAAATATTCCTAGACTAAGAAAAACAAACCTGGGAGAATAATATGTTGCGGGCCTATACCCTGATTTGCAGTGCAGTGTTTGCCGTTCTGGCCGGATGTGCTGTTGCTCAAGCCCCATTGTCAGCGGAGTCCAGCCCAGCCCAAGCAAAAGGGCCGATCACACCGATCGAGAGTGCTGACGTTCAATCGCCCTCAGGTAATCTCGTCGTGACAGTGAATACTGATGACGGCAAACCGCAATGGCAGGCCACCTGGAAAGGGCAGACAATCGTGTCGCCTAGCAAGCTTGGCTTTACCTTTGCCAAAGCGCGCGACATGGAGACTGGCATGATATTGTCGGCTGTGTCGCAGTCCAGCCAAGACGAAACTTGGGAACAGCCTTGGGGCGAACGCCGCTTCGTCCGCGATCACCATAATGAACTGGCTGCCGTCTTCAGCTTCGCCGACGGCGGTGAAGCCTTCACATTGCGGATCCGTGTGTTCGATCATGGCCTGGGCTTTCGCTACGAAGTCCCCGGTTCAGGCGAGCGTCATATCACCGACGAGTTGACTGATTTCGGCCTCGATCAAACCGCAACCGCCTGGTGGATCAAAGCCGGCGCATACAATCGCTATGAATATATTCACGAAGAAACGACTGTATTGGACGTCCACCGCGCACACACACCCTTCACTGCGCAGTTGCCGGGCGGTCCGTTCATTTCAATCCACGAGGCCGCTTTGGTTGACTATGCCGGCATGTGGCTGAACCAACGCCGTGAGGGCGTTCTGAAAGCTGATCTCGCCCCGCTCTCTGACGGCATAAAGGTCAAGGTCGACGGCCCGTTCAAGACACCTTGGCGCACAGTGCAGGTCTCTGACACAGCGGCTGGCCTCGGCAATTCGGACCTTATCCTCAACCTCAATGAGCCCAACAAACTGGGCGACGTCTCATGGGTCCAGCCCAGCAAATATATTGGTATCTGGTGGTGTATGCATATCGCAGAGTGCACGTGGGGTAGCGGCGACAAGCATGGCGCAACCACCGAGCGCACCAAGCAATATATCGACTTTGCCGCAGAGCATGGCTTTGACGGCGTTCTTGTCGAAGGCTGGAATATTGGTTGGGACGGTGACTGGTTCAATAATGGCGAGCTCTTCAGCTTCACCGAGGCCTATCCTGATTTTGATATTGAGGCCCTTGCGGCCTACGGCGCTGAAAAAGATGTCTATCTGATCGGCCACCACGAAACCTCGGGCAATTTGACAAATTACGAACGCCAGATGGAAGATGCTTATGCGCTTTACGACCGGCTTGGCATTCCGGCGGTGAAAACAGGCTATGTCGCAGATGGCGGCAACCTTGTCCGCCGCGATGACACAGGCAAGAAATTCTATGAATGGCATGACGGGCAAGTTGCCGTGCAGCATCATTTGAAAGCCGTGAAAACAGCCGCGAAATATGGCATTTCGATTAATGCGCATGAACCAGTGAAAGACACGGGTCTGCGCCGCACTTATCCAAACTGGCTTAGCCGCGAAGGCGTGCGTGGACAGGAGTTTAATGCCTGGGGTGTACCACCAAACGATCCAGCGCATACGACCATTGTTGCGTTCACGCGCATGCTGTCTGGCCCGGCTGATTTCACGCCCGGTATATTCGATCTGACATTTGGCAAGCCGCTGAGCGAAGATCCGCGTGTCCAGACAACACTAGCCAAACAGCTCGCGCTGTATGTTGTACTCTATAGCCCGATCCAAATGGCTGCCGACCTGCCGCGCAATTATGAGGCTCGTCCGCGCGCTTTCCAGTTCATCAAGGACGTGCCGGTGGACTGGGACGAGACCATCGTACTTGATGGAACGCCGGGGGAGTTTGTCATTACCGCCCGCAAGGATCGCAACAGCAATGCCTGGTTCCTTGGCGCCATTACCAATGAAGAGGCCCGCACGGTGACCATCCCCCTCACCTTCCTCGATGGCTATCCTTATGAGGCGCAAATCTACCGCGATGGCGACGGCGCGCATTGGCGCTCGAACCCCTATGCTTTCGCGACTGAGTTTCGCAGCGTTGACGCGAGCAGTACACTGACGCTCAATCTCGCCCCGGGCGGCGGTGCAGCTGTAGCCTTCAAGCCAGTCGAATAGAAGGGACATGCCCATGAAACGGATCGCGCTTTCTCTCGCTCTTACAGCGCTGTTTGTCGCTTGCGCACAAACGGTGCCGCCAGTTGAAACAGTACAAGTCGAAACACAATCACGCTTTGTCGAGTATCCAGCGTTTGAGTCGCAGCATGTGCAACCCCGCCAGGTCTCGGTCTGGCTGCCGCCAAACTACAGCGATAATGGCGAGCCCTATCCGGTTATCTATGCCCATGATGGTCAGGCGATGATGCATGTCGGCTATTCCGGCGATAACGGCAAGGAATGGACGCTCGACGAAACGACAGAGCGCCTGATCGCAGAAGGCAAAATCCGCGACGTGATCCTTGTCGGCATCTGGAATACCGATAAGCGCTGGCAGGAATATGCTCCGCAAAAAATCATGGAGCATATCAATGCTGCGCCCGGCTCAGACTGGTTTGCCGAAGGCCTGCCGGAACTCGAAGGCGATGCCTATCTCAAATTCATCGCAACCGAACTAAAACCTTTCATTGACGCGACTTACAATACCGCCGCCGGACCAGAGGCGACCCTCACAATGGGTTCCAGTATGGGCGGGTTGATCTCGCTCTATGCTGCAGCCGAATATCCGGGCGTCTTTTCTCGCGCCGCTTGCGTCTCGATCCATTGGCCACTGGCCGGGCCTGAAAGCGAGATTGCTGAGCAAGCCACAGCCGCCATGCAGGCCTATCTCGAAACTGCCCAGCTTGACCCGGCCAGCCAGCGCCTGTGGTTTGATAGCGGCACAGAAGATTTAGACGCCTATTACCCGCCCCATGCGGCAAAGATGCAGGACTGGTTCCGCGCCCGCGGATGGAATGAAAACGCGGCGGTCTTCCGCACTTATGAAGGCACCAATCACAGCGAAACAGCTTGGGCCGCCCGTCTTGATGAAATTCTGATTTTTCTACTCAGCGAGTGAGAGACCTAAGATGATCAAGCGCCTCCTTTGCCCAGCCCTGCTTGCCGCCGCTTTGACTGTCTCTGCCTGCGTAGCGGCGCCTTCTGACATCATAAATACGCCTGACTATACCCCAAAACCTTATGTTAAAATCGACCATCCAGACTGGGCCGATGACGCGGTCATTTACCAGATCAATACTCGTCAGTTCACGCCTGAAGGTACATTCAAAGCGGCGCAGGCACAGCTGCCACGCCTTAAAGACCTTGGCGTCGACATCCTCTGGCTGATGCCAATCCATCCGATTGGGGAGACCAACCGCAAGGGCAGCCTGGGCAGCCCGTATTCCATTAAAGACTATTATGGTGTGAACCCGGAATTTGGGACCAAGGCAGACCTGAAAGCCTTTATTGATGCTGCTCATGCCCTGGGCTTCCACGTTATTCTCGACTGGGTCGCTAATCATAGCGCCTGGGACAACCCACTCGTAAGCGAGCATCCGGGCTGGTACGATACTGACTGGAAAGGTGACTTTCATCCAACCCCGTGGACCGACTGGGCCGACATAATAGATTTTGATTATGACCAGCCCGGTTTGCGCCAGTACATGACTGAGGTGATGGCCTACTGGGTTGGTGACATGGGTGTTGATGGCTTCCGCTGTGATGTCGCGGGCTTTGTCCCGCTCGACTTCTGGGAGACTTTGCGCACCGAACTAAACGATATTAAGCCGGTCTTCATGCTGGCTGAATGGCAGCAGCGAGATCTGCACGCTCACGCCTTTGACGCGACATATGGCTGGGAGTGGAAAGAAACCGCGCAGCGCATTGCCAAGGGCGACTCCGATGCCGGGGCGATGACCGGCTTTCTTGCCAGCCAGATTTCAACATGGCCGCTAGATGCCTACCGCATGCTGTACACAGAAAACCATGACCAGAATGCCTGGGAAGGAACGACAGGCGAACTGTACGGCGATGCCTACCGCGTCTTCCTAACCCTTTCATTTATCTCTGAAGGTATACCGCTCATTCATAATGGACAGGAAGTTGGCAATCAGGACGCGCTGGAATTCTTCGAAAAAGACCCCATAGTGTGGGGCGACCACAGCCACCCCGATGGTGCCTTTATCAAACGCCTGATCGATATGCGCACCGCTAACAAAGCGCTCTGGAATGGCGCAGCAGGCGGGCGCATTGTGCCCGTTAGCACAAACAAGCCAGGGCAGATTGTCAGCTTTGCGCGCGAAAAGGATGGCAACAAGATCGTGGCATTCTTCAATCTCTCCGCCGAGCGAGTTGAATACACGATAGAAGATGGACCAGCTGCCGGTGCGTTCACAGATGTCCTCACTGGCGACCCGGATACAATTCGGCTGGGGGCGGGCCGCGCGTTGCAGCCTTGGTCTGCATCCGTACTTTTAGAAAATAAAACAAACTAACGGGAAGAAACGCGATGACTGAGATTATGGCTGAGCCTGCCGCCGCCGCGGCAAGTGGGCGCGCGATGAAGCCGCGACTGCCTTTCATGCAAGTGCTGACCATGTGCATCGGCTTCTTCGGTATTCAGGTCGGCTTTGCGCTTCAAACCGGTCATTTCAGCCGGGTCTTTGAAACACTTGGGGCGAGCATAGATGACATGGCGATCTTGTGGATTGCTGCGCCTCTGACCGGCCTCATCGTCCAGCCCATAGTCGGCTACATGTCAGACCGGACATGGAACAAGATGGGCCGTCGCCGCCCCTATTTCTTCTGGGGCGCTGTGCTCAGCACACTTGGCCTGTTCATAATGCCCAATGTCTCAGCCCTATGGATGGCAGCAGGCATGCTGTGGATTCTCGACAGCTCACTCAACATCACGATGGAACCCTTCCGTGCCTATGTGGGTGACATGATGTCTGAAAACCAGCGCACGCTAGGGTACGCCGCGCAAAGCTTTTTTATTGGCGCTGGGGGGACGCTCGGCTCGGCCTTGCCATGGATGCTGTCGAATTGGTTCGGCTTCTCCAGTACGGCGGACGGCGCGCTACCGGAAAACATCCGCATGATGTTCTATGTTGGCGCTGTCCTGCTCTTTATCGCTGTGGCCATTACTGTATTTACGGGCAAAGAATACGACCCTGAAACGCTGGCCGCTTACGAACTTGCTGAAGCCGAAGCCAAAGGCCTTGGCCGCGACGATATGATCCCGATGCCGCCAGAACCAAGTATTGGTCTGTTTCGCACTTTGGGTCTTTTCTTCCTTGCGGCCGGCGCTGCCTTCATTGCTGCCATCTATGTTTTGAAACTCGATTTTGCGCTGGTCACAGACGCCGCTGCGCTGAGCGCAGAAGGTTGCGCCACCCCTGAAACCCCCGAAAGCTGCGGCGTGTATACGCGCGCTTACAAGGAAATCTATATACTCGGTATCGGTCTCGCCGTATTTGGCCTACTCGCCCTGATCGCCAGCGCTCTGAAAGGCAATGGCAAGGAAAACGGCGCCTTCTCTGAAATTATGTCAGACATGATGCGCCTGCCAAAGACCATGCGCCAGCTGGCCTTTGTTCAATTCTTCTCATGGTTCTCCATGTTCTCAATGTGGATCTATCTCAACCGCGGTGCGATCTCGCACCATTATGGAGAACTCGCCCCGCGAACCCCGGCCTATGAGCAAGCCGCCGACTGGATCGGTCTCTTGAATGGCGTCTACTTCGCAGTAGCGGCGCTTGTCGCCTTTGCCATTCCAGTCCTCGCGCGTATGACCAGCCGCAAAGTGGCGCATTCCATTTGCCTGCTCATCGGCGCGCTGGGGTTTTCCAGTTTCATCTGGCTGCCAAGCGGCGACCTGCTATGGATTTCGATGATTGGTGTTGGCGTCGTCTGGGCTTCGATCCTGTCGATGCCCTATTCAATTCTGTCCAACGCCCTGCCTGCCGACAAAATGGGCATTTACATGGGCATCTTCAATTTCTTCATTGTCATACCACAGCTTGTGGCCGCCAGTATTCTTGGACCTGTCGTGGCGCAGCTATTTGATGGCTATGCAATTTCAGCGCTTGGTCTTGGGGCGGCAAGTTTCGTTGTAGCTGCTGGCCTGTCATTACTGGTCGATGATCCGGGTGACATTGAAACACCCGCCTAGAGTGTCTGGATTTTTCACAACCAAAGCGCCATCCTGAAAGCATGATGCACTCAACCCTGAATATCGGCGCGCCGACACGGCAGCTCATTGGTAACGAGAAAAAACCTATAGCGCGTCTAATGAACGTGTTCTCAGATCCTCACGCGATGATCGATGCGGCCAAGGAAAGCCAGTTTGCGCGCATCAACCCGCACTATCCGGGCATACGCGCCGCTATTGATCCGGCGCTCACAGATGCATTGGCAGCCTGCCTTGACACAATAGCCCCAGACATATTCGGCATCGACGCAAAGGCATGGGAAGGGCAGGCGTGGTTCTCAATCGTGACGCTGCCTCCCGCGCAGCTTACACCGATCCAGCGCTTACCGCATTTTGACGGTCTCAGCGAAACCCAGCTCGCCGTCATGATCTATCTCGGCGATGCCGGGCATGGCGGGACAAATTTCTATCGGCAGAAAGAAACCGGGTTCGAGACCGTTACTGAAGCGCGCTATCCGACATTCAAATCTACGCTCGAAAATGGCGTGCGCCAAACCGGTCTACCCCCCGCTGCCTACCTTGGCGACGGGGCGCCGCTCTACGAAAAGATCACCGAAATTCCGCCGCACTTTAATAGCGGTGTTTTCTACCATGGGTGTGCCTTGCATAGCGGTGCGATAGACAACCAAACACCCTTGGATAGCGCTCCTGCACGCGGCCGCTTGACGATCAATGGCTTTTTCCGGCCCCGCCCCGAATAGTCAGCTACGCTGCGCAAGCTGCTTCATCACAACCGAAAAATCCATCCCGCCAAGCCCGTCTTCCGACAGGCGCTCATAGACCTCTTTCGCCATCTGGCCGAAGCGCGTATCAGCCTTCACACCGCCCGCCGCTTCTGCTGCCAGTCGCAAATCCTTCAGCATCATATCAACCGCAAACCCGGCCTTATACTCATTATTTGACGGCGCGCTCGGGACGGGCCCGGGCGCCGGGCAATAACTCGTCATGGACCAGTTTTGACCCGACGCCTTAGAGGCGATGTCAAAGAAAGTTTGTGTCTCAAGACCCAGCTTCTGCGCCAGATCGAAGGCTTCGCAGGTCGCTATCATTGACACGGCGAGCAGCATATTATTGGCGATCTTCGCGGCCTGACCGTTGCCTGCGCCGCCCGCATGCACGATGGTTTTTCCCATATTCTGCAGGATGGGCTGCGCGCGCGAAAACCCCGCTTCACTGCCGCCAACCATGAAGGTCAACGTACCGCCAGCTGCCGCGGCAACACCGCCAGAAACTGGGGCATCGACCATATCAAACCCCGCATCGCTCGCCTTGGAAATAGCCGTTCGTGCATCCTCAACCGCAATCGTAGAACAGTCGATAAAAACCGTGCTTTCCGCAGCGTGTGACGCGATCCCGTTATCGCCAAAATAAGCCGCCAGGACATGCTTACCTGCAGGCAGCATTGTCACGACGGCCTGCGCCCCGCGCATCGCATCAGCAACAGAATCTGCAGCAATCGCTCCGCCTTCCGCTGCAGACTTTACGGCGTCTGCATTCAGGTCAAATGCCTGCACCCTGTGGCCTGCCACGACCAGATTGGCGCACATGCCCGACCCCATATTGCCGAGACCGAAAAATGCAATTGTGGTCATGCCTCTACCCCATTGTTGGAATGATGAAGGCCTGGTCGCCAATGTCGCCTTCAGGCCAGCGCTGGGTCACGGTTTTAACCTTGGTCCAGAACCGCACGCCTTCAGGGCCATGCTGGTTGGTGTCACCAAAGGCCGAACGCTTCCAGCCACCGAACGTATGATAGCTCACCGGCACCGGGATTGGCACATTCACGCCAACCATGCCGACATTCACTTGCGCCGCAAATTCGCGCGCCGCCCGGCCATTCGAGGTAAAGATCGCAACCCCATTACCGTATTGGTGGTTGGAGGGAAGACGAGCCGCTTCCTCAAGGCTTTCAGCACGCACGACCTGGAGAACGGGTCCAAAGATTTCTTCTTCATAGCTCTTCATACCCGGTTTGACGTGATCGAACAAAGACGGGCCGATAAAAAAGCCATCCTCATGACCTTGCAACGTATGGCCGCGTCCATCGAGTTTCAGCTCAGCGCCCTCATCAACGCCCATCTGTATATAGCTCTCTACCTTGGCTTTATGCGCGGCTGAAACGACCGGGCCATAATGGGCATCAGGATCGGTTGAGACGCCAACCTTGAGGCCGCGCGCCGCGTCCAGCATTCGCTCCACAAATTCATCGCCCGTTTTATCGCCGACTGTCACAGCAACAGGCAGCGCCATACACCGCTCTCCCGCTGAGCCATAGGCTGCACCGACAATATCCTTGACCGCCTGTTCCATATTGCAGTCCGGCATGATGATGCCATGGTTCTTGGCCCCGCCCATCGCCTGCACACGTTTGCCGTGGGCCGTGCCGGTGGCATAGACATATTGGGCAATGTCAGATGAGCCGACAAAGCTGATCGCTTTAACATCAGGATGCGTCAGCAGCGCGTCGACCGATACCTTGTCGCCCTGCACGCAATTAAGCACACCCGCTGGCGCGCCTGCTTCCAACATCAACTCCGTCATCCGCAAGGGCACACTCGGGTCTTTCTCAGACGGTTTGAGAATAAAGGTATTACCGCAAGCAATCGCCACAGCTGCCATCCAGCATGGGATCATCGCTGGAAAATTAAACGGGGTAATTCCGGCGCACACACCAAGCGGCTGGCGCATCGAATAGACATCAATACCGGGGCCTGCGCCTTCTGTGTACTCGCCTTTCTGTAAATGCGGGATACCGCAGGCAAACTCGACCACATCGATACCGCGCTGCACGTCGCCGCGGCTGTCAGCGATGACTTTCCCATGCTCG
Organism: uncultured Hyphomonas sp.; assembly: GCA_964351695.1. Classification (GTDB taxonomy): domain Bacteria; phylum Pseudomonadota; class Alphaproteobacteria; order Caulobacterales; family Hyphomonadaceae; genus Henriciella. Next base: position 7,601 of record CAYGPE010000010.1, on the reverse strand, counting down.
GAAGACAGCATCTCGGCCAACTGCTCCATGTTCGCTTCAAGCAACCGCTTGAACTCAAACATCACGCGCGCGCGGCGCTGCGTATTAGTATGCGCCCATTCATGGAAAGCTGTATTCGCGCTCTCAATCGCGGCAGCGACATCCGCTTCGCTCGCTAGTCCAACGCGGGCCTGCACCTCGCCCGTATTCGGATTGTAAATATCGCCAAACCGGCCTGATGTCGCTTCGACACTCACGCCGCCGATAAAGTGATGCACGTCTCGCATGCAAGCCTCCCAATTGTTTTGCCTGACCCTATGGGACGGAAAAACTCAGGTATAGAGAGGCAAACGAAATTTTTTACTCGTTCAGCGCAAATCTCGGCAATGAATTGAGCGTCAGTACCTAACCGGATAGCGCTTCACATCGGTCACCTCGCCATCCTTGTAATAGACCTGTAGCGAGACGTATCCAGTGTCTGGCGACACGCGCAGGATTTGCGACCCATCGCGTGTCACGTGTAGCGGTTTTTGCGGATTACACGCGGCAAATTCCAGCTCCTGATCTGGGGTGTCGCTATCCACTGCATAGACCGCCCGCTCAACGACGCAGGGATAATCAAGCACCGGGAAGCTGACATTCACATGGTTTGGCGCGTCATCATTTTCCCAGTATTGGAACGCAACCCATTGTCGCTCTGACGCCGCCATATAAGTGTCCTTGATCGACGCATACAACGTTGCCTGCGGATCAAATGGCAGGACGTACGGCCCCTGCTCTACACCCTTGGCGTCGAGATATTTAATTTCCAGATCCATGGCCTCGGCGTCACTGGGTAAATCAAAATAGCTAGTCGGCATCATCGCGCCTGTTACCGGGTGGCGGTTGGTCGTCATACCAAGCGACTCAAATGCGCCGCCGGGCTGGCGAACGAAGATTTCACCGCTCCCCGAGTCAGCCACATTGACATACAGCATAAACCCACCGCCGCCGACTGACGCGTTTAAGGTAACCGGGTTTTCAAGCACATCAGTGGCAAACACCGAGAGCGCCGCTAACCGCTCGCGAGCATCTTCGATCTGCGCATCTGCAGACGGCTTATCGATGAAATATTTCACGTACTGGCCGTCCTCGTGCAACGACATGAAGCGCTCCAGTAATTCACGCTCGCGTTTCTTGTCAGCGGTTGTTTGCGAACCAAGGCGGCGCTGTGAAAAATCGAGGCTGAGCGCGTGCAGGGCGGGCGCGAAATCGGGATATGTTTCGACAAAGCTGCCAAGTTGGGCTTTGCGCTGCTCGGGGCTTTGCAATAGCGCTGCAGCAAATTGCAATGTGCGATCATCCGGGCGATCAAACTTCATCTCATTGTAAATCTCGCGCGCCGCAGACCGGCCTTCCGTGGCCCGCAAATAGCGCTGATACTGATAATGTGGATCCACATAATCGGGCGAGAATGTCAGATATTTCTCATACATCCTCACGGCGTTGGCAGCGTCGCCGCGCAGCTCATAGACACGCGCATTGGCGTAATACTCGTAAGGCTCTTTTGGTTCCTCTGTCACAACGCCGTAGCCAACCTGCCTATTGATCGCGTCGGCAACCGCGTCACCTGTCTGGTCCGCCTCACGCTCAAGCCCGCGAATACGCGCCTGCGCAGCGCCAGAAAACGGCCCCGTCGGGTATTGTCCGATATAGGCATTCAGCTCCGGAATCGAGCCGGAATTTTTCACATCGTTCCACAATTGAAGCTGGATTTGCGAATCTGACAATTCCAATTCGGCGACCACTTCGGCATCGGCATCAACGCCAGCTGGCGGCGGGATCAGGAACACGTCACTGGTCAGCGAAGAATGATCCCATGGGACTTGCCGATTATCCGTCTTCTCAATCACATCGGCGCGCACACGGCGCATCATCTGTTGCAGCTCAAGGCCGGGCGCTTGAGCCTGTGTAAGCAGAGCTTCCGTAAACGGACTGTTGCGCCCAATCCCATCATCGGCCGTCGCCCCGGGCTGGGTTGAATAGACGATCAGTGTTCCAACGGCGCGGGTCTCCATAGGTGCGAGACCGCGCGATAAGGACCGCGACATGGACTGCGCAAACGGATTGTCACGGCACGCATCAAGCACAATGATGTTTACGCGCGGATCACGTTCCATCTGGCTGAGCACCAAATTCATGTCGATAGCTTCCAGCTGGAGGTCAGCCTCGCTGCGCAACACTGTATCGACAGGCAGCATATAATTGCGGCCATCAACTTGCAGGCCGTGGCCAGCATAGAAAAAGAACCCCGTCGTCGCGCCATCAAGCCGGTCGACAAATTCGCGGATTGTCTGGGCCATGCCGTCGCGTGTCAGGTCAAGCCCTTCAACCACTTCAAAACCTGCTAGCGTTAAGGTCTCGCTGAGATCGGCAGCATCATTGCGCGGGTTCGCAAGGGCAGGCACATTGGTATAATCTGAATTGCCAATCACCAGCGCCACACGGCGTTCTTCGGCATTCCCAGCTTGGGTGATCCATGCCGCCGCCAGCATTAAACATAGCAGCTTGATGAGTGTACGCATTCGGCCCGTCATGGTGGTATCCCCTTGGCTGATCCAACCCGGATAGCCACAGACTAGGGCAGATTTTAGGCTAGAACTGCAAGCCGTCTCGCCGCCCTATTCGACTGTGATCTCATGGCGAGCCTTGACCACACGCTTGTCGCTGCCCTGATAGATATAACGAATATCGTATTCACCGGCTTCGTCAGGCATTTTCAATTCAACCGGGGTGGTCGAACGCGTGTAAGCGTAATGAATGCTGTCTTTTGGCAGCTTCTTGCCACGCGGTACGATGTCGATGAAATCGCGTTCAGCGTCTGGGCCTTCCCAATCAATTTCGATTTCTGCACCGGCCGAGGCTTTTGCCGGTCCGCCAACGCTAGCAGGTGTATCGGTCACGGTTAGCGGCTGGCGCAGCATGATCCTTTCGCCATTCCCGCCTTTGAGGATAAACCGAACATCATACGCGCCAGGATCACCGGGCAGCTTCAACTCAAGGATATCGCCATACTTGGTGTAGGCGTAAGATAGCTGGGTATTGGTTTTGCGATTACCGCGCTCAACAATATCGATATAATCCAGCGACCCATCCGGGCCTGACCACTCAACTTCGAGCATCTGTCCAAGCGCGATTGTTTCCGCGTGATCCATCGTAATCTCGGCATCGCCAATCGTGAGTGGCTCTGCCGCCATCACACGCTCACCATCGCTGCCCTTCATGACGTAACGCACATCATACTCGCCCGGCTCAATCGGTAGTTTCAGCTCCACCGGGTTACCTGATTTGGTATAGGCATAGGTCAGCTGCGTATTGGTTGGGGTGAAACCGCGTTCGACAATGTCGATATAATCCAGCTGGCCGCCCGGCCCTGTCCACTCGACTTCGAGAGTCTCACCGACGCTCGTCTCGGGCGCAAAGTCCAAACCAACTTCGGTTGCTGTCAGGGTTAGCGGTGCCGTCGCCAGAATCCGCTCACCATCGCTACCTTTCAAAATGTAGCGGACATCATACTCGCCTTCATCGACGGGCAGCTTTAGCTCCAGCGGATTGCCGGAATTAGTGTACTTGTAGGAAAGTTGCGTATTGGTCTTGGTGTTCCCGCGCTCAACAATATCAACATAGTCAAGCTTACCGCCCGGCCCGGTCCAGTTGACTTCCAATACTGATCCCAGCTCGACGCTGGGGTCGAACGCGACCTCGCCGCGAACCTCTTCAATCATAATCGGCACGGAGATCATGACCCGCTCACCGTCAGAGCCAGATGCGATATAGCGCAGCTTGCGCTCGCCCGGCAGTGTCGGGGCCTGCAGTTCAAGCACCTCAGCATTGGTATAGGCATAGTCGATTTGCGTGTTGGTTTTGGTCTGCTCAGGCGGCACCATATCAATATAGTCTGTTTTGTTTCCAGGACCGCGCCATGTCAGCTCAAATTCTTGCCCTACACCGACCGTTTCTGGCGCGAAGATGGCGACTTCTGAATCTGTGACTTCAACAAGCTCTTCGGCGATGACTTCGCGGCCAGCGGCATTGGTCCAGACATAACGGACTTTGTAAACACCCGGTTCAGCTGGCGCGCGCAGCTCGCGCGGCGAGCCATAATGTAGATAGGTGAAACTTAAGGACCCCGACGTGCGCTCATGATCTTCGGCAACAAGATCAATATAGTCGCGGCGGTCTTCATCTTCTGGACCCGTCCAGCTGACCTCAAACGAGGTTCCCATGGGAACCGTTTCAGGCACTGTCAGCGTCGCCTCAGCCGTACCAACATCAATCACCTCTGGTGCTTCAACAACTGCCTCAGCCACGTCTTCCATGGCTTGCGATAATTCACCGGCATTGGAGGCCTCAATATATTGTCCGCCAGTTTCTTCGGCGAGACAGGAGACCTGCCGCCCCTCGCTTTCCGACAGTCCAAATCCGACAATGTGCGTGGTAAAGTCGATACCTTTGTCTGCAAGGCTTTCGCCAAGCGCGCACGGATCAACATCACAGGTCTCAATACCATCTGTGATCAAGATCACGGTGGCCCGGTCTTCTTCATATTTCAGCACATCTGCGGCCTGCCTCACGGCGGCGGATAGTGGCGTCTTGCCAGTTGGTGTGATCGCATCGACGGCGCCAACGATAGCTTCGCCAGAATTTGCAGCGGGGGCTTTCAGCAATTCGATATCGCTGCAGTCTCCTTTTTTGCGGTGACCATAGGCAATCAGACCCGTCGGCGTTTCGGCTGGCAGGTCGCCAACCAAGTCACGCAGCGCCCGGCGTGCAATCGACATTTTCGCTTCGCCGTCAATCTGCCCCCACATCGAGCCTGATCCATCCATGACGATGATAATTTTCTCGCGGCCCGGTTGCTGCGTAATAGCGTTCACGGGCGTAACCTCTGGCGCGCCGCCAGAGTCGAGCGCAGCCTCGGTCGGCTCAATTCCATCTTCATCCGCGTCATCGGCTGCCGTAACAGTCTGCGCGGATTCCGTGTCCGACGCGACAGTTTCAGAAGGTGTTTGCGCAATCGAAGCACCGCCCACGGCAGGGGGTTCAGCGCCTTGGCTAGTTGGGTCCGCATCTTTGCCGCCGCCACATGCCGAGATCAGCACCAAGGCCGACGCGCATGTCCCCAGAAGAGAGAATTTCATCATGACGCGGTCCCCTGATATCATTGTGCTTGAATGTCCCATATTTACTGTATCATTAGATCGATCTAGCTCAAAGTGCGCGCGTTATGGGCAAGCCGGAAAATGTTCATCCATGATCGGTTTTGCTTTTTGGGGTACATCACCCCATTGTCCGTCCCGTAAACTGCAACCCTGAAGGCCAGCGATGAAACTTGGTGTCTGTTACTACCCGGAACACTGGCCGGAAACCGACTGGGCTCTCGACATTCAGGCCATGCAGGAGCTTGGCCTCAAGCACGTGCGGATCGGTGAATTTGCCTGGTCGCAAATCGAACCCGAAGACGGCGTGTTCGATTGGGGCTGGCTGGACCGAATAATCGACGCGCTACACGCAGCCGATCTCGAAATCACGATGTGCACACCAACAGCAACACCGCCCAAGTGGCTGGTCGATAAGTATCCGGGCATCCTGCCTGTCGATGCGCATGGGCAGGTTCGCAAATTTGGCTCACGCCGACATTACTGCTTCTCTTCGCAGACCTATCTGGCTGAAAGCGCACGGATAACCGAACTGATCGCACGCCGTTATGGTCAGCACCCTGGCATAACGATGTGGCAGACAGACAATGAGTATGGTCATCACGATACCGATGAAAGTTTCTCAGAAGCAGCCCAGCAAGCCTTCCGGGCCTGGCTTAAAGCAAAGTATAACACAATCGATGCGCTGAATCAGGCATGGGGCACCGCCTTCTGGTCGCAGTCTTACCAGACATTTGAGGCGGTCGATCCACCGGCCGCCACAGTGACCGAGGCCAACCCTTCCCAGCGTCTGGATTGGCGGCGCTTTTGCTCGCACCAGATCTGCGCGTTCAATCGCGCGCAAACGGAGATTATCCGGCAGCACAGCCCCGGTCGTCCCATCAGCCATAATTTCATCGGTGATTTCACCCGCCTTGATCACCGCGCGATTTCCCGCGACCTCGATATTGCGGCATGGGATAGCTATCCGATTGGCTTGCTTAGTGAAGGCCATGATAGTCTGGAAGAGAAGGCGCACTGGCTGCGGTCCGGGCATCCCGATTTTGCCGCATTCAATCATGATGTCTTTCGGGCCTGCGCGCCGCGCTGGGGCGTGATGGAGCAGCAACCCGGCCCTGTAAATTGGGCCACATATAATGCCGCGCCCGCGCCCGGTATGGTGCGCCTCTGGACATGGGAAGCCTTTGCCCACGGCGCCGATTTCGTAAGTTATTTTCGCTGGCGCCAACTTCCCTTTGGGCAAGAGCAAATGCATGCAGGCCTGCTCGCACCAGACCGGACGCCGCAACCCGTGATTGAAGAAATACAGACCTTCATCAGAGAACAAAGACAAACGGGATCGCTAAAATCGGCAAAAGCACAGATCGCACTCCTCCTCGACTATCCGAGCCTGTGGCAAAGCGAAATTCAGCCTCAAGGCAACCCAAACGGTTCGCTTGATCCCGCGCGTGCAATTTATTCGGCCTGCCGGCAGCTTGGACTGAACATCGACGTGGTTTTCCAAGACAGCGATTTGAGCGGCTATAAATTAGGTCTCATCCCCTCAGCGACGCTGCTCGGCAAAGATTTCTGCGACCGCCTCGCCGCCAGTGACGCCGAAATTCTATTCACACCGCTCTCTGGCGCGCGCTCACGAGATGGGCATTTGTCTGATCCGCAAGACGGGCCTGTCTATCGCCATATGCAGCAAAGGCTCGAACGTCTCGAGACGCTGCCGCCACACATCCATCAGGACATCCTGCACAAGGAACGCACCTATTTCGGATATCGGTGGCGTGAAACAATCACAACGGACGCCGAAACACATGCAAGCTTTTCAGACGGCGATCCTGCCTGGGTGCGACGCGGCAACCTGCACTATCTTGCCTGCTGGCCCGACGCAGAATTTCTGAAAACCATCTTGCGCGATCTTTGCGACCGTCAGGGCATCACCCATGCAGCTTCACACGCAGACCTTCGGCTTCGACAAACGGCCACACTTCAATTTGCTTTCAATTACGGACCCAGCCAAATTGATCTGGGGGCTATCAATGCGCCAAGCGACTCTGGTGCCTACCGTCTAGGTGGCCCCATGCTGAAACCATATGATGTCGCCGCGTGGAAACGGGCTTAATCGGCGTTCGGCAATAAACCCTAATTGTAATCCCGGTAGTGATCGTGGCGGTCTTGGCGCTTGCCATCCAGCGACCGCTCGCGCGCCCAGCAGGAACAGTCGCGGAGCCAGTGATAAATCCACACTCAGAATATGGTTTTACGCGTTGACGATAGCGCGATATGCCCGCTATACGCCACGTCCTACCCCGTGCCCAGATGGCGGAATTGGTAGACGCGCTACGTTCAGGTCGTAGTGTCTGTATGGACGTGGAGGTTCGAGTCCTCTTCTGGGCACCACACTGTGTTGATGAGATACACAGGACACACCAA